>CAZISE010000026.1:0-53525 GCA_964541945.1 uncultured Verrucomicrobiota bacterium
GCGAAGGACAACAAAATCCAATTTCGCTGGGGCATGTATTGCGGCTCGAAGAAAGACCAATCCGTTCCCAATGATGCCATGATCTTCGTCACTGGGATCACGATCCGGTGATGAAGACAGGAATAATCGAAATGGTCGGAAAGTTCCAGTCACTCGAAACAAACGCACTTGGAAATGCCAATGATTGGAACTTACGATCAAATGATAACAACAGGAACAACCATGAAACAGACCCTCGCGCATGTCGCCGCCTTGCTGTGCTCCCCGTTGGTAGTGCGGCACGCGGGTGGCGACGGTGACAAAGAAAAGACGATTGCGAAACCCTGGCCGCTCGGCGGTAAACGGGTGATTTACGATTTCGAAAAAGCGACCATCACTGAAACAGACGGCACAAATGATACAATCCAACCGTGAACTATACATCCACCATCCTCGCTACTGCGCTGCTGTGCTCGACGCTGCACTCGCAGGCGCAAACACCCGCACCTCCACCAGACACCGCCGCGACACCGCTGGCTGTCGGAGAGCTTCAACTCGTGTTCCGGGAAGGGGTTGATCCCGCCAAACTGGACGCCCTTGTGGCCGACACCAGGAAGCGCTCAAACGAGATGCGCGCCCAAGGTTTGAAGGAGGCACTGGCGAAGGATCCTGCCAAGGCCTCAATACCATTTAACTATGATTGTATCATCGCGGCTCTGTATACAGGGGAGCGGGCCAAAGAGGCAAACGCCTGGATAAGAAACTATCAGAAAAAATTGGACGAACGCGGAGTCAGTCTCTTGGCGATGTTTGGGCATGACGGCAAATACCCGGGACGCTTGGAGGCGGATGTCGAGGTCAAACTCAAGGCGGAGGCGTGGGAATTCACTTCCAACTTTCTTGATCCCGAGGGGCCATACCAAGTTGGACAGTCCAAATATCTTCAAACCAAGTGGAATATCTTCCCTCTCACGTGGGCGCACCAGTGGGGCACGGAGAATCAGGATATCAGATACAGACCCTACGTCTATTTGGCGCTGGCCGCCCTGCGCAAAGACCCTGCGTATGCCGGGAAGAGTGTCGGCGGCAAGACCGTGGAGGAATGGTTCGGCCTCATGCGTGACTGCATGAATGACTATCTGAAGAATCGCGTCCTCAATGGGTTGTGGATCGAACCCGGCAGTCACTATGCCCATATCAATTTCGACGTGATGATTGATCTCTATGAGCTGGCACCCGATCCAGAGGTGCGCCAGCGCGCCAAGATGTTTCTCGATCTGGCGCTGATCGAAGATGAGCAGATCAGCGTCAATGGGCTGCGCGGCGGCGCCAGGAGCCGGACGGGTCCGCTAGCTCCTGACACAAGCAAGTTCAAGAACCTGGTTTTTGGCGATGATACGCTGGTTGCAGGACCACCGGTCGGGCCGGGTTTCCTCCTGAGCGATTATCAGGCCCCGGCGGTCGCCATCGCGTTGCGAAATGCCAAAGGCGCGATCAAGCCGTATCACATCTACAACCGGGTTCCTGGTGAAAATGCGCCGCCCGGACCGAATTTCCTCCACAACTCGCATCTGATTTCCTACGCCTACCGGACGACGGGCTACCTGATGGGGACCGCGCTTCGTGATCCGAATCTGGTCTATCACCCCACCTCCGACCAACAGCGCACCAGCAGCTTGATTTTCCAGAGCAACGAGGCCGTTTTTCCGAACCCCAAGGTAATTCCTCACAAATCGGGTAGCGGTCGGCCCTCTACTGAGCAGTGGAGCGTGCAGAGCGACGGCACAATGATCGTGCAGAAACTCCTCAAATCCCGATTTGTTGATCGCATGGAAGCGTGCTTCACTGCGAACCTGAAAATCACGGAACGCGAAGGTTGGATTTTCGCCGAGGCCGGGAGCGGCTATGCAGCGGTGCGGTTCGTCGATCCTCAGGAGCCTTCAGGAGCGGGGAAATATAGCTGGAGTGAAATCCCGCCGCACTGGAGCCAAAAGGACAAGCCAGCGATCAAAGTCGCCTCACCGGAGCGGGATTTCCTGCCCATCATCATTCAGGCAGGCGACCCAGCGCAATTCGGGTCGTTTGAGAAATTCCAAAAGGCGGTTCTTGCCAGCAGGATCACGATCAACGCCAAGGCCTCCGAGTTTAAATACCAGATGGCGGGCGGCCCGGCTATCATCTGGAATTACGACCAGAAAGCCATTCCGCTCATTTTGCCACGGGTGGATGGAAAGACCCCGGACCTCCAGCCGGCAATGCTTTTTGACAGCCCGTTCCTGAAGGCACGGTGGGATGACCCGAAGATCTACGCCGGCGCCGGGCCGTTCCGGGCTGTCTATGACATGGAGAAATGCACCGTCACCGAAACCAACAACTCGAAATGATCAACCAAAACATATTTACGTAACAGTAACAGAGTGAGGAGAACCAAACGATGAGGACAACAAGTAAACAATGGGCCGGACTGGGCACCATCATTGTATCAGCGAGTTTGCTGGCAGCGGGCGGCATCAGCCATGCTGCCGAGCCAGTTTCAGTCCCGCCGGAACGTGTGGCTGCCTCCACAGGCCCGGTTGATGAACCGTTCTCGCTCGCTAGTCAAACCTACACAACCCGCAAACTTTTCACCACAGCTTCCATCCGTAGGAACGCCAATCGCTGCAGGATTGCGGTTTATAAGGGGAATGTCTATACGGTTTACGCGCGACAGGGTGACGAAAGAATGATGGTCGCCAAAGTTCCCCTCGACGGTTCGCCGGCGGCGATCCAGCCGCTGGTCGCCGGCGCCAATCCAGAAACGAGAGGCTACAAGCTATCCGGAGATAATCATCAGGATTGGGACATTGCTGTTGATCGTGCCGGTTACATCCATGTGACTGGCGACAACCGCACTCGTAAGGATATGGGCTATTGGCGTTCCAACAAGCCCGAGGATATCTCCTCTTTTACTCAATTCGAGTGGGAGGACAAGCCCCCCGGCACACCGCTGAGATGCCCCGTTTCCGAGCACACCACGTTCCCGCATTTCTGGAAAGATCGTAAGGGCCAATTGTTCTGGAGTGCGCAGCAGTCTTCTTCATTCCTTCCATTGTGTTCTTACGACGAAACCACGAAACTATGGACTCCGCTTGGCGGCCCCAAACCCATCAAGGGAGGAGAAATCTGTTTTGCATGGACACCTGCCCGGGCATACAGCGGTTCTACCAAAAAAGGTGGATTCGCGGGATCCGCTTTCTATCCGTGCTGGGACAGCAACAACCGCATGCACATCTCGATCGGTATGCTCGACAAAGACACGTTCGGCCCTCATCCTGCTGCCAATGGGACCCACATTCTCTACGTTTACTCCGATGACGGCGGCAAGACGGTGCACCGGACAGATGGGACACCCGTTCAATTTCCGATCCGTGCCAGTTCGGGTCCCAAGGCCAATCAAGGCGAAATCATCATCGAGGAGATGCAGGACCCTAAGTATAATTGGCTCAATCGTCACGGGACGATTAGCTTGGACAAGGCCGATCGGCCTATGATTTCGGTGAAGAGTTATTCGACTGGCAATCACCACTTTCGTCTGGAAAACGGGCATTGGGTTGACCACCACGATTTTGCTTTCTCTGGGGCGGCAATCGATCCCAGTGGCGTGCAGATCACTGGAAACGACGATGGGAAGGGGTTTACGCGTTTCTGGAATCCTAACAGTCGTAACATGGCCACGATCCCGGCACCGGCCGACGTGCATGGATTTGATGCAGATCACTATCGCGATACGGGCGAGCTGGTTTGGACCTCTCTCACTGGCTCCGCCAAAGATGCCACCTTCACCATCTACCTCACGGTATTTGATCGCGTTTCCAAAGTGATCGCCGTTGACTTCGAGCCTGCCGGCAAATCCCAAGGCAGGAAGTCCGGGGACGTTGCCGGCGGTTTTTGTTTTTATACGGGTCTGAGCAGTGGAGTCTGGAACACCGTGACCGGACCGATAGACACACGGAGCACATCCGCGACTTCTCAAGCCCTTGTGCCCATGGATGGCTCCGCGACAACGAATCCTGTCAAAGTCACCATTGGAGAGGAGCGCGGCGAGTCGTTTTCATTTGGCAATTGGACCACCGTGCCAGATCCGTTGAGAGGCGACGGCATCCAATTGGATACCACAACCGGCACCTCGGCCAGCATCACGGTCAGCGGCCTGATTCCGGGCAACCGATATGACTTAGTGCTGTTTGGATCGGACCCTGCTTATCCCGCCAAAGTCACCTTCAACGGGGTCACAAGATTGACCGATGGGGGATTCAAAGATGTGCCCGCCGATGCGAATGGCAACATCCGCGGGTCCGTTGCCCGCCAGGGCACAATGGCCCGTTTAGCGGGTCTTCAGATTCAAGGGATCTTCAAGAAACCCATCACTCGATGAATCACAGTGATCTATGTCAGTCCCGCTCTCGTGTATGACGGTCCGTTTATGAAATCGAAATTCTGAGACCCGAATATCTACGCCGGCGCCCTTCCGGGCGGTGTATGACGTGGAACAATGTACCGTCACAGAGTCGAGGAAGTGAAGCCAACAGAAGCAAGAAAAGAAGGCAAAACAATGACACCAACCAATGCAGGAGTCGCCATGAGCGAACCCAAACTCTCAACAAGATTTCGTAGAATCGTTACCGTAAGTTTTCTTATCTTCTCTGCCTGTTTGTTACTCGTCAGTCAGGTCATTGCGTCCCCGTCCACACGGCGCGCGGTCGAGTATCCGCCACAAATGAACGGTGCGCGCGTCGAGACGTACAAGACTGTCGGCAAAACGAAGCTCAACCTCTACATCTTCGCACCAACGGCGGTGTCCAATGCGCCGGCGATTGTCTTTTTTTTTCGGTGGTGGCTGGCGCACCGGATCGCCGCAGCAGTTCGAGAAACAATGCCGGTATCTAGCCGGACGCGGCATGGTGGCGATCACGGCGGATTACCGGGTCTGGACACGGCAGCACGTCAAGCCAGTCGAGTGCGTCGCGGATGCGCGTTTGGCGATTCGCTGGGTCCGCGCCAACGCGGCCAAGCTCGGCGTTGACCCCAACCGGATTGCGGCGGGCGGCGGTTCTGCGGGAGGGCACCTGGCGGCGTGTACGGCATTCATCACCGAGTTCGATGAGCCGACGGAAGACAAAACCGTCAGCGCGACGCCCCAGGCGTTAGTGCTGTTCAATCCAGCTCTTGTGCTGGCGCCGATGGAGGGCTACAATTTTGGAGACATAGGCAAGAAGGCCACCGAGAAACACTATGGCACCAAGCCGGAGAACATCTCCCCAGCGCACCATATTTACAAAGGTGCCCCGCCCACCATCATCTTCCATGGCAAGGCAGACACGACGGTGCCATATATGACGACTGAAGCGTTCGCTGCGGAAATGATCAAAGCGGGGAACCACTGTGAGTTGGTCGGTTTTGACGGCGAAAGCCACGGCTTCTTCAACCGTGAACCGTTCCTCACACAAACCCTGAAGGCGGTTGACCAATTTCTCGTTACGCTCGGCTGGCTCAAGTCTCTGCCAACCGGAATCAACAAATAAAGGAACGAAATGAACAGGAAACACATCCTCACCCTCCTCACCCCCGTGCTGCTGGCGTTGTGTGCCGGAAATGTTCCGGCCGCGCCGCAAGCCGGTAACCGGATTCACGACGCCGAGATGGCCGGGTACCTTTTTGTGCCGGCGGAGCGGGTGCCGGAAGAGTTCAACGGCGGTTTCTCGCTTTATGCGGCGGCCTGGCCGCTCGTCGCCATCTACCCCGGACATCGCTTTCAAACCGGGTTGTGCGGCACGTGGATGCATCCACAGTGGGAACCGGACAAGAAACCCGCCGAGAAATGCTACACCGACATCGAAGGCGGCCTCGGTTGGTGGCGCGACACGCATTTCCCAACCATCACGCCGAAATTCATTATGGGCGGCGTGGCGCCGAACTTCCGGTGGATCGCCAACGGCCCCGGCTACGGCGCAGGCACGTGGGAAAAACCCCGCGGCCAATACGGTGTCGCCCAACTCAGCCCGTGGCTGTTGTTCCCACTCGACGGCCTGAACTTGAAACAGGGCACGTGCGGTGAACTCTTCGGTTACGGCTATCTCCCGCTGCCGCTCACCAATCCGAAAACCACCACGGCCGACAAGAACGTACCGACCGGCAACCATTGTTGGACACTGTTCCTCAACACAGCCAACTTCAAAGGCCCGGTAGCTTTCTTCACGCCGTTTTTCTGGTCGCAGGCGACCATCGAGAACCCAGAATGGGCCGGGCTGATGTTGGATTCGCGTCCTGCCGGGCCGAACAAAGCAATCCAGATGGAAACGCAACACATACCGGCCATCATCTGCACGAGCGCAACCGGTCAGGTGTACGCCCGCCTCTCGCCGACTTCATTTCCCGTCGGCCCTGATGGCTACTCGGTCTTGATTCACCGTCTGACCGCCTACAAGAAAGCGGCGCTTTGGGACGACGTGAAACGCTGGTTCGACGGCGGCGCTCCAGCTACCGGCCAGATCAAGGCCGAGGCGTCCGTCGTGCACACATTCCGGCAGGGCGGCGGTTCCAATTGGAGCATCTATCCGCCCCGAACGCCGCGCGAGGAGAAAGCACCCCTTGCGTGGAAATCCTTTGCCACATCCTTCACGCCGAATCCCGTCACGTTTGGCTACCGTTGGAACGAACAATTGACCCGCAAGCACGGTTCGCTTGTCACTCTGCCTGAGTACTACCGCCTCGACACAACCGGCAAGAAACCTCAGTGGACTGTCGTCTCGCCGAAGGACGTGCCGACGGAACTCGGCCTGACGCAATACCGGTTCGAAACCCCGAAAGAAAAACCGCAGGAACCTCGCACGACGCCGGACGCCCCCACAAGTTGCTGGAAAAAACCCGGTCCCGTGGCCGGGCCGTTTCGGGCGCGTCTCGGCGACGGCAGCGTGGTGACATATTACTGGTATCGGTTTGCGGATCAGCCCGCGATGCTCAACGCCGATCTCACGCCAGAGGAGCGCGAAGTCGTGCAGAAGCGCGTGGAATTGCTTCATCGCGCCTGGACCAAGGACCGCAACTATCTGCCTCCGCCCGATGTCGGCACGCTCGCGCATTTGGACCCGGCCTTGATTGTCACGCCGCCGCCCGGCTTGGAAATTGGCTATGTCCCCATTGCGACCCGTCAGGAGTTGGACGTTTCGCGTTGAAGAAAAACTCCGCCGTTCGTCGAATAGAACATGAACGTTGTACAATCGAAGACCGGGGAAAGCTTTCCTCTCGAACCGGGGGAGGTGGAAAGGCGCCAACAAACCCGGATGTTGCAATGGGACTTCCTGAAAAAACTGAAAATCGCCGGTTGCATTGACAGAACGCGACCGTTCTGTATGGGCTGCGTGCTGTTGTTTCTGATGGTTCTGGCGAGCGCAACGACCGTAGCCAGCGCTTCTGTTGATTCGCAGGAGGATTCGATCTCGCTTGATGGTGCTTGGCGGTTCCGTCTTGATCCCGAGAATGTTGGTGTCGAGAAGAAATGGTTCGCCGAAAAGCTGGACGATTCGGTGATCCTGCCCGGCACGACCGATACCAACCGGAAAGGGATTTTCAAGGATGAACGAGCCATTGATCGGCTTTCGCGGGTCTGGTACTGGAAAGGAGCGGCCTGGTATCAGCGCGACGTGGTCATCCCCGAATCGTGGAAGGGGAAGCGGATTGTTCTGCGACTGGAACGAAGCAAAACGACGAGAGTCTGGGTGGATGAACGGGATTGCGGGGCGGAAGATACCCTCAGTGCTCCGCAGATTTTCGACCTGACCGGCGCGTTGACGCCGGGCCGTCATGTGATCACCGTTTTGGTGGACAACGCCACATTGCCTCCTGTCGGCGCGGCTCACGCCGTGGATGAGCGGACCCAGTCGAATTGGAATGGTATCATTGGTCGGTTGGATTTGCGCGCCACCGATCCGGTCTGGATCGAGGACGCACAGGTTTATCCCGATGCGGCTCGGAAGCAGGTCCACGTGCGGGTGGTGATGGGCAACATCACCGGACAACCAGCCACCGTCAATCTTTCCGTCAATTGCCGCAGCGACAATGTCACCGCGGCGGCAGAGTTTCCTGCGCAATCGGTTGAAGCGCGGGTTGCAGACACGCGCAGCGTGGTCGAGTTCCTCTACCGGCCGGGCGAGACGGTGCCGCTGTGGGACGAGTTCCAGCCCTCTCTGCTGCGGCTGGAATTGCGATTGGCGGCCAACGCCGGCGGGCGATCTTTTGCCGACCGACGGGTGGTCCGCTTTGGGATGCGCGATTTCAAGCGGGATGGACAACGTCTCAGAATCAATGGCCGGACGGTTTTCCTGCGCGGTCGTGTGGATTGCGCCAATTATCCGTTGACCGGATATCCGCCGATGGACAAAGACGGCTGGCGGCGGGTGCTTGGCATTCTCAAGGAATGGGGATTGAATCATGTCCGGTTTCATTCGTGGTGCCCGCCCGAAGCGGCGTTTGCGGTGGCCGATGAACTGGGCATGTATTTTCAGGTTGAACTGCCGAACAAACGCAGCGCGTTCAAGGCGCCGGAAAACACGGAGGCACGCCAGCGGAACATTGACTATCTTGACGTGCCTGGCTCCGACCCCAACGCCTCGCTCTACGACTACGCGCTGCGTGAGGGTGAATTGATTTTCCGACATTTCGGCAATCACCCCTCCTTTGTCATGTTTACGCTCGGTAACGAACTTGGCCGAAACCCGGCGATGTATGAACTGGTCGCCAGATTCCGCCAGTGGGATCCGCGCCACCTCTTTGCGCAAGGCTCCAACAACATGCACTGGGCACCCAGTCTCGCCGAAGGAGACGATTTTTGGATCACGCACAAGACGGGAAAAAACCGGCCTGTGCGCGGCGCGTATTTCATCGCCGACTTTTCCGGTGGTCACATTGACAGCCGTCCGCCATCAACATTGGTTGATTATCGCGATTCGATCAAAGACGTGCCCGTGCCGGTCATCAGCCACGAAATCGCCGAGTTTCAAGTGGCCCCGGACTTTCGCGAAATCCCCCAATACACCGGTGTGCTCAAGGCGCGGAACCTGGAAATTTTCCAGCAACGATTGAAGGAGGCGAACATGTTGGATCTTTCCCACGATTTCATGCGCGCCTCCGGAGCGTTGGCCGCCATCTGCCAGCGCGAGGACATCGAGGCTGCCTTGCGCACGCCCGGCCTCGCGGGCTTTCAATGGCTCGACATCCAGGATTTCCCCGGACAGGGAACCGCGTTGGTGGGGATGCTGAACGTGTTCATGGAATCAAAGGGCATCGCCACACCCGAACAATGGCGGCGCTTCTGTTGCGAAACCGTGCCGCTGCTTTTGATGGAAAAATATACGTGGACCACCGACGAAACCTTCAGCGGCGAGATCAAAATCGCCCACTATGGCGCCACCGATATTCCGAATGCCCGGCTGCGCTGGAGCCTCGGCGAACCCGAATCTCCCGCAATGGCCTCCGGCACCCTGGGGCCGATTACAATCAAACAGGGTGAGGTGTTTCCCGTCGGACGACTGCGCGTTCCGCTGACCTCCGTTCCGGCGCCGAAAAAGTTGATCGTCACGCTGGCCATTGAGGGAACAACGTACCTCAACCAATACAACCTCTGGGTCTATCCGCCGACCGTTGACACCCGCTCACCCGCCAACGTCCTCGTCGCCGACCGTCTTCATACCACAGCGCAACAACATCTGCACGGCGGCGGCAAGGTACTGTTGTTTCCCCGTCATGACGAACTCCGGCACAGCGTGAAAGGCGCGTTCGCCACCGACTTCTGGAGCTGGCCAATGTTCGCAAAAGCCGCCCTTGCGCGACACATCGAGCCGCCGCCGGGCACGCAGGGGTTCCTCTGCGATCCGAAACACCCCGCGCTGGCCGAGTTCCCCACGGAGTTTCACAGCAACTGGCAATGGTGGCGCATCGTGAAAAACTCCCGCCCCGTCATTCTCGACGACACCCCGGCGGATTATCGCCCCATTGTCCATGTCATTGATAACTTCGCTCGCAATCACAAACTGGGGCTGCTTTTCGAAACCAGAGTCGGTCCGGGCCGATTGCTCGTTTGTACCAGCGATCTGCCGTCGCTTCAGTCTCATCCCGAAGCGCGGCAACTGATGCGCAGCCTCTTGCGTTATGTTGATTCCACGTCCTTCGCCCCAGCACACGAATTGGACGGTGCACTGCTAAAAAAACTGCTTCCAAGTTCGCCTCCATGAACCGACGCCAATTCCTCAAAACCACCGGCGCCACCCTCGCGCTGTCGTCCCGGTTCGGGAAACTGCTTCAGGCCGCCGAATTCAAAAGCGTGGACATCCGCGACTTTTTTGACTCGGACAACGCCGCGGTTCTGGCGCTCACCCAACGCGTCTTCGACAAGTGCATTCTGGACAAACTGCGTCCGCCAATCGCCCCTTTGCGGCACACCTGGGTTCAACCCGGCGGTCCGTACTACCAGGGCCAATGGATTTGGGACACCATGTTCGTCGTGGACCTGCTGAGCCTCTTGCCGGACCAGAAACAGATCATCCGCGACATCTTCCAGAACTACTGGGATTTCCAGGACTGTTGGAACAAGAAAATGCCCGACTACGCCCACGACATGATCACCGTCGCCATCAAAACCGCTCCGCAAGCAGAACGCCAGTTCTCGCAAATCCCCATTTTGGCCTGGGGTGTGGAGCGGGTCTATCAGCGCAATCACGATAAGGAACTGCTCGCGCAATCCCTCGATCGCCTCGAACGATTCCACGACTGGTTCTGGCGCGAACGCGACCTGCACGACAACGGACTGATCACCCTCGGCGCTTACAGCGGCGTACTCCAACACGCCAGGTGGGAAACATTCGATTACGAATGCAACCTCGACACCATGCGAATGACCGTTCACCCCCGACGCCAGGGGCCCAACGAAGGCCCTTGGTACGGCGACATCTGCGTGCCCGGCAACACCGCCTACCTGATTCTCGCCGAACGCAGCCTGACCCGCCTGGCGGAAATCACCGGCAACAAACCCATGGCGCAACGCCGTGCCAAACGAATCGAAAAAGCCGTCCAAGCCATGCGCGACCACATGTGGGACGACGCTGCCGGAACATTTCTGGCCGTTCACCGCGACTCACTCAAAAAAATTCCGGTCGCAACCATCGGCAGTTGGATTCCCCTCGTCGCCGCTGTCCCCACGGAAACAATGGCCAAGCGCATGGCCGAAGTCCTGTCGTCACCTGCCTGGCAAACGCCGCTCCCCGTGCCCACGGTGGATCGAACCGACAAACGATGGAAATCCAACGGCTTTTGGCGCGGCGATGTCTGGCCCTCCACCAACTACCAAATCGCCAGCGGCCTGGCCGCTTACGGCCACCACGACCTCGCCGCCGACATTGCCGACAAAACCATCGCCAACGCCATCAAACACGGCATCAGCGAACATTACGATTCCCTCACCGGCCAAGCGCTGGGAGTCCCCGATTACTGCATGAGCTGCACCCTGGTCACCATGATGCTCGACGGGCTTGCGAAACAACACCGCTTGATGCTGCGCCATACCCCGAAAGCATTTGACGCTGACAAACCGCAGGAAAACCGATAACAACGACAAAAAGTCCGGCAACGAAAGCAAAAACACACCATGAAACGTACCCCAACCCCAAAACTCTCTTGCCTGCTGGCTGCGACCGCCATCGCCATCGGACTCACGACCGCCACCACCGCAGAAAAAACGCCCGCCCCGGCTCCAAAGGTTAAGGTGTTCATCTTACTCGGTCAGTCCAACATGGTGGGCTTGGGCAAAATTACCGGCGGCGAAAAATCCCTCGAACACGCTGTCAAAGTGAAAAAGAAATACCCCTATCTGTTGGATGAAACGGGCAACTGGGCCGAACGCAAGGACGTTCGCTACGTTCGCGTCATGTCCGGCCGCGGCGGCGGTATGCAGCAGTTCAACAACGAGTGGATGACCGTCAAAACCTGCAAAACCATCGGCCCCGAATTCGGCATCGCGCACGTGGTGGGCGACGCGATTGACGCGCCGGTGATGATCCTCAAAAGTTGTATTGGCAATCGCAGCCTCGGCTGGGACCTGTTGCCGCCGGGCAGCGAACGCTACCTGGCGGAAGTCACGGAACGCAACGGGCAGAAAGTCACAAAGGTTTTTGCCGGTTACAAGGACAGACCAGATTCGTGGGACCTGGACCCGTCCAAGGGCACGGCAACCGAACCGCCGCCCTGGCTCGACAAGAAGACCGGTAAACCCATTGATTGGTACGCCGGCAAACAATACGACGACGATGTTGCCCACGCCAAAAAAGTGCTTGCCGAGCTCGACAAATACTACCCCGGCGCGACCGGCTACGAAATCGCTGGATTCTTCTTCTGGCAGGGCGAAAAAGACTGCGGCAACCCCGTGCACGCCGCCAAATATGAAGAGAACCTCGTCCGGTTCATCAAACAGTTGCGCAACGATTTCAACGCGCCCAACGCGAAATTCGTTCTCGCCACCCTCGGCGAAACCGCCAAGGGCAGTGGCGGCAACGGCGGCAAAATCCTGGAGGCCCAGCTCGCCGTGGACGGCAACAGTGGCAAGCATCCCGAATTCAAAGGCAATGTCGCCACTGTTTATACGCATCCCATGGCCCAGGGCGGCAGCGGCAACAGCCACTACGGCGGCAACGCGGAAGTCTATATGGATGTCGGCGAAGCAATGGGCAAAGCCATGATCGAGTTACTGAAAAATGAAAAATAACGAAATCTCTATGAATCGCTTCCTCCTGGTCGCTTTCACTGTGGTTTGTGTCGCGCTCATCCCCGGCAACATAACCGCCGCCCCCAAAACCGACAGTGTGACGTTGACGCCCGCGGGCGAAAAACTCCAAGCCCGCTATGCCGCCATGTTGTCGGATTTGCAGGCGGAAATTCAAAAGGCCCTGCCTCCCATGGATGAACGCAAAAAAGCCGCTTTTCAAGAGGCACGGGAAATGGTCAAAAAAGCCACCGCCGACGCAAACTCGGCAAAACGTTCCCTGGAGAAGCTTCAGAGCGCCAAAGCACTGGTCGAACACGCGAAAAACAAGTGGATCGCCGGCGCCGAGAAGGGGATCGCCGCCGCGCAGGCAGCTCTGAAAAACGCGACTACAAACCCCGAACGTGTCGCGGCGCAAAAAGAACTGGCCAAATGGCAGGCGAACAAGGAAGACGGCATCAAAGCCCTCAAAGAACGCCAGGAAGCCTGGGAAAAACTGAAAAACGACGAGCCGAAATTGATACTGGCCGATCAAAAGGCACAGGCCGCACTTGCCCGAGCGCAAACCAACGAGTTCAATGCCGCCCAAGCCCTCCTGACTGATCTGGAACCATTCCTCTCCAACGACAAGCTCGACACGGCCCTCGTCAAATGTGTTGTGTTGACCGAGGCAACGCCGCGCGGTCTGGCCGAGTTTGCCCAACAGGGCAGGGAACAGGAATCGCTGGTGGAACAACTCCTCGCCGACCCCGTCCTGATGAAACAGATGCTCGAAGCCGGTGGCGCCAAAGCCGGCAAGTACGGCCCGGGAATGCAAATCTACACCGCCATCCAAAAGAACACTCCGCATGCCAAAAACGGCATCCTGCAACGGCTGGCGCTGGGAACAAGCCTCGAACACGCCGTCCCGATTGCACAACGAAACCGCGCCGACCAGCCCGGCGCGCCGCCTGTCGTGGACCCCGTGAAACGATACCTACACTACGAAAAAGCCTACTTCGACGGCGAACTGGACCCGGCCTTCCCCAAGATGACCGCTTGGGAATGCCGGTACATCACCAACGCCGACGCTCCGGATCACGTGCTGGCATGGGGACGCCAAATGCTTCGCAACTACCGTCCCGATCACGTTCGCAACCCCGACTACGGCTGGCGCTATTCGGGAATCGTCCGAACCGATGTTGCCTACCGACATTCCCACGAGTACAAAGACACCGACTCGTTGGAGTTCTACCAAAACGTGCTCAAAAACGGTGGCCTCTGCGGACGTCGCGCGTTTTTCGGGCGGTTCATCGTTCGAGCATTCGGCCTTCCGGTTTGGGGCGTTACTCAGAAAGCTCACGCCGCGCTCGGTCGCTGGACACCGTCGGGCTGGGTGGTCAACCTCGGTGCCAACTGGCAACACAGTTGGTTTGAAGGACGATCGGGATCGGATTTCCTATTGGAAACCCAAGCTCGAAAATCTCCGCAGGATTACCAGAAAGTCCTGCGCGCCCAATGGATCGGCGCCGCCCTCGGCGAGCAAAAATACGACAGCATGAAAGACAATACCGGTGGCCTGTGGAATATGTTGGCCCTCTTCCAAAAAAAGGCTATCGTCGCCGCGACCAAACCATCTCATCTCGACGCGCTTGGCCAGGAGCTTGCCGAGGCCAACGAATCAGAGGCCACCAAGACCATGCCCATCGTGAAAGCTACTGTGACGGACGCCGACAAAACGATTCGCATTGCCCCGAACGGCGTCATCACCATCCCCGCGGCGGCCTGCGCCGGTTCCGTGCAACTGATGAAAAGTTTCCCGGACGGGCTTCAGGCAGTTTGCGGCGGAACATTCACCTGCGACATCGAGACACCGCATCCCGGTAGGTATGCGCTTACGGCGCGCGTGGTCAACGTCCACGACGAGGAGCAGATCCATCTGACCCTAAACGATTCCAAAACCTCCATTGTCGTGGTTATCCCGTTCACATGCGGCCAATGGGAACAAACCAAACCGGCAGAAATCACGTTAGCGCGGGGCAAGAACACGCTTCACTTCGCCAAACCGACACACGGTTTTGCCCTCAAAGACATCACCCTAACGCCTCTTGCCATAGAGACGAAACAAACATCACTCTGTCGTGTCCCTCGTGGAGAATCGTGAAAGCACAAGAAATCCAAAACAAACGAGGGTTACAGTTTATGCCAGCCACAGATGCCAGGCAGGAATGAGATGCGCGGTCCATTCCGAACAATAAACGGCGCAAGTTCAGCAGAACACTGGCAACAGGTGTAATCCGTAGTGATAGTTCAAGGTGGGAACAGCTTCCAGCTTGCCCAATTTCATGTGGCGGGTAGGATGTCGGAGACACTTCCGTTGGTGAACGAGCTGGAAGCATGTCCTATAAGATAGCACTCTGCCCACCACGTTTGATCAAACCTACTGACAACTCATTTTTTCGACGCTATCGAAATGGAACTGGGCGGGGGAATGGTTACCGCTACCGCAATGGTTTGCGGCGTGGTTTCCCGATAGGCGGTGGTTTGGGCGAGCGCGTTGGCCAGAAGAGTCCGATCCAAGACGCGACTGAGAACTGCCAGGTGACGCAACTCTTTTCCAGATCGCAATCCGAGTTTGCGTTTGATGCGATCACAATACGTTTCAATGGTTTTCGGGCTTAACTGCATTGCTGCAGCGGTTTTCCGAATGCTTTTGCCGTCACCAATGTGCCGTAGTACTTCACATTCTCTCTGGCTGAGAGTTTGCAACGGCCACGAAGACGTTTCCACGGCACCTGCCTCGGCGTCAGAAGCTTCTGCGCCGGGGATGATATTTTCTGAATCCGTGCTGACTGGTGCAGGATCACTGGTTGTTCTGGATGTTTTCATCGGTCACAGCCCCTGACGCAGCAGCAACAACACTCCAACGGTCACGGTTGCCAGTACCAGCAATCCCGCAATCAGAAATCGTTGTTCCCACAGGAACTCATGTCGTGGACGAAGTTCCCATGTTTGGGATGGCAACGGAGGATACCACTCCTCGCGATTTTCGAATGAGTCAAACCGCTTCATAACAGGTGCTATTACTAGAAGAAACCCCTGTTTTCGTAAATCAGGGTATCCCTGATTTCTTTGTAGGGAGTTTTCTGAATGTTGCCTGACAGGCATTCGCGCCGAATTACTGCGGCGTAACAAGCGATTCACGAATGAAAGCGGTTTGAATGTCCTGCTGAATCCGTTCCAACATCTGGGGTGAATGGCGAGCGATTCCATATTGAAACGACGGTAAGTTCTTGTGAAGGGTTTTCTTTCCCGACGCCCACTGTTGCAACCACTGAGGGGACTGTCGGGCCTGTTGTACCCATTGCGCACCGGCAAAACCGGCAGCAAGATCATCCAGATCAAACGGCTTGCCGTGGGATTGGTCAAGTTGTTCTTTGATGACGGCAGCCGCTCGACCGAGGCCGGCCAACTCCGCCGCGGCAGCGTAGATAAAATGCAGGGCAAGATCGCTGCGGCCCTGCAGGGAGGGATGACCGCCGTTTTGCGTCCATGCCAGCAGCCCCATCACGACAGCATGCGCGTCATTGGTTTCGCGGCAGGCCGACTGGAAAACAACCGCGAAATCCGTATTGGTGACTGCCGCGCAGCGGGCGGCGACTCGTTGCGCGGCGGGACTGGGAGACACGGCGGTTGGTTTTGGCCAATCGAGAGCGGCCCACTGTTGGGGTGTCATCGTTTTCTGCCATGCGTTGTCCAGCGCGGCGACCTTGTTGGAGTATCCGAATTCCATGAGCATTAGACGCATTAGTTGCCACATCTGTTCGTCGTGGCGACGTTCTCGTTCCAACTCGGATGCCGAGCGGGTTTCCAATGCCTGCGGAGAGGAGGGATCGCCGACTCCCATCATGATTACGGCAACAGTCAAAGCCAAAATCGTCTTCATGTTGTATCCCCTTTTTCGCCTTGCAGCCGTGTCGGTGAAATCAAACCGGTTGCCTCGACGAGGCTGATTCTTGTGAAAGAGGCTATGAGAAAGAACGTGTTGTTGTAAATCGGGTATCACCCGATTGTGTTGTGAGTGATCCCCTTAGATTTGCCCGACGGGCAGTTTGAGGCGCTCGGTAAACGATGCTAACGGCGCGTTATTGTGCCAGGATCATTTCGGCGCCGCCGGGAAGGATTTCGGTGACGGATCGAACCCGCTCGGTATCCGACATCAGGATGTGATAGGTGCGGTCACCATGGCGGTAGATCCAGAGCGTGCCCTGTCGGGCCTGCGGTTCGCCGACAAGCCGTTTTACATCCTCACCGCGCTGTCCCGCTTGAATGGCTCGGAAGACGTCGCGTCCCGCTACGGTCGGCGAGGCGGACGGCTCGATGGGTTTATCGCTCTTGATCATCGGGATGGGTTTGCCGTGGTCGCCGATGCGGATTTCGCCGAGGTCGGCTTTCTCGTGCGGCTTGTCGAGTCGGAGCGTGAGCACTTGTTTCTTCTGGTCCGGCCGACCGAAATCGGTGAATACGGTTGCGGTGATTGTGCAGGGGCCGATAACGGTTTGTTGTCGGGAGCCGTAGTAGTGTGCAAAGATTTTGTAGGGGCCGGGTATCGCGCGGCGGACCAAGTACTCTTCGGGGCCGTAACCCTGGGTGAAATCCTTCGAGACAAGGCCGCCGATCGTGGTGCGGTTGTGGTTGTAGGCGGCTTCCTCGCCGCTCGGTTCGACGACGTGCAGGTCAACGTCAGTGAGATCGGCATCCCACGACATCACGATGCGGACGTCCACGTCGAGATTTTTCACAAGCCGAGGATCAAGCGATGCGGGTGGGGCGGCCCCGGTGCGCGCGAGAAGGGCGTTGAGTTCCTCCAACGCGATCAATTCAATCTCCTCGAATCGTTGCCATTCGCCCATGACGACTTTCACCAGTAACTCCACTGCTTCTGGCGTCTTGCCCGCTTCGGCGAGCGCGAGGGCGAGGTCGCGGTGGCTCTGCGGCTCTTCGGGACGCAGTTTTTGAATCTTGCGAAGGATGACAATGGCACGGTCAATCTCGCCGGCCTGTTGCAGGCGCCATGCCAGCACACGCAGGAGCGACGCCTCTTCCAGCTTCAACTCGGCAAGGTTGGTCAGCACGCGAATGCCGATGAGGTTGTCGCCTTCGCGCAGGAAAAACTCGGCGCAGTCCACAAAGAATGCCGGGCTGGCGGCGAATTTTTGGCGTTGTTCGAGATAGACCTTGTAGCGTTCGGTTTTTGCGGCGGCTTTCAATGCCGTAAGATACGGCATCGCGGGGTCCCACGCTTTGACAGTAATCGTCGCTTCGCCGCGCGATTCCATAACTTTTTTCAGGTTTTCCGGTTCACCGGTGAGCAAGGCCGCCTCTGTCCCCGGGGGCGAAGGAGGAGCCGTCGAGGCAATCGTCGGACTCGCTCCGCGTTGGCGGTCGGCGCCGTCCATTGCCTGTCGACGTTGTTCGACAGGAGCAGCATTGCCACCGAATGCGAACATTCGGCGGGCCGCTCCGCCCGTCATGCCGCCTGCGCCCTCAACGAGAGGATGAGGATCATGGGCGCCCGGGCCGGCTTTGTACTTGAAGTCGGGCGGGACGTTGTAGCCATGCTCCCACCACGCGACGCGCTCCTTCCAAAGAGCAACAATCCGGTCGAGTTTGCCGGCCTGTTTTTGCTTTTCCTCCTTTGCCATTGTCGCTTTGCGCTCATTCCACTGACGCCGCAAATCCGGTAACGATGCCGGCGGTTCGATGTCGTGGCGGAGGTACTGGTCGAGGTTTTCGAGCACGATCAACGAGGTCGCCGGACTGACGATGCCGAAACGTCGCCCGAGCGCGAGCAATTCGTCTTCGTTGGCGTCGGCGCGAACGGCCAGTTGGTTGACGCGTTTGGCGGCCCAGACCGAGGCGAGCAACGTGCCGTCGGTCGCGTTTTTCTTGTGGAGCTTGACGGGCGGCGATCGGTGGCCGTCGGAGTATTCAAGCGTTAGTTCGGCGTTGTCGGCAGTGAGTTTGCCGTGGATGCTGACCCGCCCGTCGGCGGTCACGCCGATACCCTGGACGTCGCTGATGCCGGTGCCGTGGATGCGGGCCAATCGAACGGGGGGCCTCACAATCGCCGTTGCGGCCGCGTCGGTATCGAGTCGCTGGAGGTCCACGAGATGGGCGCAAACCTGTCGGAGCAGTTCGCGGTGGGCGACGGTCTGGTTGACCACGGCGGTGACGTTTTTGTCGCCGAAATCAGGGAGCTTGTCGCTGAGCGTGTCGAGACCGTCGGTGAACAGCAGCCAATTTTTCACGTTGCTTTTCCTAATGACCTCGGCAGCGGCGGCAAGATCGGTGCCGCCGTCGTAAGCGATGTCCTTGAGCGAATCAGGATCAGCGAGGGGACGAATCTCTTCCGGTTGGTCGCGGAAGACGAGAACGACAAACTCAGCGCCGAGTTTCTTGAGTGTGGCGATTTCCTTTTGCCGATGTTCGCCGTGGCGGCTGCCGGAGGCGTCCCAGGCAATGCCGAGTTTACGGGGCGGTTCGGTGGTCCGGGCGGTGGCTGCATAAAGGTCGTTGATGGCAAAATAAACCTCGCCGTCGGAGGCGCGTTCGAGGGCGACGACCTGCGGCGGGAGTTTTGGAAGCGCAACCCAGATGTCGTCGCCGGGCTTGGCATCGCGCAGTTCGGTCGCGGCGACCCAGAGGTTGTCGAAGGACTGGAACCGGAGGTTGCCGAAACCGCCGATCTCCGGTTTTACGAGGCCTTGCGAGACTTCGACGCGGATGGCGAGTCTGGCGACGGTTTCGCCAATGGGCATCGGCAGGAAACAGGCGGCGTCGCCGTTCTGGTTGGCGGGAAGTTCGGCGACGTATCGGAGGCGGATTTTGCGCGAACCGTTGGCGGGAAGCGGATAAATGCGGGTTCGATAGACGTTGCCGGCGACGTGCTCGACGATGCCGGGGTCAATCCCGCGGCGAACCTCGGTCTCGAAAGCGACACGGGCTTTTTCCTTCTTCACGACAACGCCATCCACCATCTGCCCGTTGATGTCGAGGGCGTAGCCGGTGACGACCGCGCCGTCGGGCAGCGGGAACTGCAGGTCGCCTTCGAGGACGCGGTGGTTCGGGTTGAAAAAGGTCATCGTGGCGATGGTCTCGACGTGGAGGCCGACGATGCGGGCGCGGACTTCCATTTCGCGCAGTTCCATTGGTTTGCCCGGTTCCTGTGGTTGCGGCGGCACGACAATCCACGGACGCGGCGGCATAGGCGGCCGTGGCGGCCACGGGGGATGTGGCGGCCAGATGTGGCGTGCATCCTGCGCAGCGGCGAGGACGATGGAGGCAAAGAAGATGGCGAGAAGTTGTTTCATGGCGTAACTCCTATTTGGTTGGATCGGTGACGCGGCCGAGGAAGAGGATGCTGCCGGTGTGTTTGTTGCGGATGAGGAACAGGAACGGATGGTCGGCGCGGAAAACGGGCGGAGCCGGTGGTTCCATGATGGCTCTCACCGTCATGACGACCGCGGTGGCCGCGGCGGCTTCGGTGCCTTCCTCATTGACCTCCACGAATGCCTTGTGGAGCACGGCGCTGATGTAGAGGTCGCGCTGGCCGTCCATGCCGGAGAAGTCGGCCTTCTCCGTGAAGGCGAGGGTCATGCCGAGGGCGGCTAGTTTCTCGGCGAGGCTGAACTGGGAGGTTATCTTGAATTTCGGGAGGAAGACTTCGACTTCCTCTTGGTGAAGACCGCCGAGCCAGGCGGCGAGGTTCTTCGTGGTAAGTTGCGCCTCGATGGCGGCAAGGCCGTCGGTCTTGCGCGGGAGCAGTACGATCATCGAGAGATCGTCGCTGGTGTAGGGGAGTTCGAGCACTTGAAGGTCGGCGGTCTGGGCGTAACCGAACTCCTTCTTCTGGTGCATCAACGGTGCTTCGACGGTCTTGGCGGCGGTGACGTGGAACGGTTGCTTCTGGGTGGCGTCGGCCTTGAACGGGTTGGCCCAGTCGCCCTTGAAGTAGATGGCGTTGACGAGCACAAGGCGGGTCATGACGTCGAGCACGCCGGGGGCGATGAGGTCGGTAATCTTCTTGTTGGTTTTGTCCTCGACCCAGGCGTTGATGGTTTTGCGGGCGGGTTCGGGCGCGTTGGCGTAGTCGAGCGGAGTGATGGTGGCACCGTAGTGTTTTTTGCAAAGGCCGAGGTAGTCGGGAAGAAATGGGAACTTCTTCTGCGGCCAGAGGGAGTTGGCGACGGCGAGTTTGATTTTGCCTTTCTTCTGGATGGCGGCGATGTCGGCTTCCATCGCGGCAAAGGCGGGGTGGAGTTTGTCCTGTGGCAGGTCGAAGTGAAGTGCCTTGGCCATTTGGGCAGCGGTCTCGCCGCGGGCGCCGCCGTAGGTCATCGCGAGCGCAGTCGAGATGCTGTACGGCGAGAGAAAGAGGTTGCCGTCCTCGGTGCGGAGCTGGCCGTACAGGTCGAACGCGAAGACGTTGTTGGAGTCAGCGAGCGGAGCGCCAAAGGCGACGGCGGGTAACAGCAGGGCAATCCAAAGATGTTTCATGGTTCACCTCGTTCGACACCGTCCTTCGTAATTTGTTCCTGTCGGCGCTTTACAGGCACGGCGCGGGCTGGTACTACTCGCGGAAAGGATGATGCCAGTTCGCCGCCAGAAAGTCCAACGATCGTTGTCGCGCGAGTTTGCCCGGTTGCGCGAGACGATCGTGCGGGAAGCGGAGTCGGCGCCGGTCGTGCCGCGTCGGTGCGTGTTGGACGACCAGATTGTCTGGGGGCGCAGCCCGGTTCGTCTCGATCTGGCGGGCGGTTGGACCGACACGCCGCCGTACTGTCTTCAGTTTGGCGGGCAGGTGGTTAATGTGGCCGTGAATCTCAATGGCCAACCGCCCATTCAGGTGTTTGCGCGCGTCAGCCAGAACCCCGAACTGGTGATCCGCTCGATTGACCTCGGAGTGGAGGAACGGGTGCGAACCTATCAAGAGCTGGCGACGTTTGACCAGGTGGGCAGCGGGTTCACGATTGCGAAGGCCGCGCTGGCAATGGCCGGGTTCCTCCCGCGGTTCAACCCCGGCGCGGCGCCGACGTTGGCCGAGCAGCTTCGCGCCTTTGGCGGCGGCATCGAGGTGTCGCTGCTGGCTGCCGTGCCGAAAGGTTCGGGCCTTGGCACCAGCAGCATTCTGGCGGCCACATTGCTCGGTACGCTCAGCGAACTGTGCGGCCTGAACTGGAACGAACACGTGTTGTTTCGGCGGACGCTTGCCCTGGAACAGTTATTGACCACCGGTGGCGGCTGGCAGGATCAAATCGGCGGCGTGCTGCGCGGGCTGAAGCTGATCGAAACACAGCCCGGCACCTCGCAAACGCCGGTGGTTCGGTGGTTACCGGAGATGTTTTTCGAGCCGCCGTTTGCCAACCAGACCGTGTTGCTGTACTACACGGGATTGACCCGCGTGGCGAAAGACATTCTCCAGGAGATCGTGCAAAAGATGTTTCTGAACGATCCGAAGACCATGAAGGTGCTGGCGCAAATCCGGCAACACGCCGGCGCCACGGCGGACCTGTTGCAGCGGTGTGACTGGGACGGGTTTGGCGACGCCATTGCCCGGAGCTGGGAACTGAACCAGCGACTCGACCGCGGGACGAACACGCCCGAAGTGCAGGCGATTCTCGATGCCGTGGCCGCTCACTTGGCCGGAGCCAAACTGCTGGGCGCGGGTGGCGGCGGTTTTCTATTGATGGTGGCAAAGAATGACGATGCGGCCCGTCGCATCCGGACGATGCTCACGGAGCGGCCGCCCAATTCGCGGGCGCGATTTGTTGCGCTCCAACCATCGGGGCGCGGGTTTCAGGTGACGCGCAGTTAGTTACTCGATGTCGGTGCGGAAGGGGGAGGCGGGTAGGCCGGCTTTGTTGTAGAGGTTCACGTCGGGAACGTTGGCCCAACCGTAACGCACGGCCACGGGTTTTTCCACCTTGTCGCTGGTGACAATCACCGTGTCACCTTCGATCGTGGCGGTGGCCGGGACAAAGTTCTTGTCGGCACCGGCAATCGTGAAGCCTTTGAGGTCGCCGCCTTTTGCTTCCAGACCGCCGTCCACGTGGCTGAAGCGGAGGATGGCTTTGTTGCCGTTCACCTTCATGGACTGATAGACGGGGCCGCTGTATTCGATCGGCTCGCCATAGGCGATGGCTCGGGCGGCCAGCGCGATGCGGGCGCCAACGGGTTCCTTCTGTTTTGGATGGATGTCGGTGGCGTTGCCATAATCGGTGATGACGGCCATGGCGGTGTTGGGAACGCGCTGGGAGGTGAGCAACTGCGCCTCTCGGATTTCCGGACTCATGTTGTTGTGCGGGGCGATCTGGACAAAGAGAAACGGGAATTCACCCACGTTCCAACGCTGTCGCCAACAGTTGATCATGGCGGGGAACAGCGTCTGATATTCACGGGCGCGGCCGCTGTTGGATTCGCCCTGATACCAGATGGCGCCTTTGATGGCGTAGGGGATGAGCGGATGGATCATGGCATTGTAGAGAACGGTCGGACGATGCGGGTCTTTCGCTGGATCGCCTTCGAGACGGGGAGCGCGTGGTGCGGGTTTGCCTTCGGCCCTGGCTTTGGCGACGGCTTCCTTGTGTTTGGCGAGGACGGCCTTGTTGCGTTCGGCGGCTTTGACAGGGTCGTAGGCGGCAATCTTTTTGTCCCAATCCTCAATCAACTTTTTCAGCATCGGGTCCGCTTCGAGGGTTTCCCTGGCGGTCCATGCCTCGGCAGGGGTGCCGCCCCAGGAGGTGTGGATGAGGCCGACGGGCACCCCCAGGGCCTTGCGTAGGTCGCGTCCGAAAAAGTAGGCGACGGCGGAGAAGTTGGAGACCGTTTGTGGGGAGCCAACCTGCCAGGAGGCGTTGACGTCGCGTTGTGGCGTGTCGGCCACGACGCGCGGGACACTGAAGAGGCGCAACTGCGGGTCATTGGCGGCAGCCATTGCCTGCGGCGCCTCGGCGCTCTGGTGCAACTCCCATTGCATATTGGACTGACCGCTGGCGACCCAGACCTCGCCGACGAGGATGTTTTTGATCTCGACAGTGTTTTCGCCGCGAATGGTCATCGTCTGCGGGTCGGCGCTCGCTTTCAACGGGCGCAACGTCACTTTCCATTGCCCGTTGCTGGCGGTGGTGGAAACTTTCTGCCCGGCAAATTCAACGGTGACCTTCTCACCGTCGTTGGCCGTGCCCCAGATGGGTACAGGGACGCCTTGTTGCAGGACGGCGTTGTCGGTGAAGAGGCTGTGCGGTTTGACAGCCGCGCGGGAAGACGCGCCGACGACCAGCAGCGCAACGATGAGAAGGAGGAATCGTTTCATGGGGCGCGACACTATCAGGTGCCGCGGTTCCTCGCAAGGGTGTCGTGTTTATTCGTTGTGCGGGATTTTGATGGTGGAACCGCCGATAAACTCGCGGATGACGGCGTCGCCCGGAATGAGGGCGGCAATCTGGTCTTTGGTCAGTCCCTCGACGGAATGGAAGAGTTTCCGCAGCCGGTCGTAACGGATCTGGGCGTCGAGAAATCCCCGATACGCTTCAAAATCGCGCGGCTGAGGAAGAACACCGTCGGTGCCGCCAAAGAACGGTTTGAGCACGGGCAGATCGAAGGGGAATCCTCCGTTGACGATGTGATCGGCCAGTCCCATCAACGGGATGATGCAAAACAATTCGCCCGCGCGCACGTAATGCCAGTGCAGAATGGTCGAGAGCGGGCTGTGATTGCGGTGGCGCAGGTCGCGCAACATCCGACGAGCCAGACGGATGTCGGTAAACTTGGTCAGACGCTGGCTTCTGCCGTCGCCCTCATAGAGCATGTTGAGCGTCTCGATATACACGCGGAACTGGCTGCTCGGATCAATCCCCTCGGTAATCGGCGGATAAAACCCGTGAAGACAATCCAACAACAACACATGGTCCGGCTCCAGCCGCACGGGTTTGCTGCCGACACGCCGTCCTTCCTTGAAACTGTAGATGGGTTTTTCGATGGTCTTGCCGTCGAGCAGTTCCTTTAGATGACGATTCAACAACTGAATATCCAGCGCTTCGGGTGTCTCGAAGTTGCGGTCGTTGATCCAATCGGTCGGATGCTCGATGAGTGCCCAGAAATAGTCATCGAGATTCAACATCAAAAACTTCAACCCGTGGCGCTCCAGCCGCTGCGTCAGCTTCACGGTGGTGGTCGTCTTGCCGGATGAACTTGGCCCACTGACCCAGAGCATTCGGAGTCGGTCGCCCGCGTTCAGGCGCGCCATGACTTTTGCCGCAGCCTCGTCCAGCGAGTTTTCATAGATCGCCAGCGATTCTTCCACCAGCGGTTTCAGGCGACCGCCGCGGACGATTTCGTTCAATCCCTCGACGGTGTCGCAGCCGCGCTGGCGGTTCCAATCGAGGATGCGCTCCATGCGTTTGCGCGGGAAACCGTTGCCGACAAACTGCGTGTCGTTGATCGCGCCCTCGCGCAGCCAGTGGCGGCCCCAGCGGTAACACTCGTAGGCGTCGGCCGTGTTCTGGAAACCGTAACTGCGGAGCACGTGGATGACCAGGTCCTGAATGTCCTCGATGGTTGGCGGAAAATTGGCGATCAAATGATGGGGATTGGCATTCAAACAGATGACAACGGCGTCGGCCAGGAACTCGGCGACCTTCGCGTCCAGCGCATAGGCGTCGAAAAGTTTGTCGTTGACGCCGGGCAGGTAATCCTGATGAAGACCGCCGATGGATTCCGCTGCCCGCAGGATGGCGTGATGGATGCGGCTCTCATCAAACGTGACCAGTGCCCGATTGCGTTTCTGCACCTTGATAATGCGGTTCTGGATCGGCATGTCGGCACTATAAGGGAGGAAAGAGGAAGGATGAAGAATGAAATTTCGCAGTCTCCATTCGGCGCGTGGCTCTGACCGCGTCGCGTCTTGACCGTAGAGCTACGGTTCGAGTTCGAGCAAACCGAGTCGCCAGGGGATTTCGCCGTATTTCTTCCCCGCCCGGTCACGGTCGAGGACGCCCTGGAACACGACTCGCCAGTTCGACGGATCCACCTCCAGCTGCTCGTCGCAACCGGTGCGCAACAGCTCGATGTGACTGATGTTGTCGGTCCAACGCGGTCCGGTTGGACGGCAGTTGTCCATCGAGGCGAACGGCGCCGCGAACGCCCGCCACGGGCCGTCGAGACGCTCCGCGAGGAAGGCCTTGTACGAACGCCAGCCACCGCCGGCGTTTTGAGCCTCGATGACGGCGAGGTATTGCGGGGCACCCTTGATTTTGTAAATGTGCGACGCCTCGAAAATGTCCGCCTGTAACGCCACCTCCACCGCGTTCCAGCCGCGCGGGAAATCGGCCAGCGCTGTCCGTGTTCGCCACATCTTGCCGTCGAGCGACGTGAAGAACAGGTAGGCATGTTGCGTGTCGGCGATGACCCAGAAATCCAACCACGCCTTTGGGCCCGCGGGTTTGGCGTCGAGCAATGGCGACGGCTTGCTCCACGAATGTGGGTCGCCGATGGTTGTCGTGGTCGAGAATGCCGGGAAATACGGCTGCGGTTTGTGGGTGGGATCGGACATTTGAAAGATGAGATACCATTTCTTGTGCGGCGTGAAATAGAACACCTGCGGCGCGCAGAAATAACCGTCCCAACAACTCAAGATGTGACGCGGCGACTTGTCGGCATCGCGCCAGTCGGTAAACGACAGATACTCAATGGCGTGCGAGCGTTTCTGTGACCGGATCGTGCAGAACAAATGCCACCGGCCCTCGGCAAACACGACCGACGGGTCTTTTACCGCGACGCACGGGTCATCGGTTCGCGTCGCCGGCGAGATAAGCGGTGGACTGATCCTCCAGTGAAACTGGTTGGTAACCGAGAGCCAGGCGGCCAGCAGCAGGATATGCATGGCGAGAAGCTAGCGCTTGTCGCCGCCGGAACCAAGACGGAACATGGCGGTTCGCGCGTGTTCGCCGATGGTGGCGATGGTAACGTGTTGGCCGCGAAGGAGAAGAGAGGTAATGACAAATGAACCCAAGGCTTGCAAAGCAGGTCCCGTATCTCGCCGCTTCTCGGGGGGGCTGTTTGGTCCTTCTCGCCGGTGCTGTTCTTTTCTTCCCCTGAGTGGCGTCGCGGAAAGACCGTTGTCTCTTCTGTCTCGTGTCCTTTGGCTCTGCGACGCATTTATTGCTGGGAAGATTGCCGCACCGGGCGAAAGCCAACATTGTTGCCGGGACGGAAGGTAAAACCGTAACCGGTTCGGTCAGATCCTTCCCGCAGTCGCCCAGGTCCGGCGCGGTCCTCTCGCGCAAGGCATTGCAATCTGGCAGGGTTTCGCTACACTGCGCGGCGAGTTTTCCCATGAACATTACCCCTGAGATCATTGCCAAACACGGGATCACGCCCGACGAGTACGAGCGGATCAAACAAATCCTGGGCCGCGAGCCGAACCTCACGGAGCTGGGCATCTTCTCCGTCATGTGGTCGGAACATTGCAGCTACAAAAATTCCAAGCCGGAACTGAAGAAGTTCCCGCGCGAAGCGCCGTTCATCCTCGTCAAGGCGGGCGAGGAAAACGCTGGCATCGTGGACATCGGCGACGGCTGGGCGATTGCGTTCAAGATCGAGTCGCACAACCATCCCAGCGCCGTCGAGCCGTTCCAAGGGGCGGCGACCGGCATGGGCGGAATCATCCGCGACATTTTCACCATGGGATCGCGCCCGTTGCTCGGATTTGATTCGTTGCGGTTCGGGCCGATCGAAGGTGACTCGGCGCAGGCGGCGACGAACCGACGGTTGTTCGCGGGGGTGGTCGCCGGAATTGCGCATTACGGCAATTGCATCGGCATCCCGACGGTGGGCGGCGAAGTGTATTTCGACGAATCCTACAACGGCAATCCGCTGGTGAACGCGCTGTGTCTGGGCATCATCCGTCACGACCAGATCAAACGCGGGTGCGCGAAGGGAGTGGGTAATCCGGTCATTTATGTCGGCAGCGCGACCGGCAAGGACGGTCTGGCGGGCGCGGCGTTTGCATCGCGCGAATTGACCGAGGAATCGCATGAGGACCGGCCCGCGGTGCAGGTCGGCGATCCGTTCATGGAGAAGTTGTTGCTGGAGGCCTGTCTGGAAGTGATGCGCACGGAGGGGTTGGTCGTCGGCATTCAGGATATGGGTGCGGCGGGATTGACCTGTTCGACGTGCGAGACAGCCAGCCGCGCCGGCACGGGCAACGAAATTGATTTGAATCTTGTCCCGAAACGGGAAGAGGGGATGACGCCCTACGAGATCATGCTCAGCGAATCGCAGGAGCGGATGTTGCTGATCGCGCAAAAAGGGCGCGAAAAAGAGGTCGAAGAGATTTTCCAGAAATGGGATCTGCATGGCGTCACGATTGGCCGCGTGACCGATGACGGCGTGATGCGGGTAAAAGTCGGTGACGAGGTCGTCGCCGAGATTCCCGCTGCCAAATTGGCCGATGATGCCCCCGTGTATCATCGGGAAGCCGTCCAGCCCGAATGGGAGCTGGAAAACCAGCGGTTTGACCTCTCGACTGTGAAGGAACCGCGTCAGTTGCAGGCTGTTCTGCCGAAACTGCTGGCATCGCCAACCATTGCCTCGAAAAACTGGGTCTATCGCCAGTACGATCACATGGTACAGGACGGCACCGTGGTGCTACCAGGCAGCGATGCGGCGGTGATTCGGATCAACTTGAAACGGCCCGACCTCGGTTACACGCCGAGCAAGGGGGAACCGACGGAAAAGTTCATTGCCTTCACCACCGACTGCAACGGCGCCTATTGTTACCTGGACCCGTACGAAGGCGGTAAAACCGCCGTGGCGGAAGCAGCTCGCAATCTCGTCTGCAGCGGGGCGCGTCCGCTGGCGATCACCAATTGCCTGAACTTCGGCAATCCGATGGACCCGCACATTTTCTGGCAGTTCCGTCGCTGTACCGACGGCATGGCCGAGGCCTGCCGCGTGTTTGAAACGCCGGTCACGGGCGGCAACGTGAGTTTTTACAATGAATCGCCGGTGTCGGCGATTGATCCGACGCCGACCATTGGCATGTTGGGGGTCATTGACGATCCGAAACACATTACCACCCAGTGGTTCAAAGAGGCCGGCCATGTCATCTTGTTGCTCGGCGACATTGGCGCCGAACTGGGCGGCAGTCAGTATCTGAAACGCATCCACGGTCTCAAAACCGGCTGTCCGCCCCGGATGGACCTGTCCGTGGCAAAGCGAACACATGATTTCCTGCTCGACATCATCCGCAACGGCTGGGTCAAGAGTGCGCACGATTGCAGCGAGGGCGGACTGGCCGTGGCATTGGCCGAATCGTGCATCAGCAACGGCGACTGCATGGTCGGCGCGACCGTGAACCTCCGATCGTTTGAACAGCGCGTGGACGCAACGCTTTTCGGCGAGAGCCAGAACCGCATCGTGCTGAGCGCAACGAAGTCCAATGCCGACAAGATACGCAAAGCCGCTGCCAGGGTTGGCGTAACGGCAACGGTACTGGGGATGACCGGCGGGCGGACGTTGCGGCTCAAGACGTGCCGCGGCGAGTTCTCCTACGAGGTGGCCAAACTCCGTCGTTTGTGGTGGGAGGCCATTGCTCGGATTATGGATCGGTAGGGAAAGAATCAGGGCATCCCGCGCATGGCAGGATGCCCTGACCCTTCTCGTTGATCGTTGCGGACGGATTACTTCTTTTTGAGGAGACCTTCGACGGCTTTGCCAGCTTCCTTTTGCGCCGCTTCCGCTTTTGCGGCAAGTTCTTTCTGGATTTGTTCGATGACTTCCTGAATGGCCTGTCGTTGCTCCGGTGTCACCTGAGCCTGGCCGGCAAGCGCCTGAAGCTTGGCCAGCGCCTCGGCATAGTTGCCCGCTTTGATGGCAGAGACGGCAGCGTCCACATTGCTTTTTTGGGCGGGTTGGGCAGAGCTGAAACTGCTTTCCAACTTGCCGGTATCAACACCTTTCTTGGCGCATCCCACAAGGGCAAGAGACCCCACGACAACCGCAACGGCGATCCATGCGAAACGTTTCATAAGTGCTTCTCCTTTCGGGGAACGAGTTTATCACGGAGGAGGCAGAACGCAAGCCCGGCTCGCGCTTGCTATTTGTCAGGAGTTGGGCTAAAGAATCCCGCCGTGGGGAATCTTCATCATAACTCGTGTCCGCGCCACTATTGTGGTTTGTTTGGCATCTATGGCCATCCGAATGCCGCGGAATTGACGTACTATGGGCTGTATGCGCTTCAGCACCGCGGTCAGGAAAGCGCCGGTATTACGGCCTCCGACGGTATTGACCTGCGCACGCACAAGGGGATGGGCCTTGTGGCGCAGGTGTTTGACAAAAACACACTGCGGTCGCTTCCCGGTCACCTGGCGCTGGGGCACGTCCGTTACTCGACCACGGGCAGTTCGAATCTCAGAAATGCCCAGCCGCTCGTTGTGGATTGCGCTCGCGGCCAAATCGCCATCGGCCACAACGGCAACCTCACCAATGCGGCTCGTCTGCGCGACGAACTGGAGGCGCGCGGGTCCATTTTTCAGACCACCTGCGACAGTGAAATTGTCCTGCACCTGCTGGCGCGTCCGTTTGATGGCGACCGTGTTCACTCGCTGGAAACGGTTATGCGGCGCATTCAGGGTGCCTATTCCTTGCTCATCATGGGCGAGGATGAACTTATCGGCGTCCGCGACCCGTTCGGATTTCGGCCCTTGGTGCTCGGCAAACTGCCCGTCACCGGTGTGGAAGGCATGGCGCACCGTGTCGCATACATCCTTGCCAGCGAAACCTGTGCCCTCGATTTGATTCAGGCCGAGTTTGTCCGCGACATCGCGCCCGGCGAAATCATTCTCATCAACAAGGACGGCCTCCACTCCATCAACCCGTGGGCCGGCACCCAGCAGCCGCACGCGTTCTGCATTTTTGAATTCATCTATTTTGCACGACCCGACAGCAACTTCATGGGCCGCAACGTCGCCGAAGTCCGCACCAATCTCGGACGCCAACTCGCCCGCGAAACCGGCGTGCCCGCCGACCTTGTCATTCCCGTCCCCGACAGCGGCAACTGGGCGGCCATGGGCTATGCCGAAGCCAGCGGCATCCCCTACGGCAACGCGTTTGTTCGCAACCACTACATCGGACGCACCTTCCTCCAACCGAGCCAACTCATCCGCGATTTCGGCGTCCGCGTGAAACTCAACCTCATCAGCGAGATGGTGCGTGGCAAACGGGTTGTGGTGGTGGACGACTCCATCGTGCGCGGCACAACGGCGCGCTCTCGCGTGACCACCCTTCGCCAGGCTGGCGCAAAGGAAGTCCACATGCGCGTCAGTTGCCCGCCGCACATGTGGCCGTGCCCGTACGGGATTGATTTTCCGACTCGCAAAGAATTGATGGCCGCCAACAACAGCCTTGAACAAATCCGGGATTTTCTCGGCGCCGATTCCCTCGGCTATCTCTCATGGGACGGCATGATCGCGGCCACCGGGTTGCCCGCCACGGAGTTTTGCACTGCCTGCTACAACGGGAACTACCCCTGTCCCGTGGAAGACGAGATGAACAAATTCGGCATGGAACAACGACGCCTCAAACCGACCGTCGCCGACCTTGTCCGCGAAGACAAACAACAACCCCTGCTCTGACGCCATCTGCCAGTGGGCGAAGCCAAGAAAAAACAACGTCGTTGTCCCGCCGTCGGGCGCGTCATTACCGCCGTCGAGTGCGGCGGTTCTCGCGCCAGCCGCTACGCTTGTCCGGCGGATTGTCCCCACAACCCATGGTCGCCCGCCAATTGCGCGCGCGCTCTGGAAATCGAGGATGGTTTGACCGAGAAGATGAAACGACGTTTGGAGCGCGAAGTGCGCATGTCCTCCTTCGAGTCGCCGTCGTCCCACGACAACAGCGCATGGAAAATTCACAATTATTTCCTCGATCTGTTTCAACGACGCCGCGATGCGAACGGGCAAACCTTTTTCGAGCGATGGCAGGCGGATCGGTTTGACGGCCTCAATAACGACGAACTGTTCCTCCTCACGCGTAAAACACAGAGTCGTCTCGGCTTGATCGAAGTTCACCGCATTCTGGACTCCGAACGGGTCGAGGTGGTGGACCTGTTGGACGACAACCCCCAGCCGCGTCTCATCGTGGATCGCAGTTGCGCCTCTCACGCTGTCCGGTTTCTCTGTATGCTGATCTGGTATTACGAAATGCCTCACTACTGCCGGTTCAACGGCAATGCTCTTGCGATTCCAACCTTACCGTCCCTCGACAGCTTGCAGGTGCTCCGGGAAGTCATCCAACACCTCGGCGGCCCGTCAGACCCGCCCGCCCAACGCGAATGGCTCGCTGAACACTACGACCGCATGGAAGACGCCTTTCATGCGCTGGACGCGGCGCTTCATGAGCAATCGCTTCGTTCCATGGACTTGCGTTTTTGCACAGCCACCTATCGGTTGCGCGCCGATCCCAGCGACTTGTTGCGACGACTCGATCAACATCCCGCAACGGAACCCGATGAACTCAACGACAAAGAAGCGGCAGAAGGGTTTTGCGACGCTTGCGTCTGGTTTGACGAGCTAGTGCCGTCTGATCACAGTCAATTGTCGTTGAATTTACCTGCGGACAAGCCTCCCACGCCGGGCCGCCCTGTGTTGGGGCGAGTACTTGTGGCTCCCGAGCGTGTTCGCATCGAAGCCAATAGCTTTGCTCGGTATCAGGCTTTGCGCGCGCAGTTCGAGAAGTCCGTTGGTCGCATGGTGGAATTCACCGAAGAACGCATCACCGACCTCGCCAGCCAACTCCGCGACAAAGATCGCACCCCGTTCGATACCGCGCTCGTGCCGCCGCGTCTTTTGGAACATGCGCCGCGACTCCGTATGATGACTTCCCGCATTGATCCCGCCGCCGTGCCGCAGGACCTCTCACTGGAAGACGCCAACGCGCACATGCTGCAACAACATTATCGCATGTTCCTCGACGAACCTAATCCGTCCCTTGGTGACCGCACGCCGCGCCAGGCTGCCGCCGACCCGCTCTGGCGGCCCCGCCTGCTGAGCCTGATGAAACAACTCGTTTACCATCACGATACCCGCAATCTCCACGATGGCCGCGCCGATGACATCAACTGGCTTCTGCGCGACCTTGGTCTGACAGAGATTCTCTTCGAACCACCGCCCATGCGAAGCCCGCTGAAGCAGGAGCAAGAGGATTTCGACGAAGCAATGGAATTGCCTCTGCCGCCGCCGTTGCCCCGGCGGCCACTCACCGAGGAAGAAGTCCTGGATCGTTTGAGAGTTGTCAGCGCTGTCTTTCCCACGCCCGAATCCATGCTCGACGCCTTTGAACGAGATGCGCCGGAGCTTTTCGACCTCATGGATGTCGTCATGAAGGAACACAGTGACTTCATGTTTGAGATGTTGACCATGAGCGCCGGTCAACTCTGGTATGTCTTGCTGCCGCCCGACACACGTCCCGTCTCCATCAACATTGATCGTCTGGCTAAGAACTTGAGCATATTGCCAGAAACCATCGGGCCGCCTCCCGAAGAATTTGATCCCCAATGGTTTGAACACATGATAGGTGGTCTTCGTCAGCCCAATGCCGTCCAACTCCTAAGCGCGAATCTTTTGGAAGCCTGCGCTAACAAACAATTGCGCCGCCAGGTCGAGCCGGACGCACTGCTGGGCATCTTGCTGTTTCTACGTGCCCTTGCCGACGAACTGGATCAAACCCTCCGCGAACTCCACGCCCACTAATCCCCGCTATCTTCTTCTTGCAACGGCGGGGCTGTCTTGCTTTTTGGCTCAGCTTCCGTCAGACTGCAACCTATGGCTACGCTCAATTATCAAGCGGCAGGGGTGAATTACGATGTGTTGGATGCGTTCAAGCGCGCCTGTCAGCGCGCCGCCGCAAGCACCGTCGGCAACCTCGCGCGGCACGGAGTCAGCGAACCGTCCGGTATTCGCGGCGAAAGCGCATATCTGGTCGAGACGCCAACGGAATATCTGGCGCATGTTGAGGAAGCGCTTGGCACGAAGATTTTGGTGGCCGACACGATGTACCGGCTGACCGGCAAAAGTTTTTATCGCGCGGTGGCCGTTGACGATGTTGCGACGATTGCCAACGACCTGTGTGCCGTCGGAGCTTTGCCAATTTCCATTGCGATGTACGCCGGGGTGGGGGACAACGATTATCTGGCCGATGAGCGGCGCGCGACGGATCTCGCCGAGGGATTCGCCGAGGGATGCTGCCGGGCTGGCGCGGTTTGGAGCGGTGGTGAGACGCAAACTTTGAAAGGCATGATTACGCCCGGCACGGTGGTGCTCGGTGGATCGGCGCTGGGACGGATTGCGCCGAAATCGAATCGCATTGCCGGGGACGTTCAGGAAGGGGACGCGATGGTGTTTCTTGCCAGCAGTGGCGTGCAGACCAATGGGTTGACCTTGTGCCGGGCGTTGGTGGAGCGATTGCCGGAAGGGTATCTCACCAGATTGTCCGATGGTCGCACGTATGGCGAGTCTTTGCTGGACGCGTCGGTCATCTATGTTCCGTTTGTGGCGGCTTGTCAGCAGGCCGGCGTGAAGCTGAAATACGCCGTTCACATGACAGGGCACGGCTGGCGGAAGTTGATGCGGTTGGAGACGCCGTGGGTGTATCGGGTGGAACAGACGGGCAAACCGCAGCCGGTGTTTGATTTTATCGCGCAGACAGCGCAACTGGACATGCGCCAGATGTACGGCACGTTCAACATGGGAGTTGGGTTTGCGGTGTATGTGTCGCCGGAGGACGCCGAGCGTTGCGTGGCACTGGCCCGTCAGAATGGATTCGATGCCTGGGTGGCGGGAAGCGTTTGCAAAGAAGGCGACCGCAAAGCGGTGGAGATCATTCCGTTGTCGCTGACCTACGGCGGCGAGACGTTGCAGATTCGGTGACGATTTATTTCTTTGTGTCCCTGGCGGGCGCGGAGTCGGCTTTCGGCAGTTCGGCTTTGCCGTTGCGGACAGCGGAGAGATACACGGTGAGCAGGTTGGCGTCCTCGCGGTTGAGCTTGGCGACGGGCGTCATTTTGGTGACCCATTTATTCCATGTCCGGTCGTCGAACGCTTTTGGGTTGATGAGATCGTTGTGTTTGCGGTGGCAGTTTTGACAGCCGGTGAGGAAGAGTTTCTGCGCACGGGTGATTTCCTCGGCGGAGAGCTCCTCGGCGCGTGTCGGGATGGCGGTTGCCGCCAGGAGGAGCAGAGCAGGGATGAGCCATTTCATAGTGTCATGACTAGCCGCAGGTTTTCACGGTGTCAAGTCTGGCATGACGTCGCGGGTTGTCATTGCCATTGTGCGGGACGTTTGGTAGGGATGCGCGCATGAGAACGGCGTTTTTCGCGGTGTTGTTGGCGGCGAATGTGGTGGCTGCCGACGTGGTGGTGCGGGTGGTCGGCCCGGACCAGAAACCGGTGGGTAATTTTGCGTTCACGACGCGACCTTCCACCTCGAAGAGTTACAGCGACACGCAGACATGGAAGACCGACGCCAGGGGCGAGTGTCGTTTGGTCAATTTGAAAGCCGCGCCTCAGCACATCCTGGCGTGGGCGACGACATGGACCGAGGCGGGATTGATGGAGAAGGGGAACCAGGTTGGCACGTTGCGCGAGGGAGAACCTTTCGTGTTGAAGCTGCGCCCGACGGTGATACCAAAAGGCTCGGTAGCCGCCTCGCTTCAGACGTGTGCCCGCGTACTTTCCAGTTTCTGTCTGGATCGAGAAGACCGGTTTCTTGTTTGTGACGTGGCCAACAAACGTCTTCGTGTTGTCAGCGCCGAGGACACGCTTGTCAGAGACCTGAGTCTCGGATTTGCTCCCCAAGTTGTCGCCTGTCGCGAGGATGGCGTGATTGCAGTGGCCGGCACGGGCAAGATTGCGTTGCTCAGCCCGCAAGGCGCCATTCAGGCGGAGGCCAACCTGCCCGGCCAGTCCCGCACGGCCACGGCCATTGGCGCGCACGGCAAAGACGTTTTCGTCTGCGTTCAGGCCAAGACCGGGTATGTGATTTATCGCCTTGACGAGCGGCTTCAGAATCCGGTCGCGATTATCCAGGGGTTGCGAGGCTGTTGCGGTCAGATGGATTTCAAGGTCCGCGACGGCAAACTGTACGTCGCTCACAACGTCAAGTTCCTCATCGAGACCTATGATCGCGACGGCAAGTTGCTCTCCTCTTTCGGAAAACGCGACAACGGCACCTCCGAGTCCTTTAAAGGATGTTGCGAACCCAAGAACATCTGTTTTGACTGCCAGGGGAACCTCTACACGGCCGAATCCGCCAACTGGACGGTGAAAAAGTTTTCTCCCGACGGCCGGTACATCCAGTTCTTCGGCGCCATTGCCGAAGACGGCGATTGCGTTCGCGCCGCCATTGCCTGCACCAGGGACAATCGCATCTATATCCTGGATCATCCTCGCAACATCATTCGCCCCGTCCTCCCCGGCAAATCCAAGGACGTCGCCACCAATCGCTCATGAAGTTCGTCGGTCTTTTCCTGTTCACGGTTCTTGTCACGGCGCGTGTTCCTGCCGCCGAACAGATGGAGATGCTTGTCCTTGACCCGCTGGCGGCCAAAAACGCCTGTGCCTGCGTCGCCGGGTACGCCCAACGCGACTACGATGCTCTGGCCGTCCGCTTGGGCGAGACGCTCAAGGTATCCGTCTCCGTAAAGTTTGGCGCTGTTCTTGCCGGTAACCCCTCGATTGTCATCGGCAAGAAAACCGAGATCGAACACACGGCCCGGTTAGCAGGACGAAAACTGACTTTGATCGGAATGCTGACCGACTCACAAGGCTCAACCAACCTTCACGGCCTGTTTGTCGTTCGCGCCGCCGATCCGTCCCGAACGCTCGCCGACCTCAAGGGCAAACGCGTTTTGTTCGGCCCGGAAGGGTCCGACGAGAAACGCGCCGCCGCGATGGCCGCGCTCAGGGCCGCGGGGATACCGCTCCCCGATCCGATCGAGGCGCGCGACACCTGTAGCCAGGCGGCGGCGGATGTGGCGGAAGGACGGGCCGATGCCGCGGTCATTTCCAGCTACGCCATGCCGTTGTTGGAAGGTTGTGGGACCATCGGCAAGGGAGAACTCAAAATCATCGGACGCACCGCCGATGTCCCGTTTGTGGCGCTTTACGTTGCGGACGGTGTCCGGGAAGAGGCGTTGAAAAAAGCGCTCGAAACAGTCGCCGCCGACGAACAACTCCTGCAAAAACTGGAATCCGCCAGGGGATTTATCCTTGTGAGGACAACCGCCGACGCGGGTTGGACCGACTGGCGGGGGACAAACCGCCGGTCGCATTCGCCGTTTGTGCCCGCGCGTCTGCCCGCCCGCGCGAAGTTTCTCTGGCGCGTCCCTCTTTCCTCCCAGAGTCTCGGCGGCGTTGCGGCCACCGAGTCGGTTGTCATTGTTTCCGACAAAAACACGGAGACTCAGCATGACATTTGGCGCTGTTTTGACGCCGCCAATGGAAGGGAGCGATGGCGGTTTTCCTATCTCGCGCCCGTGGAGAAAATGGATTACACCAGCGCCCCGCGCGCCACGCCCGTTATCAGTGGCGACGATGTCTTTTTGTTCAGCGCGCTCGGCCAGCTTCATTGCGTCTGCCTGAGCACCGGCGCTGTTCGTTGGCAACGCGATCTCTGCGCCGAATTCAACGCCCCGCTGCCCGCGTGGGGGTACTGCGCCACGCCGCTGTTGGTGGACGATCTGGTCGTCGTTCCGGGCGGCTCAACCAACGCCTTTCTTGTCGCCTTGGACCGTCGCACGGGCGAGCCGCGCTGGAAAACTCCCGGCAACAAATCCGGTTTCGGCAACTTTATTTGCGCCGAGTTTGGCGGTCGCCGCCAGATCGTCGGTTGCGATGCCGCGGGGGCGGGCGGCTGGGACCCGCGGACCGGTTCTCGGTTATGGACGATCGTTTCGGAATTTCCGGCGGAATTCAAGGTGCCGACCCCGTTGAAGCTGGGCGAACACCTGTTGCTGGTGGCCGAACAGAGCGGGGCGCGCCTGTACGGCTTTGACGGGGAAGGGCGCGCCGTTGCCGTGCCGTTGTTTCAGAATGTCGAGGCCAACCCGGATGTGACCTCACCGGTTGAAGCCGACGGCATGATCTGGTTGACCACCTACGCGGGGTTGTGTTGTCTGGATGGGCGATTGAGGGTTCTCTGGCGCTGGGAACAGGAACCGTTCAAGGACGCTGCCCAACTCATCGCCGGCAACGGGCGGGTTCTCATTCTCACCAAAAACGGGACGCTGGCGCTGGTGCCGTCGCGGCCCGACGCGACAATGAAGCCGCAGTTGTTGCCGTTGGTGGCGGATGCGGAAGTCTGGTCGCAGCCGGCGTTGGTGCGGGATCGGCTGTACGTTCGCACCGACAGCGAGTTGCTTTGTTTGTCGCTGTCGGAATAAACAAAACAAGGAGGCGGGTTGACAAACCCCGCCGACGCGGCTACCATGCCGCGCGATTTTGGTGGGGACGTAGCTCAGTTGGCTAGAGCGCCTGAATGGCATTCAGGAGGTCGAGGGTTCGACTCCCTTCGTCTCCACCAGTCTTTTCCTTCAATGAACCGGACCGCGACAGACCAATCCCTGCGTGTCCGACGCAAACGGCGTCGGCGATAGCGGCGGTGTCTTCGCGCAACGGTTGTTTCCTGCCCTCAATTTATGATCCAACACATTCGCAATATCGGCATCATCGCCCACGTGGACCACGGCAAAACCACCCTCGTGGACAAACTTCTCCGCGAAGGCGGCGTCTGGCGCGACAACCAGCAGGCCGAGGAGCGCGTCATGGACTCGATGGACCTGGAAAAGGAAAAAGGCATCACCATCAAAGCCAAAAACGCTTCCGTTCACTGGCGCGACCATCTCATCAACATCGTGGACACCCCCGGCCACGCCGACTTCGGCGGCGAGGTCGAGCGTATCCTCGGCATGGTGGACGGCGTGTTGTTGCTCGTGGACGCCTTCGACGGGCCACAGGCCCAGACCCGGTTTGTCCTCCAAAAAGCCCTCAAACACGGCCTCAAAGTCATTGTCGTCATCAACAAAATTGACCGCGAACACGCTGACCCGTTGGCTGTTCACGACAAGGTGCTGGAACTGCTTCTCGAACTCCACGCAACCGAGGACCAGTTCAACGCGCCCTTCATCTACGCCAGCGCCCGCGACGGTTATGCCGTGCGCGAACTCAACGATCCCCACGACGGGATGACTCCACTGTTCGAGACGATTCTCCAACACATCCCGCCGCCCCACGCCGATCCCGCGGCTCCGTTCCAAATGCTCGTCAGCAACCTCGACTGGTCCGACTACGTTGGTCGCATCGCCATCGGCAAGATCACCGGCGGCAACGTCAAAGTCGGCGACTCCATCGTGTGCATCCACAAGGACGGACGTCGCGAGCGCGCCACTGTCACCAAAGTTTTCGAGTTTAGCGGCCTGAAATCCGCCGAGAGCGCCGCCGGCGAAGCGGGTAACATTGTTGGGATTTCCGGCTTCGACGAGGTGGCCATCGGCGAGACGCTTTGCGACAGCGAAGAGCGCGAACCGATTCCATTCCAAGAGATTGATCCGCCAACCATCCAGATGCAATTCGCCGTCAACGACGGCCCGCTGGCCGGGCGCGACGGCAAACTCGTCACCGCCCGCCACATCCGCGAGCGGCTCGTGAAAGAAACGCGCACCAACATTTCCCTCCGCGTCGAGGATACCTCGTTCCCGAACATTTTCCTGGTCAGCGCCCGCGGTGAAATGCAGATTGCCATTCTTGTCGAGCAGATGCGGCGCGAAGGCTACGAAGTGCTCGTCTCGCGCCCCGAAGTCATCACCAAACGCGACAGCAACGGCCGACTGCTCGAACCCTACGAAACCCTCTGGGTCGAGACGCCACAGGACAAACTCGGCGACGTGTTGCAGGTACTGGCTGCTCGCAAGGCCGAGATTACCAACATGAGCCATCATCCCCACGGCGTCACCATTGAGTGCGTGATTCCCACCCGCGGCCTCATCGGTTTCGAGACCGATCTGGTCAACCTCACCAGCGGTCGCGCCGCCATGTCGCATCTGTTCAAGGAATACGGTCCCTGGAAGGGCGAGATCATGACCCGTACCACCGGTACGCTTGTTTCCATGGAGACCGGTGTTGCCACCGCCTGGGCGCTCAACAATATCCAGGAACGCGGACGCCTGTTCATCGGGCCGGGCGAAGAGGTTTATGAAGGGATGATCATCGGTGAGAATCCCCGCGCCGAAGACATGCCGGTTAACCCAACCAAAACGAAACACCTGACCAACATCCGCAGCCAGGGCGAGGGGAAGGGCATCCAGTTGGAGCCGCCGCTGAAGATGAGCCTGGAACGCAGCCTCGAATATATTGCCGCCGACGAATACGTCGAGGCGACCCCGAAAAATCTTCGCCTCCGCAAGAAAATCCTCAACGCCGTCGCCCGCAAACGCGCCGCCATGGCCGCCTCTGCCGTGGCGGAATAACGCAAGGCCATCCGTCTCGCTGAAACGCAGGGCGGTTCGATTCAACGGCCGAATTGTCTTGTTGGTACCGCTGGTTGAGGTGTAATCAGTCTCGCCAACAGGAGAGGCGACGGCGGTGTGACTATGATGCGAATCAAAAGCGGTGTCTTTGGCGTTGTTGTCGTTTTGTTGTTAACGTGGTCCGTTGCGGGCTTTGCCCAGTACACGGAAGACTACCAGACGAACGTCATCAGCGGTGTGACCAGTAATTGGACGGGCGATTATTATGTGGGAAACACCAACGTGGGCGATCTTCTGTTGATCGAGAAGGGTGGGGTGCTGGATGTTTCGTCGAGCAGTTACGGCTACATCGGGAGTAGCAGTGGGGCCAGCAACAACAGCGTTCTTATCACCGGTAGCGGTTCGCTCTGGAATATACCGATGGTGCTCAAGATCGGCGGCGGGTCAGGCAATTCTCTCGTGGTCAGCAATGGAGGTGGATTAAAGTCCGCTTGGGGATATGTTGGGATCCTGAATTCCAGCGCCAGCAACACGGTCACGATTACCGGCAGCGGCTCTGTTTGGACCAATATGGGCGGGACTTTGGAAATCGGACAGTTTGGAGGACCGGGCAATGAGTTGATTATCACCAACGGTGGACGTGTCGTGAACCAAGGGGAGGGATACATCGGGCGCTGGCAGTTTGGAAGTCACAGCCGTGCTGTCGTGACCGGGGATGGATCCCTTTGGACAAACACATTACACCTGACGGTGGGACTCTACGCGCCGTTCAACACGTTGATCATCAGCAATGGCGGGCGTGTGGTAAACGATGCCGGTTACCTCGGCCGCAGTCAATCCACCGCGACCAACAATAACGTCGTGGTTACTGACAGCAATTCGACCTGGGTGGTGAGAAGCGGCCTGAACATCGGTCCCGTCGCTGGAGGCAATAGCTTGACGGTCAGCAACGGCGGCACGGTCATCTCCACCACCGCCACCCTCAGCAGCAGCGGGAATCGTGTTCTGGTGTCGGACCCCGGCTCGATTTGGACCAACTCCACCGTGATCGTCAACGGCATCGGCAACTGCCTCACTGTCAGCAATGGCGGTTCCCTCTACGGTGTGGTGTACCTGGGATTTCAATCTGGCTCACGCAGCAATCGCTTCGAGGTCAGCGGGACGGGATGCTTTATCGGAGCTGGCTTTATCGTAGGTACTGTCAGTTCCGACAATGAGATGGTTCTCACTAACGGCACGACTGTGACTTCGCTGAATGCGTCCATCGGTTACGATGCCCAGGCGACCGGCAACAAGCTCGTCCTCACGGGATCGAATACCACGCTGTCGTTGAGCTATGGCAGCATCAGTTTGTACCTTGGCACCTATGGAAAGTCCAACGGACTGGTCGTGGCCGATGGCGCGCGATTTGAGCACAACTGGATGTCCGCTGGCTACTTTGCCGGTGCAAACAACAATTGGATACTCGTGACCGGGGCGAGTTCTGTTTTCTCAAACCGCAACGGATTGGTTCTTGGCCAGGATGGTGCCGACTGTTGGATGACAATCAGCAATGGTGCTGCTGTTTACGATCTGAACGGAACCGTCGGCTCCGGTTCGACCGCCAGCAATAATGTTGCCACCGTGACCGGCAGCAATACCGTGTGGCATAACTTCGGTACTCTGATCGTCGGTAGTTCGGGGGATACGAACACACTTTTCGTCCGCGACAGCGGTACGGTGTTCGCCAACAACGTCGTGGTCGGAGCCAACGCGGGCGCCGATGGCAACCGGATCGTGATCGAGGGCGGTTTGCTTGTCGCCACCAACGCAGACGGCAATGGCATTGTGGAATTGCGGCGCGGTACGATGACAATGGCAGGCGGTATTCTCACCGCCAACAACCTCAGCGTGAGCAACGACGCCACGCTGACAGGCTACGGGACAATCAACGGTAGTGTACTGGTCTCCGGTACGGTGGTGACCGATGGCATATTGAGCTTCAACGGCGCGGTCACCAACAACGGTATCCTCAACCTCATCCACGGGGGCGCCATTTTTCATTCTGCCTTTGTCAACAACGGTATCGTTCTTATGCCGGACGAAGACACGGATGGTGACGGGATGACAAACTTGCAAGAGGACGAAGCTGGCACGGATCCGCTCGACAGCCGCTCACGCTTGGCTGTTTCCGATGTTGCCGTGGCAGGCGACGATGTCCTCGTGACGTGGCAGGCCGTTGGCGGGAAGCGTTACATCGTGCAGACCAATGCAACTCCAAGCGGCATCGGTTTCGCAGACTCCAGCTCGGTGATTTCGATTCCCGGCAGCAGCTCAACGACCACGAACTACCTCGACATCGGTGGCGCAACGAAGGTCCCCTCGCGTTTTTACCGTCTTCGTCTCGTGCCTTGATACTATCGTTTTGAGGTGCGGTCGGCGACCCAGCGATGGATTTGTTTCTGGGTATCGGCCCAGCGGCTCGGCTCGCCGCGTTCGGCGGCAAACTGAGCGAACAAATCGAACAGTATCTCGCGGAACAGATCCAATTTCTGGATGCGATCCTGAAACACGGAGGCGGCATCGAGCATTTCTTTTGATTCAGGCAGTTTCAGGCTGCGGAAGACAAAGGCGTCGGCATCGAACGAGCACGACCAGGTTTCGTCGCTGCTGCGGGCAAGCAGGAGCTTGGCGCGTTCGAGCTTTTTGCCGCTGAGCAGAGCGGTTTTCGCCTCGGCGCTGATCGTCGGCAGACCGTCCCGTAACGACATCACATGCGCGCCTTCGCCGACGCGGCTGAACAACAACGGGCCTTCTACCGCAACAGCCACGCGGCCGTGTTGTTGCGTGTCGAACAGGCCACCACGCGCCTCGGAGCCGAACCAAAGCCACGTGAGGAAATCCTGCCCCGGCGTCTCCTCCATGGCGGAATCGGGCAGCTCGGGGGTGAAACTGGTTTTACCCCAGGCGCGGGTGCTGGTCCCCAACTCCATCGCGGCCGTCTCGGCGGTCAACGGGATCGAATCAAGCCCGGTGGTATTGCGGAAATTCAGGCAAAACGCGTCGGTCTGCGTCTCCGAGGTGGCTCCCGCGTAAAGGATCCCGTCACGCTCGCTGCACACAAAGGGGATGCCCTTCAGCGTCGGGGGCATTGTCGGCAGGAGACGTGCCATGACCTGTTTACGGATGTCACTGCGGGTTTTGCGATCCACGAACGGTTTGTTCTCGGCGCGCATGTGTGCCAGTTCCTCCAACATGCACTCGGCGCGCAGCAACGACTTTGGCACTTTCCGCTCGGCCTTCAACAAAACCAGCCGTAAATGACCGCCATGAAAGGCGTTCTCCTCGGTGATCGGCACATCGAGCAGGTGACGACCACCAACCCAGCCGTGAACGGGATCCGTGCCCATGCTTTTCAACGGCGGCGCGGCGTGTCGCGCAAACCGTTCCACAACATCCTTCGGCAAACGGTGCGGCAGACGAAAAATGCGAAAACTGATCGAACCATGTTCCAATGACATTGTATCCTCCTCAAATGAAAGCGCCGCTTATAGCGATGCCGGCGCTTGGCGACCAGCACTTTTTCTTTTTTGATGCAGGCGGCGGCCGCTTCTGATAGAAAAACAGGCATGAAAACCCTGCACCACTTTGTTGTTGTTGTCATTGCCCTTGCGGCGGTCGGCCTGTTGACCGCTGCGGAGAAAACCAACTGGAAAGGAAAAAGAGCCGTGAAATATCAGAACGAAATGTTTTACAAACCCGACGGCACGTTTGACGTTGCCAGTGCCAAACAAGCCTACTACGACATGATGAAGCGCTTCAATTACCCTATCTATGAGAAGCTCAAGGGCGACGAGTTCTGGGCAATTGATTTCGGGTTGAAAGACTTCGTCAACGTCGGTATGGCCGGCATCTTTTGGTGGAACGACAAAAAGGAAGGCTATTTCGGGCACGAAATTTACCTGTTGCCGGGCCAAATGATCGTCGAACACGCCCACGTGGCGACGCCCGACGCAAAACCGAAGATGGAAGCCTGGCAGGTCCGCCACGGTATGGTCTATCTCTTCGGCGAAGGCGAAGAGACAAAACCGTGTCCCGTTGCGTTGCCGGCAAGCCAGGAAAAGTTCATCACAGTGAAGAACTGCAAAATCCTGCGGGAAGGCGAAATCGCCGCCCTGAACCGGCCCGAAGCCAAACACTTTATGGTCGCTGGCCCGGAAGGCGCGATTGTGACCGAATACGCGACCTATCACGATAACGCCGGATTGCGCTTCACTAATCCGGGCGTGAAATTCTAATTGCTCTGGTCTTCCAAAAGCGTGGAGTTTTGTGCCGTAAGGGGAGTAGGGTAGGGGCTTGAACCATTTCGTGATGGTGTTCAGGGCATCTGTATCCATCTGGATGCCAGCGCTCTCCCTCTCAATCGCTATGCAAAAACTTCACAGACGGTCATCCGATTAGCGCGAATGATGTTTTGTCGTCGCAAACAGGAAAACCGTTGAAATAGTCGGATAACAAACTTGTCTGGATGAAACCACTGTGTTGAAATCGTATCACGTTGCGTAATAGAATGTTGAAAACACGGCAAAGCACGCCAATTCAGTTCCTTTTACAATCGAATTAACCGCCACCAAAAAGGTGTTGGAACTCAGTAATGCCGGGTGGTGAGGCGGTTTCCCGGTAGACGTAAAAAAGAGACAGGGTTTATCTTGAAAGTGCATACGATCGTGTCCCAATAACCGGCGATTATCGGTGATGACCGCCGTGGGCGGTTTTGCGACAAAATTTTTCACAAAACAGTTGCATTCAATTTTGCCCTAATGTAATTTTGCGCCACCAAAACGGTGGGGAAGTCACGAAGCTGTCCCAGTTAACCTTACGCCTTCCTGTTTGAGCGAACAGATAGTGCAGGAGAGAACTGTCATTGTCGCGAGTTGTAGGTGAGTAGTAGGCATTTCATGCAATTGCTTCGTGCGCTGCCGGCGGTCGTCGCTGCCAGCTCGCTCTGTATTTTCAGCGTCCGTGCTGCCGATGTGACGCTCATAAATAGCGATGCCATGGGCACGACATCGTTTAATACCTTCCTGAACTGGAGCGACGGTCTCGCTCCGTCAGCCGGCAACAACTACTTCACGACCAATTACCAATTGCGCACGCCCACCACCGCTGGCGACTACAGTTTTGCCGGTGATTCACTCTCGGTGGATAGCGGCGGATCAATCCTGTACAAAGGCGCGACGGGTTACACAATCACCATCAACAACCTCATCTTAAACGGCGGTTCAATCCTCAACGGCAACGCCAACACTACTTGGACGCTTGCAGGCAACATCTTTTTGGCTGCCGCCTCCGCCATCGGCGGCGCCGGTGACGGTCGAACAACCATTGTCACGGCAAACATGACCGGTAGCGCCGGCTTGACAATCACCAACACAACCACCTCCGGCACTTCGGTGGTGGCTTTACGGGGTGACAACAGCGGATACAGCGGCCCGATCTCCGTAGGGGCATTGAGTCGTCTGACGATTAACTCGGCAAATGCGCTCGGCACCGGCGTCCTCATGCTCAACGGCGGTGCGTTTCGTCCCGACAGCACTGCCAGCACGATTACCAACAGCATCGTGCTGGCCACCGGAACCGTCACCAACATGATTGACCACGCCGATCTTTCCCTGCTCACTCTCAGCGGCCCCATCAGCGGCGGCGCGCTCTCCATCACTGGCGGGACCGGGCGCGTGTACCTGACCAATACCGGTAACTCTTACACCAACACGTTCTTCTACGGCGGCAAACTCAACCTCAACATCGGCGATGCCGTCCTCGGATGGTTGCCGGGCTCGGCCATGACGAACATCACCTTCGTCAACAGCGGTACATTGCAGACCACCAGTGGCAGCGTCTCTTTGAATGCCAACCGCACCATCTTGATCAACAGCGGCGCCACAATGACCGTCGAAGCCAACGGCGGAAACCTGACGATCAACGGTCAGATTACGGGCGTCGGCGGACTCGCCAAAGTGGGTAGCAGCAGCCTCACCCTCAATGGCAACAACAGTTACGCCGGCAATACCACTGTCAGTGCCGGTCAACTCACCGTTGCTAACAACAATGCGGTGGGGCGAGGCAGTGTCACCGTCGCCAATGGCGCACAGTTGAATCTTTCCGGTGGGATTACTGTTACCAACGCAATCACGATCACCGGCTCCGGCGCGGGAAACAATATCGGAGCCTTGCAGTCCGCCAGCGGCATCAATACGTGGAACGGCGCCATTACTCTCGGCTCTGACCAGACGCGCGTCGGCGCCCAAACCGGAGCGACGTTGATTGTCAACGGGGTAATCGGCTCCGGTGCCAACAACTACGGGTTGGCCGTGCGCAGCGCCACCACGGCGGACACGGTGATTCTTGCCACCAATAACACGTGGCAGGGAAAATCCGCTGTTGTGGTTGGAACCTTGAAACTCGGTATCAACAACGCGCTCCCAACGGGCTACCAACTCGAAATCGGTAACACTTCCGATATCAGTGGTACTGTTTTCGATCTCGCCGGGTTCAGTCAGCGAATTGCGGGCCTGACGACGCTCGGCTCGACCATGACACGCATGGTAACCAATACCTCCGCGACGCTCTCCACGCTCACCATCAGCAACGATACTGGCTACACCTACGGTGGAACCATTGGTGGCAACATTACCCTCGTCAAAAACGGTTCGGCTACCCAGACCCTCAGCGCCGCCAATACCTACACCGGCGGCACGATCATCGAAGCTGGCACCCTGCGCGTGGACGCCAATAGTCGCCTGGGCGACACCAGTGGAAGTATCACCCTCGGCAATGCGACACTCATGTACACGGGTGGCGATGCCACCATCGGTAGAGCCATTACCCTGACGGGGAACGGCAGAATTGACTACACCGGTGGGGGCGCATTGACCTGGACCGGCCTTATCACGGATGGTGCGGGCACCTATGGTTTGACGGTCACCTCCGGGCGCCTTTACCTGAACAATACTGGCAACAACTACAAAGGCACTACACTGGTCACCAACGGCGCAACCTTGTACGCCTCCTCGCAAAACGCCCTTGGTAGCACCAACGGCGCAACCATCGTGGCTTCCGGCGCCCAACTCAGCGTTGAAGTCAACTACACGGCTGCCGAGCAACTCTACCTCAACGGCGGTACTCTCCGCACCAGCAGCAGTGGCAACGTGGGGTGGGCGGGGGATGTGATTCTTGGTGCCGACAGCTCGATCCGCGCGAAAAATTCGGACAGCATTTTGACTGTCAACGGCATCATCAGCGGCAATTACGGGTTGACCATTAATAACGTTGGCTCGGAGACCGGTACGGTTGTTTTTGCCGCCGACAACACCTACACCGGCCCTACGACCATCAATACGGGTACCCTGCAAATCGGCGCCGGGGGCACCACCGGCGCCGCCGGCGCAGGCAACATCACCAACACAACCGTGCTGGTCTTCAATCGCACCGGCGTGTTCACCAACAGCGGCGAAATCACCGGTGCCGGCAAACTCATCCAGCGGGGCAGTGGCACATTGGTCTTCACCAACAATAATACTTATACCGGCGGTACCATCATCAGCAATGGCGTCATCCACTTCGCCGTTGCCGGTGCGGTGCCCGCCACCGGTTTGATCGCCATCAGCAACAATGGCGTTGCTGCCTTCGGCTTTAGTGGCGTTCAGGCCGCGCTCGCCAACGTTGACAACGCCACCGCCGGCTTGATCGCTCTCACTCCTGCCAATGCGGGCGAAAACATTGACTTCAACGCCGGCAACTTCTCCAATGCCTTCTTTGGCGCATTGGGCGATGTTAATTACAGCGGCGTTTTTACTCCCTACGGCACCACCTATCGCCTGGGCGCAGCGGCCGGCAGCACTCTCACCTACGGCAGCGCCATCAGTGGCGCGGCCAATCTCATTGTGGGCAGCGGCTCTACCGGCACCGTCAAACTGACCGGCAACAACACCTATACTGGCGGCACCTTCATCAACAGCGGCACCTTGGCCGTTGGCGCCAACAACACGTTGCCCACCAGTGGCGCAGTGGTGATGGGACAGGGCGCCTCTGCTGGCAATCTCGATCTCAGCGCCTATAGCCAGTCCCTCGGCGCCTTCAACGTCAATACCACCAGTGCCAACGCCACCAACCGCATCACCATCGGAGCAGGCCAAACGCTGACCATCAATGGAAACGTCTTGATTGGCACGAACATTGATCTCGTAACCACCATACTAAACGTTAGCGGTGCAGGAGCCTTGATTATCAACAACAATGGCGGTTATGTGCGCCTGGCCAACGTGACAGCAACCGATCAAGATGGCAAAGCCATCGTTGATCTCTCCGGCTTGAACACCTTTAGCATGGACCTCGGAAGCGGCGACTTGCAAATCAACTATCGAAGTGACAATCCCGGTGCGGGGGTGGGCACACAGAGCCAGATGATTCTGGCCGGCTCGAACTACCTGCGCGCGGCGACGATTACCGTCGGCGCCGCCAGCGCGGGAAATCCGGTACTAATGAAGTTGGGACCTGGCACGAACGCTTTCAATGTCACCACGCTGAACATTGGCACCGGTGGACGCGACTTTGGCTATTTTATCTTTAATACCAATACCGGCAGCGTTGTAATCCGCGACCTCGCTGGGACTGGGCGCGCAAATGTAAATATCGGCACCGGTAACGCCGGCACCGGTTATCAGGCCACCAACGTGTTTGACGTGACCGGTCACTATGCCGACCTGTTGATTGGCACGCTGACCATCGGCGATTACTACTCGCGAGCCGGTTCTTGGACAAACACGTTTTCTTTCGATCAAGGAGTGTTGGATGTGACGACGTTCAGGATGGCCTCCCGCCAGGGAACAGGGCAGGGCAAGACGGTGGTCAACCTCGGCGGCGGCACCGTTCTCATCGGTACCGGCGGCCTCATGGTAGCGAGCAATTCCACTGGTGTCCTGAACATTAATGGCGCCAACGTCACCATGAGCGGCAACTTGTTCAAGGGAGCCGGTGGCAGCGGTTCCGCCACGTTAAACTTCACCAGCGGTACCCTCGACATGCAGGGCAACAACATCACCAGCATGGACACCTTTACCTTCAGCGGCGGCACCCTCCAGAACATCGGTACTGTCAACAATGGCATCGCCTTCGGCGGCACCGGCTCGCGTGTCATCAACCAGAACACCAACGGCGCGATCCTCGGCATCATCAGCGGCACCGGCATCGGCCTCACCAAAAACGGCTCCGGCCTCCTCGCCCTCAGTGGCGCCAACACCTTTACCGGTCCCGTAACCGTCAACGGCGGTGTCTTGCGCGCCGATTACGGTGTCGGCCTGAATACCGGCATCGGCAACCTCGCGCTCAATGGCGGCGTCTGGGAATCGGGTGCCAACATCACCAATGCCCTCGGCACCGGCACCGGCCAGGTTCAGGTCAATGGATACGCCGGGTTCAGCGCCGCCGGTGCCCCCGTCCAGGTCAATCTCGGTGGAGCCGGCGCGGTCCTTACTTGGGGCAATGGCCAGTTTACCCCCACCACATTTGTTCTTAATGCTGCCACAGCCGACAATGTGTTGACGCTGATCAACGGTCTCAACCTCAACGGTGCCAGTCGCGCCATTGATGTTGGCGCCAACACCGCCATCATCGCCGGCGACATCACGTCCGGTTCCGGCTCACCCGCCCTCACCAAACTCGGCGCCGGCACCCTCGTCCTGGCCGGCAACAACACCTACAGCGGCGGCACCACAATCTCCAACGGAACCGTCAGCATCAGCAGCGACGCCAATATCGGCGGCACCAGCAGCGCCATCACCTTTGTCGGCGGTCGCCTGCAAGTCACAGGAACCGCGCTGACCGATCTTTCCGCTCACGCCATCAATTGGAACACCTTCAACGGCGGATTCGACATTGCCGACGCCGCTAACACCGTCAACATCGGCAGCCAGACGATCCTCGGCACTCTCACCAAGAGCGGCGCCGGCACGCTCCTCCTCGGTTTCATCAACGACACCAATGCCGCCAACATTATTATTAACGGTGGCACCCTCAAAGCCACCAACACCTATCTCACCAGCACCGGGTTCCTCACAATGAACAGTGGCGTCTTTGTGATGGGCGGCAGCGTTTACACCAACCAGGCCGTCATGCAGGGCAGCGGCGATTTTGCGCCTTCCTTGTACAACGACACCATGGGCATTGTCATCGCCAGCAACGGCACCTACAACATTTCCACCAACACCGGCGAATGGGTCAAAAACTACGGCACCATGACCGCTGTCAGCGGCGGCACCCTCAGCATCGTCGGCAGCCCGTTCCTCAACGCTGGCCTCGTCACCAACCAGGGCGGCGTCATCGTCCTCAATGCCGGCGTCATTACCAACCTCGGCATCATCGCCAACACCTCCGGTACTCTTATTAATAATGGTGTCCTCCTCATTGGCACCAACGGCACCGAAGGTACCCTCAGCGGCAACATCTCCAACACCGCCCGTCTGGTCTTCCAACGCTCCGATGACATTACGTTTGCCAATGTCATCAGCGGTGCCGGCTCCATCACCATCAACGGCAGCGGCGTTGTCACCCTCAGCGGCAACAACACCTACACCGGCGGCGCATTTATCAGCAACGGCGTCCTCAAAATCACCACAGCCAATGCCGTCACCGGCGGTATTTACGTCGCGGCAGGCGGCACCTTCGATGTCAACGACCAAGACATCAGAACCCGTGTGCCGCTTATTACCATTGCCGGCAACGGCGCCCCCGGCCAATTGGGCGCGCTGGTCAACACGGCTGCCGGTGGCGGTGAAGTCAGTAATCTCTTGCTCACCGCCGATGCCACCATCGGCAATGTCACCAGCGGCCAGAAACTCGACATCTACGGCACGGTCGTTGACGGCGGCGGTTATACCCTGACGGTTACGGCTGCTGTTGGCGGCGCGCAGATTGACATTCGCCAAAATAACGCCCTGACCAATCTCGCCGGTATCGTTGTCAATGGCGGTCTCTTCCGCTTGGAGAGCAGCCAAAACTGGACCGGCCCCATCACCGTCAATCCACTCGGCACCCTCGACAGCTACGGCAATCGCACCAACGCGCCCGCCATCGTCCTCAACGGCGGCACCCTCTCCAACGGCGGCGGCGGTGTCGGAACCTGGACCGGCAACATCACTCTCAACAGCGATTCATTTATCAATCCCGCCAGCGGCAACATCATCTTGAACGGCAACATCAGCGGCAATGCCGGCTTTACCCGGTTCGGCGGCAACACGCTTACACTGACCGGTTCCAGCACTTACAACGGACGCACCATCCTCGGTGGCAGCGGAACAACCACAATGGCCAACACCTCCGGCGGCAACGTAATCCCCGGCGACCTCGTGCTCGGCACCCAAAACAACGATACCTACCTCAAATGGGCGGCCAGCGAACAGATTGCCGATAACGCCATCGTTTCCTTCTCCAATGTTGTGACCACCGCTTACAGCCGGTTCCTGATGCTCGGCTTCAATGAAACTATTGGCGGTCTGAATGACCCGTCGGGACGCGGTGTCGTTCAAGTCAACCAGGACACGGTTGACAACACAAATGGCCCGTCCATCCTCACTCTCAAAACGTTTACCAACCTGGTTTTTGCCGGCTATCTTCGCGACGGTGGCAACACGCTGGGACCGAGCAACAAGTTGGTCCTGGTCGTCAGCGGCACCGGGACACAAGCCCTGGTCGGTGGCAACATCAGCTTCAGTGGCGGCGCCTGGGTTAAAGACACTGCCACCCTCATCCTCAGCAACACCGCTGCCAACAGCTCCATCATCACCAACGATTCGTCCCTCATCTTCGCACAGACTTCCGGCCAAACCCGTAGCGCCCTGATCACCGGTTCCGGCAGCGTCACCATCACCGGCGCAGATGCCCTGAACACCTTCACCTTCAGCGGCGTCAACACCTACACCGGCGGCACCTTCATCAACGCGGGCCGCGTTACCATCGGCGCCAACCCATACGTTTTCGGTAGCGGCGCTGTCACCGTCAGCAACCAGGGACAGATTTACTTCAATGCCACCACCACCTTCACCAACGCCCTTTACATCTCCGGTCAGGGCGCCCCCGATGGTAGTGGCCGCATTGGCGCGCTGCGACCCGAAGCCAATGTTCGTCTCACCGGTCCGATCACCTTGATTGGCGATGCCCGTATCGGCAACAACGGCGGCAACGCCTACCTCGACGGCAACATCACAGGCGATTACAATCTTGAGTTCTACCGTTACGGCGGCACACCCAACTTCTTCCTCAACGGCACCAACACCTACACCGGCAACACCATCCTCACCAACGGCGTCACCGTCACTGTCAACACAATTGCCGATTCAGGCGTCAGCGGCCTCGGTTACGGCAACCTCATCTTTGCCGCTGGCGGTACACTCGTGTACGCCGGCGCCGGCGCGGCCAACACCGCCCGCACCATCACCAACATCACCACCAGCGGCATCTACATCAATGTCACCAACGCGACCGCCAATCTCTCGCTCGACGGTTTCATCCAAAGCTCCGGCCGACTCTACAAACTCGGCTCCGGCACGCTCACTCTGACCACCGGCGGCAATGTGGCCGGGTTTGACGTGAAGAGCGGAACGCTGGCTCTGACCAGCGGTTACGTGTACCTCACCAACAATTCGACTTCTGTTGGCGTGAATGCGGGTGAGTTCGGCACACTGACCCTCAGCGGTACCGCCGGCTGGTCTGCCGTCTTGACCCCGTACTACACCAATACACCAACGCTTTACATCGGCAATTCTGGCACGGGTGTGCTGGTTGTTGCCGACAATGCTGCCCTGACAAACAAACTCATCATCGGCAACGCCGCCGGCAGCGTCGGCGCCGTGTACCAGCGCGGTGGTATGGTGCTCAACTGGGACGGTGCCGCCAATGATGGCCGTATCGGTTTGACCGGTTACGGCTACTACGAACAGACCAGCGGTATCCTCTCCAATATGGGGTACACCCAGCTCGGACGCGACCCCGCCGGCATCGGTATCCAAGCCCAATACGGCGGTTCCTTCGGACAAAGCACCGTTTATGGCGGCGGTCTCCAACTTAGCCGTGGTGGCACCGGCGTCTATTACATGGCCGGTGGCACGTTCTTCTCTTCTGGCGGGGTGGACATCGGCAACGCCAGCGATAACGCCACCTCCGGCGGCCTGGCCA
>CAZISE010000027.1:0-39389 GCA_964541945.1 uncultured Verrucomicrobiota bacterium
TGGTAGTTAACGGTGGTTAGGCGCAGGGAAAAAACAATAGGAGCAAGAAATGGCTCAATCTTACAAGTATTTGCCGGGGAGTATATTGGCTTTATTCTTGCTCTTTTATGTCTCAAGGTGTGTGGCTGATGAAGTTTCCCCCAAGGATCGGTTGCATGTCGGGCCGGTAGATTTGCATCCGCATTTGGAAGTTTTGACCGCTTACGATGATAATGTGATGGTGACACGTGATGCTCAAGGGGATTTCTCTTTTGTGGTGACTCCCGGTTTACAACTTGTTTATGGGCAGGCTTCACAAAACTTTATCGCTTTGGATTACACGGCAGCGTTTGAACGGTTTGTTCGCTTGACCAGTCAGGATGCCGATAATCAGTTTGTAAAGTTTGACACTCATTTTGAGACCGGACACTTGATGTTGGGGATTTCTCATTTGTTTCAGGACGTCAAGGGGCCAAATACGCAGATTGGTGCACGGATTCGGTCGCGGGATAATATTACTCATTTGAATGCGGAGTACGAACTTAGCTCGAAAACTTCCATCGGTATTGGGTACGACCAATACCTACATGATTACGACATGGGAGGATTATATGACAGCCAGGAGTATTCGCCTCATGTGAGTCTGTTTTATCATCTGACGCCGAAAACCGATTTGTTCTGTCGGTTTGCTTATGGTTGGGTACGGGCTGACGAACATGCCAGTGCGACCTATCAACAGGTGGAAATTGGTCTTCGCGGGAAAATCACGTCCAAAGTCACTGGAACCGCGCGACTCGGCTACCAGCACCGTTCTTTTACGAGCGATCTGGGTGATATCAATACCGTTGTAGGCTCCTTGGATTTGGAGGCGCGGTTGACCCAGCGGACCGTATTGAATTTGATTGTATCGCGGGGTGTTTATCCTTCTCCGAGCATTGTGAAGGATTACTACGAATCAACCCGTTTGGAGTGCAAGTTGACCCATAAATTACCGGGCAAAAAAATCGGGCTTTGGATAGGCGGCTTGTACGAGTGGGATGATTATGAACATGCTCCGGCCGGTGTGGATCGCCAGGACAACTTTGTCGAGGCCAGTGTGGGAATAACGTACGACGTAAAAAAATGGCTGGAATTGGGGGCGGAATATCTTTTCTGGAACAATAGTTCTTCACTGGACGAACTTCAGTTTACGCGTAATCTTATAAGCGTTCATGCGCGAATACATTTCTAAACCGGTATTCCAATGGGGACGAACGCTTCTGCTGTTCGCGATATTCGGTTTACCCGTTGCGCTGGCTGCGAATGAACGTCATGCCGTGACCCCCACGAATGCACCACCGGTCGAATATCGTATTCAACCGCTGGACATGTTGGACATCAATGTGTATCGCGAAACCGATCTCTCCCTCAAAGTACGCGTCAGCCAGACGGGCAACATCAATTACCCATTGCTCGGGACAATCCCCGTGGCAGGATTGACGGTACCGGAGGTTCAGGAGAAACTGACCAAGCTGCTTGCCAAAGACTACCTCGTGGACCCCCGCGTAACAGTGTCTGTCGAGTCCTCCAGCACCCAAAAAGTGGTCATTATTGGACAGGTCAAAAACCCTGGTACCTACGAAATCCCCATTACGGAAACACTTACCGTGTTGCAACTGATTGCCCGCGCCGGCGGTTTCACCGACGTTGCGGCCACCGACAGGGTGACGGTGATTCGCGGCGAAGGCGCTAAACAAAAGAAGTTCACCGTCAATGTTGCCGCTATAATCAAAGGCGGCGACAAAAACAAGGACGTTACTTTGGAACCTGGTGACATAGTGTCCGTGCCAGAGACCCTTTTCTGAAAACCATGTCCACTACGGCCACTGCCATTCGTCATCTCCCTTCTGCCGCCGGTACCGGTTGGCGTCCCGGTTTGCAGATGATTTGGGAACGCAAATGGGTGCTGTTGACCGCGGTGGTTGTTGGCATGACGGGCACATGGCTTTGGCTCTCCAAACAAACCCCCGTCTATCGGGCCAGCGCACGGATTCTGATCGAACCGGACACGGTAAAGATTCTCAACATCCAGGAATTCGTCAACTCCGATATCCGAGACTGGGATATTGTGGGCGCCATCAACACGCAGGTGCGAATCCTTCAAAGCCGTCCGTTGGCCGAACAAGTCGTCAAAGCTCTTCAACTTGATAAAAACCCCGAATTCCTCCCCGGTGCGGGTACCAATGCCGATTTTGCCAGCGTCGTACAGGCAGGGGTGACGGCGCAACCACAACGCGATGCGCCGCGGATTGTGGATGTCAGCTTTGAACACGTCAATCCGCGCGTGGCCGCCTTGGTAGCCAACGGCGTGGTACAGGAGTTCATTCGCCAGAACGTGGCGCAAAAGATGTCTGCCTCCACCGAGGCATTGAACTGGTTGCGAGAACAACTTGATGAAATCAAACCCCGGTTGGAGAAATCGGAAGCGGCCCTCCAAGATTATCGGGAGAAACTTCAGGCAATCTCGTTGGAGGAAAATCAGAACATTGTCACCGAAAAGCTCAAAGCCCTGAGCAGTGCACTGACCAAGGCGCAAACGGATCGGTTGGCCGCCGAGATCGAGTGGAACCAGATCGAAGCCCAACTGAAGGCCGGACAGGACCCCGCCACCATTCCTGCGATTGCTGCCGACAAAACCGTGGAGGTTTTTCGCCAGCAACTGGCGGAAAAACAATTGGCGCTGGTTGTCCTGCGCCAGCGGTACAAGGAAAAATGGCCCGCCGTCATTACCGCAAAAGCCGAACTGGAAGAAGTGCAGGAGAAACTGAAAAAGGCCTGCGACGACGCCATTCAAGCCGTAAAAGGTCGGTATCTCACCGCCAAAGCCAAGGAAGAAAGCCTCCAACAAGCGTTGCGCGAACAGGAACAAACCGCCATCGCGTTGGACCGGAAATTGACCGAATACAATTTGCTGAAACGGAACGCCGAAATTGATCGCCAACTTTACAACACCATTCTTACCCGCATGAAAGAAGCCAGCGTTGCCGGTAAGATGGAAAAAAACAATATCCGCCTCGTGGAACCGGCGACCCCGCCCGCTGCCCCGTACAAACCCGACCGTCGAAGAATCCTGGGGATGGGCGTCCTGTTCAGCCTCGGTATCGGCATCGGGTTGTGCCTGCTCGTACACACCTACGATGACCGGGTCAAGACGCACGAAGATATTGAGATGTACGGTGTTCCCCTGTTGTCCAACGTGCCCAGAATTACCCCCAAACCGCAGGCCGAGGACATGAAGATTCTTCAAACCCATCCGCACTCGATGGGGGCGGAAGCCTTTCGTAACCTGCGGGCCAGCCTCTGCCTCAGCCCCAGCGCCAAGGACGCAAAAGTGATTCTCATCACCAGCGCGGCACCGGCAGAAGGAAAATCCTTTGTGGCGCTGAACCTGGCGCTTGTGTTTGCCGCCAATAATGAGCGTACCCTTCTGATCGACGCCGATCTTCGTCATCCCAGCCAGCACCGCGCGTTTAAGGAGTCGCCCAACAAGGGATTGTCAGTTTTCCTTTCCGACTCCGCTTCTCTGGAGGAAGTGACCTATCATACCGACATGCCGAATCTGGACGTTGTCTTTGCCGGGCGCATTCCCCCGAATCCGCCGGAACTGCTCGGCACCGATCGGTTGCGACAGTTGCTGGAAACAGCCAGGGGACGCTATCAACGTATCATTCTCGACACCGCGCCCGTGACCGTGGTCAGCGATCCGTTGATCCTGTTGCCACATGCCGACGGCATCGTCTTTGTGGTGCAGTTTTCTCGACTTCGACGAGGGGTGGTGGGACGGGCATTGCAGAAGTTGCGCGAAGCAAATGTCCCGCTCCTGGGTGTTGTGATGAACAACATAGACCTCCAGAAACGCGGTTATTATTACTACCCGTACTCGTCCAGCCATTATAATCGGTACTACAAACAGCCTGGCCCCACCGCAAAACCGACAGCCTGAACCCTGATGCGGGCGTCAGGACAACCAACAGGACACACGAATAACGGTGCATCCCCCTGCCATTCACACATGCACCGCAAGGGCGGCAGCTTGTTTCAACGGCTCACCCAACTGCTCGTCAGCCTTATCCTGTTGTTGGCGCCGTGGCTGTTCGGGTCGGTCGAAGAATGGTCCTGGCGTCTCCTCCAGGGGTTGATACTGCTGGCGGTGCTGTTTGCGCTGTGCTCTCCGCACCGGACGTGGAACTGGTGGTGGGGCGGCCCCATGTTGGCGGTGACGGTATACCTAGCGGTACAGATCGCCAACCCGGCATATCGGTTTGAACCGGCCAGCGCCTCGCTGGTTCCCCTGGCGCATGTGACATGGCTTCCGCACGCCGCCGACGCCGGGACGGCAGGGCAGACGCTGCTGAAGTTTTTGACCTATGCCGGTTTTTTTTGGGCTACCCGCGTGGGATTTGTTTATCGCCATCATGTCTGGACGCTGTTGACGCTGCTTGTGGTGAGCGGTTTCATCATGGCCGTCGTGGGGTTGAGCCAAAAATTGTCGGGCACGGACTTGATGTTAGGCTTGCGAAAGGGAGGCTGGTTTTTCTTCGGGCCGTTTGTGAACCGCAACAACTACGCCGCGTATATGAACTTGTTGATACCGGTGACACTGGCAGTGTCGCACCACCAACTGCATTTGGCCATGGCCAATGGCAACAAAAGTCACGCCGGTTGGTTGTTTGTGTTCATGGCGATGGTGATGGCGCTTTCCGTTGTGATGACCACCTCGCGGGCCGGCACGGCGGTGTGCGGTGCCATGTTACTGGTGTGGGGAACGGTGGAGGTGATGCATGTGCTCCGTGGCAGTGGCCAGCCCCGACGCGCCCTGTGGATGGTTGCGCTCGCAGCGACGGCATTGTTGGCGGGGGTGTTGTACCTCGGTGCTCAACCGCTCGAACAGCGGCTCGGCGAACTGCGCGATGTTCCCGTCGAACTGTCCGGTTCCGGCGGACGCGGCGCGGTATACAAGGCGACTTGGACGATGTTTCGCGAGCATTGGCTTTATGGGACCGGCGGTGGGAGTTTTTCAATGACTTATCCGTACTACAGTGTTGAACGGATGGACTGGTTCCGCCGATACGCGCACAGCGACTGGCTTCAATATCTCGCCGAACTCGGCGCGCTGGGAATGGGACTGCTGGGGTTGTTGATGGTTGGTTTGTTGCGCGAATGGGTCAAACACGGTACAAGGTTTCATCACGAAGGAAGGCTGGACTGGATGACGGTCGCGCTTAGCCTTGCGCTGGCGGGGGGCGCGGCGCATGCCGTGGTGGATTTTCCGTTGCACATCCCCGCGGTGGCGATGTTGGCGGTGGCATGGGGAGCCATCCTGACGCGACCGGAACAGCGACGAGCACATGGAATCGAGCGGACAGTTTGATCTTCTGATCGCGCCGGGTCGCGCCGAACGCAATTACTGGCGCGACCTGTGGCGGTATCGCGAATTGTTTTATTTTCTCGTCTGGCGCGACCTGCTGGTACGTTACAAGCAGACCGTCATTGGCGTTGCATGGGCGCTGATTCGTCCGTTGGTGACGATGGTGGTGTTCACGGTGGTGTTTGGCAAACTCGCCAAACTGCCGTCCGATGGTGTGCCGTACCCGGTGCTGGTGTTTGCGGGATTGCTGCCGTGGCAATTTGTGTCGTCGGCGCTTTCCGAATCGGCCAACAGCCTGATCGGCAACGCCAACCTGATTTCCAAAATCTACTTCCCGCGCCTCATCGTGCCGGCGGGAAGCGTGATCATTAGCTTTGTGGATTTTGCCGTCTCGGCGGTTTTTCTTGCCGGACTGATGGCTTGGTACGGTTGCTGGCCGGATGGGCGGGTGCTTGCGCTGCCGCTGTTTGGCGTGCTGGCATTTGCTGCCGCACTGGGTCCGGGGTTGTGGTTGTGCGCGCTGAATGTGAAATACCGGGATTTCCGCTATGTGGTGCCGTTTCTGGTGCAGTTTGGCCTGTACATTTCGCCGGTAGGATTTTCCAGCACCATCGTGCCGGAACAATGGCGGTGGTTGTATTCGGTCAACCCAATGGTGGGAGTGATTGACGGGTTTCGCTGGTGTCTGTTACGCGGCAGTGTCGAAGTGTACTGGCCGGGATTGGTTTTGTCGCTGGCATTGACGGCGTTGCTGTTGTGGAGCGGCCTGCGGTATTTCCGACAAACCGAAAAGACCTTTGCAGATATAATCTGATGTCGAACATTTCCATTCACGCCGAGCGCCTCGGCAAGAAATACCGGTTGCGGCATCAGCAGCCCCAGCGCTATCTCACGTTGCGCGACACCGTGAGCGAGAAAGCCCGCCAGCTTTTTCGCGGGGCGGCGCTTCCGCGAGTCGGCGGTTCGGAGGATTTTTGGGCGTTGCGCGACGTGTCCTTCGAGGTGAAACAGGGCGAAGTGATTGGCATCATCGGTCGCAACGGTGCTGGCAAAAGCACTCTCCTAAAAATCCTCAGCCGCATCACGGAGCCGACCGAAGGTTGGGTGGGGATCAACGGACGGGTTGGCAGTCTGTTGGAAGTCGGCACCGGGTTCCATCCCGAATTGACCGGACGCGAAAACATCTATCTCAATGGCGCTGTTCTCGGTATGAGACGCGCCGAGATTCAGCGCAAGTTCGACGAAATAGTCGCCTTCGCTGAGATCGAAAAATTCCTCGACACCCCTGTCAAACGATACTCGACCGGCATGTATGTTCGGTTGGCCTTTGCCGTGGCCGCGCACCTGGAGCCGGAGCTGTTGGTCGTGGACGAGGTGCTCGCCGTGGGCGACGCCGAGTTTCAGAAAAAATGTCTCGGTAAAATGGAGGATGTGTCCCACAAGGAAGGACGCACCGTGTTGTTTGTCAGCCACAACATGGGCGTCATTCAAAGTCTTTGTCCGCACTCACTTCTACTCGATGCGGGGCGTGTGCGGTTCTTTGGGCCGACCGCCGAGGCTGTTCCGTTGTATCTTTCGGCGGTTGCCGCCACCCTGTCGTTTGAGCGTCCGGCACAGCCGTCGGGTGCCCCGACCATTACGCGGGGTGCTTTGGTCGTCGAGGAGGAACGACTGATTTTCGACCTGGAAATTACCTCGGCGCAGTCGCCGAATTGTACGTTGGGGATCAAACTGCATGACAATCTGGGAGGGGCGATTGGCTGTGCCGCGGCCGAGTTGTCATCTGCTAACAAAGCGCTTCAATTGAGGAGTGGGGTCAATCATCTGCGCTGCGCTCTTCGGGTGCCGCGATTGGCAGTGGGACGTTATTTTGTGAGCATGCAACTCAATATCCCGTGGGTACAGGTGCTCGATGATACCCATCCCATCCTGCAATTCGATGTGGAACGAGGAGGGTTACGCCAGGAATGGAACAGCGGTAGCATTGAAATTCCCATGACAGTGACCGCCCTTCAGGAAACGGAACTTTTCGATGACCGGCCCGAAAGCTGACAATGGTTGTTCCTTCGGCAAAGGAGCCATGAAATGCAAAATATGCGGCAGCGATAGCCGCGAGCAGTTTTCGGCTCTCGTATTGAAACGGTATCCTGTGCGGTATTTTTTTTGCGACCGATGCGGCTTTCTTCAGACCGAAGAACCGCATTGGTTGGAGGAAGCGTATCAGGATTCGATCAATGCATCTGACACGGGCATGGTCGTCCGCAGCATTTACTACTCGAAACTGGTTACCGCGCTGATTTGTCTGGAATTCAACCGTAACGGCGCATTTTTGGATTATGGCGGCGGATACGGGTTGTTTACGCGGTTGATGCGGGATGTCGGGTTTGATTACTACTGGACGGATCCGTTCACCCCCAATTTGTTTGCGAGGGGGTTTGAGCGGGAAAACAATCACCGCGCCGTGGAACTGATTACCGCTTTTGAGGTGTTTGAGCATCTGGTTCATCCAATGGAGGAGATGCGAAAAATGCTCGAATACGCATCGAGCATTTTCTTCTCCACGGAATTGTTGCCGGTGCCGACGCCGCTACCGGGGCAATGGCATTATTACGCGCCAGAGCATGGCCAGCACATCGCATTTTACTCGGCGCAGACCTTTCAGCACATTGCCCGCCAGTTCCAGTTGAACTGGCTCACGGACGGGAGTGGTTTGCATTTGCTGACGAGAAAGTCCATTTCGCCCGTTCGGTTCCGGTTTGTCGTGCGCTGGGGCAAGTATCTGTATCTGTATTTCAAACGGCAAATGCGAAGTCGAACCGTGGACGACAGTGTGCAGGCGAGCCTTCGTTGATGGGGCCAACCACAGCGTTCTTGGAGAAGTTCAAGCGATCAGTATGTCGGCGGTGATCTGCAAGGCTTGTGCGTCGGAGAATCGGCTGTGCCTTTTTCGGGCGCGGGAGATGATGTTGGGACGGCAGGAGGTGTTTGACTACGGCGAATGTTTGGAGTGTGGCAGCCTTCAGATCCTGCGGATACCGGAGGATCTTTCCGCTTATTATCCTTCCGATTATTTCGCCTACCAGGAGTTGCCGGCCTCGAAACGATCGTTGCGGAAATGGCTGATGGCCAGACGGGAGCGACACGCCAAAGGGGCGAAGAATCCGATCGGTTGGGTTATGACAATGTTGTTTGGCCCACCGTTGTGCGTGGATGCGGGGTGGATCGAGTTACTGGGAATACGAGCGGACCAGCGCGTGCTGGATGTCGGTTGTGGACGGGGTGCCTTGTTGGCCGAATTGTGGGCGCGCGGGTTCAAACATCTGACGGGAGCAGATCCTTTTGTTCCATCGGAGATTCATGCAGACGGTTTTTGTGTTCTCAAACGGGACATGAGCCAACTCAACGGCTCTTTTGATGTCATCATGATGCATCATTCGCTTGAGCATATGCCCTCGCCTCTGGAGGCATTGAACCAGCTTCGCCGCCTGCTCAGCCCCGATGGCGTGGCGCTTGTCCGTGTGCCGGTGGCGGGATGTTATGCGTGGCGCACTTATGGGGCGGATTGGTTTCAACTGGATGCTCCACGTCACCTGTTTATTCCGTCTCAAAAAGGTTTTTTACGACTGGCGGAACGGGCCGGATTGACCGTGGCAAAAACGGTTTATGATTCCACTTATCTGCAGTTTGTTGTCAGTGAACAGTACCGTCGAGGAGTGCCACTGAACCAGACAGACAGCCATCGCTACACCAGGCTCGAACTACTCGCCTATGCCGAAAAGACCCGTCAGTTGAACGAAACCATGGATGGCGATCAGGCCGGTTTCATCCTCCGACACGCAACCTCGGCGTGAACAACGATCTTTTGCGATTCTATCGGCAAACGCGGCACGGTACACGCGTTTGGTGGAGCTTTCATCATAACGCCCGACGCCTTCGGAAAGCGCGACATCCGTTGGTAGGCATCATGTTGCTGGAAGCGATGGGCGACATCGTGGCCTGCGAACCGGTGGCGAGATACCTGCGACAGGAGATGCCCGACGCCTGTATTGTCTGGGGTGTCAAAGCTGCCTATCGAGAGTTGATTGATACCAATCCCCACGTGGACATGACGTTGATCGTTCACTGTCTTTCCGAACGGCTGCTTCTGGAGCGCGCCGGACTTTTTGACCGTTTTGTGGATTTACACGTGCCGGGACGGTATTGTGCTCTGTGCCGAAGGCCGCTGATGCGAAGCGCCGAATCGGCGGTGCGGCTCGACAACTATTTTGAGCACGGCACGCTCTTGGCGTCGTTTGCCCGGTCTGCCGGGTTGCCGCCACTGGATGAGACGCCGCGCGTGTACATCCCCACCGCGGCGGTAGCGCGGGTTGACGCGCTGCATCTACCGTCGCGGTTCGTGGCCGTGAACTGTGCCTCGAGCAGCGCCGAGAAAAACTGGCTCGTGGAAAAATGGCAGGCGTTGTCGAAAGCCATGCCCGAAGTGCCTTTTGTCGAGGTTGGGTTGCGTCCACAACTGTCGGGTGTCGTGAATCTTTGTGGTCGGCTTTCGATTTTGGAAACGGCCGAAGTAATTCGTCGCGCGGCGCTTTTCATCGGCGTGGACAGCGGGCCAGCGCACCTTGCCAATGCCGTCGGCGTTCCCGGTGTCGTTCTGATCGGGCGCCATCTTGGTTTTGAGCGTTACCAGCCGTTCAGCGGCGCGTACGGGAATGGAGAACGGGCTGAATTGATTTACAGCGATGGCACGGCGGCGGCGATCCCCGTCGAGACGGTACTCCAGGCCGCGCACCGTCTGTTATCATGATTAGTTTCTACGTCATTGCTTGCAACCAGGAACGGTTTATTGCCGAGGCCGTGGCGGGCGCGCTGGCGCAGACGTGGACGCCACTGGAAGTGGTTTTGTCGGACGACTGTTCCGATGATCGCACCTTTGAGATCATGCAGGAAATGGCGCGCGCCTATCGCGGGCCGCACAAGATCGTGCTGAACCGAAATGAGCGACGGCTCGGGGTCGGTTCCCATATCAATCGTATCCTGGAACTTTGCACCGGCGACTGGATTGTTACGTCTGCCGGGGACGATGTGTCGGCGCCACATCGCACGGCCACGTTGCGCGCACTGTGGGAGGCGGATGGAAGGCGTGCGGGGTTGGTCTATTCCAATCTTGTCGAGATAAACGAGGACGGCACCGAGATGTTCGTGACGGACTTTGGGAAAGGTGTGTTGCGCTGGGATTATCGGGAGCGGTTGGAGGGGCGACAGCCGCCGTTGCACGGAGCCGCTCTTGCGTATCCGAGAAGATTGTTTGATGATTTTGGTCCGTTGTGGGAGGGAATCGTGTTTGAGGACAACGTGCTGAATTGGCGGGCGGAACTTTCCGGTGGCGTGTTGTTATGCCCCGAACCACTGGTTCGTCACCGTAATCACGCGGGACAACTCACGAATGTGTACTCAAAACAAGCCTTGGAGGATGCTGACAACCGTCGTCGGCTCCTGCGTTGGAGCAATGTCGTGACTGGTCGCCAGAATCTGGCTGACGCACGGACGGCCATGGTGCGCGGATGGATCAATCGGGAAACCTATGACCGCGCCATTCGAATCTTGAAGGAACGCCTGCAAGAGGACGAAATGGATTACGAGTTTTTCTGGGGAAGTTTTGTCCGTCGGTGGAGATTGTTATTGAGTGGCAAGGCTCTTCGCGGAAAAACATTTTTTCAACTTCTTTTTGCCGCCTTGCCACGATGTCTCTACTTGGCGGGATTACGAATTCTAACACGACTAAAGTTTTGATTATAGCCGACCCATGGAGCGGTCGCAGTTGACAACGTGCTCCCAATGCGGAATCGTCCGCAACACTGCGGTGTGCCATTGCCGATTCGCTGTCACAATAACGCGCAGACGGGGCTTTTGGAGAAGTGAACCTCTACCGCGCGCCATGCGCGGGGTGAATGGAACACCACCTGTGGCAATGATGATTATCACTGGTCGTGGTTTCTTCCCGATCGCATGAAGATCATCCATCAACATCCCGGTGGTGACGGGTGAGGTTGTGTGCGGCGATGCGAAGGGAAGTGGATTGGGTCGCAGTTGCGCCTTTGCCGTCATACAAGGGGCGACTATGAGATGGCTCTCAATGGGGTCATGATGAGCTTTGCGAGTGACGGGTTCAGCGCTACCACCTGTGTCGCCATCACACGGGGGAGAAGGCCTTTTCCCGCAGGCGCGCCCATTGATTGATCCCGGAATTGTTATCTAGCAACAACGCCGAATGCCTGCTTCGGACGGGTACAACGATGGGATATAATATTGATTCATCAACAGGGACAGGAAAGCATTACCAGTACTTTATCTGAAATGGTATTGTTTTCCGACGGTTTTTGAGAACAACTCCGTGACACAGGAGAGCGACCAGTTGATTGTCCCGCGAGTCTGTTTGCTGCAAATGATCGGATGGGCGACGAGAAGCTTTCCCCGCTGTCGTGGTCGCTGGCGGCTGATTCGATGGTTGGATCGTCACGATGCCTGGTTTGACAGTCTGGGATGGCAGGAAATCACCGTGCCGAATATCGGAAAGATTAAGGTTTTTCCCGGAGAGTTTATCGGGCGATGTCTGTTTCTTTATGGAACGTATGAGGACGAGTTGGCGGACATATTCCGGCGGATAATTCGGCCCGGCGACAACGTGGTGGATATCGGTGCCAACATCGGTTTTTTTACCTTGTTGGCCAGCCGTCTTTGCGGAGCGCAGGGCCGTGTGGTTTCCATTGAGGCCTCACCAGAGATATTTGAAGTGTTGAAACATAATGTGCAGATCAACGAATGCGCGAATGTCTCTCTCCATTCCTGCGCTGTGGGGGCTGAAAACGGCGCAATCCAATTTTATTTGGCCCCAAAAGAAAATCTGGGGATGGGGTCGCTTCGCCCGATGCATGAAGACGGCGTGCGAAAAATGGTGGTCCCACTTCGGCGCCTGGATGACATGGAGATGCTCCCGCAGCCGATTAAACTGATCAAGATGGATGTCGAAGGAGCCGAACCGCTGGTGTTGAAGGGAGCTTGCCAATTGCTTGAACGTGACAGACCTTTCATTGCGTTGGAACTGACGGACGAATTTTCGCGGCAATTGGGAACTTCCGCCCAGGAGGCCGTTGAACTTCTCAAGCGTTACGGCTACTCGCTTTATCAAACGGACAACGGATTTAAAGAAATCCAGAACGTTTGCGGCACACAAATCAACCTGTTTTGCGTTCCCGTTGGCCATCCGAATATTCGGACCATTCTGGAACATTGAACCGTGTCTGACTCTCGATTCATTCTTATTGTCGTCAGCACTCCACTCCAACACCAATACGGCGGTGGACAGGTTTATGTGCGCAATCTTGTCGAGGCGCTCTCCGCCACCGGCTACGACGTGAAAGTGACAACCAATGCGGGAGAGATCGAACGAGAAAAACCCCATATCGTCCATGCCCATGACGATAATCCTGTCACGGCGCATGTGGCAAGGCAGGCCGGCGTGCCATGCGTGGTCACGATCCATCACGGTGGCCTGGTTTGCCCACAAGGGGCTTTACTGGATTGGGAAAGCCGAATTTGCCGGCAGCCGGTCGAGCAACGCTTGTGCACCCATTGCTGTTTGCGCGGACACTGGTGGGGAAACGTCCCAGTGGGGGTGGGGAAAATTCTCCGTCGGTTGCCCAACATCCCGTTCGTGACGCCCGCGATGATAACTCCGCTGGCCGTGGCCGAGAAACGCGCAGAAATTGCGGCGTTAACCCGCGATGTTGCCATGTTCGTGGCGCCGTCAGTTGCCGCCCAACAGGCATTGTTGCGCAACGGCATTCCGCCGGAGCGAACCGTCGTTGTGCCACACGGCATCAAACCGCTTCCATCATCCCCGATGCCCGACGCGCCGCCGATGCGATTCGCTTACGTCGGACGAATCAACCGCGTAAAAGGTTTTCACGTGCTGGTGGAATCCTTCCGTCGGCTTCGGGGTGACGCGGAACTTCACGTGCTCGGCGCGGCGCACAATAAATGGGAACAACGGTATCTGCGTCGAATCCGGTTGCCGCCGCGGGTCACGCTCCACGGGCATCTGACCGGGAAAGCGTTGGTGTCGGTCTGGGCACAGTGTCACGTAACCGTGTTGCCGAGCATTTGCCACGAAGTGTTCGGCCTAACCGTTGCCGAATCGTTCTCGCTCGGTCGCCCTGTGATTGTGACCGACTGCGGCGGCCCTGCCGAGCAGGTGCGCGACGGCGTGGATGGGCTCGTGGTGCCCCCCAACGACGCGGCGGCGCTGGCGTCGGCGATGCAACGGTTTGTGGACAATCCGTCACTTGCTGCGGAGATGGCTTCTCGACTGCCCAATCCCCGAACAATGGCGAAGCACGTTACCGACCTGGAGCGCGTGTATTCTCTATGCCTCGGTGCGTTGTCATGACACATTGCGCATCCACCTCATGTTGGTGCGCTTCTCAACGGCAAACGCAAACATGACTTTACTCACTGCTTTTTCCCGACTTTTCAAACTGGCGGTTCGACACACTCCTCTTCGAGTGAAGGGCGTGTTGCGAAGTTTCGTGACCCCCCGGTTGGAGCATCTTCCCGATTCACCCGAATTGTTTCGATGGTATTACGTCCTGGCAAAGAGTCCGGAGGTGAAGCGACAACCGGGAGGGTGGGTGTACAAGGGGAAATTCTATCCCGATTACCTGATGATGGGAGGAGCGGGTCATGCGATCTTCCCGTTGGCCCTTCGTTTTTGCAAAGGGTCGGGGGTGGACATCGGTGCGGGTTTCTGGCCGCTGCCGGGTGCTGTGGCCGTGGACACCCAGCGTGGCCCCGGAAAAGGAAAAACCATCGCCGATTTTGAGGATCAATCGTTGGATTACATTTTCAGCTCGCATTGTCTGGAGCACATCGAACAGTGGAAGACCGCCCTGGGCGAATGGATTCAGAAGCTGAAGCCGGGCGGGATAATTTTCCTTTATTTGCCTCATCCTGACTGCGAGATTTGGCATCCCGGATCTCCTTTTGTCGGCGATGGACACAAATGGATTCCGACTCCTGACATTCTAAAGCAGACCCTTCAAAAGTTGGGTTGTGTCATAGAAGCGTTTGATGACGGACCGGATGCCATGCAGAGCTTCCATGTTTGTGGCCGTAAAAAAACGTAAACCGGCCGACGACAAACCTGTGGTGTTGGTCCTGCAAAAACTGACCGACGCCAAACGCGCTCTCCGGTCCGTCAGATACCCGGTTGGGTGGGTGACTGCCGGATTGTTGTGGTGCTGGATGGTCAATGCCGGGCTGCAACTATTGCAGGCACTGTTGTTTGCACGCCATGGTTACCGACGAAGAGATTTTCGGCGGATTGTGGTGTACACCGTCGGTATTCTTGGCGACAACGCCGTGATGTTGCCATCGCTCGCCGCCCTTCGGCGTGCGTACCCGAACGCTGACATCACGTTGCTGGTCAACACGCAAACATGGGATGCGGTCGGCGCAAGGGAATTGCTGGACGGGTTGCCGTTTTTCAACCGTTGGCAACAGGTCAACGACAACCTGCTGCGGCGCCGTGGCGTTCATTTCGTCTTGGACCGCCAACAGGTTGGCGATTTGCGTGCCGAGCTGTTCATCAATTTTTCCCCCTTCGGCAATCGCGGCTGGCTTGGCGCCGTTTTACGCGAGCTGGCGCTGGCAAAAAAACTCGGTGCCACACATGCGGTCGGGTTTCGCGTGAGCGGGCCACGTTTCGCGTTGCCGTGGCTGATCTGCAACGAGCCTCGACGGGGTGCGGAAATTCTGGCAGCACTGGGATTGACTCCGGAACAGGAGTGCCTGCCGCTCAATCAACCTGCCCGCGATTCGATTCGCGCAAAATGCGCCTACTGCGAGAAACTTGCCGTCATTCATCCCGGCGCAAAGTTCAAAATCCAGGAATGGCCGGCGGAGCGTTTTGGCAAAGTAGCGTCGGCGTTGGCCGTTCGCGGGTTTCGCCCCGTCGTCACCGGTACCGCTGGCGAATGGGCCACCGCGGAGGCCGTTTGCCGCGCATCTGACGGCGTCGCGTTGAACCTGGCGGGACAGACCAGTGTGGCCGAGCTGGTGGAACTGTTGCGAATGTCCGCGCTATGTGTGACGAACGATACCGGCACAATGCACCTGGCGGCCCTGCTCAATGTGCCCACCGTGGCGTTGTTCACGATGCGGAACAGTCCGTGTCACTGGTTTCCGAATGCGCTGCGCGTTCAGGTGTTGTGTTCTCCGGTGTCTTGTGGGTTGTGTTTTCTTGATGGCGATGACTGTCCGCAACACAAACGCTGCCTGACCAACATCAGCGTGACGGATGTCATACAGGCTACGGAAAAGGTATGGCGCAACGCCTAAAAAGGACACCCTTATGAGTTTATCGCCCCAGAACTATCCCGATTCAAGATTGGAGATGCTGAAGTACATACCTGCGCCGGCCCGTCGGATATTGGAAGTGGGCTGTGGCACAGGGGCTTTTGCCATGCAACTGCTCTCGGAAAAACGCGAAGTTTGGGGCGTTGAGCCGGATACAGAAGGGGCGCGGATTGCCGCATCTAGAAATCTTTTCAAGGTCTTCAATCAGAAAGTCGAAGATTGCATCCCTGTTCTACCCAATCACTATTTTGAGGTAGTTGTTTTCAACGATGTCCTGGAACATTTGTACGCTCCCTGGGATGTTCTCCGCTTGCTCCGTGCCAAGCTTTCACAAAACGGGAAGATCGTCGCTTGTCTGCCCAATGTTCGCTATATCACCAACCTCTACGAAATCCTCATCCAAAAAAACTGGCGGTATGACAGCGCAGGAATTTTGGATGCAACTCATATCCGGTTCTTCACGCGCAAAAGCATCGAATCCATGTTTGCGACCTGCGGTTATCGCATTCTCAGGCTGGATGGGATCACTAGAACAAAGTCAATGAAAGGATTCACGCTGGCATTGCTTATCAATTTGTTGTCCTTGGGTTACCATCGGGACATATTTTTCAGGCAGTTTGCCATCGTCGCAGAAAAAGCAGGCACATGATCATCACGATGCTTCAAGGGGGTATGGGCAACCAGATGTTTCAATATGCCGCCGGGTTGGCTCTGGCGAATCGCCACCGCACGGCACTGAAGTTGGACATCCATTACCTGCTGGATACCAGCCGACGGTATTTCCGATACACGCCCCGTCCATATGCGCTGGACGTGTTCAACATTACAGCAGCTATTGCATCGCCGTCGGAAATCTCGATGTTCACCGTTCCGCGCGTCGGCAATAAGTATCTCTACCATCTTCGCAAACGCTTCGTAAAAAACCGGAATGTTTTTCGGGAATCAGAGTTGCCGACAGAGGACGATTTTTTTCGCATCCCAAGCGATGCCTACCTTGAAGGATACTGGCAAAGGCCGACCTATTTCCATCACATCCGGGAACTTTTGCGGCGGGAATTTTCATTTCGAGAACCTCTCCCGGAGTTTTGCCTGCCGATGTGGGAAACAATAAAAAACTCAAATGCCGTGTGCGTTGTTTTTCGGCGGGGCGATTACGTCGGTCACCCGCAATTGGATATCCTGGACCTGGATTACTACCACGCAGCCATCAACTGGTATCGGGCAAAAAACGAAGCCATGACCTATTTTGTGTTTTCGGATGATATTCCGTGGTGTCAGGCCAATTTCAGCCCCAAAGGAATCTCCATCCAGTTCGTTGATCAACAATATACCGGCCCCAAAGCGCAGTATTACTTGCAACTAATGATGGCCTGCAAACATTACATTATTCCCAACAGCACATACCCCTGGTGGGCGGCCTGGCTGAACGACCACCCGGGAAAAACCGTGATCGCACCGCGCAAATGGTTCAAAGACCAAACAACCGAGCGGAATCCCATCGTCCCTGATACTTGGATCACCTTATAAGGCCCCATCGTGATTTCTGTTCCGTCAGATACAAAAAAAGGAAACGTGCTCATCGCCATCCCCTGCCTTTCACGCGGCGGGACAGAAATGCAGACGTTGCTCTTATCGCGAGTTCTTGCCGAGGCGGGATATGCCGTGACCGTTTGTTGTTATTTCGAATATGACAAACAGGTGGTGGGCGAGTTTGAGGCGGCAGGCCTTACAGTGACTCGTTTGGGTTGGTCGCGCTCCACAGGCTCTGCCCGATTCGTTCGTTGCCTGAGAGCGGAATTTCAAAAAAAAACGCCCGCTGTCATACATGTCCAGTACATGACGCCTGGATTCCTTTCGGTAGTGGCGGCGAGACTGGTGGGTGCCCGTCGCGTTTTCGCCACGGTACATCAGCCAGCCACGCCATATGGCTGGAAAGCCCGCCTGTTGTTGCGACTGGCAGCGCGGATGTGCGACCGATTCATCTGTGTGTCCGAAGCGGCTGCCCGCTCGTGGTTTGGCGACGCCGCGTGTCCCGTGGTGATTCACAATGCAGTGGACATCGCGCGGATTGATGCGATTCCTGCCGTCCGAACAGGCGAGACGTCGGTTCCGGTGATCGGCGCGGTTTCACGGATTCGGCGTGAGAAAGGGATAGACGTGTTGCTGGATGCGTTTTCGAGGATTACCTCGGACGGTGCGCGGCTGCGGATTGTGGGGGACGGGCCGGACCGAACGGCGTTGGAAAGACGGGGTGTGCTCAATGTGGAGTGGGCCGGTCAGCAGCCGTGGGAACAAGCCGTTGCGCTGATGAAAGGCATGGACATCGTGGTGGTGCCATCCCGGTTTGAGGGATTTGGCCTGACGGCGGCGGAAGCGATGGCGACAGGCAAACCAGTGATAGCGTCCGATGTGGACGGTTTGCGCGAGGTGGTTGGTGATGCGGGGGTGCTGGTGCCCGCAGGAGATGCGGCGGCGTTGGCGGCGGCGCTTGGCCGGCTGCTGGCAAACGCGCAGGAGCGAGCGTTGTTGGGGCGGAAGGCGCGAGAACGAGCCGAGCGGATGTTTTCGTTGGAGCTGTTCCGTCAGCGGATTTTGGATTGCTACCGATGATCAGTGTCGTCATTCCGCTCTACAACAAGGAGAAAACCATCGAGCGGGCGTTGCGCTCGGTGTTGGCGCAAACATTTCAAGATTTCGAGATCATCGTGGTGGACGATGGCTCCACCGACAACGGATCGCAGGTAGTGGCTTCCGTCGCCGACCCGCGCATCCGTCTGGTGCGCCAGCCCAACGCGGGTGTCTCCGCAGCGCGGAATCGGGGTGTGACGGAGGCACGAGGTGAGGTGGTGGCGTTTCTGGATGCCGATGATGAATGGTTGCCGGGATTTTTGGAGGCGATCCATGAGTTGGTAAAGACAAATCCTTCCGCCTCGGTTTTTGCGACCGGCTATTTCAAGGTGATGGCCGACGGACGACACTGCCCGACGGCGGTTGGCGCCAATCATTTGCAGAACTATTTTCAGGTTGCTGCCGACTCGGATCCGCCTATCCATGCCTCGGCGGTGGCGGTACGAAAAAACGCGCTGAAGGAGATAGGCGGATTTCCGGTTGGCACCAAATCCGGTGAGGATTTGCTGACATGGGCGCGGCTGGCGGTGCGGTTTGCCATTGCGTATGATCCCCGGTGTTTGGCGCGGTTCTATGAACCGGAATCGTTGGAGGAACGCCCGGAACGATTGAAACTGGAGGATGACAAGGTGTTGGCGGGACTTCTGGCATTGCGTCAGTCCGTGCGACGGGAGCAACAGGACGCTTTTTGCCGGTATATTGGCCAGTGGCTGACGATGCGCGCTTCAGTGATGCTTCAGGCCGGGCAAGGAGGAAACGCCTGTCTGACAGCACTTCGGGCAATGCGATGGCGCGGCCTCGAAATAAAACTGGTCGGATTTGTTTTTCTGGGAATGTTGCCCGTGCCGTTGCGTAAGAAATTTTACAGGTTCCTTCGGGCAAGGCGAAGCGGTCGCAACCACTCATGAACATTCAGCGCAAAGCGGTCTCTCGTTCGGCTCGTATCGTGGTGACGGAAAAGTTGATCTGTTCCGCGCGGCCCACGGCGGTACTGGAATTGGGCGCCGGCGATTTCAGCTTCGAGTCCGTACGCCGTCAGCTTTCCGGGACACGCTGGACGAAAGCAGACTTCAGCCCCCCCGGCGATGTGCTGTGCGACTTCAATCGGCCTGACATTCATTTGCCTTTTGCCGATGCCTCCTTTGACATGGTGATCGTGACCGAATTGCTCGAACATCTCCTCTGGCCGCATTTGTTGTTGAGAGAATGCCATCGAATTCTGCGCGGGAGAGGATGCCTGATTGTCAGTGTACCGAATTGTGTGAGCCTGAGTTATCGCCTGGCCTGGGTGTTTGGACGGGTGCCTTCCTGCGCTGCTGCCGGTAATTTACCGGCCCCGTTGGGAATGACTTCGTACCGATCGGCGGATGGCGGGACGGTGGCGGGACATGTCATTGATTTCAATCTGGCGCGTTTGAAAGCCTTGCTGATTCAGGAGAAGTTCACGCCGATGTGTGTCCGAGGGAACGGGTTGTACTGGCATCGGCAGTGGCTACCCGCTTGGGCCTTGCCGGCCCGGTTGGCTTCCAATTTGATTGTGAAAGCCGTTCGCGTAGGGGACGACGTGTGAAAATTGTTTTTGCCCACACTGATTTTCGAGTGTACTGGCCGGTGCGCCTGCGACGGTTGCGGGAATATCTGCAGGGGCGCGAGATGCAGTTGCAGGTGGTGGAGATTGCGGGAAAAGGATCGCCCTATGCTTTTGCCGGCAATAGCGACAGCCGTGAGGGTTGGCGGTGCCTATTTCCCGAAGCGACGATGGAAGAGATCAAGCCCTCGCGGGCATGCACAGCCTTGTCCGGAGCGTTGGATGAACTCAACCCCGATGTAGTATTTGCCGGTGCGTTGGCTTTTCCGTCCGGCGCGACCGCCCTGCGCTGGGCTAAACAACATGGTCGGAAAGTTGTAATCTTTGACGATGCGCTGTCGCCAGAAACACCCCGCGCCGCGGTGACCAACGCCGTGAAACGCCGCTTGTTTGCTCATGTAGATGCCTGGCTGATGTCAGCGCCCTCTCGGGTGGCGGATTGCACGGATTGGGGGGTGCCCATGGAAAAGATTTTTTTTAGTGTCACGTGCGTGGACAACGCATTTTTTGCCCGACACAGTGATGCGACCCGGTCCGAGGCGATGCAATGGCGTCGGCAATTGAATCTGCCAGAGCGTTTTCTGTTGGGAGTGGGACGCCAGGTGCCGAAGAAAAACTGGGCGCGGTTGTTGGAAGCTTGGCGGGAGGCGTCACTACAGGGATGGAGTTTGGTACTGGTTGGCAACGGCCCGGAGCGGCCCCGCTTGGAGGCCGCGGCACCGGGCAATGTCGTGTTTCGGGATTTTGTGTCGCAGGAAGTCCTCGCGGCCTACTACGGATTGGCGTCGGCATTGGTATTGCCGAGTTTGCGCGGGGAGAGTTGGGGACTGGTGGTCAACGAAGCGATGGCCAGCGGCTTGCCGGTGTTGGTGAGTCGTCAATGCGGTTGCGCCGCCTCGCTGGTGAAAGAGGGCAACAACGGCTGGTTGTTCGACGGGGAAAAAACGGAGGAAATCACGGCAACCCTTCGCGAATGTGCTGCGTCTTCGCAATTGCCCCAGATGGGCGCGCAGTCGCGCAAAATCATCGCGCACTGGGGGCTGGAACGGTTCTGCGAAGGCGTATGGGAAGCGTTGCGCTACGCGCTTCAGCACCCAACGCCTCCGTTGCGCTTTACCGACCGTCTGCTCATCGAACATTGGAAAGGCCGATACCGTCCGACATGAAGACCGAGCGCGACGACAATCCTTTGACGCTTCCCGAACCGTCCTTGCACACAACACCTCGGTCCCTGGTGGAGCCGTCTTTTTCGGGGCGAACTTTTGTATTTGTCATTTTCGGCCTGTTTCTCATCGCGGTTGTTTTCAAAATACAGGTTTTTGGTTTTTCCGTAACCGGTTGGGTGTGGTTGGGAGGGCTGGCGGCGGCTGTTGCGACGCTGGTGAACGCGTCGGATGCGGTGCTGCTGCCGTTCCAATACTGGATACCGTGGGCGGCGCTGGTCTTGATTTACACCGCTTACGGCTTCGACTATGCGGTCCAATCGGCGGCACAAATCCTTTGTCCCTTGCTGGTGGGAATGGCGGCTTCCACATTGCGACCATCCGAAGATCAGATCGAAACGCTGATGAAGTGGTTCCGTAAGGGTGTCCTGATCTTTCTGGCGGTTGTCGTGTTCCTGTATTTACCCATGTTGTTACTGGGACGATTACCGGGCGCAACGGGACTGGCTCCGGAGGCAATGAGCGCAATGCTTTTCCAGAGTGTGTTCTTATGTTCGTATCTCTTTCGATCCAACAAAGCCGACCTGCTGCTGTATCTGGCCTGTGCCGCGCTGACGGTGGTTTCGCTTGCGCGCGGCACCATGTTGGGCAGCCTCGCCCTGGCGGTGTTTACCCTTGCGCCCTTGGGACTGACTCGTCGTGTCTTTCTGATCGCGGCGGCAGCGGTGGCGGGGCTGGTGATTTTCAACATGCCGCGAGTACAGCAGAAAACGTTTTGGTCGGGACAGGGAAGCATTACGGATGTCAAATGGGAAAGCCGTGACTTCAAAAAACACGGGCGCGATCTGATGTGGGAACGTCTTTGGAGCGGCGTCAAAGAACAACCCTGGCTCGGTCACGGCGGCAACGCCAGCGGTGACGACCTGCTGGCGGCTGGATTCCCCACGCGCTTGCCACACAATGATTGGCTGCGCATCCTCTTCGATTACGGCATCGTGGGTTGTGCGCTCTACATCGGCGCGATCATCCTGCAAATCGTTCACGGCTGGCGTTGGGCCGCGCACGCCTCGCCTTCCACGCGGGTTCTGCTCTACGCGGCCATCTCGGCATTTGTTCCCTACATGGTGGTGATGTTTACGGACAACATCCTCATTTACGTTCAATTTTACGGCAACCTCCATTTCCTTCTGCTCGGCCTCGCCTACGGCGGTCTTGCTGCGGAAACACAAAAGACACCGATTCCAGAAACCTGATGCGCATTGCCATTGTCCACAACGCCTATGGACGGCCCAGCGGCGAGGAAACCGCCGTCGAGACCCAGGCGGCGCTCTTGCAGGCGCGCGGGCACAAAATCGTTCGTTTCCAACGCAGCAGCACCGAAATCGAAACCATGCCGCTCGGTAAGGCACGAGCGTTTTTCACCGGCATCCACAACCCCGCTGCTCGCCGCGCCTTTGCTCGGTTTCTCGACCGCGAACAACCGGATCTGATCCACATCCACAACCTTTTTCCGCTAATCTCGCCTTCAATCCTGACGGAGTGCCGGAGTGTGCCGACCGTGATGACGCTGCACAATTTTCGCCTGCTGTGCCCGAATGCTCTTCTCTTGCGCGATCACAGCATCTGCCGCGATTGTCTCGGTGGACGCGAATACTGGTGCGTCTTGCACAACTGCGAGCACAACCTCCCCAAAAGTCTCGGGTACGCCCTGCGAACCGCGGTGACCCGTCGCCGCGGCCTGCTTGACAACGTCCGACGCTTCATCTGCCTCACGCGGTTCCAGCGTGACATTTTCGTCGGCGAAGGCTTTCCGTCGGAAAAAATGGCGGTCATTCCCAACGCGATTCCTCCCGTGTGGCTTGACACGCCGCCGCATCAGGGCGGCGAATTTGTCGGCTACGTCGGGCGCATCAGCCCGGAAAAAGATCTGCCGACACTGCTGCAAGCGGCGAAGCGCTTGCCCGATCTGCCGTTCCGAATCGCCGGGGCACGCGAACGAATGCCCGAACTGACCCGATCGGCGCCGCCGAATGTCGAGTTTGTGGGACATCTGGAAACGGAAGCGTTACGGCGGTTTTATGAGCGGATGCGGTTGTTGGTGTTTGCGACGCGCTGTTACGAGAACTTTCCGATGACGCTGTTGGAGGCGATGGCACAGGGGATCCCGATTGTCTGCGCGAAAATCGGCGGCCTGCCGGAAATTGTCGAGGGCGCGTTTTACGAGCCGGGCAACCCGGAAGAGCTGGCTGCCCGGATTCGGGCGTGTTGGAATGGTGGTGTGTCAGGACGAGAAAAGGCGCGGCGGGAGTATCATCCCGACGTGGTCTGCGCAAAATGGATGGAGCTGTATGAACATTGCTGACCTCGGAGTCGTGCGCGTGGTGGAAGCCACCCGCCAGGAGGCACTGGCATTGGTGGAAAAAGCGGTGCGCGACGGCGGGCGACATTACTTCTGTTTTTGCGAGGCGAGCCTGTTGTCGAATGCGTTGCGATGCCCCGAAGTGTCGGAGGCGATTCACAAGGCGACCGCGACGTTTCCCGACGGGGTTGCGCTGATGATGCTGGCGCGATTGCGGGGATATCGGTTGCCGGAACGGTTGCCGGGGCCGAGTTTTATGTTGTGGGCATGCGAGTATGGCCTGGCTCGTGGGTGGCGGCATTTCTTTTACGGCGGTGCCCCCGGCGTGGCCGACCGGTTGGCGGCGACATTGTCACGGCGTTATCCCGGTTTGCAGGTGGTCGGAACGTTTTGTCCGCCATTTCGGGAATTGACGGCGGCGGAGGAAGACGATGTGGCGCGTCGGGTGCGTGGCGCGGATTTGATGTGGATTGCGTTGGGCAGTCCACGCCAGGAACTGTGGGCAGCGCGGCATTGCGGACGATTCGATGTACCGGTGCTGTTACCGGTCGGCGCTGCGTTTGATTTTCATTCGGGGGCGCGCCCGTGGGCGCCGCGATGGATACGACAGATGGGGGCGGAGTGGGCGTGGCGTACCTTCACCGGTGGCGGACGCACCTTTCGCCGCAACCTGAAGTGTGTTAGTATTGTAGGCGTGCATTTGTTGAAAGAAGTCCTGAGACCGCGACGTGATTAATTACCTGTTGTTGTTCCTGTTCGGATTTTTCCTCGCGCTGGCATTGACGCCGGTGGCGCGGCGGCTCGCGCTTCGGCTGAAGGCGTTGGACATGCCCGACGAACGCAAAGTTCATGCATTACCCGTGCCGCGTCTGGGCGGGCTGGCGATTGTCTTTGCGTTTCAAGCGGGCTTGTGGCTGGCGTTCGGGCCATTGCCGGAGGTGAGATATTATCTTGGCGACTTCGCGACCAATTGGCTGGTGCGCCTGTTGCCGGCGGTGCTGGTAATCGTGTTGGCCGGCATACTCGACGATATTCGTCCGTTGCCACCGGTGACGAAATTGCTGGCGCAGATTCTGGCGGCAATTTTGGCGACGCAGGGAGGGGCGGTGATTCGGATGTTTGAGTCGCCGTGGGGCACGCCGGTTCATCTTGGCGTTTGGGCCGTTCCGGTCAGTGTTCTTTGGATTGTGGCGTTGACGAACGCCTTCAATCTCATTGACGGTTTGGACGGATTGTCCTGCGGTGTTGGGGCCATTTCGACGCTGACGCTGGGGGCGGTGGCGTTGTTGCGGGGGGACAGCGGGCTGGTGCTCGTCTGCGCGTTGCTGGCCGGGTGTCTGATTGGTTTTCTGTGGCACAATTTTCATCCGGCACGGATTTTCATGGGGGACACGGGAAGTCAATTTATCGGGTTTACATTGTCGGTGTTGAGCATCACGGAGTTGCACAAGTCCACGGCTTCGTTGTCGGTGCTGGTGCCGTTGCTGGCATTTGGGTTGCCGTTGATGGATGCGTTTCTGACAATGGTGCGGCGGTTGGTGCGCGGGGTCCGGGTGTTTGAGGCGGACCGGGATCATATTCATCACCGGTTGTTGAAACAGGGATGGAGTCAGCGACGGGCGGTACTGGTGTTGTACGGGGTAAGTTTATTGGCAATGGCGGTGGCGTTGTTTGTAGTGGCGCGACGCGATTTGCCGCTGGGGCTTGTGTTTGTCGGGGTGGGTGTGGCGACGGTGTACGCGGTGCGATGGCTGCGGTATCGGGAACTGGAGATATTGCGTAGCGGCACATTGCTGGCATTGACCCGTAACCCGTTGCTCGGCTACGAGTTTTTCCAGATGCCAATTGATCTTGTGCTGTTGGCAGGAGCGTCGTACCTGGCGTGGGGGACGGTCCATGGTTTGCCCTTGCCGATGCCGATGAAGGAGTCGCTGCGAGGAGTCTTGCCGTTGGTGGTGTTGATCAAGCTGCTGGTGTTGCGGCTGTGTGGATTATATCAAGTCCGCTGGCAGTATGCCGGCATGGCCGATTTGTTGCGCGGGGTGCGGGCGGTGGCGTTGGGCTGTGCCGCGAGCGCGACAGTGGTGCTGGCGTTGAAGGTGCCGGGCGGTTCGTTGGCGGTGTTGTTGTTGGGGTTCTTTTTGACGGTGACGCTGTTGTTGGGAGTACGGATGTCGTTGCGTCTGTTGGAGTATTATGCACAGACCGACGTGACGAACAGGGAGCGGGTGTTGATTTACGGTACGGGACCGATGGCTGACATGTTGGTGCGCCATCTTCTCGGCGAGGGCAAGATGACTCCGGTCGGGTTTATTCACGGCGGCGGAGAACAGCGCGGAAAGACCATTCACGGCATCCCCATCCTCGGCTCACTCTCCGTGTTGTCATCCGCGGCGCGCGACCACAAGACCTCCAAACTCATCATTGCCGAGCCGAATCTGACAATCGAACAACTGGACACCCTCCGCTCCCGGTGCGCGGAAAGCGGGATCGAACCGGTTCAATTCTGTGTTGAGTTGAAGACATTATGCCCTCGCATGTAATACGGCAGGAATGGCCACGAACGTTGCGCGTGCCGGTGCGGTGCAGCCTGGACCTGACATACCGATGCAACAACGTCTGCAATCATTGCTGGCTCTGGCTGCCGGCCAACGCCCCGGAACAACGGCAAGAATTGACCGTTGCCGAAATTTGCCGCATCGCCGACGAAGCACGCGCTCTCGGCGTCAGCGACTGGGACATCTCCGGCGGCGAACCGATGCTGCGCCCTGATTTCCCGGAAATTTTCGACTACTTGACCCGCAAAGCGCGCACCTACACGATTCGCACCAACGGCACATTGATTACTCCCGAAATTGTCCGTTTGCTGAAGCGGCCCGGCACGAAATGGATTTCCATCTATGGCGCCACGGCGGAGGTGTACGACCACATCACTCACAACCCCGGCGGCTTTGAACAACTCATGCGCGCTTTCGCTCTCTTGAAAGAAGCCGGCGTCTCGTTCACTGTGCAGCTTTTCCCAATGCGCGACAACTGGCATCAATGGCCCCAGATGATCGAACTGGCCCGCTCACTCAGCCCGTCCTGGCGTGTCGGCGCAAGCTGGCTACACCTGTCCGCCTGCGCCAGCCCCTGTCGCAACGAGCAGATCAAACGCCAGCGGCTCGATCCTGCCGACGTGATCGCGCTGGATCCGCCCCCCATGGACGACGCCGCCGAGGAACTGGCGCGGCAAGAGTCCGGTTGCCACCTCAACGATGACCGCCTGTTTGCGGCATGCATCCAGACACGCAACGAATTCCACATTGACCCGTATGGCGGAATGTCTTTTTGCCATCTCATCAAGGAGCCTTCGCTGCGTTACAACCTGCGGCACGGCACGGTCCGGGAAGCGTGGGAAAAGTTCATTCCCTCCCTGGCCGACAAGGTACGCGCCACCGCGCGCTATCGCGAGGTATGTGGCGCTTGCGAGATGCGCGCCGACTGCCGCTGGTGCGGAACCTATGCCTGGCTGGAGCACGGCGATCCCTGCGCCCGGGTGGAATACCTCTGCGAACTGGCGCGGGAAACCCGGCGCTACAAACAAAATTGGCTGACCCACCATCGCCGGTTTTACCGGATGGGCGGCATCACCTTCCAATTGGACTCCGACCTACCGATCACCGACACCACATTCACACCCGCCGTCCAACGGTTTGCAGTGGACGGCCCCGGCAAGGACACGGTGAAATTGCGACATCGTTTCACCTTGGAAGGCGTTCGACAGGACGACTGGGGAACGGAGTTGTACCAGAACGCCCCGTGGACCATTTCGCGCAAGGGCAACTCTTGGATTTACCGATGCGCCCTCAACGGCGCCCCCTACCTGGTCGCCGTATTCAATGCCACGCACACCCGCGGATGGATTTACCGCCACGACGAAGAACCGTGGGCAAACGGCGGCCTGAACGTCATCACGCTCATGGGCAGCGACCAGATTTTGCTCACCCGCCTGCTGGCCGACCGTCGTGGTTTGCTGGTCCACTCCGCCGCCGCCATCCTGGGAGGGAAAGGCCTGCTTTTTGTCGGCCACTCCGGCGCCGGCAAAACCACCACCACCCGCCTGATCCAGGAACGCGCCGAGATTTTGTGCGACGACCGCAATATTGTTCGTCGCATGGACGACGGGTTTCGCGTGTTTGGCACCTGGAGTCACGGCGAATCGCCACGGGTCAGCGCCTCCGACGCGCCGCTGACCGCCGTTCTTTTCCTTCGTCAGTCGAAGGAAAACCGTCTGACCCGGTTGACGGATGGCCGGCAGATCCTTCAACGATTGTTGCCGTGCGTGGTGCGCGGTTTCGCGGACGGCGATTGGTGGGCAAAGACGCTTGATGTGGCGGCGCGGCTGGCCCGCGAAGTGCCATGCTACGAGATGGAATTTGACAAAAGCGGCGGAATCGTGCCGTTGCTGGAAACATTGTGAGCCGCAGTTCCCATGTTGTCACGACCACCCGCTGGCGCGGCCCGCGTCCGCGGTTGCCGGCGCTGGACATGGAATTGACCGAGCGCTGCCAGAACAATTGTCTTCATTGCAGCATCAATCGGCCAGCAGATGACCCTGTTGCTTGTCGGGAGCTTTCCACTGCGGAACTGCAACGCATCCTGCAGGAAGCCGCCGATCTCGGCTGTCTCCAGTTCCGATTCACCGGCGGCGAACCGTTGTTGCGCGATGATTTTGAGACGCTTTATCTTCATGCGCGGCGGCTGGGCATGCGGGTTCTGCTGTTTACCAATGCGCGCCGCATCACGCCGTCGTTGGCCGACCTGTTTGCCCGTGTCCGACCGTTGGAACGGATTGAAGTCAGCGTGTACGGCATGACAGCGGCCACCTATGACGCCGTCACGCGGTCGCCGGGAGCGTATGCTGAATTTCGTCGTGGGGTGGATTTGCTGCTGGCGCGGCGAATCCCGTTTGTCGTGAAATGGGCGGTGTTGCCGCCCAACCGGGATGAACTCGACACGTTTTTGTCCTGGGCGGCCACGTTGCCGTGGACCGACCGCGCACCGGGCATCAGCGCGTTTTTCCAATTGCGCGACCGGCGGGATGACCCGGTCAAAAACCGTCTGATTGCCCGTTTGCGCTGGTCTCCCGAGGAAACCGTGGCGTTCCAGCGGATGGACCGCGAACAGGCATTGCGATTCTGCCGACGATTTCTCGGCCCGCCTGGCGACAGGCTGTTTCCGTGCGGGATTTGCGAGAAACCGTGTGTAGATGCCTACGGGCGACTCCAACCGTGCCTCGGCTTGCGCGCGCCCGAATGGAGTTACGACCTGCGAAAGGGCAGTCTTCGTGAGGCCGTCGAAAGGGTCTTTCCTCCCCTGCGACAGCGGCGGGCTACTCATCCCGAATACCTTCGCCGTTGTGCCCGATGTTTCCTGCGGGGACTTTGCGAACAATGTCCGGCCAAATCGTGGGCGGAACACGGCACATTGGATACGCCCGTGGAATACTTGTGCGCCATTACCCATGAACAGGGGCGTCTCCTGGGACTGTTGCGGGAAGGCGAACACGCCTGGGAAATTGCCAACTGGCAGGAACGGATTGCCATTTGACACACGGGTGGATGAATGTTAGATAACAACCAACCGAGAGAGCGGGGAGCGCTATGAACAAAAAAGCATGGAAAACGCCCGAACTGATCATCCTGGCACGCAACCGCCCCGAAGAAGCCGTCTTGGCCATCTGCAAGGATGTGGGCGTGACAGCTAGCATCCCCACGAACAACTCGCAAGGATGCGGGGACAACACTCCGGGCAATTGCGGAACCTGCCAGAATCGTTCCGGACAAGGGTCGTAACACAACGTCATGGCGAGCGAAATCGGCCCTGAACAGGTGTATGCGCCTTCGGAGGATGTGGTTGCCCGCGAGATCGAAGGCGAGTTGATTCTGGTCCCCATCGCCGCCGGCGTGGGCGACATGGAAGACTCCATCTTCACCCTCAACGAAACCGGCCGCGCCATTTGGCAGCGACTCGATGGTCAACACACTCTCGGTCAAATCACGGCGGAACTGTCCGCGGAATACGATGCGCCGCCGGCCCGGATTGAATCGGATGTAATGGGATTGATCGCCGAATTGTTGAAACGGCGAATGATCGTTTCAAAATAATGCGTTCGTCGTATTCTCTTTCCAGCCCCAAACTTCTCGGGCTGGCGCGCGCCGTGTTGGGCTGTGGGGTATCGTTTCGTTTCCGAGCCACGGGGCAAAGCATGTCGCCATTCATTCGCAGCGGTGATGTGTTGACCATTGCCCCGCTGTCGGGCCGCCCGCCGCGAATCGGCGAGGTGGTCGCCTTCGTTCATCCCGTCACGGGCAAACTGGCCGTGCATCGGGTGGTGCGCGCGCGCGATGCCGCGCGCCTGTTGCGGGGCGATGCGACCCTGGAGGCCGATGGCTGGGTGCGGCCCGAAGATATTTTGGGGCGCGTGACGGCGATTGAGCGCAACGGGCGGCATGTGCGTTTTGGTCTGGGCATGGAACGGGTGGGAATCGCGTGGTTGCGCCGTCACGATGCGTTGTGGGAATTGGCGCGCGCGGCCAAACGCGCGGTGAGCGGAAGAAAATGGGCCGACTGAGGATTTCGCTGGCGCATCGGATGATTCGCGCAGGCAAAGCGATTGAGTCGCTCGCCCTGATGGTGATGTGTCCCGACGACCTGGCCGCGTTCAGTCGCTCTGCCTACGAAGGAGAAAGAAACCTCAAAACCTGGAGCGCGGCGGGTGTGCTTGCTGAGGGACTGGATCGTGAGGAGGAAGAATTGTTGGAAGCCTGCCCGGTGCGCCGCGGACGACTATTGCTGCTGGGTCTGGGCGGCGGACGCGAAGCGATTCCGTTGGCTCAACGTGGTTATGAGGTCACCGGAGTGGATTTCGTCGCCGAGATGGTGGAACAGGCAAAAACAAATGCCGCCCGTTACGGGGTGAAACTGGAAGGACTGGTACAGGAGCTTTCCCGCCTCGATGTGCCGCCGGGCAGTTTCGATGTCGTGTGGTTTTCCGCCCGGATGTACTCGTGTGTTCCGGGACGGCCACGCCGCGTTGCCATGCTGCAACGGATTGCTCGCGCGCTTCGTCCCGGCGGCGTGTGTGTTTGCCAGTTCCACTGGGATCGTCGTCCCCGAATGTCGGTTCGCATGGAACGATGGCATCGCGCACTGGCGTACCTGACGCTGGGTTACTGGCGTTTCGAGCGGGGCGACATGCTGTGGGCGAACCGGGAATTCCTTCATGCGTTTGACGACGAGGCGGCGTTGCGCGCCGAGTTTGACGACGGCGGCTTCGAGGTGTTGCATTGGAAAACCTCCGATGAAATGTTGCGCGGCGCCGCCGTGCTCCGACGAAAATGACCTCCACGATGGCCATCCAGGACTTCGGTCTTTGGAAACGGTTTGCCCAGCAACGGAAACCAGTCGGGTTTGACATCGAACTGACGGCCCGGTGCAATTTTGACTGTCGCCATTGCTACATCAACCGGCCATCCGATGACGCCGTCGCCCGTGCGACGGAACTGACCCGCGAAGAGATTCTTGACATTGCTCGTCAAGCCGCGGCACTCGGCGCGGTCTGGTGCACCCTGACCGGCGGCGAGCCGTTGTTGCGACCCGATTTCGCGGAGATTTATCTCGGCTTGAAACGGCTGGGACTGTTGGTGTCGGTCCTCACCAACGCCGCGTTGGTGGGAACCGAGCACGTGACGCTGTTCCAGAAATATCCGCCCCGCGACATCGAGGTCACCATGTACGGCGCCAGCGCCGAAACGTATGAGCGGGTCACCCGACGACCTGCTTCCTTCGTGGCCTTCAACGCCGGGTTGGAGCGATTGCTCTCCGCCAACATCAAGGTGCGGCTCAAAGCCATGGCGTTGCGCTCGAATCGGCACGAACTGGAGGCGATCGCCCGGTTTTGCCGGGCTCGCACGAAGGATTATTACCGGTTCGACCCGGTGCTTCACCTGCGGATGGATCGAAACCCGCTGCGCAACGCCGAGATCCTTGCCGAACGACTCTCGCCCGCCGAAGTGGTCGCGCTGGAAAGCGCCGATCCCGAACGCGTTGGCGCGCTTCGGAAGCACTGCGATCATTTCATCCAGCCCGTACGCGAGACGCTCTCCTATGACCGATGTCGGACGTGCGAGGAGCGGGAAGGCTGCGAGCGATACGCGCAATTCAGCCGATTATTGTCCTGCGGCGCGGGAACCACCGGCTTCAGTGTGTCGTGGGATGGCCAACTCCGCCTGTGCCAGTCGCTAAACGCACCGGGCACAACCTATGACCTGCGACGCGGCAGCCTGCGAGAGGCGTGGGAGGAGTTCATCCCGCAGGTTCGCGCGTTGCGGACGCAGGCCGAACCGTTGCTGCGGGCGTGCAAATCCTGCCCGATTGTGAACCTCTGCCTGAACTGTCCCGCCCACGCCTGGCTGGAATTGGGCGACCGCGAAGGCATCGTCCCCTACTTCTGCCAGGTGGCGCGCGCGCGGAAAGAATCTCTTCTGTCGTGCCCGACAACCTGAAAGAACTGGCCCGCAAATGCCGGGTGACATTGGCCCAGGCGCATCACTGGCCGTCGGCGGTACGGTTGGTTTGGGAGGCCACCGGTTGGTGGACATGGGCATGGGTCGCGTTGGTGGTGGCACAGGGATTGTTGCCGGCGGCAACGGCGCAGTTGACCCGTCGCGTTGTCAACGAACTGGTGCGTGCCGTGAGCGCACGCGGTGGGGAGGGAACACTTTCGTCGCTGTGGCTGGCCGCGGCATCGCTGGGCGCGGTGCTGTTGTTGTCGGAACTGTTACGCGGCGCGGCGGCGTGGGTGCGCACGCTGCAAAGCGAGTTGTTTTGGGATCACATCCAGAATCGGATCCACGAGAAATCCGCGTCGCTGGACCTGGCGTTTTACGACTCGCCGGAGTTTCACGACCGGTTGCACCGGGTGACCGAGGACGCGGGAACACGGCCATTGGCACTGCTGGAAAATCTCGGCGGCGTGCTGCAAAGCGCGCTTTCACTCGCCGCGATGGGGATGTTGCTGGCGCAATACGGCATTGGCCTGCCGGCGTTGCTGTTGGCCAGTGCGCTGCCGGCGTTGACAGCGGTATTGTATTACAGCCACCGCCAGTACGAGTGGCGGCGACGGGTGACGCCCGAAGAACGGCGGATGTGGTACTTCAACCAGTTGTTGACAAGCCGGGAGCCAGCGGCGGAGCTGCGATTGTTCGGACTGGGTGAACGGTTTCGCCGGTTGTACGCACAGTCGCGTCGCCAGGTGCGCGAAGAGAGCCTGCGGTTGCACGGGCGGGAACGGCTGGCGGAACTTGGCGCGGGCGCCGTGGCGTTGTTGGCGGCCGGCGGCGCGTTTGCGGTAATGACGTGGCGAACAGTGCGTGGCGCGGTTACGCCGGGCGATCTGGCGTTGTTTGCGCAGGCGTTTGTGCAGGGACAACAGTTTGTGCGGACCCTGCTCGGCAACGCCGGGCAGATTTACCGCAATACGCTGTTTCTGGGCGATATGTTTGAGTTTCTGGCGCTGGAACCCGCGATTGTCGCTCCGGCAAAATCGAGGGAAGGCCCGTCAGGGCTGCGTGAACAGATTCGGTTTGATCATGTCACGTTCCGTTATCCCGGCGGCAACAGGGATGTGTTGCGGGATTTCAACCTGGTGTTGCCAGCGGGCAAGATCGTGGCGATTGTCGGACGCAATGGATCGGGCAAAAGTACCCTGGTGCGGCTTCTGTGTCGGTTGTACGATCCCGTTGAGGGGCGAATCGAGTGGGACGGCGTGGATATGCGAGAGTTTTCCCCGACGGAATTGCGGCGACAGATTACGGCATTGTTTCAGGAACCGGTTCGCTACAGCGCGACGGTTGCCGAAAACATTGCGTGGGACGCGCCCGACAGTGTGCGCAACGAGGCCGCCATCGCGGCCGGTGCCGACGAATTGGCGCGGCGTCTCGGCTATGAACGGTTGCTTGGCAGAAACTTTGAGGGGGGCACCGATCTCAGCGCGGGCGAATGGCAACGGCTGGCGCTGGCGCGGGCGTTTGCGCGCAACGCGTCGCTGGTGTTGCTGGACGAGGCGACCAGCGCGATGGATTCCTGGGCGGAAGCGGAATGGTTGCGCCGTTTGCGCTCAGTGGCCGCGGGAAAAACCGTCGTCATGATCACGCACCGATTCACAACCGCAAAACAAGCAGATGTGATTTATGTGATGGATGACGGACGGATCGTCGAATCGGGCGCTCACGAAGAACTGCTGCGGCACGACGGGCTATATGCCCAATCGTGGAGGACGCAGGCGGAGGAAAACGCGCATGACTGACTTGTCGCGCGAGCAACAGGTGGTCCTGGCCTGTGCCCGTTATCCGATGGATATCGCCAGCGTGACGTTGGATGGCGTAGATTGGGAACGGATTTTCGAGACGGCGCGCGCGTTGGGTGTTCTGACGCTGGTGGGTTGGAATCTCAACGCGCATTTCCGGGAGAAAGTGCCGGTGCCGGTAAGGGAGACTTTGCAACGATTGCGTCATACAGCGATGACCATGTCGGCCCGGATGGCGGCACGGACGGCGGAAGTCATGAGATGGTTTGAAGCAGAGGGGATCGAAGTGTTGTTGTTGAAAGGGGTGGTGCTCAGTTCGTTGCTGTACGAGTCGCCTCTGTTGCGTCTTTCGTCGGATATTGATGTGATGGTACATCCGTGTGACGTGCCGCATGCATGGCAAATGTTGAAAAGGCGCGGTGTTCGTCCCTCGTATGACTTTGACGAACAACAACTGGATGCCCTGATTCGTTGTGGACATGCCCATGATTTCTGCGCTTTCGAACGGGAACTGATGATTGATTTACACTGGGGTTTTTTGCGGTGGCTGTGTCCGTTGGATGTGGAGCGGGTCTGGAGGCGAGCGATCAAGGTATGCGTGGATCAACGTGTGTATCGAACACTTTCGCGGGAAGATCATTTGCTGCTTCTTTGCGCTCATCCGGTGAAACACCGATATGCGGACATGCGCGGCATTTGCGACATTGCCGGGATATTACGGGTGGGAAGTGATCTGGATTGGGATTACATTCGCAACCAGGCTCGGGCGCACGGACATGAGCAGATATTGTGGACGGGGATCAGACTTGCGGAAGAGTTGCTGGGGGCGCCAGTGTCGAAAGCCATTCAGCAAGAGATGGACACCATGGCATCCGTAATGAAGCGAGTGCGAGAGATCAAGAAACGCTTGTTGAAGCAAAAAAACAATTGGCTGACAGACAGCGCAACGGTCTGGGGATGGCGAATGCAGGATGGTTGGTGGCGAAAGACAAGTTATTTATTCTCAAAAATGTTTGTCCCGAATGAGGAAGACTTTGTCTGGGTATCCTTACCCCGTCCGTTTTTTTTTGCATACTACGGTATCCGTTTCATCCGATTGCCGTGGAGGTACATGGGAATAATTCAGCGGTTGCGCTGTCAAAGAACGGGATTGCGTATCCATGAAAGCGGGGGTAGTATCTCCCCGCAACGATCAGCAAACAACTCACATCAAAAGAGGCACTTATGATGAAGCCAAATTGGAAGCGAATGATGATCGTTTTTCTATGTGGGGTGTTTCTGGCCGATCCTCTCACAGAAGCAGCGCCGCGTTTGGGACGAGCCATTGCGGTCAAGATAACCGGTGACTCAGAATATTACACACAAACCCACCCGGAGTGGAGACGTTTGCGAATGGGACTGGCGTTGACGGAAGGAGCATCGAGCCGGACAGGGACCAATTCCGTGAGTGATTTTTGGCTGACGACAGAGGCATTTGTGCGGCTAACTCCCTTGACGATTGTGCGTTTTGATCAACTGCGCGAAGATATCAAGGGACTTCCGCAACCTGGCAAAAAGCCCGCCGCCAGCAGTAGTATCGAACTGGAACGCGGTAAAATCCTTGTTCGAGCCGATGCTCCTACTACAAACTCGTCTTTTTCCGTGACGACACGAGCTTGCTTGAGTGAAGTACAAGGGTTTGGCGCCTACAGTGTGTGGCTGGTGAACAACCGCGCCTGCGTTCGTGTCAGAACCGACACGGTAACAGTACTCGTTCGCGGGCGTGCTGAGCCGGTTGTGGTGCAAGCCGGGCAACAATTGTGCGTGGACTGTGACCCAAGAACCAATGAGGCAGTGGATATTCGTGTTCAACCGACACCCGTAGCCGAGCCGGACCCGGATTGGCCGCCGAACTGGCCGCCGCCGCCCCCACCGGATGGACCGACAACCGTTGTTGATCCGCCGCCCGTGTACGAAATCAGTCCGACGGTACCCTAGACGGCCAAAAAGAAATCAAAAGAAAAATGGATTGTCCGCCCTGATAAACGGGGCGGACAATTTTTTTGTTTGACCAATACGATTATCCCTTTGTTTGACTTTCCAATCTGGCAATGGCCGTGGTCTGGCGGCTGAGCGATTGGTAAAACTCGACGACGAGATCGCGTTTCTTACGGATGAGAGGGTATTTTTCGCAGAGTTGATTGAGACGTGCTTGTTTGGTGAAGAGCCAGTCCACCATCATGTTGAAGTCGTTTTCCAAAGAACTTTGGGCGTACTTGACGATGAACCCGTTTGACAACAAGTTACCAGTTTGGCCGTACAGGTTTCGTTGATCCAACATTGCCACTCCACTGCCAATGTAACGGAAATTGGGAGGATTCACTTGTTCCCATTTTTCTTTTGGGAAGGAATGTTTTCGCAACAGGATACTGGAGAACTCCGAGTGCAGTCGCGCCAGCAAAAACTCGTCCGGAATCTCCTCTCGAACATTGATGTAGATGGATGAAAGAAAGGAAGTTCCGCCGAAATTTTTACCGTAGAAACTAAGATTGGCAACAAGGTAGATGTCTGTAAGATCAGCGCGAATCAACTCGCCCGGATAAGAGGAAAGGAAACGACGGATCAACGGAAGCGTTCTCTTGACTTCCTCCAATGAAACTTGTTGGCCACGCGGTAAAAGTTCGTCGTCCTGCCAGTCCGCCGGGAAAAACGTTGCCGCATCGTACAAATAATGGACCTCGACACCGGTACTGGCTCTGATGGCCTGCACTTCCTCTTCGATATCATTTTTATTCGCCGCGCGGACCGGCAGGCACAACAGAGGAAGACTCAGCGTCGTCAGAACGATGGGGACAACGTGCTTCATGCGCTGTCCCTTCACAGCACATCTCACGCAATATCCCCCCACCGTGGATGTCGGCAAGTGGCTGATTCTCTTGTCGGAATCTTCCTACAGCGTTGTGATTGTTTTCTCTCACCAAACCATTACACTTCCATTTGTCATGAAAGAACTCACCTCCACCGAACGCGTCCGCCGCGTCCTTCAACGACAGGAACCCGACCGTCTCCCGCATTTCGAGTGGATCATTGACCGCAAAGTCCGTCACGCCATTCTGCCGGGCAGTTCGATGGAGGAGTTCACCGTTCGCATGGGACTCGACGCCATCCTTGTCGGTCCCGACTACAAGAAGGAACAAATCGCGCCGAACCGCGTCCGCAACGAATGGGGCACTATCCTCGAATACGGCGAGGAAGAATACGGTATGCCCATCGGCGGTCCCATCCGGAGCCTCGACGACCTCAACGGCTATCGTCCGCCCGACCCGTTTGCGCCGGGCCGATTCGCCAGCCTCGAACGCGTCGTCAAGACCTACAAAGGCAAACTCGCCATCGGCGTCCACCTCAATGACGTTCTCTCCGTTCCGCGCAACCTGATGGGCTTCGAGAACCTTCTCGAAGCGTTCGCCGCAGAACCGGAACTGGTCCGCGCGCTTGTCGAAATCTCCGTCGAAACCAACATCAAACTCGCGCAGGAAGCCGCCCGACGCGGCGCCGAGTTTGTCGTAACCGGCGACGACTATGCCGCCACCGACTCGCCATTCATGTCGCCCGCAATGTTCCGTGAACTACTCTGGCCCGGTCTGAAGCGCGTTGTGGCCGGTTTTCATGATGCCGGGCTGTTGCACATCAAGCACAGCGACGGCAACATCCGTCCGTTGCTCGACATGATTCTCGATGCCGGCATTGATTGTCTCGACCCGATTGATCCGCTGGCCGGGCTGGACATTGGCGAGATGAAACAGAAATACGGTCACCGCATTGCGTTGAAAGGAAACGTGGATTGCGCCCATTTATTGACCAACGGCACCGAGCGACAGGTTGTGGACGCGACCCGTGACGTTATCCGCAAAGCCGCTGACGGTGGCGGTCTCATCGTCTCCTCCAGCAACAGCATTCACTCCGGCGTCAAGCCGGGCAATTATCTGGCGATGTGGAATGCCATCCGCACCTACGGTCGGTACCCGATCCAACTCGACGGCTGGCAAGGCACCGGCGCCCATGTGTCGTTCTGATGTATGCGGTATTGACACATCGCCAATTCGGTAATACCATGTTGTCATGGTGACGGTTACGGTCAAATTGCCAGAGGAGTTGGGCTTGAAATTGGAGGCGGTCGCCCGACGCCGTCGCGCCAGCAAATCGGAAGTTATTCGTGCTCTTTTGGAACAGGGTTTGAGCGCCGAAGGCGCAAAAGGAGCGTCCTGCTACGAACTGGCCAAAGACCTGTGCGGCTCCATCAAGGGCGCGGCGCGCGACCTCTCCACAAATAAACGCCACCTTGAGGGATTTGGAAGGTGAAAGGAACGGTCCTGTTGGACACCGGGCCGCTTGTTGCCTTTCTGTCGGCGGCGGATGCGCATCACGACTGGGCGCAACAACACTGGCAGAACATCCAACCCCCGATGCTAAGCTGCGAGGCGGTGATTGCGGAAGCGGTCTTTTTGTTGCAACGCGAACGCAAACCTTCCCAGCCGGTGCTCGATTTGATTGAGCGCGGTGTCATTCGCGTGGAATTTTCGTTGGTCGAAGAACTGCGAGCCGTCACCGCATTGATCGAGCGTTACAGTGATATGCCGATGTCGCTGGCCGATGCAAGCCTTGTGCGCATGAGCGAGCTCTGGGCGGATAGTCGCGTGTTTACGTTGGATGACGACTTTCGTCTCTACCGCCGGCATGGCCGGCAAAGCATTCCGTTGATTACACCGCAATGAACGTTGTTACGGGCACGAAGAATGTGTGTTGACGGTGGGGGTAGGCAGGTTATGATTCAGTTGTGTCGTGGTTGGCAAATGAGCAGAGCCTATGAAAGAAATCACATTGATTGTTGAACACGACGAGCAAAGCGGCTGGTTCATTGCTTCGTGGGACGATCCGGACGGATGTGGCGGCATCTCGACGCAAGGCAAAGACCTCGGCGAACTTCAAGCCAACATCCGCGAAGCTGTTCGGTGTCACTTCGGTGGGGCAACAGTGCCGCATGTGATTCGACTTCACTTCGCAACGGATCCCGTGCTTGCGATGGTGTGAAACTTCCCCGTGATGTTTCCGGTGTTGAGGCGGTCAAGGCACTGCGGCGGTTGGGTTTTACCGTCACTAACCAAGAAGGGTCGCATATTCGGATGAACAAAGGCGAACTTCGTGTCACCATTCCGAACCATGACGCGATCCTTCCCAAGACACTCCAGAGCATTCTGCGTCAAGCGAAGGTGACGCGGGAAGATTTCATTAACGCTCTTTAACTATGGACCATCTCGTCGGCATTGATCTCGGTTCGACCAGCTTGAAAGTGGTTGTCTTTGATCCTGACGGGCGCGTCGTGTCCGCCGCGAATCGTTCGACGGAACTGTTGCATCCGTATCCTGACCATCCGCAGTGGGCGACGTGGGACCCGCAACAGATTTGGAGTGGTGTGGCCGATGCTTGTTGCGAAGCCATCGCGCACTTGGATGACGCGAAAAACA
>CAZISE010000027.1:39489-51491 GCA_964541945.1 uncultured Verrucomicrobiota bacterium
GGTGTGGCCGATGCTTGTTGCGAAGCCATCGCGCACTTGGATGACGCGAAAAACATTCGCGCTGTGGCCGTGACCGGCATGGGGATGGACGGCGTGCCGGTGGACAAGGACGGTCGTTGGCTGTATCCGTTCATCAGTTGGCATTGTCCGCGCACGGTGCCGCAGCAACAATGGTGGCTCGAACACATCGGGGCCGAGAAACAATTTTCCATTACCGGCAACCCGATTTGGCCCATCAACACGGCGTTGCGTATCCTCTGGATGCGGGAGAACGAACCCGCCATCCTTGAGAAGACCGACAAATGGTTGCTCATTGAGGATTTCCTCAACTTCCAGCTCTGCGGCGAACGCGCCACGGATTACTCGATGGCGTCCAACACGCTGCTCTTCGACCAGCGGACCCGGACCTATTCCGAAGAACTGCTGAAGTTGTCCGGTATTGATCGGCGTTTGCTTTGCGAGCCGCGACCAAGCGGCACGTTGCTCGGCAAAGTCCATCAAGCGGCCGCCGATGTCACGGGGCTGCCGGTCGGCACGCCCGTGGTGCTGGGCGGCCACGATTTCCTTTGCGGTTGCCTGCCCGTCGGCGCATTTCAACCGGGCGTCGTGCTCGACGTGACCGGTACGTGGGAAATTATTGTCACCTCGTCGAAGACGCCGCCGTTGACCGAAACGGCCCGGCAGATGGGATGGTGGATTGACTCGCATGTGGCGCGTGACATGTATGCGCCCATGGGATCGGCGGTGGCCGGCGACATGTTGGAGTGGTTCCGTCGGGTGTTCGGTTTCGAGGAGGCCCAGCGGGCCGTGCGCGAAGGCGGCACGGACTGGGATTACCTCATGACGGCCGCCGCTGCTGCGCCGCCGGGCGCGGACGGAGTGATGTTTTTGCCGCACATGTCCGGCAGCACGATTCCGGTGATTGATCCGCAATCGCGCGGCGCGTTTATCGGCCTGCGCAACACGGCGACCAAAGGCCATCTGCTCCGCGCCGTTGTCGAAGGACTCAACTATCAGTTCCTCCAAATCCTTGCAGGGCTTGACAAGGGACTTGGTTTGCCTTGTGACAAACTCGTGGTGGTCGGAGGCGGCACGCGCAACGAGTTTTGGATGCAAAATCGGGCCGATATGCTTGGACAGCCGTTTGAGGTGCCGGCGGTGGAGGAGGCAACGCCGCTGGGCGCGGCGATTTTGGCGGGAATCGGTGTGGGGATTTACCGTGACGAACAGGACGCTTTTGAGCGCGTGTATCGTCCGGGGCGCATCTATGAGCCGAATCGCGCCTTGACGGCGGAGTATGCGGAGCGGTTCAAACTGTTCGAGCAGCTTTACCCGTCATTGCGTTCGCTGCACGCGGCGCTTTTCCGTAACAGCCGGGACGCCAAGCATGAATAGGATCAATTCTACTGTTTCAGCTTTTCTTGGAGTTGCATTGTCGCTCGTAGTGGTCGGCGACGGCGCATTGTCTGCGAGTGAGGACTGCGTTCAGTACGTGAGGCCGCTGGCGGGGATTGGTTATTCCGGGTGTTATCCCGGCGCGCAAGCGCCGTTTGGCATGGTGGCGTGGAGTCCCGACACAGTGACAGAGAAGGGGGCGACCCATTGGCCCGGCGGCTATAGCTGGGATGATCTGTACATCAATCAGTTCAGCCTGACACACATCAGTGGCGCGGGACTACCGGCTGCCATGGCACTGCCGTTCATGCCAGCGGTGGGCGCTTTGGACGACTCTCCCGTGCGTAATCCGGTTGCTTATAAGGCAGCGTTCCGTCACACCGACGAAGAAGCGGAGGCCGGATACTATCGCGTGGGGTTGACCGACAAGAAAATCGAAGTGGAACTTGCCACGACGAAGCGGGCGGGCATCGGGCGGTTCACTTACCCGGCATCAACGAACGCGGCGATGATTTTTAATCCTATCGGTTCGGCTGATTATCCGGTGAAAGCCGGGATTCGGATTGATCCCGTGAACCGCAAGCTGACGGGTTGGACGTATGGGGGAGCGTTTGGTGGCGTGCCTTGTCGTTATCACATCTACTTCTGCGCGGTCTTCGACCAAGACTTCACCGACTATGGTACGTGGCGCAGTGAAACAAAGAAAGAACGGAATACGACCGAGGACACCGGCTGGGGCGAGGTGGCTGCCTACGTGAAGTTTGACACCCGGACAAAACGAACCGTCACGATGAAGGTGGGTATTTCCTACGTGAGCGTACAGAACGCTGAGAGCAACCTTTTCGCCGAGATTTCCGGCTGGGATTTGACAACGGTCCGACGCGAAACCCGAAATACTTGGAACATGCTTTTGAACCGGATCAAAGTGGAGGGCGGCACGCCGGAACAGAAACGACTTTTCTACACCGCCTTCTATCGTCTTTGCCTTCAGCCGAGTGTCTTTGAGGATGTCAACGGCGAGTACGTCGGGTTTGACAATGCCGTCCATAAGGTCGCCACTGGCCGTCACTACTACGCCATTTTCTCCCTATGGGACACTTACCGGACCAACGCACAACTCCTGTCGCTGCTCGTCCCCGATATCAGTTCCGACATGGTACGGTCGCTGTTGCTCGCCGCGCAACATGCCACCGGCGGTGGCCTGCCGATCTGGTCGTACTACACGAGCGACGCCGGCATTATGCTCGGTTATCCGTCGCTGCCATACATTGCATCTGCGTATGCGTTTGGCGCCCGCGATTTCGACGCGTCTGCCGCGCTGGACAAGATGGTAGATACGGCCACGCAACCACGTTACTGCAACAACCCCGCCGCGACGTGGAAATATCAGCGTGAGTACATTGAGAAGGGCTATGTGCCGAAGGAGGTGGACGCGTCCAAGGAGTCGGTTTCGCGCACGATTGAGTATGCGATCGCGGATTTTGCGATTTCCCGTTTCGCAAAAGCGTTGGGACGCGACGAGATATCTACCCGGTTCGCAAAACGTGCGCAGCAGGTCTTCAACCTTTGGAACCCGACGGTCGGCTACCTCACACAACGTAATGGCGATGGCACTTGGCCGGCATTCAATCCGTCGTCTGGAGAGGGATACACGGAAGGCGATGCGCTCTGTTACACGTTCAACGTCCCGCACAACATCGCTGGGTTGGTCCGACGAATGTCCTTGGAGAAGGCACAAAAGAAACTTGATTCAATCGGTCCCACTGTCGGCAACGAGCCGTACTTCAGTCTGTCGTATATCAATAACTGGGTCAAGCAGCCGTGGAAGACACAGGAGAAAATTCGCGCGATGCTGGCCGGCTGGCACTTGGGACGCAACGGTACGCCAGGTAATGACGATACCGGCGCGTTATCGGCGTACTACATGTGGGGCGCGATGGGGCTGTATCCCGCCATACCGGGTGTCGGTGGCGTCACGGTCACTTCGCCGATTTTCAAAAAGACACGCATTCAGCTTTCGGAAGGCCGCGTTCTCACGATCAACGCCCCCGACGCATCCGCAGAAAACAAATACATCCAGCGCCTGAGCGTAAACGGTAAGCCTCAAACCTCCACATGGATTGACTATGCAACACTTACGGAAAATCGAGGCGCCACGATTGATTTCACACTCGGTTCCGTCCCCAACCCAAACTGGGGCGTCGGCGATCACGACGCTCCACCTTCGTATGACGAGGAATAACCGTAGCTGGTTTGTAGCCGCCGTCGAAACCAGAATAGAATCAAGCCGGGACATCAATCAAGTGTGGCCCTTGTCCTGGGAGAGGCTTTGTCTCAAGTTTTAGGTCTTCTACTCAGTGCCGCGGAATATCAACCGCGCGCTTTGGCTTTCCTTTCGCGGCCGAGGGCGTCGGCAGCGTAGAGAGCGTCCACGAGGCTGTCACTGGTAACGGGGAAGGGGTGGTTCTCGCAGAGCGAGCCTTTGGCGGCGCAGATGTCGCCAATTTTCTGGAGACGGTCGCGTGGGACGCCGGCGAGGCCGAGTTCGGCAAAGGTGACCGGCAGACCGATGGCGATCTCGAAATCCACCACGCGATACAACTCGGCGATGTCGGTGTCTTCATCCAAACAAAGCTGGGCAAGCAGGCCGAAACCGACTTCCTCGCCGTGCATGAGACCGTGGCATTCGGGAAACGACGGAAAACAGTTGGCGATCATGTGGGCGCTGGCGCAGCCGCAACTCTCGAAGCCGAGACCAGAGAGCAGGACATTGGCTTCGACGATTTTCTCAACAGCGGGTGTGACGAGGTGTTGTTCGACGGCACGTTTGGCTTCGATGCCGTGTTGCATCAGTGTGTCGTAGCAGAGCCGGGCAATGGCGAGCGAGGCCATCGTGGCGGTGCCGCCGCTGCCGGCGAGGTTGAGGGCGCGTGTTTTGCGGCAGGCGTCGGCCTCAAACCAGGTGGCGAGGGCGTCGCCCATGCCGGCGATGAGGGTGCGGACGGGGGCGTTGGCGATGATTTGAGTGTCCACAAGGACGAGGTCGGGGTTGACGCCCCAGGACTCGAAGCCAAGACAGTTGCCGGCGTCGTCGTACCAGACGGTGTAGGAACTGGTCGGCGAGTCGTTGGAGGCGATGGTGGGGACGGTGACGGATTTGGCGCCAGAAAAGGCGGCGGCAGCTTTGCCGGTGTCGAGTGTTTTGCCGCCGCCGAAGGCGACAATGATGTCGGCGACGTTTTGTTTGGCGAGGGCGGCGACACGCTCGGCTTCGGCTCTGGTGCATTGTCCGCGAAATTCGACATCGAGGAATGTTTCGCCTTGCACGAGGGGGACGATGATGGATTTGACGCGGGAATCCCAGAGGAAGAGTGGTTTTTGGCCGAGGGGACGGAGCAGGGAGCCGATTTCGGCGAGGATACCGCGGCCCTGGATGTAACGGCGAGGGGCGATGAAGACGTGTTTCATGGGAGGAGGGTTCCCGGTTGGTTGCTGCTGCGCATGAGGTGCATGACGCGGGTCCATTCGCTGGGGCCGCCTTTTGGGGCGCCGGTGCGGGGGGCGCCGTTGACTTGTGGCGGGAGTGCGCGTGTGATTTCCATGGATTGACGGTCGCGGTCCCAGTGGAGGATGCGTCCGACAATGGTCGCCAGTTCGGTGAGGGTTTCGAGGTTGGCATTACCGAGCAGGCCGATGGTGCTGCGGCGATAGACGAGGTCGGAGAGGTGGACGACGATGTCGTGGGTGGCGATCCATTCGATTTCGCCGATGCTGTAGTTGGGTAGTGAAGCGAGAGGAGTGGGGTCGGTGGCGGCGATGGCCTCGGCGGCGGTGCCGTAGCGGGCGAGAAGGGTGGCGATGTCTTTTTCGGGGCGATGGGTGTTTTGGGCGACGCGGCTGATCCACTGGGCGCGTGCGTCGTCGGTGATGGGGAAGTTTTTCCCGCCGCCGATGGGGAGGTCGGCGGTGGAAACGCGGCGGGTGAGGCCGAGGCGTGGAAGGATTTTGTCGGCGGCTTGTTCGGCGAGGGCACGGAAGGTGGTCCATTTGCCGCCGATGAGGCAGAGGATGGGGAAGGGGTGTTGGGTGTCCGGTTCGAGGAAGTGGATGGTGTGGCCGCGCGGGATGTTGGCGGTGATTTTGTTTTTGGTGGAAGGGAGAGGGCGGACGCCGCAGAAGGCGAAGACGATGTGTTCGCGGCTGACCTTGATGTTGGGGAAGACGTGGCGGAGAGAGGCGAGGATGTATTCGACTTCGCGGTCGTCGCAAGTGGCTTTGTCGGGGTCATCCACCGGGATGTCGGTGGACCCCATGATGACCTTGTCGAGGAAACGGAAGACGATACAGACGCGGCCGTCGGAGTGTTGGTAATAGATCATTTGATCGCCGAGAGCTTGGTAGAGTTCAGGGCAATCGAGGACCAGATGTGAGCCTTTGGTGCCGCCGATGAAATGGGTGGGGGTGCCGAGGATGGCGTTGGTGTGGTCCACCCAGGCGCCGGTGGCGTTGACGATGATCTGGGGTTCGACGAGGAAAATGTCGCCGGTGACGAGGTCTTTGAGGGGGAGTCGGTTGTCTTCAGGGGGGAGAGGCGCAACGTAGTTGAGGGCGGCGCAGTTGTTGTTGGCCTCATGGGCGTCGTGAATGAGTTCGATGCAGAGGCGTTCCGCTTCGGTGATCATGGCGTCCCAGTAGGTGGCGGTGGCCACGATTTGTGGGTTTAGTCCGGGCAGGGCGCGCAATGAGTCTTCGCGGTTTGTGAGGTAGTGTGTTGGGGTGCGGCGGTCGTTGCGGGTGACGAGGTCGTAGTAGGTCAGGCCGAGGTGGGTGATGAAGGTGCCGCGGCTGACAGGACGGACGGAGAAACCGCAGAAGATGAGGCTGGAGTGGAGAAAACCACCGAAGCGGGAGAACAACGGGATGGTGGTTTTCAACGGGAAGACATAGTGGGGCGCGTGTGTGAGGAGGCGGTTGCGTTCGTGCAGCGATTCGCGGACAAGTTTGAATTCACGGTGTTCGAGGTAGCGGAGGCCGCCGTGGATCATGCGGGAGGATTTCGAGGTTGCGCCGGCCGTGAAGTCGGCCTTGTCCACAAGCAGGCAGCGGACGCCCTGTAGAGCGAGTTCGCGGAACAGTCCGATGCCGTTACATCCGCCGCCGAGGATGAGAACAGGAAGTTTTGGGTTGGCGCGCAGCGACTGGATGGTTTGCTGGCGTGTGTTCATGGTTCGGGAAGAAGTTCGGCGCCGGTGATTTTGAAGGTGAAGGCGTGTTGGCAGGGGAGTTGGTCGGGTGTGAGGCAGGGGACTTCGATTTCCAGCGTTGTGCCCGCGACCCGGTATGCGAGTTTGGCCTCGTGGCCGAGCAGGGTGATTTCGGCCGTGGCGGGGACTTTGATATCGCGCAGCAGCAGTTTCGGGCCGGGCCAGCCGGGGGTGATGGCGTAGAGGGCGTTGGGTTTCTTGGTGAAGAAGGCTTGTTTGACGGCCATGTCGCCTTTGGGTTTCTGGCCGATTTGTTCCATGAGATCGTATTTGACCATGTATTCGCCGAATTTCTGGCCGGGCCGTTTACCTTCGCTCCACTGGCAACTGCGTCCGGCGTAGCGGGTGCCGTAGATGGCTTCGCCGTTGACTTTCAACCAGTCGCCGATTTCGATGAGGCGTTGTTGCATGATGACGGGAATCCGTCCGTCTGCTGTCGGGCCGATGTCGAGGAGGAAGTTACCGCCGCGGCTGACAAGGTCGCAGAGTACCATGATGAACTCGCGTCCGGTTTTGTAGTCGTCGAGGTTTTCGGCGCGGTTGTAACCGTAGGAGTAGGCCATGCCGCGGCTTTCCTCCCATGGATGCGAGGCGTCTTTCATGCCGGCGGCGTACTCGGTGGTGTAATAGCCGCCGTGTTTGTGGCGGCAATCCTTGCCCCAGCGGTCGTTGATGACGACATAGTCTTTGCAAGGCGACTCGTTGAAGAGCCAGGCGAGGAGTTCTTCGCTTCGCCAGTCTTTGGAGGGCATGTCCCATTCGCCGTCGGCAAAGATGAGGTAGGGGCTGTAGCGGGTGACGACGTCTTTGAACTGCGGAAACATGTGGTCGTTGACGTACTGGGCGCGGGTGGCTTTGTTGGTCCAGAGCGGGTTGAACCATTCGTAAAGCGAGTAGTAGAAACCAAATTTGATACCGCGTTTTTCGACGGCGGCCTTCATCTCGGCCATCAAATCCCGTTTTGGGCCGATTTCGACAGCATTCCACGGGCGACCCCAGGTCCGGCTCGCTTCGGCGCTGGGCCAGAGGCAGAATCCTTCGTGGTGTTTGGAGGTGGGCACGATGTATTTGGCGCCGGAGCGGGCGAAGATGTCGGCCCACTGATCGGCATTGAACAGCTCACAGGTGAAGCGGGGCGCGAAATCCATGTAATCAAAGTTTTCGCCGAAATTCTTTTTGTGGAACTGCCACCAGACGTTATCGGGTTTCTTGTTGGACATCCGTTGCCAGTACCATTCCGCGTACTGTTTTGGCGCGCCCCAGGCAGGCACGGAATACACGCCCCAGTGGATGAAGATGCCAAATTTCGCGTCGAGAAACCACTCCGGCGTCGGGCGTTGATCGAGTGACTCCCATTTTGCCTCATACTTCGTCTGAGCGGCACAAGTGAGTGTGGTGAGAACAACAATACCGGCGAAGCGCAGAAGCGTTTTCATGTTTATAGGTGATAACGGACGGGGTTAGCAGCGTCAAGCCTATCGCAGTTCGCATTGTTCCGTGACGATGGAGTTGGGGGCGACACGGTTGTTGCGGATGACCAGGCCGTCGGTGGAGGTGACGCGGATGTTCGGTGATGGGCTGTCGGTAATGACGTTGTCGGTGATGGCGATGTTGTGGTGAGCGCCGCAGGGCAACGGTTTGCCATCGCCGCCGGGGGCGACGACTTCGATGGCGGTTTTGTGGCAGCCGCGGATGGTGTTGGCGCGGATGACGAGATCGCTGGATGTGCCGGATTCGTTCCACCAATACTCCGGCGAGACGAGGACGCCGGCCATCCAGCCGTGGGTAATGTTGTTGCCGAGGATTTTGCCATGACCGGCCTTGATGAGGATGCCGCGGGAACGGTTGTAGCCGAAATCGCACCCTTCCACGAGGAAGCCGTTCCCAATCCGATTGGCGGCGCTAATCTGAGAGCCGAGCGGCAGCGACACTGCGCGGTCAAGCGTGACAGTGTAGAAGTTCACCTTGCCGGCGAGCAACAGTTCCTTGACGTGCGGGTTGAGGTTGACCTTTCGAAAGAACGCAAGTTCCGCCTCGGTCATCGGTGTGTCGTCGCGCTCGATTTTCAGCACGACGGCATCAGGCGGACGCGGGCCGCTGAACGGCAAAAACTCGACCGGGTCGCCCGTCTCGATCGTCATCCGGTGCTGGACGACAAGGCGCAGACGATTTGAGTTGCAGGCGGTGACGAAATGGTAGGTGCCGTGGATGTTGACGCAGTCGTCGCCCTGAAACTTTGCCGTGCATCGGATGAGGGAGGGGCCTTTCGTCGCGCCAGTGCTGTGGAAGGCGTCGGCGTTGAGCGAGCGCATTCGCGGGAAAACGCGTTTCACCAAGTCTTCTGCTGGCGGTCGGCGGTCAACCTTGCAACGGAGGTATGTGGTGCCGTGGCACTGGTGTTCAAGGAATCCGAAACAGGGTGAGGCGTACAGCGTGATGTCCACGAGCCTGAGGTTTGTGCAGTGCTCGGAGGTGATGGCGTGACCACCGGCATTGTTCGGATAGGAGTGGTTGGTGACCAGGATATCACCGACTTGTTCGAGGTCGTGGTCGGCGCGAAACCGATATCCGGGATGCTTGGCGATGCGATAGCGGCGGTTGCCGAGCGGCTCAAAATTGTCAACCCAGCCTGCGTCAGGCCGCCGAAGCTCGCCGGTGGCGGGATTGTAAATTTCGACGCGCTCGACGAGTTGGTGTTCGGGATAACCGTCGAGAATCTCAAACTCGACCCAGCGTTTGTCGGGCGCGAGCGCGGTGATGCGCGCCTCTGTGAAAGGGAGCGGGTCGTAGTCAATCGTCAGGCCGCGCAGCGTGACGTTGCGGCAACGGTCGAAGGCAACGGCTCGTCGCGTCTCGGTGCAGATCATTTCAACGTTGTCGGCGATGACGGTGATATTGGTGAGGTTCCGAAAAGTCAGATGCGTTCCGTGTTGCGGCACAACGCGGTATCGGCCCGGTGGGACGATGATGGTAGTTTTTCCGTTCTGGAGGGCGGTGTCAAGGAAGGCTTGCAGGTCGAAGACGGACGCGACGAACGCAAGAGCGAGCAGGATCGAATTCATGGCACAGAAACTTCTAGCGCGCCGGTATGAGGTTGGCGAGTTTTTGTTGCCAGGCACAAACACCCGATGCACCGTAATCGCGGATGCGTCTTCGCGCTTGCTTGTCGGCAAGGGGCGCGGTACCAAGTGTTCCCATGAGAACCGCAAAACGCTTCTGGTGTGCGGCGTGCCTTTGCGCCGCGGTAAACTGGGTTCTGGCTGGTGAACGGGTGTCGTTGTTTGACGGCAAGACGCTGAATGGCTGGAAAGTGTTGAAGTGCGAGGCCGTCGTGGACAACGGCGAGATTCTTCTCAAAAACGGCAACGGCCTCGTCCAGACCGAACGAAAATATGGCGATTTCATTCTCGAACTCGAATTCAAGGCGTTGAAGTCCGAGAAGTTCGACAGCGGGATTTATTTCCGGTACGACACGGTCCCACCCAATCGCCCCTGGCCGGCGCGTTACCAGGTGAACTTGAAACAGGGCGACATGTGCAACGTGGGCGACTTAAAGGGAGCCAAGGGACAGGACCTAACCCGGCCGGGCGAATGGAACCATCTCAAATTGACTGTGCGCGGTACCCAGGCCGAACTCGAAGTCAACGGCAAACTCGCGTGGAAAGCCGACGGCCTTGAAGGTCCGAAAGAGGGCTTCATTGGCCTCCAAGCCGAAGTCCCTGCCGGCGGCCCGTACCGGTTCCGCAACATCTACATCACGGAGCTGAAGTAGCTCATGCGCCTGGTTGCTTTCATCTTGTTGGTGACGCTCGCCGCAGCGGGCGCGGAACAACTGGATCGCGGCCTCGTTGCCGTGCCCACCGCGCCGGGCAAAGTCCATGTCAGTTGGCGACTGCTACAATCCGATGTTCCGGATATGGCGTTCGATGTCTATCGCCGCGTCGGCAACAGTGAACCGATCAAACTGAACAAACAACCCGTCACGCGGACCACCGACTTTGTGGACGAATCGGCTCCGGAAGGGGCGGAATATGCCGTCAGCGCCGGTGCCGCTCAAAACCACGTGTTTGTACCGGTATCGCCATTTGTCAAAATCCCGTTCCGTGGCAAGTACACGGCGCAGAGTGTTGCCATCGCCGATCTCGACGGCGATGGACGACTCGATTACGTCATCAAACAACCAAACCACAACATTGATCCCTGGGAAAAATACTGGCACAAAAGTCCCGGCACGTTTCATCTTGAAGCCTACCGCCATGACGGCATGCCACTGTGGCAGTACGATCTCGGCCCGTCCATTGAAATGGGCATCTGGTATTCGCCATTCATCGTGTGCGACCTCGACGGCGACGGCAAAGCCGAGGTGGTGACCAAAACCGGCGAAGGAGACCCGCGCGATCACGATGGCTGGGTCCAGACCGGCCCGGAATATCTGACCGTGATCAACGGCGTAACCGGCAGGGAAATCTGTCGCGCCGATTGGCCCTCGCGTGAACTGTTCAAGGAGGAAGGCTACAACCGGGCCAGCCGCAACCAACTCTGCGTGGCCTGGCTTGACGGCCAGCCCCCCAGCATCATCATTGATCGCGGCACCTACAAACGAATCGTCATCGAAGCATGGCAATACCGCGACAAACAACTCTGCCGCCAGTGGCGCTGGGACAACAAAGACCTGCCCCGCAATTATCAGGGCCAAGGTTCGCACATGTTACAGGCTGCTGACCTCAACGGCGACGGCCACGACGAAATCATTGTCGGCTCCTGTGTGCTCGACCACACCGGCAAACCGCTCTGGACAACCGGCCTCGGCCATCCCGACAGCGTCTATATCGGCAAACTCGACCCGTCGCGGGACGGATTGCAGATTTACTACAACATCGAGACCGCGCAAAAAAGCAACGGAATGTGCATGGTCGAAGCCGCCACCGGGAAAATCCTCTGGGGCTACGACAAGCCAACCAAACACGTCCACAGCCACGGCCTGTGCAGCGACATTGATCCCACTCACCCCGGCTGGGAATGCTATGGTGCCGATTCCGCCGACCACAAATTTGTCTGTTCCTGGCTCTGGGACTGCAAGGGCAACCTCTTGTCCGACTCGCTCCAATGGGGATTCGGTCCGTTCACCGTTTATTGGGATGCCGATCCCCAGCGCGAACTGATTCAAGGCAATCGCATCATCAAATACAACGGCCCGCAAGTGGGGCGCTTCGAAGGACGCTTGATCGCCGTGGCCGACGTGCTCGGCGACTGGCGCGAAGAGATCATCACCAGCATGGAAGGCGAACTTCGCGTTTATTCCACGCCCATTCCTGCCACGGATCGGCGTCGCTGTCTGTTGCA
>CAZISE010000028.1:0-50356 GCA_964541945.1 uncultured Verrucomicrobiota bacterium
GAATGGATTTCCTCAATCGGTATCAGGACTTGGTCCTGAGCGAACCCGACAGCGGGGTCAACCAAGCCTTGAAAGAGGCGTTCCTTGCTCTGCGAAAAGCAGCAGAGGCAACAGAGTGAATCAGTGGCGGGACGGGTTAGGGATGAAGTTGGCCTGTGATTCCGCAGCCGATCCAATCGCAAGGCCGAGCCGCTGGAACGGTTGGTCACACGCCAAGCCGCAGAGAACGACGCGGACGGCTCGGCGAGCCATCCCTACCGGTTTCCTCTTTGTGCGTTGCCGCAGAAGTACGGCGTGCGGCGTCTCGTCGGACTCGGCTTGCGTGAAAACTTAGCCGGCAAGCTTGGATTTAGGAGGTGGTTGCGTTAGGATGCGCTTGGTGAAACGACCGGCACAACGACACGACAAACAGCCAGACGCTTGGCAGGCGGCGGCGGACTACGGCTGCGATATGGAGTTGCTGGAGGAACATCTGGCGATGACGCCAGCGGAGCGTGTTCGCGCTCATGCCAGCGCATTGGCGTTGGCGGAGAAGTTGCGCGCGGCAATGGAGAAGAAGGTTGAGCAATCTGGAAGCACTTCTCAAGCGGCTGGTTGATCAGCGCGTTGAGTTCGTCATCGTTGGCGGCTACGCGGTCATGGCCCACGGCGTGCCGTTGTTGACTCAGGATGTGGACATCTATTGCCGGTTTGACGCGGCCAACCTGTTGCATCTCCAAGCAGCAGTTGCCGATCTACATCCCGTCCATCGTCTGACCCCGCAGAAGCTGCCGCTGGCGTTGACGCAGGAGTCGTGTGCCGGGCTGAAGAACCTTTATTTGCGAACCGATCTCGGTGTCATTGGCTGCTTGGGTGAAGTTACCGGCATCGGCGACTTCGATGCCGTTCTCCGCGAGAGCGTGCCCATGCAACTAGACTTTGGAGAGTGCCGGGTGTTGTCGTTGGACGCACTGATTCGCGCCAAGGAAGCGATGAATCGCCCGCGCGACCGGCAGGCTACTCTGGAGCTCCGCGCAATCAGGGACCGATTCAAAGAACACCGGTAATGCCGTACGCGGTGGCAAAGGCATCATCACTATCAAGACTACTGACAAAGTGGGCAGTGTCGTCGACGCACTCAGCGTCACCGATGCCGACGAAGTGATGCTCAGCACCGCGCAAGGCCAGACCGTCCGGATTAGTTGCAAAGACATTCGCATCTGTAGCCGCAACACCCAGGGCGTCAAGCTCCTCACGTTGAACGAAGGCGACAAACTAGTCGCCATCGCCCGCGTCATCAGCGAGCAACAAGAAGAAGCCGCCGAAGGGGTGGAAGAACAGAAGAAGGCGTAAGCAAGGAGTATGGTTATGGCGAAGAAAAAAACAGCACAGGGGCAAACGATCATCGCGAACATGGGACTTTATTGGCGTGAAGATATGGTGCGGTGGAAGGGAAGCAAAGCATGTCCGAGAAGTCTTGCTGGTGTCCGGGCAAACGAAAAGCGTGGCGGTGTTGTCGATTTTTGGCAGCAGGCAGGTATCTATGCTTTGTACTCGGACTATGGACATTTGGTTTATGTCGGACAGGCAGGGCTGGGAGACAAGAGTTGTATAGGCGGTCGTCTGAAGCAGCATAAACGAGATGATTTGGCAAACCGATGGAGGATGTTTTCGTGGTTTGGCCTCAAGAAGGTAAAGGCAAACAATCAACTTGGACAAGGATTTGAAATAAAGTTCACCAAGAAGGCAGAACTTGCCAATGTGCTGGAAGGGATACTCATCGAAGTCGCCGAGCCACTAATGAACAACCAAAAGGGGCGATTTGGAAGGCGTGTGGAACGCTACCTGCAAGCACCGGTCACACCTGACAAGAAGAAAAAGAAGACCACAACTGACTCCAAGTTGGATAAGATACTGAAGCAGTTAAGTAACCTCCGTAAGAAAGTGAACAAACTGTGAGATCAACCACAGTCATTTCCGACGGCAAACGATTTGACCAACAATGAACGGTAAGTCATCTGACAAACACTATCTGGAGTTTCTTTGGCGCGCCTTGCGTGTGTGTGCGCGTTACCGGCCAATGTTTGGGCGGGGACGGAAGGGTGGGATGTCGTTGGCGGAGTTTCAGGCGTTGTATCAGGCCGACCCGTTCTATGCGTGGGTCGGGTTGGATTCGCTGCTCATGTATGCGGCGCACAAGGCAGCAGGCGGGGGCACGCTGTGGGATATGCAATGCCAGCGGCAAGAAGTTGTTGCGGAAACGAGGAGAGTTTCTCGTCATGTGTTGAATCACGGCGGATTGCATTGGGTGCCATTGCGCGGTCGCGCGAAGTTGACGAAGCGGTTTATGTGGCAGTGCTGGGGCTAAACCTGAGTTTGCTGCTGTGAGCGTTGTACGAAGTGGGCGCGTCCAGACAATGGCTAACAGGTCTGGGGTGATGGGTGTATTGGTGGTCGAAGTGTTGCGGCGAGAGGTTGGGAGGATGCTCAGAACGCATCGCCCATCCAAGTCGAGATGGTCCATCCGGTTTAATCACACCCCAACTTGACGGGCCAGTTGTCTGCGGTTTTACTATCGCGACGGACGGATGAAAGTCTCTGTTTCATCCTTGAGCGAAGGTCGGAGCCTGACGGAGTTTGAGAGTACGTTGAAAACCACCCGCCAGACGGTGGTACTCGTGGAAGGCACTCGACAGGTGCCTGACGTCGCCTTCCCGCGGCTCGTTGCTTTGGGAGAATGGATCGCGCGACGGTATCCTGCCGCCATCTTTCGCACTGGCAACGCATCGGGCGCGGATGAAGCTTTTGCGGAGGGTGTGGCCGGCGTGGATGCGCGTCGGTTGGAGTACGTGATCCCGTATGCCACGATGCGCCAACGGCACTCGCATCCGTCGGCCCGTCGTATCTGCCTCGATGCCGTTGACGCCGCCATGCTCCAACGACTGGCAGCCGTGACCAGCGAAGCCTCGCCGCAATACGCGCGGATTGTGAACTACTTTCTTCAGAAACCCGGCCAGAATCGGACCGTGCAGCAGACCGCCTATCTGCTACGGGACACGCTGAAAGTTCTTGGCGATCCGTCGCTCGATCTCGCTCCGGCCACGGTGGGAATCTTCTACGTCAACGAAGCCGACCCGCTCGGCGGCGGCACCGGCCACACCATCCGCGTCTGCCGTGCCGCCCATGTGCCCGTGGTCACCCAAGCCGATTGGTTGGCGTGGATAAATGTCAATTGCTGACCTGCAACGGCAGTCTGCTGTGAGTTGTCCGGGGCATGCCTTTGGAATCAGTCCGCGGGTGTGCTGATCCAGCACGCTGCGGTCGCTACCGAAGCGTAAAGCTCGTCGGACCAACTTCAACGGCACCGGTGGCGGACTCCAACCACCGCAGCCACGACAACAAGGTGGAGGCACGGCGGGCGGGTGTGGATTTGCGGATTGTCGAGTGCCGCTCAATCAGGTCGGCAATTTGGTGTTTCGTGACTCCACTCTTGCCGTCTGTTGCTGACAATTCCAACACAGCACGCATCGGCGGGAAGTGAACGAGGATGCCGGCTAATAGTTGGCGACGCTCATCGGCGGGACGGCTTGCGTATTCACGGCCCAGGTCGGTGAGTTCGTAGCGATGATTTATTTCGTCGAGTCGGACCAAACCGAGAAACTCCGCCGCTTGCCGGTAGTAACTGCTCTGGCGTGGATTAAAGTGGTAATGCGCAGCCAGTTTTGCCGACGTGTTGATGCCCTGTTCGATGAGCAGAGGCAGTTCCGCAACGCGCCAGAATGAATCGGCTTGTGGCACGTCCCACAAGTGTCTGTTGCGCTGAGTGGTGACGTGCGACCGGAGTAACTCCTCCACCGTCAGCCGCACTTTCTCCGGCTCGACAAGGAACGCCTCAGCACGTGCGAGCCGGTACGGGCAAAATCAAGTTGAAGCGGGAGCCGCACGGTGATCTAATCGCCGCGAATGAAGCTCTCCATGAACGGAAAATTGGCGGAAGCATATCGGAGCGCGTCACAACGCGCTCGCGTCGTGACGGAAGCGTGGGGTGAGAAGAACTTGTATTGTCCAAACTGCTCGTCGCCGACTTTGAGCCGGCTACGTAACAACACGAAGGCGAGCGACTATTGTTGCCCAAGTTGCGACCTTTGGTATCAACTCAAAGCCCAAAAGTCGCACATTGGTGACCGGATAAACGACGGCGCGTACGCCGCCATGATAAATGCGATTCAGAGCGACACGACGCCGAACTTCTTTTTCATGCAGTACGACTTAACTGACTGGCGTGTGAGAAATCTTCTGCTCATTCCGAGTTTCGCATTTCCGATTTCAGCCATCATCAAACGAAATCCGCTTGCGGCTACGGCACGTCGCGCCGGTTGGATTGGCTGCAACATTGCCCTGAGTCGAATACCGGTTGATGCGCGAATCGCCGTTGTGCGAGAAAGCACGGTGATACCGGCCAGCGAAGTCCGCGCGAATTACCGGCGCGTGAAACCGTTGGAAGAATTGAAGGTCAAAGAGCGCGGCTGGACATTGGACGTGCTGAACGCTGTGCGCCGACTTGGCAAAGCCCAATTTACGACTTCTGAAACTTATGCCTTCGTTCGCGAGCTGGAGGAACTGCATCCTGATAACCGGCACGTCAAAGACAAGATCCGTCAGCAGCTTCAAGTTTTGCGCGACCGGGGTTTCCTCCGACAAGTCGAGCGCGGGACTTGGGTGCTGACGTAGCCGGTAAGTTCCATTTCCATGTCGCCGCCGCGAATCGTGAGGATTTTAGTCACGCACAGATTCCCTTCGCCGTTGCAGAAGGCGCAGTAGATGTATTTTTCCGGTGTGTCGGCCAGCCATGTGTCGGTGCCGCATCGTGGGCATCGGTAACCAAAGAATCTGAGCAGTTTGTTTTTCATTTTAACTCCCTTCCATGTTTTGTGAGCCGAGGGGAACATTGAACTCGCCACGGGCGTTCACACGCCACAGGCCGTTGAAGCAGGTCTTGTTGAGAAAGATCATCCGGGCGGCGCGTTGAATGATTTCTCTTTCCGGCAGATGATGACGGCTGCGGACAAGGTAGTAATAGCGTTGCCGGTCGGCGTTGAACGCAGCCAAGTGCTCATCCAGTGCGCGCATCAATTCATGGGGAAACCGCTGAACGGCACGGTAGGCGTTGATCAGTTCAGCATTGTTGTCGCGCAAAAACGCCTTCATGACAGGAAACCGGCGTTTCAAATGGAAAAAAACCGCCCCGCCGCCGAGAAACGGCTCAAAGTAGCGGTCAATCGTTGTTGGGAAATACTCGTCAAATTGGTGGAGTAGTTGAGATTTCCCGCCAGCCCATTTCAGGAACGGCTGCGCTTCGATGCGGGCCACATCAGGCGTGTCGGCAAACTCCATTGCCTTCTGCGGGTCGTAGGCGTAAAGCACGCCCTCGGGTTCTCGGACGGCACTACTTGGTCGGGGTTGAAAATTCCTTCCAAGAGGCGGCGGGAGTTTGGCGAGTTGGCGCGACAGACGGGATTTCGGTGTCGGATCGGATCTCTGATCGGACCGGGCCGTGTGGTCGGTCTTTGCTTTGTGAACCTGCCGACGCTCATTCTTCGACACGCGGCGATCCGATCCATAGATCCGCCACCAAGATCAAGAATGAAATACCAGCTATAGCTGGTTTAGCAGATCGTCGTTTCTTGCTTTTCTGACCGCGTGGCAGCAACCTCACTCCGCACAAAAGCTCTCGGTGAAGCGATCCGCACCTATCGCAAGAAGGCGGGTTTGACGCCAAGAGCGTCTCGCGGAACGCGCCGACCTCAACTACAAATACCTAGGCGAGGTCGAGCGTGGCGAGAAGACTATTTCCGTCGAGGCCCTTGCCCGGATTGCGCAAGCTCTCAACGTGCGGATTTCAAAGTTGGTTGAAAAGCTATAAATGATCTACCGTGACTGAGGAACGATGAGTGCGGCCATGCCCGGTTGAAGTTGTGGTTCTCCTGTGCGCCCTGCGATTTGTCCCAGTCACCCTTGTCCACCTTGACCATCCGACCGGCATGGCAGGTGATACCGCCGTTGGAGAGGAACTCGACGAAGAAGAGGCCGAGGGGGTATGGGTGGCAATAGGGCGGGTCGGCAAAAATCATGTCGAAACAACCGCCGGGATACTTGGCGGCAGTGGCGTCGAGAAAAGCCAAACAGTTGCCCTGATACAACCAGAGGCCATCAGCGTCGTTGCGATAAACGCAGTGGGAAACCGTAGTGACATCCTGCGAGCGCCGAATGTCATCCACGGATTCGCGGTGGGCACAAACCGCCACGACCGTGTCTTCAAAGACAACACCGTCCACCGGGTTGATGTGCTCGGGCGATTCGGCGTAACGGACCGGGGGGTGGATTATCCATCTCACGTTTTTGGGTTTTGCGAGGCACGAAAGCGGTCTCGCCGCCGGGATCAAGATCCAAATTTGAAAACCAGGATAAGCGTCCAGTTTGCCCTGGGTTGGGCGTGGACAACCGGGCGGGTTGTCCTGCCTTGTCCGACGTTTTCTTCTTGGCTATTCTGGCGGCGGGAGGAACTTGAGTTATGCCCACGACACCGATAAGCAAGGAGCAGTTGCAGGCCAATCTTTATCATTACCGGGCGCATGTGACGGCGGTCTATGACGGTGACACCTGCACGGTGGACATTGATTTGGGGTTGTCCACGTGGATTCGCGGCGAGAAAATCCGCCTGAACCGGATCAATGCCCCGGAAATGACCGGCGCGGACAAGCCGAAAGGCACGGCGGCGCGGGATTTCCTGCGCGGGCTGGTTCTGGACCAGGACATCGTGCTGCAAACCATCAAGGATGCGCGGGAGAAATATGGCCGTTACCTCGGCGAGGTCTGGGTTGAGAAAAACGGCGCCTGGTTGAACGTCAATGATGAGATGGTTCGCGCCGGGCACGCCGCGTATCAAAGCTATTGAGAAAGACCATTGGAAATCAGACCGCCATTTTCTCCGTTTCATTTGTGACTGATTCATGGTAATTCGTGGCGCATGATTGCGTTTCTGCATGGTCAACTGACGGAGGCGACGCCCACCTCGGTGGTGATTGATTGTCACGGAGTCGGGTATCAGGTGCTGATTCCGGTCTCCAGCTACGACAAGCTGCCGCCGGTCGGCGGGGAAGTGAAACTGTTGACTTACCATCACGTGAACGCGCAAGACGGTACCCAGCAGCTTTTCGGGTTCGCCACCGCTGCGGAACGGGAAATGTTTTTGTTGCTCATCAGCATCAATGGGATCGGGCCAAAACTGGCCTGCAACATCCTCTCCAGCGCCAGCGTGACCGGCCTGCGCAACGCCATTGCCGCTGGCGACACCAAGACGTTGTCCACCCTGCGCGGTATCGGCAAGAAAACGGCGGAACGGCTGGTGGTCGAGTTAAAAGACAAAGTTGGCGCGGAAACGCCGCTGGTTTCCAGGGCGACGACCGATCCGAAACTCACCGACGCCGTACTGGCGTTGGTCTCGCTCGGCTACAAACAGGCTGACGCTCAGAAAGCGGTGGCGGCGGCGGCGCAGGAGCTGGGCGCAGGAGCCGCTGTTGAGGAACTGGTGCGAGCGGCGTTACGGAGTGTCTGAGGGTTGGAACGGGAAACTTCGAGGGGACCGGGAGACAGTGGGTGACTCGTAATTTTCGCAAAATCCCTGATTTTTTGCTTGTTTTCCAGTGGTCAGACGCTATGCTGTCAACAAACCAAGAAAGGGGTGGGGACCCTACATGTATCTGAAGAGCCTGCAGCTCATCGGTTTCAAGTCGTTCGCTGAAAAAACCAGCTTGGAATTCCTTCCAGGCGTGACCGCCATCGTTGGGCCCAACGGATGCGGCAAATCCAATGTCGCTGACGCCATTCGCTGGGTGCTCGGCGAACAGTCCGCCAAAGCCCTTCGCGGCTCCGAGATGTCGGATGTCATCTTCAACGGCACGGATGGCCGCAAACCCATCAGTATGGCCGAGGTCAGTATGACCTTTGCCGATGTGGACCCCAAGTCCATCTCCCTGCCCGGCGTAAATCTGGACTTTTCCGAAATCACCATTACCCGCCGCGTGTACCGCGACGGCGCCGGTGAATATCTCATCAACAAAACCCCCTGCCGTCTGCGCGACATCCAGAACATGTTCATGGACACCGGTATCGGGCGGTCCAGCTACTCCCTGATGGCGCAGGGGCAAATTGACCAGATCCTCAGCGCTCATCCCGAAGACCGCCGCAACATCTTCGAGGAAGCCGCCGGCATCAACAAGTACAAGCACCAGAAAAAAGAAGCCCTCCGCAAACTCGAATACACCGAACAGAACCTCGTTCGCCTCACCGACATCATCAAAGAGGTCAAACGCCAGATCATCAGTCTCCAACGCCAGGCCGGCAAAGCGCGCCGCTATAAAGAATTGTTCGACCAGCTCAAGGCGCTGGATACCAAACTTTCCCGACACCGTTACGACCTGCTTCACTCCGAAATCACCCACCTCGAATCGCTCATTGCCCAGATCGCCGCCCAATCGGAACAGTACGCTTCGGAAATAGCCAATTCCGAATCGCAAATCGCCGGCCTCCGCCGCTCGCTCGGCGACATCGAACGCGCCATCGCCGACACCACCAGCCGCGATCACGACCTGCGCAACGAATCCGATCGCCACCAGCAACGTATCGCCACCAACACCGATCGTATCGCCGAGGCCGAACAATCCATCGAACGTAACCGCCGCGAGATTGCCGGCGCCGAGGAAAAGATTCACATCCAGGAACAGGAACTCGCCCGACTCAACAGCGAGTTTGAACAGATTGAGTTCCTCCTGGCCGCCGAACGGGGCAAACTCCGCGCCCAACAGGACGACATCAAGGCGCTCGACGCTCAGCTTGGCCAGAAAAACCGTCTGCTGAACGAATCCAAAACCTCCTTGGTGGACATCGAACGCCAACTCGCCAATCAACATAACGAACTCAATGCCCTCGACCTGCGCAGTCGCAACGACAAACTCCGCGCCGAACGCCTCAGCACCGAGCGCATCCAACTCGAAGAACAGCGGTCCGCCAAACAACAACAACTGGAACGCTTTCATGCCGGCCTCGCCGAATTGCGCGCCGCCATCGAACCACTTCGCGCCGCGCTCGCCGAACGCGAAACAGCCCTGAAAAACCTCGCCCAACAACTGGCCGACGCCACAACCGCTCTTCATTCGGCGGAATCCGATTTTTCCAGAAAAACCGCCCGTCTCGAAGTTCTGCGCCAACTTTTTGCCGCGCCTGATGGTCGCGCCACGCTGGGCAACATCATCGAAGTGGAACCACAATACGGCGCCGCCATCGAGGCCGCCCTCAGCGGTGCCCTCCGCACCGTGCTTGCCGATGACCTGCCGTCCGCCCGTCAACTCCTCGCCGGCAACGCCGTCACCGCGCCGGAATTGCTTACTCCGACGGGGGACAACGCCGCCATCCCCACCGGCGAACCGCCGCTGGGCGCAATGGCGTGGGCGACCCGCGTCACGCGCGTCCGCGACGAACGCTTTGCGCCGCTGATTCGCTCGCTGCTGGCCAACGTCATCATTGTCAGCGACCTCGATCTCGCGTTGAACCTGCGCAGTGATCATCCGCACCTGTCCGTTGCCACCCTGCGCGGCGAATTTATCAACGCCCACGGCATCCTCAGCGCCGTTTCCGCCAGCCACATCGGCGAGATCAGCGCGTTGACCGAGGAAACCGCCGCGTGCAAGGCGCGTCTGGCCGAGTTGGCGACCGCCCGCGCCGAACTCGAAGCGCAGAAAAACCGCCAGGAACAGGAACTGGCGGCCGCCCGCGCCGATCTTCACGCCAAGGAGGTTGCCCTCGCCGGCAAGGAAGGCGAACTCAATTCGCTCACGACCGACCAGCGCGACCTCGACAGCAAAATCCACACGGTCATTTTTGAAATCCAGTCCATCGAGCAACAGGACAACGAAGACAAGGCTCGCCGCGAGAAAATCCTGGCCGCCCTCCGTGCCGCCGAGACCCGACAGGGCGAACTCCGTGAACAAATGGCGCAGGCACAGCAGGTCGTGGACGAGTTGCTCCGCCAGCGCGAGGAAATGAACAATCAGCTCACCGAGTTGCGCGTCAGCGTCGGCGGCCTGGAACACAAACACGCCTCCATCGAAGCCAACCGTGAGCCGATTGCCGGGCGCATCCGCGATTTTCGCGAGCGCATGCAGACCTGTGCCGGCGAAATGGAAACTCTCACCCAACGCATCACCCAGTTCCGCGCCGAGATTGCCGAGTCCGAACAAAAACTCACCGAACTGGCTTCTCTTCGCCAACAACTCCAACAGCAACTGGCCGGCCTCCAACATCAGCGCGACGAAGTCGCCACCGGCGTCGCCCATGCCGAGGCGGAACTGAAGGCGCTTCGCCAGAAAGCCTACGAAGCGCAACAACAAAAGTCCGGCTACGATGTTCAGGTCGCCCAAAAACGAATGGAGATCAACCAGCTCAAAGAGCGGGTTTGGCAAAAATACCAGGTCAACATCGAGGACGTTGCGCCCGACGCCATTACCATTACCCTGGCCGATCAGGGGCCGGTCGTGACCGAACAGGTGCCGCGCCCGACCGATTGGGACGCCGTTGAAGCGCAGGTCGCCGAAATGCAATCCCGGCTCGATGCCATGGGACCTGTCAACGTCGAGGCCATTCAGGAATACGACGAACTGGAAGAACGCTACAAGTTCCTCACCCAACAACACGAAGACCTCGTCAAAGCCAAGGAACAACTCCTCCAGGTCATCGCCAAAATCAACGCCACCACCAAACAGCTTTTCAGCGAGACCTTCGAGAAAGTCCGGACGAGCTTTCAGCAAATCTTCACCGAACTGTTTGGCGGCGGCAAAGCCAACCTCATCCTGCTCGACGAAAACGACCCGCTCGAAAGCGGCATCGAAATCGTCGCCAAACCGCCGGGCAAACAGCTTCAGAGCATCACGCTGCTCAGCGGCGGCGAACGGGCATTGACGGCGACCGCGCTGTTGTTTGCCGTGTACGCCGTTAAACCGTCGCCGTTCTGCGTGCTCGACGAGATTGACGCGCCGCTGGACGAATCCAACATCAATCGGTTTATCCGCATCCTGCAACGGTTCGTTACCCAGTCTCAATTTGTGGTCATCAGCCACAACAAACGCACCATCGGCATGGCCGATGCCCTCTACGGCGTCACCATGGAAGAACACGGCGTCAGCAAGGTCGTCAGCGTCAAGTTCAGTCCACGCGAGGAAACCGCCCGCAAGGAACTGGAACGCAATCGCGAGGCGCAGGAAGAACGCATTGACGCTCTGGAAGTCATCGCCGCCGGGCCGCGTCCGCACGAAGAGGAACTCCGCAACGATCTTCTCATCGAGAAAGAGGCCAACCTTGCCCCGATTGCCGAGGCGCCAGCGATTGTGGCCGGGACGGCGCCAACGCTTGGCCAGGCGGCGCCCGATGAACTCAAGGCGGAAGTCCAAGCTGCGGTCGCCGAGGCCGTTGCCGTTGCCGAGGAAGTCAAACAGGTCGTTGCTGCCGCCGCGCCTCCTCCGCCGCCATCGTCATCGCCATCACCATCACCGGACCGGTCCGAATGAGACACGGCAAGTGAGTTTGCGTTTTTGACGGTTTTGCATTCGCCAGCGCTGCTGGATTGTTTTGGGGAGTGTTATGACCAGACGCCGGCGATGGGAGTTTGGCAGGATGGACATTTGCCGTTGGCAAGACGGTAGGCGGTGACGGCGAAGATGTCCCGCTCGATAACAGCCTGGTGGCAGCCGGGACAGAAGGTGGTGCCGGCGTCTTTGAGTCCGGCGACGTTGCCGATGTAGGCATAGCGCAGTCCGGCGGCGTGGGCGGCGGCCTGGGCTTGGAGCAGGATTTCGACGGGTGTGGGCGGGAGATGATTGAGTTTGTGTTGGGGATGGAAGCGGGAGAAATGAATGGGCGTGTCGGGGCTGGCGTTTTTGACGAGCCAGTCGGACATGCGGCGAATGGCATCGAGATTGTCGGTGTAGGTGGGGACGATGAGGTTGATGATTTCGATCCAGACACCGAGGTTTTTCAGGGTTTTGATGGTGTTGAGGATGGTTTGGAGTTTCCCGGAGTTGAGTTTTTGGTAGGTCTGGTCGTCGAATCCCTTCAAGTCCACGTGGGCGGCGTCCACGTACTGGGCGAGGTCGCGGAGCGGGCGTTCCTCGATGGAACCGCTGGTGACCAGCACATTTTTGACACCGGCGGCGCGGGCGGCCTTGCAGGAGTCATAGGTGTATTCGTAGAAGGCGACCGGTTCCGAGTAGGTGTAGGAAATCGAAAGACATTGCGTGGCTTTGGCCAGCGCGACAAGGTCTTCGGGGAACAGGCTCAGGCGTCGCATGTCATCGGGATGCAATCCGGCAACGGGCGGGCGGAGACGAAGTTCGGGGCCGCGCGGGTCTTTGGTCTGTTCGGGGGTGCGTTGGGAGATGTCCCAGTTTTGGCAGTTGAGACAGCGCAACACGCATCCGGCGGTGGCCAGTGAGAAGGAACGGCTGCCGGGATGGAAATGGTAGAGCGGCTTTTTCTCGATGGGATCAATGTTCATCGAGCAGGGGTTGGCGTAGGCCAGCGTGTAGAGGACGCCGTCTTTGTTGATTTTGTTGCGGCAATGACTGCGGTCGTCGGGTTCGAGCAGGCAGTTGTTCGGGCAGATCTTGCACTGCACGTTGCGTTCCAGTTTGATGTAGTGGTATCCCTCCTTTACCCAGCCACGTTTTTTCCAAAGCTCCCAGAATTCGCCTTTCGGCGCGTCGCCCTTGAACACCGTCCCGATGTCGCCTTCCTTCTCTCCGGCAATCCAACGACGCAGATATTCGCCAATCCCCGTGGCGACCAGCATTCCTGCCGCGCCACAGAGAATTGCCTCGCGCCGGCTCATCTCCACCGCGCGCAACGGGGCGCCTTCGGCCCGCTCACGGCGGTCGTTTCCATTCAGCGACGATGACGTTTCTTGAACCATCTCAGCCACGCAAAATACGCCGCCGGCACAACGTGCGCAACCGCCAGCACAATCAGCGGCCCGTGCAGAAGCAGGTGCCAGGCTTTCCCCTCCTGCGCGCTCATCAACCGACCGAAATGAAAACGCCCGGTCATCACATAGCCGCTGACGATAAATCCGATCAACGTCACCAGCAGACACCAGCCCGCCACCCGCAGGGTTTTGATGAAAATGTAGTTACGCGTTCGTTTCATCGCTGCCTTTTCCGCCGCCAGAGGAGCGCGGCGCTGATAAGATTCAATCCCGCCGTGATCCAGCAGGTCGGCGCCACGCCCAGCAACGGGATCAAGATCGAACTCGTCAGGAGCGCCCCAAGACACGCCCCCGCAAAGTCCGCCGCGTACAATTGCGCCGCCGTGAGTGTCACTTCCGCGCGTTCTGCCCGGCTGGCCACGGGAAATTCCATCCCCACCAGCACGGCCAGTCCGAAGGTCAACGCCGGCACCAGCGCGCGCGCCGCCGCAAACGGGACCGCGGCAAGCTGTGTCAGCGCCAGCGGCAACATCGCTGCGAACAGACCGACGCCCGTTGCCAGCGTCGTCAGCGTCCGCCGCGCCGGTGACGGCGACAGACGGTTCGCCACCCATGCGCCCACCGCCAACCCGGCCATGAAAGCGGTGACGACGATGCCGACCTGATGATAAACCGAGCCGCACAGGATTTGGACGCCGAGCAGCAGTACCACTTCCAGCGCCGACGCCGCAAACCCGCCCGCAAACACCACCAGCGACCGTCCATGCAGCAGAAACGGACACACAATCGTTGCCGCCAGTAGCAGGGCCGTTAGCAACCCCGTCCCCTTCGGGTTCTGGCTGAGCCAGTAGCGCAGGTGGTAGTAGTATAGCGACGGATTGAAATCCTGGTTCAACGTCGCCGACTGTTCCGCTGCCCCGCGCACTGCCGCCAGCCGTTCGGGCGTCAGCATGGCGTCGAGATAATGCCGCGTCATCAACCGCGTCGGAATCCCGCGGGCTGCAATCCGGGCCGCCACCGCATCGGTCAACTCACCGTCGGAAGCCAGCACAAACACCCGTCCGCCGGGCAACAGCAGCGTGTGACGGAACGATTCGCGCAGGGTTTGTCGCGCCGACGACAGGAGCCGGGCCAGTTCCGGGCTGACGTAATTCTCGTATCGGCCGAGCGCGAACGAGAGCACGCCGCCGGGCGTCAGGATGCGTTTGATCTCCGCGTAGAATTCCGTCGTGTAAAAGCGATTGATCTGGGTGGAGTCCGGCGCCGGCATGTCCACGATAACGACGTCGTAACGGTTGGTGGTTTGTTTCACAAAAAGGCGTCCGTCGGTATTGACGATTTTGATTCGCGGGTCGGCCAGCGTGTCGGGAACAAACCGTTGCGCCGCCGAGAGGATGAGCGGGTCCAGTTCCACGTAGGTGATTTCCTGGACGCCGTACTTGAGAATCTCCCGCGCCGTGCCTGTCATCCCGCCGCCGATCAGCAGGACCTGGCGGGCGTCGGGGCGCTGTGCCATGGCGTGGTGGACGGTTTCCTCGATTTGCTCGGTGTTGTGGGTCGAGAAAAGCGGCAGACCGTTTTCGATGAAATTGAGTTGGCGGGCTGACTCGGTGACAACGAGTTTTCCGTAGGGGGAATTACCGCGAAAGACGACCTTTTGGCGGCCATATTGCCACTGGGTGGTCAGCGCATCCATGTTTGTCGTGAACGCCAGAGCGGCCAGTAGCGCGGCGGCGACAAACGCCAGTGGGCGGAACGCCCATCGCCACGCCATCACGGCAGCCAGCGTCAGGTTGATCGCCGCGGGAATCAGCAACGCGCCGTAATGATCCAGCACCCGCACCAGCGCGAAACTGAACAACACACCGCCCGCAATGCTGCCAAGGCTGTCGGCGACATAAACCCGCCCGATCTCGCCCGCGTCGCCGTGATCATCGGTGGAATCCTTGCTCTTGGATGCGGAATGTCCCAGAATCGAGCAGGCCAATGTCAACATGTAGCCCGACACCAGGCAAAACGGCGCCAACACCACTGCTCCGGCCAGTGTTGTTTCCGACATGCCGATCATGGCGCCGCGGATGAACACCACATTGCGCAACGTCCGCACCGCCACCACCTGCGCCAGCGGCAACACGGCCACGAGCAGTTGAAAAACAGTCAGGATTCGCAACGGTTTTTCCAGCCGCTGGGCGCGACGGCCCAGCCAGGAACCGGTGCCCGTCAACAGCAACCAGTTGCCGAGCAGGATGCCGAATACCATCTCGTTACCCTCAAACGCCGCCAACATCTCGCGCAACAACGCCAGTTGCGTCATGACGGCTGCGGCGCCGAGGGCGAAGATGGACGCCAGCACGAGCCGGCGCGTTTCAGGCGCCGGGCGGTTGTAAATCGTCGTCATGGCGAGTCCGACAAATAGCGCATGGGGGCGTTTGATGCGATGAAAAACCGCTTGGGTGCGGTTGCCGGATTCTTGTTTTGCCGTCCTTCAGGCAAGAACGAGATGCTGGGAAGGCATGGGGTGGTTCAGTCGGCGAGGAGTTGTTGGATTTCGGTTTCGAGCGGGTGATGGGCATGGAGGTTGACGACAACGCCCTTTTTGTTGATCAGCCATTTGCGGGGGATGGCGGTGATGCCGTAGGTGGCGACCAGCGAGTCGGCGCCCTCTCCGGGGTCGAGGCGTTGTGGCCAGGGAATGGCGCATTGGCGGATAAAGCGTTGGACGGTTTCTTTGTCTTCGTCAAGGACGACGCCGATGATTTCCAGGCCGCGGTCGTGATATTTCTGGTGCAGTTCGAGCAGTTGTGGGATTTCGTTGCGAGAGGCGTGATTCCAGATGGCCCAGAAATATAGCAGGACAACCTTACCCCGCAACGTGGCGAGGTCCACGGCGCGTCCGTCCACGGCGGTGAATTTCAGTGTCAGCGGTTTTTTCAGGAGTTCACGGGCGGCCAGTTGGGCGCGGGCGGCGGCAGCCAGTTTGGGATTGGGGTCTTGGGAGAGCAGTTTCCAGAGGGACTCGGCGCCGTCGGGGTCAATCCGGTCGAGGAGGGTGGCGCGAAGGAACTGGGCCGGGCCGACGCGGGGATCGGTGGGATGTTGGCCGACGAAGGCGAGGATCTCGGCGTCCAATGCTTTGAGGGCGGTGCGGGGGCTGGTTTCGTCCAGGGCGGCGGCGTGTCGTTGGATGAGGATGAAACGTGCGGCGGCGCGGGTCGGGGCGGGAGCGTCGGGGGCGGTTGCGATTTCTTTCAAGAGCGGTTCGACGCGTACGGGTTCCTCTTCTTCGGAGAACGACCGGGTGTGGGCGGCGAGTTCGGCTCGGATGAGTTGGGCTTCCCAGCGGCGTGGGTCGGCGGGGTAACGGCGTTGGAACTCGGTGGCGGCGCTTTCCAGCGCGAGCAGGAATTTGCGATAGGCAGCCAGGGTGAGTCGGGTGGTGTCAGCCTGTTGGGGCGGGTGTTTCCGCAAGGTGTCGAGATGCGCCCACAACTGGTCGGCGGTTTTGTATTGGGCCAGGGTGGCCGCGGTTTTGGCGGCAGTCACGTCGCGGAGGCGCGCGTGAAAGGCTTCCGTGAGAGAGCGGGCGGTAGGTGGTTTGAGGTCGGGTTGCGACGTGGGGACCGGGACGTCGAGCAGTTCGTTGCGCAGGTAATGGATGACGACGAAGGCCATGTTGCTCCAGGTTTTGCCGCGGGCGCGAAAATCTTTTTCGGCTGCCTCGTAAGCTTTGCGGAAGCCTTCCTTGTCCTTGAGCAGGTACATGACCATGAGGCGGCGTTCGGGATCGGTTTGGGGACCGCCGAAGAAGCGGACGGCATCAGCGGTGCTGAGTTTGTATTTGGTCAGCCAGGTCCATTGCAATGTGGGCCAGTTCTTGTAGGTGGCGAAGAAATCGAGCGCTTTACCGTGGTCGGGGTGGGCGGGGTCTTTGAGGGCCGGGATCAGCGGGAGGAACGCTTCCAGTTTCAACATCATCTCGTTTTTCCGTTCCTTGTCGTAGCGTTGGAAAACCGTTTCGACCTGTTCCTGCAACCCCGCGACGTCATCGGCGGCGGCGCAGGCCACGATGTTGGCGATCATGTCGAGGTAACTGCCGCTGCTGCTGACGCGGCGGGCGTGTTCCATGCCGGCCAGGTCCTGCTCCATCAATGCGAGGGTGAAACGGCGCGGGCCGATGTGATTGGAGAAACGGACCCGATCCTCAATGAGGTCCTCGATTTGATCGAAGAAGCGGCGGGCCGACGCATAGGCGCGGGCGCGCAGGTAACCGTCGAAAATCTCCTCGAAGGGGAAACTGTTGCCGGGCCGTTGCCAGAAGAGCTTCTCCAATTCCTGGGCGCGCTCGAAGTCAGGACGTTTTTTCCAGTCCGACCAGTTTAACTGGAGTTGGCTCCAGGACGGTTCCCAGAGCGTGTTGGCGATTTCCGCCTTGAAATCGGCGATGTGAGGCACTTTCGCGTCGCCCGTGGAGAGGTCCCACGCGATCCAATGCAGGAGGGCGGCATCCAGGAGCGTGCCGCCTTCCTGATGAAGACGGCGCAGGTTCGGCACAATTTGGTCATAGGCTTTTGCGTGCCAGAGGGCGGAGTGCTGGAATCTCACATTGGCGGGACGCAGCCAGCAGCGTCGGATGAACATCTCCACATTTTCCCGATTGGATGGGTGCCAGGCGAAACGGTTAACCAGCCATGCGCTGGCGCAATCGAGGAATTGGAGCCGTGTCCAGTCCTGAAGCTTGGCGCGGGCGAGTTTCCAGTTGTCCGGATCCTTGCCAATGTAATTCCACGGGTCCCAGCAGAAACAAAACTCCAGCCCCGCGACGCGCGGCATGACTGTCCTGGCAATCGAATCGGCTCGTTCGGGCACACCCCACATCCGGGCCACCAGATACCAGCGCGCGCTCAACTGCGCTCCCGTCATCTCCCATCCGTAGTTCAACAGATCGCGCGCCGTCACGATACCAACCGGGATCAACTTGCCCGTGCCCTCGCGGAATCCCAGATCAATCAACGGCGCCGCCTCCGCAAATCCCGACACACTGGCGTCCAGCCGTTCCTCTTGCTGCTCGGTTTCCGCGGTTGGCGCGGCCTCGCGCGGGATTTTTTGCAGCACCGGCAGATAACCGGTGTAATCCTGCGGTTCGGGTTGAAAATCCCGCAGACATTCGATCCAGGCTTGCCGGGCCAGAGACGGCCAGCGTCCTTCCATGATTCGACCGCCGCCGACGCCCGCTTCGAGAGCAAAAAGCGGCGCGTAGTCATAGAGACGGGCCAACGGTTGCGACTCGTCGTCGAATAACGGTTCGATCACGCGGGCCACCATGGCCTCGTACCGAAACAACCGACCGTAGTACACCAATAACGGCATCGCCCACCGACGATGTTCCGCCACGCGGACAAACACCTCCTCGCTGCGCGGTCGCCGCAGCAGAAAATCCCACCACGCCACCGCCTCGCTACCGCGAGCCGCGACATGGGCGGCCATGGCGGATTTCTTCCACACTTCCGCGGCGGCATTTTCGCGCGCCGCCAGAAACAGGATCGGCGTCCACAACCCCTCACTGGCGGCGGTGCGGTTTTGCACCGCCGACTCCGCCACGCACAACCACGCGGCGGCGCGCGCCAGCAACACCGCATCCAGCATCGTCGTGCCTGCCAGGCTGGGCAACGCCGCGTGCGCCAGCAGCCCGGCGAGTTGCGGCGCGGCCTTCGGTTCCGGGATTTTCGCAAGCGCAAAGGCCGCCTGCAGGCTTTCCGTGCGCGACAGTCCGGTGCGTTCCGCTCCCTCCCAGTAACCGCGCAAGAGGTCCGTTTCCGAGAGTGGCCCGACCGGCGGCCTGGGCGCCAATTGCCGGTACACGGCCCGGTAGAATTGCGCCCCGGCGGTCAACTGCGTTTCCGGGTACTGCACGGTCATTTCCCGCACCGTTCGGCCCTGCGCGTCCAGCCACTTCAGTTTCCACGTTGTTACCCGGTGGGAGTCGCTGGCGATCTCGTAGGTGATTTCGGCGATTTTGCCGCCGGCGCGGTTTTCGCGCCATGCCAGCACCCGCGCCAGTTCCACAACAAATTGCCGTTGCACCAAATCGTGGTAATCCGTGTCCGGCGCGTAGAATTGCGCCAATGTTTCCGTCGAAAGCCCCGCCAACAGCACACCCAAAACCCAGCCGTACGCCCATCCATTGATTCTCATAATCCCGTCCTTCGTAATCCCGTCCTTTGTGTTGTCGTTTGTGTGGGCGCAGTGTATGCGACGCCACGCGGGGGCGACAAGTCAGAATGAGGAGGTTCCGAGATTTGGGGTGTCCGAAGTTCCCCTTGCGGTGGTGGGATTTCTGCATAGAATCCCCCCGCGTATGAACAAGAGCGTGTCAACCAACCAGGCCGTGTTTCTTGACCGGGACGGTGTCCTGATGGAGGACAGCAATTATGTGGGCGAATTGGAGCGTGTCATCATTATTCCGGCCGCTTATACGGCGTTGAAACGGCTCCAGGCCGCCGGGTTCAAGCTGTTGGTGGTGACCAACCAATCCGGAGTGGGACGCGGATTTTTCACGCATGAGCATGTCAACATTGTCCATGCTCATCTTGACGAGCAGTTTGCCCGACACGGTGTTCGGATTGATCGCTACTATGTTTGTCCGCATCATCCCGACGACAACTGCGCCTGTCGCAAGCCCAGTCCGAAATCGCTTCGGGATGCTGCCGCCGAGTTCGGGTTGGATCTGGCGCGCTGTTACATGGTGGGAGACCGGGCCAGCGACATCCAGGCCGGACGCAACGCCGGCACCCGGACCGTGTTGGTGCTCACCGGCAGCGGGTCGCAGACGCTTGCCGAGGGCAAGGTCACGCCCGATCACGTGGCCCGCGATATCAACGAGGCTGCCGACTGGATTCTCGCGCAGCCCTGAAAGCGGCCAGGGCGCGTTGGCGCGCGGCGTCGTGATCGAGTCGGGGAACCGCCGCGGGAGCGTCCCAGCGCCGGGCGTATTCGCCGCGCGGGTCGAAGCGGTCGGCCTGTGTTTGCGGATTGAAGATGCGGAAAAACGGGGCGGCGTCCGCGCCGCAACCGGCGATCCATTGCCATCCGAGGGTGTTGTTGGCGAGATCGGCGTCCACCAGCGTGTCCCAAAACCATCGCGCGCCCTCCTGCCACGGCAACAGCAAATCCTTCACCAGAAATGAGCCAGCCACCATTCGCGCCCGGTTGTGCATCCAACCGGTGGCCCACAACTCCCGCATCCCAGCATCCACCAGCGCGAAACCGGTTTGTCCGCGTTGCCAGGCCCGCAGCCCCTGCGGGTCGTGCCGCCACGGGATCCGCGCGAATTCCGGACGCAACGGTTCCTGCGCGGTGCGGGGATGATGCCACAACAGATGATGCGCGAACTCCCGCCAGATCAACTGGCGGCGAAAACTTTCTTCCGTAATCGCCTGCCAGACGCTCCGGGGCGACACCTCGCCAAAATGCAGGTGCGGCGACAGACGCGAGGTGCCTGTCATGTCGGGTCGGTCCCGTTGCGTGCGGTAAACCACCGCCCGCCGCGCAAACCGCGCCAGTTGCTGTTGTGCGCCCGCTTCGCCCGGTTGCCACGCGGCGCGCAATCCTGCGGTCCAGTTTCCGGTTGGCGCCAGATCAAGCGCGACGGTGCGCGGCCAGCGACGGGGCGCCGTCCATCGCGCGGGCGCGTCCTCCGGCTGGCCGATGGCGGTGGCGCGGCAGGCGTTGTAGAAGGGCGTGAACACGCGGTAGGGCTCGCCGTTTTTGTTTTTGATCTCCCACGGCTCAAACAGGAGCGCGGAATTGAACGTCTCGACGCGCAACCCGTCGGCCAGCAATCCCTGTTGAACCGTGGCGTCGCGCTCGCGCAACGCCGGTTCGTAACGGCGATTCCAGAAGACTGCTTCCGCGCCGGTTTCGTCCGCCAGCGCGCGCAACGCTTCCAGCGACGGTCCGCGGCGAACAAGAAGGCGCGACCCGCGTTCGCGCAACGAGGCGTCGAGCGCGCGCAGCGAGTGATGCAGCCACCAGCGGCTGGCCGCGCCGGGCGGCCAGTCGCCCTCTTCTTCGGGCGCCCAAATGAAAACGGGCACGACCGGACCGCGCGCCACGGCGGCGGCCAGGGCCGGGTTGTCGGTCAACCGCAAATCGAGTCGGAACCAAACGAGGGTCATGTCGGCAACATAGCACAAGGCGACGGTTTGGACTTTCCGAAACGACCCGGTTTCGTTAGCATCTGCCGCATGAACGCCACTTATACCATCGGTTTGGATTACGGAACCAACACGGTTCGTTGTCTCATTGTGGACGTGCGCAACGGACGCGAAATCGCCACTGCCGTCTGGGAGTATTCCCACGGCACCCACGGCGTGATCCTCGCTCGCGATCCCAATCTCGCCCGCCAACATCCCGCCGACTATCTGACGGGCGCCGAGATCACCATCCGCAAGGCGTTGCGACAGGCGAAAATCAAGCCGTGGCAGATCATCGGCATCGGCGTGGACACCACCGGCAGCACCCCGATTCCCGTGGACGCCGATGGCCGTCCGCTCGCTTTCCAGAAACGATTCGCCAAGAACCTTGCCGCCATGGCGTGGTTGTGGAAAGACCACACGGCCGTCGCGGAAGCCGCTGAGATCACCGCCCTCGCCCGACAAATGCGGCCACACTATCTGGCCAAGTGCGGTGGCACCTACTCCAGCGAATGGTTTTTCAGCAAAATCCTTCATTGTCTGCGCACCGCCCCCGAAGTGTTCCATGCTGCCCACACCTGGGTCGAATGCGCCGACTGGATTCCCGCCGTGCTCACCGGCACCGAGGCGCCCGACAAACTCACCGTGGGCATTTGCGCCGCCGGGCACAAAGCCATGTACAACGACGATTGGGGCGGTTATCCCGACGCCGAGTTTCTCGGCGCGCTCGACCCCAAACTGGGCGCGCTCCGCGCGCGGCTCCGCCCGAAAGCGCATACGATTGACCGGGCGGTCGGCACGTTGACGGCAGAGTGGGCCAAACGCACGGGATTGCCCGCGGGCATTCCGGTCGCTGTGGGCGCGTTTGATGCTCATCTGGGCGGCGTCGGTTGCGGTATTGCGCCCGGCACGCTGGTGAAGATCATCGGCACCAGCACCTGCGACATGATGGTGGTGCCCGACGGCCAGAACCTCGCGGACATTCCCGGTCTCTGCGGCATTGTCAAGGGCAGCATCCTCCCCGGCTACTACGGGCTGGAAGCCGGCCAGTCGGCTGTCGGCGACATTTTCAACTGGTTCGTCAACTACATCAAAGCGGGCAGTCACGCGGACCTCACCGCGGCCGCCGCCCGGCTCCGGCCCGGTGAGAGCGGCCTGTTGGCGCTGGACTGGAACAACGGCAATCGCACGATCCTCGTGGACCAGCGGTTGACCGGTTTGTTGGTCGGCCAGACGCTCTACACCACGCCCGGCGAAATCTACCGGGCGCTCATCGAGGCGACCGCGTTTGGCGCGCTCACGATTATCAATCGTTTTGAGGAATACGGTGTGCGCGTCGAACAGATCATCAACTGCGGCGGTATCGCGGAAAAGAACCCGCTGGTCATGCAGATTTACGCGGATGTCACCGGCCGTCCGATGAAGGTTTCGCGTTCGGCGCAGACCTGCGCTCTCGGTGCGGCCATTGCCGGTGCCGTGGTGGCCGGCGCGCACAAGAGCTACGCCGACGCCCAGCGAGCCATGACCGGGGTGAAACCGAAAATCTTCAAGCCGAATCCGAAGGCGCATGCCGTGTATCGGGAGCTTTACCCGCTGTATCGCAAATTGCACGATGCCTTTGGTACGACCCAGTGGCAGGGCAACCTCCATGATGTGATGAAGAAGTTGATCGAAATCCGCAACCAAGCGAGGAAATGATGCTCGACGCGCTCAAACGTCAGGTCTGCGAGGCAAACCTTGCGCTGGTCCGCGAGGGACTTGTCATCCAGACCTTTGGCAATGTCAGCGGCATTGACCGTGCCAGCGGCCATGTCGTTATCAAGCCCTCCGGTGTCGCCTACGACGCGATGAAACCCGAACAGATGGTAGTTGTGTCGCTCGATAGCGGTCAGGTCGTAGAAGGCGGGCTTCGTCCGAGTTCGGACACGCCGACGCATCTGGTTTTGTACCGTGCTTTCCCTCAGATTGGCGGTATCGTTCACACACACAGTCTGTATGCCACCGCGTGGGCGCAGGCCCGACGCGACATCCCGGCGCTGGGCACCACTCACGCCGATTATTTCCATGGTCCGATTCCCTGTACGCGTCCGATGCGGCCAAAGGAAATCCGGTCCGCCTACGAGGAGAACACCGGCCATGTCATCGTGGAGCGGTTCAAGAAACTCGATCCCGGACATTTTCCCGGCGTCATTGTGGCCAGCCACGGCCCGTTTGCGTGGGGAAGGGATGCCGCCGACGCGGTGCATCAGGCGGTGATTCTGGAGTATCTGGCGCGGCTGGCCAGTGAGACATTGCGCATTGCGCCGCGTGTCTCCGCCATGCCGCGGGCGTTGTTGGAAAAGCATTTCCTCCGCAAACACGGCCCGCGCGCCTACTACGGGCAGGGCTAACCCCGTTTGGGCGGGTGCTCCAGTAGTACCTGGACAATGCGTTGCGCGGCGTTGCCGTCCCACAACCGCGGTACGCGACCTTTTTTGCCCCGTCCGGCCAGCACGTTGCGGGCCTCGGCAAGGATAGTTTCTTTTCGGGTGCCGACCAGCGTGTTGGTGCCCTCGGTGACGGTGATGGGGCGCTCGGTGTTTTCGCGTAGGGTCAGGCAGGGCACGCCGAGGACGGTGGTTTCCTCCTGTACGCCGCCGGAATCGGTCAGGACGATCGTTGCTCCGGCCAGCAGACAAAGCGCGTCGAGGTAACCGACCGGCTCGATCATTTTCATTTTGGTGGTCAATCCGAATTCCTTCATCCGTGCGCGGGTCCGCGGATGGACCGGGAAAATCAGCGGCAACTCCAGCGCGTCCAGCGCCGACAAAATCTCCGCCAGTTTTTCCCTGGAATCCACGTTGCTGGGACGGTGCAGCGTGACGAAACCGTACGGTCCGGCGGGACGGATGGGGGATTTCATCGCTTCGTCCTTGAGACGCAGCAGGGTGTCAATCATCACATTGCCGACCAGGAAAATCTTGCTGTCGGGAACCCCTTCGCGCCGCAGGTTCTCGTCGGCGTCGGCGCTGGTGGTGAAACAATAATCCGCCAGCGCGTCGGTGACGAGGCGGTTGATTTCCTCCGGCATGGTGCGGTCGCCGCTGCGCAGGCCGGCCTCGACATGCGCCACGGGGATGCAGAGTTTGGCAGCCACCAACGTGGCGGCCAGGGTGGAATTGACGTCGCCGACCACGACAACGAGGTCAGGACGGGTGGCGAGCAGGTGTTGTTCCATCTCGACCATCACCCGGGCGGTCTGTTCGGCGTGCGAGCCGGAGCCGATGCCCAGATAGACATCCGGTTCGGGAAGATGAAGCTGCTCGAAGAACAGTTTCGACATGTTGGTGTCGTAATGCTGGCCGGTGTGGACGAGCAGCGGATCAAAACGGTCGGGATGTTTGCGGTATTCCATCATCAACGGCGCCATTTTCATGAAGTTGGGGCGGGCACCGACGACGTTGACGATGCGGATTTTGCGACCCGGTTCAGGGAGCGGATTCATTGGCTTTGATCAGTTGCGCCAGCGCGTAGTACATCCACGCTTGTGTCCAGCGCATGTAACAGAGACGATTGGTAAACCATCGGGTGCGTTGATACCAGAAGAAACCCCGGTTATCCCAGAGATTCTCGACGGCCCAGCGCGCCACGGCGTTGGCCTTGGCACGCTCTCCGAACGCGAGATAGGTCAGAATGCCCTGGGCGCAGCATTGCGTGTCGATCGGATAAGTCCGGTCATGGTAGTAGCGTGGCGCGAACTCCGGTGTCCAGAAGGTCCTGTCCCAGTACTCAAACCCGCGCCGAGCCGCCTCCGGGAACCAGCCGGACTCGCGTAACGCCACGAGATTGTAGCCGGTATGGTGGTTGTCAATCCAATGCTGGTTTTCCGCTTCGCCGTACCACCACGAGCCGTCGGGACGCTGTCGTTTGACGGACCATTCCATGCAGTCTTTTCGCCCGATCAACGCCGCGCCCATCATGTTGATGTTGTGGACCTGCGTGTCGCTGCCGGGAATGTAACTGATCCAACCGTCCCGCAACAGGTGTTTCTCCACAAATTCCCGCACGTCGCAACCGAGCGCCCGGGCGGCCAGCGCCGTGCAAATCAAATTGGACGTGTTGGCGGGCGCATAAAATGCCCGCGACTGCCACGGGAACGGATACCCCCATCCGCCATCAGGGTTGCGCAACGACCACAGCAGTTCGCGCAGTTTCGGGTCGCCGCTGCCCATGGCGAAAAGCGCCACCGCCATCGAGTTCAGTTGCGGACGGATCCCGCACAACGGACGAAGATTGACCGGACAACGCCGATGCAATTGCGTCCATGCCTGCCGCGCCCGTTGACCGGGAAGAAATCGCGCCAGCGGCGAAACCAGACCATCGTAGGGATCCATCCCGCGCCACTGGCGCGCGGCGCAGTACTCGTGCAACCGCTGCCATATCAATCGCAGGTCAGACGTTCTCATGGAGCCGCTTCATCCGCGCCAATAACATGCTCATGGGGGCTACAGTTCGACCGCCCGCCCGGTACGCATGGATTCAAGGATGGCAAACGTCATCCGCGTGCTCAGGACGATCTCCTCCAGCGGAATCGGCATCGGCCCGCCGGTTTTGACCGCCTCAATGAACCGACGAATCTCCTCAGCCTGGCCCTTGTCGCGGAAATCATCCACCATCACGTGTTGTTTGCCGCCAAACGCCTCGATGTGTTCCTTGCCCAGCACCGGGTCGCCCACCGTGAAGTAATCCACCGCGCCCAGCGAGCCGTCGGCAAACCGAACCGACACCTGGACATTTTCAGCGCCAAACCCCTGCGCGAAAAGCGTCCGGGGCCGCGCCCCGGCGGCAAACTGGAGAAAATCCACAAAATGACAGACCTCACCGAGGATGCGTCCGCCGCCCACATCGGGATCGTTGAGCCAGTGTTCCTTCGGCAGTGGCGACGCGCTGACCCGGTAACGGATGAGCTTCGGCCCGGCCAGGGCGCGTACCGACGCCGCAAACGGCGCGAACCGGCGATTGAATCCGACCATCAACCGGTCGCTGCCGCTCTGGAGAATCTCGTTGAGTTCCTCCGGACGCAGGCAGAGCGGTTTCTCGCAAAACACCGTTTTGCCGGCGCGCAGGGCGGCGCAGACAATCGGCGCGTGCAGGTGATGGCGCGTGGCGACCAGGAGCGTGTTGATGGTTTTGTCGGCCACGACCGCCCGCCAGTCGGTCGTGGCGGCTTGAAACCCGAACTTCTCGCGCGCCTTCTCCGCGTTCACGCCAGTGGCGGTGCAGACGGTGTGGAAGACAACCTCTTTACCGGCCCGAAACAGCGGCAGGAGCACGCCCTGCGCGTAGTTGCCCGCTCCGATAACGCCGAGCGTGATCGCGTCTTGTGAATGGGGGAGGGGCCTCGGCGCCCCGACCGTCGTGGCGACGGGGCCGCTCTCGCGGTGGGGATATTGCAGCAACACGCCGACAGATCGCTCGCCGGTTTTGCCAGTGATGAGGTCGTAGGCTTTCGGGGCGTCGGCAATCGGGAAACGGTGGGTGATCAGCGGCCCCAGATCGAGCCGTTTGGCGGCGAGCAACTGGAGGAACGCCGCCATGTTGCGTTGTTCGGTCCAGCGGACGTAACCGATGGGATAGTCCACGCCTTTTTCCTCGTAAAGCGGATCGTAACGGCCCGGTCCGTAGCTGCGAGAGAGAACCAACGAGAGTTCCTTGCGGAAAAACAACTCGCGCGGCACCTCCATGCCGGTCACGCCGACCATGACCACGCGGGCGCGGTCGCGGCAGAGCGTGGCCGCCAGTCGGATCGGTTCGGGACTATCGGTGGCGGCGGCGATGATCACCGCGTCGTAAATCGGCTCCGGCGGCAGATCGTCGGCGCCGCAGCGGCGGGCGAGTTCGACAGCAGCCGGGTTGATGTCCAACCCAAGCACGGAACAACCGGCTGCTTTCAACAATTGAACGGTGAGCTGGCCGATCAGTCCCAACCCGATGACGGCCACCGTTTCACCGAGCCGCACATCCGCCTGGCGAACCCCCTGCAACGCGATGGCGCCGAGCGTGGTGAACGCGGCGTGTTCGAGAGGGACCCCTTCGGGAATCTTCGCGCAAAGGTTTTGCGGCACGCAAACCACCTCGGCGTGACTGGCGTAATCCTGCCCGGCGCAGGCCACCGGGTCGCCGACGGCAAAATCCGTGACGCCTTCGCCGACCTCGATGACCGTGCCGGCGGTGGAGTAACCGAGCGGTTTCCACCGGGCGAGGCGGGATTGAATTTTTCGGAAAGTGGCGGCGATCCCCTCGCGTTTGACGGTGTCGAGTGCCTGTTTGACGAGGTCGGGGCGTTTGCGGGCCTTGCCGAGCAGCGATGCCTGGGCCATCTCGACGGTGGAACGTTCGGTGCCGGCGCTGACCAGCGAGAAGGCGTTGCGCGCCCGCACGCAACCGGGCGCGATAGCGGGCGGCGGCACCTCGACGAGTTTGATTTCACCCGTCTTGAAATCTTGCACCAGTTGTTTCATTTGGCACCCGCGGGAACTTCAAATTCTTCCACGAGTTTGAGGAAACGGCGGGCGTGTTCACGGGTACCGATGGCGACACGCACGAAGCCCTTCATTTGCGGCACGGAATCCTTGTTGCTGACAAACACCTGGCGTTGAGCCAGTCGGGCGACAACACCGGCGGGGTCACTCACCTGCCAGAGGATGAAATTCGCCTGGGTATTGCGCGCGTTGAATCCCAGGCGCCTCAGGCCATCCACGAGCAATCGCTTGGCAGCGTGGCACTCCGCCACCATCTGTTGCATGTAGGCTGTGTCAGTAACGGCGGCCTCGGCGGCGACCTGTGTCAGGGTGTTGACGGACCAGGGCGGGAACACGTGTGTAATCATTTCCAGCAGTGGTGACTGGGCAACGATGTAGCCGCAGCGCAGCCCGGCAAGCGACCACGCCTTTGAGAAGGAGCGCAACACCAGCAGATTCGGGAAACGCACAACGAGATCGGCGCAGGGGGCATCGTGGAATTCCGCGTATGCCTCATCGAGAATGAGGAACGTGTTGGGACAACGCTCCAGCAGAGCGACGATCTGCTCGCGAGTGTAGCCGACACCGGTGGGGTTGTTCGGGTTGGCGAGAAAAATCGCCTTGAAGCCGTTGGCACGGGCGAGCAACTCATCGAATGACGGCTCAAACGGGTCTTGGAAGAAGAACTCCGTGATTTGCGCCTGTTGGATCTGGCATTCGATCTTGAAGACGCTATAGACGGGCGAGACGATCAGCACGGGATCGTTCTTCATCAATAATGCCCGCGCGACCAGTTCCATGGCCTGATTCGAACCGTTGGTCACCAGCACGTTCCCGGCCGGCACGGACAGATGACGACCGATGGCGGTGCGCAACGCCGTACAAGTCGGTTCGGGATACCAGTTCAACACCGTTTCGCCTCTCAACGCTGCATGCAACGCCTCCGTCACACGCGGTGACGGCGGGATCATGGACTCGTTGAGGTCCATTTTCAACACCCCGGGGGCAAACGTCACGGGCGGGATGGGATGATAGCCGCTCACCGCTGCGATGTGCGGTGGCGTCATCTGTCGGATATCGAACTCGCTCATGACACAAATTCCTTTCGCACTGGTGCTCCACAACCCTTTGCGATGCGCCGTCGAAACCATACCCAGTTGGCCCATCTCGCACAGCGACGGACAGAGGACGGAACCAGCCGTCGTACTCTCGGCAATGTATGGGCACGCACAGCGGCATCACGGGCATGCAGCCCGGCCAAATCCTGGGAGGGAGCATACAACCGACGGGGCGCTCGGCGCAAGATTTCTAGGGTCAACGTGCCGTTTACGTCAGGAAACTCGACACAGGCGCGGCCCACATCCACGCCGTAGTGGGCATCGCTGCCGGCCAACATCGCCATGCCCTGTTGTCGGGCAAATTGCGCGGCGCGTTCGTTATTGGCCGGCGGTTCATAACCGCTGCACACCTCAAGGGCATCGGCGCCGTCCAACGAAGCGGCAAGACCAAGCAGGCCGGCGCGTGGGTGAAACGGGTGTGGAACATACACCAATCCCCCCTGCGCGTGAATGTCGGCCATGATTTCCGGCATGGTTTCCGCGGAAGGGAGACGTTCCAGAAACAGGCCGATCAGGTGAGCCCCGCCAGCGAGCGAGATTTCGCAACCGATAATAATCTCGAGACCACGCGCTTGATCGCGGGCACGCAGCGCGCCTTCAATCGCATTATGGTCCGTGATGGCCAAGTGCGTGAGTTCGCGTCGCTTTGCTGTTTCCATCACTTCCGCAACGGAGGCAAAACAATCGTGCGAGTACCGTGTGTGGCAATGGAAGTCGGCGCGGATCATAACAAAACCAAACAGTGGGAGGTGTATGAGTTCATGAATTGCGTTCTGCAACTGCCACCAGATCGCCGCCCAATCCGAGCGCACCTGAGAGATGGAAGGGTAGCTGCAGTAGCCGTGATATGCGGCGATAATAAATCCAGTCGGAGTGGACTGTAGCCAGATGAATAACTCGATAACCACACTGGCGCAAAAAAAATTTCAGGCTCTGGCGCGTGAACAGGCGATAGTGTTCGGGAGGCGAAATCATGTTCCAAGAATGAAACCCGCATAACATGGTGCGCAAACAATGTGCATTCGGGGTTCGGAGGGCCACGATGCCACCGGAGGCCAGCAACCCATCCACGATCCGCATCGCTTTGCGCGTGTCCTCGAAATGTTCCAGCAGTCTCACAACGTAATCACCTCAAAGCGTTGGCCGCCAAACTGCGCGTCCTCCAAGGTCGTCCGTTGAACATCCACGCCCAGTTGTTCACGGGCGAACTGTACTGCCACCGCGGACACATCAATGCCACAGGCGTGAAAACCTCCGTCGCCAGCCGCTTTCACAAACACACCAGCAGAACAACCGATATCCAACAAGCGCCCGCCAGTCTTGAATCGCTGGATCAACCGCACAGCGGCCTGGGATTGCGGAAGTTTGTCTTCGAGTATGTGCGCGAGATTATACCGCGCGATGGTATCCGCCGTCATTTCGCCGCCGCCGTAATAGGACTCACCGTAAAGCTTGCTGCAATCAACCGGAGACGCCGTGTTTGTTTCCGCAACCATGCAAAGAAATCCGCACTGTCGGCAGGCCCAGACGCCGTAGCCGCGTTTCGTGAACAGACGTCGGGCGGGTTGCTGGCATATCTGGCAGGGCCGCAGGCCCAAGTTCGTGTTTGGATTCGGAGTTCCGCTCATGAAAACATCGCGCTGTTCAGTGTTTCACCAGTGAAATGATATTGCGGATCTTGCCGCTCGGTTCCGGTTTGATTTCATCAACCATCTCGAATTCGATGACGACGCGTTCACCGAGGAAACGGGCCAATTTCTTGTGCAGCCCCTCCAGGTCGTCTTTGGTAAGTTCACGCGACGGCACCAAGCGGACTGTAACGGCGTCGGGTGCGGTTTGCACGACTTGAAACTGGCGAATCATGTCGTACGTCTCGAACAGCGTAAAGAAACGGACGGGCGTGATGAATTTCTCTTCGCCGGTGATGATGAGGTCGTTGACGCGGCCAAGGATTCGTTCGATGCCTGGCAGGCCTCGTCCACAGGGACACGGGCTGGCGGCGGGAACGGCGAGGTCTCCGAGGTTGTAACGGATCAACGGCATGGCTTGGTTGATGAGGCCGGTGCCGACGATCTGGCGGATGGGGTCAGCACCCTTTTGGGGCAGGAATTCAAGGTAGCCTCCCTCGGCGTTGATGTGGTAGATGCCGCGTTGTTCGCACTGGCAGGCGGTGGCGATTCGTTCGTTGCTGCCCCACCAGTCGTACACGGGACACTGGAGCGAGCGCTCGATCACGGTACGCATTTCAAGGGAGAGTGTTTCGCTGGAGGTCAGTACGGCACGCGGCGCATGAACGGAGATGCCCTCACTGAGAGCGAACTGTGCGAAAATGTATATCGAAGACGGATATCCGCGAACAAAGGACGGTCGAAAACGGTTGAACTCCTTGGCATAGGCCCTCAGGTTGGCCGGGGTCATATCGTAAACACTAAAGAACAGCGTCCGCTGACTTGCATCGTATTTCCAGAGGGGGGCGTCCTTGGTGGGGGGGATGTAACTGCGAAAGGCCGCAATGCGTGCCCCTGTGCGGTAGCCGGCCCAGCGGTAGAATCGGATACTGTACGCCATCTCGTACGCCTTCTGTTCAAAGGTCAGCAGGAAACGCAGTGGCTGTCCTGTCGAGCCGCTGGTGTGGTCTTCATAGACGCGACGGGGGTTGTAGCGAGGATTGATGAATTCGTTGAAGCGGTCCCGGACAGTTTGCTTTTCCAGTACTGGCAGACGAGCGAGGTCGGATAACTCACGAAAATCGTCAGGGGTGGCACCCAATTTCTGGAACAACGCGCGGTAGTAGGGGACATGTGTGCTCGCCTCCCGGAGCAGGCTGCGGAGCTTCTGCAATTGCCGCGCGCGAATCTCGTCTTCGGAGCGCCACTGGGAACGCCGGAGCTGGCTTGCATACAGCCAGTATCCATGAAGGTAGCGTTGCCAGGCATCGGGCTGGCGATGGGGAGCGGAGACGTCCATCACCGACTCCGAAAGACGACAACGCTTCTTGTAACCGTGTGTTTCATCTTCCACGCAATCCTATCAAATTCCCGAATCCTTCATCGGTGTCAACGGCGAAAACCTCATTGGATTTGCTTTCCGCCTCTCGCTGCCTGTATGGTACCGGCATGAATTTCATTGGAATTTTTTCCCTCGTGTTGGCCGCAACAACCGGCGGCACCGAGCCGACGATACAGCAGATCAACCAGTTGTTCGGCGTCCCTCTCTGGACAACGGAATGCCTCTGGGACGAACAGGCCGCGGTCGTCGCCTCCCGTCTCGGTTGCCGTCCCGAATCGGCGGCCGGCGACAAGGCTTCCTATCTCGCGCGTACCCACCAGGAAATCCTGGGCGCCCCCATCGAGTCACTTCGCGTTTCCGCCCGCGGCGGAAAAGTGGATTCCATCATGATCGTGTACGCCAACAAGGGCGATTCCGTCGGCCTGAAACCCGAACACAAACATTTCAAAAACTCGACCGACTATAACAAGGCGTTGTTGGCATACGAAAAAGCGCTCAGCCTGTTTCCCCAACGCATTCAGCGCGATGCCGCAACGCTGGAAAAGAACCTCACCGCGTTGCTGGGAGCGTCCAAAAACCAGCGTTTCGGCGAAGGCGGGGCCGTCAGCGAGATTGTCAAACAATGGCAATGGCGCGACCACGCCATCTTGTTGTCGGAACAACCCCGCGAGTCGCTCTCCCTGCGAATCGTTCCGCCGGCCCAGGCCGGAGCACGCGCCGAACGAATCAGTGACGCCGACCTGAAAAAAGAACTCAAAGACCGCGTTCAACGTCGTCCCAACGGCGACGTGGTCGTCACCGGCATTCCGATGGTGGACCAGGGACGAAAAGGCTACTGCGTCCCCGCCACCTGGTCGCGTTACCTTCAGTACATGGGCATTCCCGTGGACGAATATGCCCTCGCCAATGCCGCCGACACTCGCGCCGGTAGCGGCACATTCACACGCGCCATGGTCACCGCCGTCCAACCCGCCGTCGCCCGCAATCGCCGCCAGCTTGTCTCCTTCAAGGGCGCGCCCAACCTGCCGATGCTGGAAAAATACATTGACCAGGGCCTGCCGCTAATGTGGACCATGTGCTCGGTCGGCCCCTTCGAGGGAACCGGGCGCCCTCCCAACCGCATGGACAACCTTTCGCTCGACGATTGGTTGAAAGCCCTCAAACCGTTTCGCGCCAACGCCTACAAACTCAACCGCAACGAAAACTTTCACATGTGCATGATCATCGGCTACAACAAAGCCACCAAGGAAATCGCCACCTCCGATTCCTGGGGACCCGAACACCGGGAAAAATGGTACACGCTCGAAGAAGTTCAGCGTGTTTCCCGCGACGAACTGTTCGTCATCACATGGTGAAACGCGGTGGACAACCTGACGGTTCTTCGATCCTGAACGCCGTGTGGACTGGAATGCAACCTTCAAACACAAAAGGATAGGTTTCTGATGGTTCGACATATTTTTTCTTTGACCGGCCTACTCCTGTTGGCCACCGGTTTCGCCGCCGAACCGGCCCCGGAAGTGCGCGGCGCCATCGAGCGGCTGCAGAAATTTGCCAACGAAGAGAAAGCGTCCGCCCGGCGGAAAATCTATTTCGTCTATTTCACACCGGCCGACCGCGAGCCGCCGGCGGACTGTCGGGAACGGCTGGGGCGCGTGATGCGCGACGTGCAGGAGTTTTACGCCCGCGAAATGCAACGCCACGGTTTTGGGCCGCGCACCATCCAGCTTGACCAGGATGACCGGGGCGCGTTGAACCTGCATTTCGTCAAAGGCAAACACCCGGCCGCCTACTACCTTGGCCGCGACACGGCCAAAGGCTACGAAATCCGCCAGGACGCCCGCCCTGTGCTGGCGGCGGCTGGCATTGATGACAGAAAGGAGACTGTGGTTTGCTTTTGCCATGTGCGCACGGAAAAAGACGGCAAGGTCACTGGTATTGGCCCTTACTACGGCAGCGGCTCGTTTCGTCACGGTTGGTGTTGGTTTACCGACGCTTCCATTCTCGATCCCCAGCGGCTTGACGACAAGACCACGATGCTCGATGACGAGGAATATCACCGTATTTCGGTCGGGCGTTACAATTCGATCTTCATCGGCGGCGCCGCGCACGAACTGGGGCATGCGCTCGGTCTGGCACACAATCGGGAGCGACAGGAGGAACGCTCGCGCGGCAAATCCTTGATGGGATCCGGCAATCGCACCTACGGCGAAGAACGCCGCGGCGACGGCCCTGGCTCGTTCCTGACACTGGCCGACGCCCTGCGGTTGGCGTCGCATCCGATGTTCAGTGGCACCGCGCGCGGTCTTGAGTTGGAGTCAAGCTGTCGGCTCGAAGAGTTGCGGGTGGAAGCGCGCGGCGGTTTTCTCGACATCAGCGGCCGTGTCGTGGCCGCGCCCACTCCGTATGCCGTGATCGCCTACAACGACCCCGAAGGCGGTGACGACTATGACGCCACGGCATGGACAGCGCCACTTGATGCCGCGGATCGTTTCACCGTCCGCGTGGGCGAATTGAAACCGGGCACCGCAGAGCTGCGGCTCGTCGTCTGCCATGTCAACGGCGCTACCAGTTGGTTCCGTTATCCGTTCCGCGTCAGTGCCGATGGGACGCCAGACACCAGCACGTTTGTTATTCCCGTGGCGTTGCGCGACGCCTTTCGCGCCTGGGCGGACGGTCGTCTTCAGGAAACCCGTCAACTCGCACTTGCCGCCACGAATTCGCCGATGGTCCGTCCCTGGGCCGTTGTGCTCGCCGACATTGCCGGCCCGGAACCCGCCTGGCCATCCCTGGCGGATGTGACAACCAACACCGTGTCGCTCGGTCGTGTGCAATGGTCCGAAGCGCGGGTTGGTTGGTCCAAACCGGCGCGCAATCATTTCCCACGCGCCGTCGGTCCCGAATTGCCGTTCCTCTGTCTCGGTGGCCGTTATGTGACCGACGGGCTTTACGCGCATGCGCCATCGCAATACGTGTTTGAGCCTGGCGGCCGGTGGAAGACGTTCACTGCCGAGGTCGGTTTGCAGGCGGGCGGCTTCGGTTCCGTGGTGTTTGTTGTCAGAGCGGATGGACGCGAGCGGTTTCGTTCCAAGCTTCTGAAACGAGACGCAACCGCTCGTGTTTCCGTTGACGTTGCTGGCGTCAAACGGCTCGAACTGATTACCGAAAACGGCGGTGACGGCAACCAGGGTGACTGGGGGATTTGGGCCAACCCTGTTCTCGCGCGTTGATCCTTCCCCGAAACTGCCGTTTTCCCGTTGACGTTCGCGCCGACGCTCCGACGGTTTTATGAGCGTTCCAACTCCAGCTTTTGGCCGGCGGCGACGGTCGCCTCGGTCTCCAGGGTGATCAACAATCGCCCGTTGTGTGTGGTTTGGCGGAAAGCCACCGGTTGTCCATTGAGGCGAACCCGTGTCACCTTCGGTATCGCCAGAGCAATGGTTTTCACCCGTAAATGGCCGTATTTGACCTCGATTTCGGCCATTTGAGAGGTTTGGCGGAAGCTGCCCCAGCCTTCGGCGCAGGTGAATGCCGCCTTGAAATTGTCCGGCGTCAGGCGCGGAGCAAATCCGATGTGTCCCTTGGGGCCGTGACACTCAAAACCGCAGGCGGCAAGGTACACGCCGTAACTGGCCATGGAACGGGCGTAATGGTCGCCGCACTCGATTTCGTTGTAGGGGTTGCGGCGTAAAGGATGATACCGGTCATGCACGGCGCGGGTGATGGCCAGTCCTTCCAGCAACATTCCTTCCCAGATCATGTGTCCGGCCACCTGGTATTCGAAACCGTTCATGCACTCGTTGAAATAACCCGCCGCCCATTCCGGGCCTTTGCCCTTGGCCTGCGCGTAATCCCAGTCGCTGCGCGGGAACGTGCACATCAGCAGCCCGGCCTCGCCCGGCATTGCGTACCAGCGACCGGGTTTGTAGCGTTCGCGGTACGGACCGACATCGGGCGTGAAGTTGTACCGCCACAACGAGCGCAACGCCGACAGGGTTTCCTTCTGCGGAAACACACGCGGCAGGCCGACCTGCCACGCCCATGACTGGCCCAGCACCTGGTCAATCTCGCAGCCGCTGCCGGAGTTGATCGTGTCGGGCCGTTTCGGGTCCGGTTTGTTGATGAAATACTCGCCATCGAACAATTTCTCCACGAGGTTGCGCTGGCCGCGGGCTGAAATCTCACGGCAGCGCCCGGCAAAAACGGCATCGCCCATGTCGTCGGCCATCGCGGCGGCGGCTTCGAGCGCGGCCAGATACAGCCCACTGAGCCAGGCGACGGGGCCGAACCAGTCGGTGTCGAGCGTGTTGTGTTGGTTGCTTTCAATGATGCCGTCGCCGTCGGCATCCTTGGCGATCAGCCATTCGGTTGCGCGTTTCACTCCGGGCCAAATCCGCTTCAGAAACGCGTCGTTTGCCGACATCTGGTGTTCGCGCAACGCTCGCAATACGGTACCCGCCTGCGCGTCCACGGCAGGAATGTTGTTGTGTTCGCCGCGAAACAGGATGGCGCCGTCCGGTTTCAGCGCCAACCCGAAATCCACCCGCTCGCGCACATCCCGTTCCAGGTCGGGGAACAACCGCGCGACCGCATGAGCGTATTGCCAGACGTGTCCGCAGGTGCCGGGACAGCATCCGACGCCTTCCCAGCCGTAGAAACGGCCATCGTGAAACCGATAACAGGTGGACGTGGCAAGAATCGAGGTGTTGAGAAACGTTCGATCCAGAAACCAGTACGGCAACGTTGAGTCGTACCAGGTGTCGCGCCACAGCCGCGTCTGCGAGGCGAGCCGCTCAAAGTTGTCAGCCACATACCTGGCGACGGACAACGCCGAGGCAAACTTTGTCGCGTAAAAACGCCCGCCCGGCAGTTTGGCCATCGTCAGGTTCGGGAAATGCCAGGTCAACACAAACGTCACGGTTTCCGATCCGCCGGGTGCCAGTGACAGTTTGCGTCCGATCCGCCCGATCGGGTCGGTGTCCGCCACGTCGGCCGTCGGGCCGAGCAGGGCCAGCCCCATCGTGCCGAAGTCCGGTTGTTGTTCCAGTGCCGCGCCGCGTGGCGGCGTGTCGGTGAACACGATCTGGTCCACGTTGATGTGTCCCCACGACCCGGTCTGGGCATCCACAATCTCGATGTGCGCTTGCCGGCCGGCCAGCGAGGAGACATCCCAGAAGCCCGGCTCCAACCGCTCGTTGTCCCTGCCGGTGGCGGTGTGTGTGATTTTGCCGTCCACGATGAGGTTCAGACAGGTTTTGCCTTTGTGGCTGCCACCGCCCACCAAGAAGGTGATGTAGCGGCGCTCGATGGAGAACGGTTTGGAAACGAGTTTGCCGGTCGCGTTGTCGGTGCCGGGGTAGGAGTTGACCAGGCCGCCGCCTTCGAAGCCGCTGACTTTTTGTTGGCCTTTCTCCGTGCCGCGGGAGGGACGTTCGCCAAAGGCGGTGCCTTCGACAGTCCATTTGTCGTAACCGCCCTCGAAATCCTCGAACACAATGTCCGGCCGCGGTGGCGCGGCGGGGGCGGTGATTTTTTCCGCCGAGCATTCGAGGAAGGTGAATCCGTTGCCGGGAAGGACGCGGGTGCGGCGTTGGCAGGGCGCGGCGCGCGCGATGATGTTTTCGAGCGAGCCGGTCAGAATCGCCTCGAAGGGGGCAGGGGAGATATTTTTGACGGTAAACTGCATGACCGTGGCGGGCAGGCTGGAATCGTCGGTATTGAGCGGGATGAACGGCGAGAACGCTTCGAGTGTGACGGTTACATCGTCGGCTTTGTACTCGACCCGCCCGATCGGGTATTCGCCGCGAAAACGGATGTCGGCGAACCCGTTTTTGTCGAGGGTACGGGTGTTGTTTCCAATGCAGAGAGTGAACTCCTGTTTCAGGGGCGAAACCGGTGTCATCGGGTTGGCGTAGTGGCCCGCGCCGGTGCCGATGTGTTGGTTGAAAAGGTCCCAGTGCCAGAGCCGGCCATCGCCGCCAAGATAGAGTTGTCCTGCGCAGAGACCGCCAATGGGCAGACCGAGCCACTTCAATTCCTCGCCCCGATACACTTCTGGTGTGCCGCGCGCGAAAAGCGAATTCACCCAGTCGGGATGAAGTTTTTTGTCGGCGGGTACGAGCTTGTCGAAGTCCTCCCGCGTGAACGGCCCCGCCATGACATCCCATTGCGTGGACAGCAGAGCCAGTGTGCTGATTCCTGTGACCCGGAGAAACTCGCGACGATCAAGGTTCATGGCGACGTTGTAGCCCGTTTCGCTGTCGCCTTCAAGCCCGCGGTTGTGATAATCTGGTCATCATGAAAGCGTGGTTTCTTCTCTTGTTATGGGCTGTGTCCGCCGCCGCGGCGTCACCGCTCCAACAATTTGTGGACGACGGGGCCATTGCCGGCGCCGTCACGCTCGTGGCGCGCCGCGACAAAATTGTTCGCCTCGAAGCCGTCGGGTACGCCGATCTTGAGAAGCGCGTGCCCATGCGGACCGACAACCTGTTCTGGATCGCCTCGATGACCAAACCGATCACCGCCACCGCCGTGATGATGTTGCAGGACGAAGGCAAACTTTCCATCGAGGAGCCCGTCGAGAAATATCTGCCGGAATTCAAGGGCCAGTGGATGATCGCCGAGAAGGGAAAGGACACCCTTACCCTGAAACATCCGGCGCGTCCGATTACCTTGCGCGACCTGCTCACCCACACCTCCGGCCTCGGCGAGATACCGCCGCCGCGGCCCGATTGTTCGCTGGCCGAACTGGTGATGGCATACTCGCAGCGTCCATTGCAGTTCGAGCCGGGCAGCCGGTGGTCGTACTCCACGGCCGGAATCAATGTGCTCGGACGGATTGTCGAGGTCGTTTCCGGACAGGCATTCGCCGATTTCCTCGACGCGCGGCTGCTGCGTCCGTTGGGCATGAGAGACACCACGTTCTGGCCAACCCCGCGCCAGGTCCGCCGCCTGGCCAAATCCTATGCGCCCGCCTCCAGTGGTCGCGGTCTGGAAGAAACCAACATCTATTTTGTCAAAGGCGATCTCAGCGACCGCCATCGCACCCCATTTCCCGGCGGCGGCCTGTTCTCGACCGCCAGCGATTTATGCCGGTTCTACCAAATGATCCTCAACGGCGGCGTTGCCGGTAACCGCCGTTTTCTCTCCGAAACCGCCGTCAAACAAATGACCACCACGCAAACCGGCGACCTCAAAACCGGTTTCGTGGACGGTATGAGTTTCGGTCTTGGCTGGGGCGTGGTGAAACAACCGCAGGGCGTAACCGCCATGCTCTCGCCCGGCACCTTCGGTCACGGCGGAGCCTACGGCACGCAAGGCTGGGTGGACCCGAAACGTGGCGCCATCTTTGTGATGCTGATTCAACGGGCCAAACTCCCCAACGCCGACGCCTCCGACATGCGCCGCGTGTTCCAACAAACCGCCGTCGCCGCCCTCGGAGACTAACGCGAGCCGGGCCGTCGAAACATGGCCGGCGCATTGTTGCCCTCCAACGTCACCGCCTCGCAGTCCGACACCCAGATGACGGCCCGCTGGTCAATCCCGTATGCCGCGCCCGTGTTCGATGGCGCCGACAAACCGGCATTGCGAAAATCGTTGCTTACGATCCGGACGTTTCGGGCCGAGCTGACGACGAGGTTCACGCCGCGAATGCCGTCGAATACGTTCCGCTCGATCACGATGTCCTCAAATGCGCCCGGCGGACGCAGCGCCCATTGGTTCAGCGTCGCGGTGATCGAGACGGCACCCGCTTGTGACGACCATGGCGCGGGACAAAACCAGCCGCTCTGGCGGATGACGTTGTCGCGGATGACAAGACGCCGGATATGAACGGGGACATCGCCCGCCACTTCGGGGCAAACAACCACGGCGGCGTGGACATTGTCAAAGAGGTTGCTTTCAATCAGACCGTCAGACGCCTTGATAAGCGCGCCGCGACCGGGGCTGTGGATGCGGTTGTTGCGAAAGACAAACCCGTCCGAGGACGTGCTCCACGAGTCGTCGCCCGCGCTCTCCACCTCGCAACCCTCAACGCGCGGTCCGCGTCGAACGCCTTTGTGCTGAATGGCGTCCCACGAACTGCTCAACAGACGCGGCGCCGTCGCGCCCGCCGGCGTCGGCCCCGGCACCACGCGGCAGCCGAGTACTTGAGTGCCACCCTCGCCGCCGGCTTCGAGGATGCCCATCCCGGGCGCGGCGTAAACGGTCACGCGCTCCAACACGGTGTTGGAGCATCGTTCGAGGGTGATGCCGTGCGGAATCCCCGCCGCGTCCGGTCCGGCGGAAAGCGAGGCAAGATCGCCCACGGCGGCGGCATTGCCGATACCGACAAGCGCGACTCGAACGACGCCGTTGGTAATCATCGTCGCTTTTGTGCCCCAAAGAAACGGCATCCCGCGTTTGCGAAACCGGGTCGTCGGATCCACAACGTCAATCCGCGAGAACGGTTGTTGCGGGTACCCTTCGTCGAGTTTTACATCAATCCAGCTTTTGTCGTCGGCGACCGCGACGACGCGACCCTGTGTGAACGGCACCGGATCGTAGTCCACCGTCAGACCGCGGATGCGCAGGTTCTCGCAGCCGTCCATCAGGATGGCGCGCGTCCGTCGCGCGCAGAGCATCGTCACGCCGTCGGCAACAATCTCAAAGTCGCGTACTCCCTTCAACGTGAGATGAACCTTCTCACCGGGCGGCGGCACGGTGCGATACACTCCCGGCGGAATAACGACGCGCCGTTGCCCACCGGCAACGGCTGTGTGAATGAGCGACGGCAACGATGGCTCCGCGGCATGACCACAAACGGCCAGCGCGAAAATGGCGAACGCCATCCCGGTGCATTTCACTTGGAGAGGCGTTCCTTCCACCTGGCGTATTCGGTGAAGAGGCGGGCGGGCCAGGTGCCGTACCAGGCGTAGCCGTTGCGGCGTTCGGCTTCGATTTCGGCGATGTCGTATTTTTTCACGCCGTCGCGCCCGCAGAAGAACGGGCGGTTGGTACCGATTTCGTAGAACCGCGCCCAGAGCGGCGGAGCGCCGGGGGCTTTGACGACGACCGTGTCACCGTTGACCTTTTCCAGACGGATTCCAGTCAGCTTGACCTTCTCCAACCACGCCACGCCCGCTTCAACGGCGCGAACGACTTCGGGACTGGGATTGTCCAGGCTCATCAGGAGACGGAGGATACCAACGCTCTCGGCGCTGCTGAGGGAAACAAGCTCGTATTTGCGCCCAGGACGCGGTTCCAACGTGACCTCATCGTGTTGGGCGCACCAAACCGTCGGCGTGCCGTTGACAATGATCTGGCATTTGAGGATGCAGGCGATCCCGCGATCGAACGCGCGCTGGGCGGCCTGCTTGCGGCTGGCGTCCAGGAGATCAAACCGCTGTGCGTCGCGCAGAAAGCGGAGCAAACGAACCATGGCGTCGTCGTTGAAAGTGATGTGGCGATGATACTGTTTGCCCGGCGGATAGAACTGCGGCCAGCCGCCGGTCGGGTACTGGGCTTGCAAGATGTGATCGAACCCCTTGAGGAAGGCGGCCCGACACCGCTCATCGCCGGTTACCCGATGGGCGCGGGCAAGGAAACGGAGTTCGTCGGTGGTGGCGCCGTTGTCGAAGGTGCCCTTGAGTGTTTGGGGATTGCCTGTAAACGGTTCGGCGGCGGTATCGAGATTCTTGGGCCAACTGCCTTGGGGCGACTGCCACGAAAGGACATTGGCAATGACGCGCTGTCCATCGGCGGAACGAAACCAGTCATCGGGTTTTCGCGCCAGTTCTTTCCAATCGGCCTGCGCGATCCACGGCAGCAGCAGCGACAAGACAGCGAGTGTGTATCTGTTCATGGTTCCACGATGGTCGGGGTGGCGGGATTTGAACCCGCTGCAAGCGCCACACCGGCTTGCGCGAAAGCGACTTGCAGTCACGAATACTATACCAAGAATTTGCTCTTTTCACCTGAACGAAAAGAGTTCATCCAACTTTGGACAACCCTCCCTCAAGAGTACTATTTTAACAATTGCCCGTAGTCAACTGAACAATTGCACAAGCGTATTGCAGTAAACGGTGACGTGCCGGGACGGGTAGGGGTACTGAACTCGAAATACCCTCGCGCATCTTTTACTGATTCATACCGCCTTCATACCGGTGCGAGATTCTTGGTCAAAATCACCATCCAACTTCTACATTCATACCAACTACGACCTGTTTTCGCTCACCAATATGTAACCGAAAACACACCCATACAACTTCAATTGCAACCCCAGCGGTGGAAGCCGCAGGCCGGCAGCGTCAACAAAGATGTCGTGGTCACTTCGGGATCCGGAAGTCGATCAACACACCAGTCACAAACTCGGGCGCATCTATACCATTGTAGGGGGCGGCGAGACCTTGAACTTCGGCGCGCGCATCTTCATAGGTTTTGCTGGACAGGTAGCTCTGCTTCTTCCGCTTCCACCGGTCGGAGACAAACCATCCCACCAGATAGATGCCAACTGCCTCTTTGTTCAGTGCCAAGTACCGCTCAACCAACTGTTCCTTCAAATCCTTCCGCACGCGGCGATTCCAACAGCCTTTGACCTCGATAATGACAGTTAAAGGTCTTGCTGATCGATCATTCGTGGCGATCGCGGCCACCTGAATGTCAGTCTTCTGACTCCAAGTCGGCTGGATTTCACGACCGATAAGAACAGCCCCTCGCCCTTGAAGATCATCCTGCAACCAACTGGCAATCCGGCTCGCAATATCTTCTTCATGCAGCGGCTCAAACTTCTCCCTGCGGGCACCGGATCGGGAGAATCGCCAGTAGCTATCTGCGATTGGGTTTGGGCTGTGATTCAGACGCTCTTGCAGACGCCTCAACGATTCAAGTACCACTTCCGCAAGGTCGTGAGCCGTTTCCACGCGCCTCAGCGTTGCCTTCTTCGCCATTGTGATTATTTCAACCGAAGAGGGTGGGATCCATGTGCGTCGCCTGCGTATTTCCTGCGCTTCATGCAGTTGCCAACGTATCCAGATACCGTGCTTGGGGAAGTCTCTCGCTAGACTACGCAAGACAGCGCAAGCTTCAGGAGTCGCCCGCATCACTAACGCCCCCAGAATCGAATTCCTGAACCGAGACACTTCCATTTCAGCAGTAACTTGATGCACGCCCGCCGGTATCTTGGGATCATTTTCGGGAGGAAATACCGCCGCCACTAACCGGTACAACTCCCCAATCTGCTGATCACTGAGTTGAGTTGCCGGCGGCTGCTCACGGGAAAAGCCATGCGGAAACATTGAACGCAAGATGACTTTCTTTGCCAATTCGCGATCTGCAATGAGCATTGGCCACACTACGGTCCAATGCTTTGCCAACGAGTGACAGAAAATGCCACTGATGATTCCAACGGTGATATTATTCTTGTACTCATCCTCGATTTTCTCGCCAGAAAGAGCTGTTAGACACTGCAACGCAGCGTCATCGTCAACCTCAACAAGGAACTCAACCAAACTGGCACAGGCAGCAGGTTTTATTGTGTCTGAGATGATAAATCCCAGTACAAGCTCACTGAGTGTATGATCCCAGCAACGGCGAAAATTTCGCACAGCGAAACAGTGTCCGCTTTCACTTCCCGATTCGTGTCTGACAACTGCAGACAAATACTCTTTCGTGCGCTGAGGATTTACCTCGTAAGCGAGTTGAGCCATGCATTCGCGCTGCTCGATGTCGTTAGCCCATGCGTCCACGAGAACGGGAATCCATTGCTGACGGACGGCCCGCAGTAGTTCGGGGTCTTTTTGAATATCATCGCGGAGCAGCCAGAGCGCACAATTCCCGGCGCTGGCATAGTTCGAACTTTTGCCGGGTTGTTTGCCGTCCTCACTGTGTCTTAAGAGGAATTGGCGCGCCGCTTGTCGGATTTCTTCTTGTTGATCCGCGCTTGCGGCCAACCACCCAGGCCAAGTCGTAATATCCAAGAAATCCTTTTTCGCATCGCGGGATCCAGGGTGCTCCAAATAGAGATTCCCGTAAATAGAGACCCACCACCGGTAATCGCCGGCATGTGATTTCGCTAGATAGTCAACAAGCAGCACTTGTGGGTCGGGTAGCTGATCCTGCTTCTTCCATCTCTCCTCGCGTCGTCTATGCGTGAGCCAGTCGGCTTTTGACTTTCTAGCCATTGGCTCGTCGATCTCCCAAGCTCTGACCCACTGGAACTTTTCGCGAAGCGCCGGCACCGTCTGAAGTTTCTCTAGGAACAAGTCCAGATTCTTGGCTGCGCATTCCCATTGCAGCATATAGGCTATGGCTTCCGCCCAGATAGTCTTGGCCCTCTCTGGAGCATTCTCGATTTCGGTCAAGAGCCACGGAAAATCCGCGGCGACCAAGATATGGTACTCATGCCAGCAAACGCAATTCCACACGTCTCCCTTGGTGAGTTCTTCGGAGTTAAGTAGCGTTTTGACCAATGTGAGACGAGTTTCGTGGTTCTGAAGAAGCTGAATTAGCTTGGAGCGATCACGATCTGACCTCGCAAAGGAATAATCGCGAGAGCTCTTTATCCATACTTTCACGGCCAACTGCGAAATCGCCTCATCGTCCAAATGTTGCATAGACTCGACCAAAACAGCGTCCGCAATCTGTCGAAACGCACTGAAGTAGCTGAAGCAATCTGGCCATGTCAGCATCTTCTCCAAAGCGGGGATGAGATCGGCCTGTCGAATTCGCGAGGGAATCTCATACTGAAGAACCATCCCGTACGAGCCTAAATAGTTCTGCTCCTTCGGAGGCGTCAGATGGGGCAGCGCGTCGGTGAGTGTCCATCGCGAACGCAGCAGTGCTCGCAATGCACATCCCTTCAAGTCGTCCTGCGGATCAATCGCAGCTTCACCGCGAGCAATACCCGCAAGTCTCAATACGGTAGCATCAGTGGCAATATCGCTGAGGGTGTGACCGATTGCGCTTCCCAGCATCTCGCAATCGGCGGAATTTTCGGTGAGCCAAAGCACTTCATCAAAGAGTTCCGTCACAACGCACTCCCTGGCAATAGCAAGCGCCATCCGTCGGACTACAACATTCAACGACCGGTCCGTAATGTAGGCGCGAAGCTGTTCCGCGATGCCGGGATGTTTAAGCCCTGAATAATAGTTGTTACGATCGTCGAAAATTTCTTCGTTTTTAGCCCCTTCCAGCAACGCGCCAACCAACCGGCGCTTATTCTCATCTGAGAAGTTGGTTGTCTCGCTCCGAAGCAGTGTCTCCGGGTCAACGTGCAAAACGTGCTCCATGAAATCTGGTCGGGTTTCGCTCAGCCATGCGGCTGCTTGCGCTAATTGAGGCACGACATACTCCCCGCTCGCATCATGCTGACAAAACAACTCGCGGAGCTGAATCAGCGGCATCGCTTGAACGTATCGGGCTGTCAGGCTTTCAACCATCGTCTGATGATCAAATCCAAAGCAGTTCGGGCCGCGGTCCGAGAAGATTGCGGTGGCGAGCGTATCGAGCACCACGCGTTGGTCAACGGAACACGTCTTCCCATCCGCATCTTCAACCAAGCCGCAGATGCTTTCGATCGGCAGATCCGTAGGCGTCGCCTCCTCTTTCGGGCCGATGTGAATCGCGTATTTTCCACCAAGCATGAGGCAGGCCGCGAGTCGAGATGCGACTTTGAGAAGTTGCGATGACGACAGGACGCCATCTGGACCGTAAACCTTGCGGAGCTTTTCGATCCGATCCGGATCGTGATCACTGCTGCATAACGCCAAAGCGAAGTTCTCATAGAGTTGACGTCTGCTTGCAGGAAACCCATGATTCTTGGTGAATTCCTGCAACAGCATCTTCAGTGTGTAGGGTCGTGCCGCCAAACTAGCAACACCCCTGCGGTAAACCGCACTGATGAACTCAGATGCATCTATGCCACATTGTTCTGCCGCAAGTGAGGCATCACTCTGTCTGAGGGGGCAAAGCGTATAAACCGATTGTTGGGAAGATTCACCTTCAAGCGACTTCGGCCTCGGCCACAGAGAAAGCAACTGATCGCCATGATTTTTGACCCGCTGCCAATCCAGTGTCCGGCAACTCAATCCAAGCTGAAGCCGGTCCCGAGGCGCATCCTTCAGTTCATCTATAAGAAACGGCAAAAATCCATCTACTCGGATCAGCCCTTCATCCAAGCCGTCAATAATCAGGGACATCATCGCCTTCGACTGCAACCAGCCCTTCCATTTGGCGGATTGAAAACATCGTTCCTTGAACGTTTCCAGATCAGGCAATCGCCTGAATTCCAGATAAATGATGTTCGACTGGCCAGACGTCGAAGCTTCCGTTTCGCGGAGTTTCTTGATGAACGCGTCAAGTACGCATGTCTTGCCCATCGCAGGTTCGCCACAAAGAACGAAGCATTGGCGCTGAAAAATGCTTTCAATTGGCAGGAGGTGCTTGTTGTAGTAACGCCCGAGTTGGTCTTCGGGGTCAGTGAGAAAGCCTTGTCCCGAGTCCCCACAATGAATTGCCTCGCCAAATGAAGACCAGTAACGCTTCCATGGAAACACTTGGTCTTGGAGATTCACTCAGTCAAAACTCCACATCCCGGCATTTCAGTTCTAGTTGATACCCGATTTGTTTCAACCGTTTATCGTCGAGGACCGACTCGCGACCGTTGATGATGACAGAGCGAATCTGTTTGTGGTTCAACACCCGCAACTCGTGACCGGAAGGTCGGACCCGACTCGTGACCAGCCAGCCCGGCATGGTGAGAATTGACGTCACCTTGATCACTTCTGCAAGAGCGTTACTGAATCTGGTCTCGATGAACATGGACGAACCAGTTGTTTTCTTGGGGACGCATCATAGCCGGATGACTGAGGAATGACAAGCGCGGGGGCGTGGCGGCTACAGCCTTGCCGGTCAGGGGAGGTCTGCTCCAAAGAGGATCGTGAAGAAGGCCAGCAAGCCGATCAGGAATAGGAGGACGGCCACGCCTACAGCCGGATAAACACGGCGCAGGCCGGGGACACCGGCAATGCCTCGGAACGACTCGCCTTCCAGGTGTTTCACCACTTTTCGATACTCCCAGACCGCGATGGCGGTGGCCAAGCTGCCGATACCAATCAACACCAGTCCGACGTACCGGGACAGATGGTTGCCGGCCACGTCGCACACGGAACGCGCGATGGCTTCAAATTTGTCGCGGTCGGTGGTCTCCGAGTCCGACACGACCTGGTCAAACGTCACATGCCGCTCGTACAAAGCTTACGGTTTGCCGGGCAATCTGACCGGCCCGCAGTTGTAGCGTTCGAGAGTCGTTTTCATATGTTGTCGGCTTCCGTTGAACTGCGGGCGGCGGTGCCGGTGCCGCCCCATTTCCAGTTGGCGATGATCGGCATGTCATCGCCGTGGGTGGTGATGTATTCACGATGTTCGATGAGGATATTTTGAATCGCCTGCTTTGCGTACGCGGTGCGCGCGCCGAGTTGGGGCAGGCGGTCAATGACGTCTCCCACCAAGTGGAAGCGATCAATGTCGTTGAGTACGCACATGTCGAACGGTGTGGTGGTTGTGCCTTCTTCCTTGTAGCCGCGGACGTGGAGATTCTTGTGATTGGTGCGCCGGTAAGTCAGCCGGTGAATCAGCCACGGATAACCGTGAAACGCGAACACGATGGGCTTGTCCTTGGTGAACAACGCGTCGAAGTCCCGGTCGCTCAACCCGTGTGGATGTTCGCTCGGTGATTGGAGTTTCATGAGGTTCACGACGTTGATGACGCGCACCTTCAACTCCGGCAGGTGTTTTCGCAGCAAATCCACCGCCGCCAACGTTTCGAGCGTTGGCACGTCGCCGCAACACGCCATCACCACGTCCGGCTCGCCGTCGCGGTCGTTGCTGGCCCATTCCCAGATACCGAGGCCGGCCGTGCAATGTTTGATCGCCTCATCCATCGTCAGCCAGACCGGCGCGGGCTGCTTACCGGCGACGATGACGTTGACGTAATTGCGGCTGCGCAGGCAATGGTCGGTGACACTGAGCAGACAGTTCGCGTCCGGCGGTAGATAGACGCGGATGACATCGGCTTTCTTGTTCACGACGTGGTCAATGAAGCCGGGGTCTTGATGGCTGAACCCGTTGTGATCCTGTCGCCACACGTGCGAGCTGAGCAGATAATTCAGCGACGCAATCGGTCGCCGCCACGGAATCTCATGGCAGACCTTGAGCCACTTGGCGTGCTGGTTGAACATTGAATCAACGATGTGGATGAACGCCTCGTAGCAACTGAAAAAGCCGTGCCGGCCCGTGAGCAGGTAACCTTCGAGCCAACCCTGGCATTGGTGCTCGCTCAACACTTCCATCACCCGGCCGTCGGGCGCAAGCCGGTCATCGTCCGGCAAGATCTCGGCAGTGTAACAGCGGTTCGTAACTTCGAGTACGTCCTGCCAGCGATTCGAGTTGTTCTCGTCGGGACTGAACAGCCGGAAATTTTTTGCGTCGAGGTTGAGTTTCATCACGTCGCGCAAAAACTTGCCCATCACGCGCGTCGCTTCCGCCGTGACCGCGCCGGGCGACGGCGTTTTCACTTCGTAATCGCGGAAGTCCGGCATCTTCAGATCCCGGAGCAGCAAGCCGCCGTTGGCGTGCGGGTTGTCGCTCATGCGACGTTTGCCGGTGGGCGCGAGCGCGGCGAGTTCGGATTTCAACTTGCCGGTTTTGTCGAACAACTCGGCGGGCCGGTAACTCTTCATCCAGCGTTCGAGCACTTTGACGTGGCTGGGCTTGTCCATGTCGCCCATCGGGACTTGATGCGACCGCCAGTAGTCTTCGCATTTCAGGCCGTCAATCGTGGCCGGGCACGTCCAACCTTTTGGCGTGCGCAAAATGATCATCGGCCAGGCGGGGCGCTTTTTGAAACCGTGTTGCCGGGCGTCCTGCCAAATCTGTTTGATCCCGCCGATAACCTTGTCGAGCGTCGTGGCCATCAACTCGTGCATCTTGGCCGGGTCGTTGCCTTCGACAAAATACGGTTTGTAGCCGTAGCCCTCGAACAGCTTTTGCAATTCATCATGCGGGATGCGCGCGAGGAAACAGGGATTGGCGATCTTGTAGCCGTTGAGGTGTAGAATCGGCAGCACCGCGCCGTCGCGCGCCGGGTTGAGGAATTTGTTGCTGTGCCAGCTTGTGGCGAGCGGCCCGGTCTCGGCTTCACCGTCGCCGACGACGCACGCGACGATGAGATCGGGATTGTCGAACGCCGCGCCGTAAGCGTGCGACAGCGCATAGCCGAGTTCGCCGCCTTCATGGATCGAGCCGGGCGTTTCCGGCGCGACGTGACTCGGAATGCCGCCGGGGAATGAGAATTGTTTGAACAACTTTTTCATTCCCTCTTCGTCCTGCGAGATGTTCGGATAGACTTCGCTGTATGTGCCCTCCAAGTATGCGTTGGCGACGAGACCCGGGCCGCCGTGACCGGGGCCAATGACGTAAATCATGTTCAGGTCCTGCGCCTTGATGACCCGATTGAGGTGAACGTAGATGAAGTTCAACCCCGGCGTCGTGCCCCAATGGCCGAGCAGGCGCGGCTTAATGTGTTCGCGCCGTAATGGTTGTTTCAGTAGTGGATTGTCGTACAGGTAGATTTGGCCGACCGACAAATAATTCGCCGCGCGCCAGTAAGCGTCCATCTGATTAAGTTCGGTTTTTGTTAGTGTAGTCTTTTTCATGGTTTTTCCTTTTTGTTATTGGCGCTGAATTCCTTCGATAAACCGCGCGCGCCGGTCTGAACGTTGGCAGCGTTGGCTTCGTCGGTATCAATGTGCATTGACTGCCGGTAGCCGGGCGAGATGCGCACCAGCACGTCCCCAAATTCCAATTTGCGGTCGCCGATATTTACTCGTGCGCGCACGCCCGACTTGTCGCGCACACCGTAGCGCAGGGTATCGGCCAGTATCATGTGACAATGATGTTGCAGATGACGCCCCGTTTCAGTTGCACATTGCCGTCTGGACCTTCGAGCATGTAGCCGGGAGTGTGCTTGATGTAGCCGCTCTCACGCACCGGCGGATGAACGCTGAGCTTAAACGGCGTGGGCATCGCAATTTTGACCGGTGAATAGTTCCGGCATGGACCGATCCCAAGGACGCGTTCGATGCGGCCTTTCGGCCCGACAAGCAAGGCCTGTTCGTTGCAGGCGAACTGGCCGGGCTGCGAGAGGTCGGCGTGCGGCGTGAGTTGATGCCCCTTACCGAAGAGTGCTTCGGCGTGTTCCTGGCAAGGATGAACGTGGTGCGCGAAAACCTCGATCGTGATCGGTTCTTGGCGTTGCGCTTGGGTCCCCTGTGTGATGTACGACCGGCTCAATACCCGCAACGACTCACGGTCCATCATCTGCTCCTCGTCGGAACACCACGACCTTCGAGTCGTCAGTCGAAATCCGGCAAGTTTCATCGAAGCCGCACGCGTCCCGGTTGCGTTGTTCATCGAGCTGGATATGAGATGGCCCCCTTCGACTAGAAGTGGTCTCATAAATAGGCTCGCACAAGGATCAGCAGACAGCCAAGCAGA
>CAZISE010000029.1:0-46663 GCA_964541945.1 uncultured Verrucomicrobiota bacterium
CCCTCAACCCAATGGACTCCTCAATTCACCACTTGATTCACGGGGAGCAGTACATACATCCACCCCCAAGACGCAACCAGGATCTTGGTCATGTCGATGCCCCAGAGTTCATTGGGTCTGTCGCTACGCGGCTTGGGGCGCAGGGGCGCGCGAGAGGCTCGCAAGCGGCGCGTGTGGTGCAAAACTACCAGCGGATCGTCGTGAGGTATGAACGACACGCCAAGAACCATCGCGGGCTCATTCTTCCTAGCTGCCTTTTGATTCTGGCGCATGCATGTTTATGAGTAACGTATCGGCGCAACAACAGAAAACGGTTTTACCGTCTATTTTCGTTCGGATGAATATCAAACGATGCCCAGTCCGATGGAGGGAGCGACATCAAGCCGCCAGTTACTACAGTTGCCGCGTTGTAGCTTGTGATATGCCAAGGAAGCAATCATGGCAGCGTTGTCGGTGCAAAATTGATTACCGGCCAGCAGCAGACGAAATCCGTCTCGTTGGCATTCGGCACTGAGCCGCTCACGAAACCGTCCGTTAATAGAGACACCGCCGGAGGCGCTGATGGTTCGGATGTGTTCCTGCCGAGCGGCTCGGAGGGTTTTGCCCACCAACACATCCACGACGGCTTCCTGAAAACTCGCGCAGATGTCCTCCACCCGCGCTTGAGGATTTTTTTTGCGATAATAAAGGACGGAGGTTTTGAGGCCGCTGAAGCTGAAGTTGTAGCTCGGCTCGTCCAACATGCTTCGAGGGAAAGGTATGGAGGACGGGTCGCCCTCTCGCGCCCGCCGCTCCACTTCCGGGCCGCCGGGGTAACGGAGACCAAGGAGCTTGGCGACCTTGTCAAAGGCTTCTCCCGCCGCATCGTCCACCGTTTGGCCAAGGATTTCGTGTTCTCCAATGGCTGTGACGCGGGCCAGGATAGTGTGTCCGCCGGAGACAATCAGGGAAATCATCGGCAGCGCATCAAATGCCCGGTTGCTCAAGAGTGGCGAGTACAGATGCGCTTCCACGTGGTTGACGCCAAGCCAGGGTTTACCCAGACTCAAGGCGATGCCTTTGCCCGCGTTGAGACCGATGAGAAGCGACGAGGCCAGACCGGGGCCATAGGTCACGGCAATGGCGTCAATGTCGGTAAACGCAAGACCAGAATCCTCAATCGCCTGTCGGATAACGGGTTGAATGAGTTCCAGATGCCGTCGAGATGCCAATTCCGGAACCACACCCCCATAGGGGCGATGAAGTTCCACTTGGGAACTGATGACATTGGAAAGGACCTCGACTCCGTCGCGGACAACGGCGGCCGAGGTCTCATCGCACGATGTCTCGATGCCGAGGATGTTCACTGCTTGGCCGCCGGGCGGCTTTTTTTGATTTGGAGGGCGAAAAGTTTGACCCCCTTCAAAACATCCACGGCCCGGTCCAGTTGCACGTCGGAGATTGGTTCCACCTTTTCCCCGGTTTCGTCCGGTGGTAGCCCGGCGCGAGCGCGTTGAGCAATCAGTTTGGCTTCGTCTTCCGCAGAGACAGGGACAATGATGTCCGGAGTGATGCCGCGTTCATGGATGACCTTGTGGCTGGGGGTGTAGTACTTGGCCGTGGTCAGGCGGATTGCGGAGCCGTCGGGCAACGGCAAGACGCTCTGTACGGAACCTTTTCCGAAAGTGGTTTCGCCCACCAGTACGGCCCGTTTCAGGTCTTGAAGCGCTCCGGCGACGATTTCGCTTCCGCTGGCACTTCCGTTGTTGACGAGCAGCACCAGAGGGATATCGCGTTTTTTGCCGCGATCAGCGCGATAGACAATCTTGTTGGCAGGATCACGTCCCTCGGTGGAGACGATCAGTTCACCACCGGGGATAAATTTGCTGGCGACCTTGCGCGCGGATTCCAAAAGGCCGCCGGGATTGTTGCGCAGGTCGAGAATGAGGGCATCCATACCTTGTGATTCGAGTTTTTCGAGCGCTTTTTCAAACTCCTCCGCGGTCGGTTCATTGAACTGCGTAATGCGAACATAACCAATACCGTCTTCGAGAATCTTGGCGTCTTTGACGCTTTCGACAGGAATGATGGCGCGTTCGAGGGTATAGTCCTTGACGCGGTCGGCGGGATTTTTGGCTTTTGCGCGAAAGACGGTGAAGGTCACCTTGGTTCCCGGATCGCCGCGAAGTTGGCGGACGACTTCGGAAAGTCCCATTTTGTCGGTGGGTTTACCTTCGATTTTGATGATGCGGTCGCCGGGCAGGATGCCGGCACGGGCGGACGGGGTGTTTTCAATGGGCGCAACGACAGTGACAAAACCGTCGCGGGACATGGCAATTTGGATACCGATTCCGCCGAATTTGCCCTTGGTATCGTCCTGCATTTCCTTGTAGCCTTCCGGCTCCATGAACTGGCTGTGAGGGTCAAGTGAGGAAAGCATGCCGCGCAGGGCGCCATAGGTCAGTTCTTTGTAACCGACCCGATCGGGGTCCACGTAATCCTTGCGGATGATCTCCAGGACTTTCGTAAACAGTTCCAGTTGCGCGTAGGGATTGTCTTTTTCCGCTTTTGTGGCGGTTTGGGAATAAATCCGCGCCGCCAGGACCAGGTTCAGCCCCAACAATCCCACCGCCATCATGACTGCGATTTTTTTGAACATCGTCTCGCTCTCCTGCTTACTTCACCAGTTCCCATGCGGCCTGCCGATAGGCGGCCAATTGTTTTTTGGTTTTTGCTTCCAGGTAACAACGGAACACCGGTTCCGTCCCCGATGCGCGGAACATGACCCAACTTCCATCCTCAAGCAAGAATTTGTAGCCGTCCATTGTGACCTTCTCGACGACTTTTTTCCCGGAAAACTCCGCCAACCCGGCTGCAAACTTCTGCAGTAATTGTTGCTTTCGCTCCGGTGTGACGCGCAGGTTGATACGGTTGCTGAGAATCGGTCCTGTTTGGGCCATGATTTCCCGGAGAATCTGACGAAGCGGTTTCCCTTCGTAGGCCACCAACTCGCACATCAACAGGCATGCCAGTACCCCGTCTTTTTCCGGCACATGTCCTTTTACGCTCAGTCCACCGCTTTCCTCGCCGCCCACAATAACCGGCTCCTGTTCCATGACCGCACCGATGTACTTGAAGCCGACCGGTGTTTCTCGCAACGGGACGTTGTAACGTTTCGCCACGGCGTCCACCAGGTGGCTCGTTGCCACCGTCCGAACCACCGCGCCGGTCCAGCGTCGGTTTTTGACGAGATGATACAGAGCCAGTACCAGAATTTCGTTCGGACTGATGAATGTCCCGTCACGGTCCACCACGGCGAAACGATCGGCGTCCGGGTCAAGACCAAGTCCCAAGGCGACTTTTGATTTTTTCAAGCGCGTCAGCAGTTCGCCCATATTTTCCCTGATCGGTTCGGGATGGCCATGGCCAAACAACGGGTTCAGGTCTCCATGCAGCGCATCCACCGTCCACCCGCTCTTGCGCAGCAATGCGTCGAGGTAACCGCGTCCCGTGCCGAACATCAGGTCCACCACGACCTTTTTCGTTTTTCGTTTCAGCGCTTTGAAGTCAATCAGCTTCCGCAACTGCGCAAAATACTCCGGCATCGGGTCGAACAACTGCGGTGTGCCGCGCGTGGTGGGCAACGCAGTTCCTGCCAATGCGTCCGCTTTTGCCTCGATTCCCCGGCAAATTTCCGGAGGAGCCGGAGCGCCCTTGGCATCGTTGAATTTCAAGCCGTTATAGGCGGGGGGGTTGTGGCTGGCGGTGATGTTGATGCCACCGTAGGCCTTATGTTGGCGAATGGCATGCGAAATCACCGGTGTCGGCGTATCGCGGTTTGTTAACCACGCTTCGTAGCCGTAGCCGGCCATGATTTCGGCGCAGCGAACGGCAAACTCGCGCGACAGAAAACGGGTGTCGTGGCCGATGATGAGCCGACGCGCCGCACCGGGAGGCGGGTTTTCGTTGAGGTATTGCGCGATGGCGTGAGCCGCCAGTTCGACATTGGCGAACGTGAAGGTGTCGCTGATGATGCCACGCCAGCCCGATGTGCCAAACCTGATAACAGACTTGTTCATAGAGGTGCTAGTTTACCAGTAGCCAGTGCCGCCAGCAAGAGGCCACCGAGCACCAACCGATACAGGATGAACACCCAGGTGGTGTGGCGGCGAAGGTAATCGAGCAGGAAGGCGATGGAGACGTATCCAACCAGAAAGGACACGAGAGTGGCGACCGCCACGTTCTGCCAGTCCAGCGCGTTGGCGTGGCGCAGTTCCTTCAATTCAAACACGCCGGCGGCGAACACGGCGGGCAAGGAAAGCCAAAACGAGAAACGAGCGGCGACGTCGCGTTTGAAGCCGAGAAACAGTCCGCCGGCAATGGTGCATCCCGATCGGGAGGAACCGGGGATGAGCGCAACAGCCTGGAAACAACCAATAATCATCGCGTCAAGCCAACCGACGTTGTTCATTTCGCGGAGTTTCTGGCGGCGGCGTTCAAGCCATTCGGCGAGGGCCAGCACCACGGCCAGACCGATCATGGCGGCGGCGATGATGTAGAGGGAACGCCAGTGGTGTTCGATGTAGCGTTTGCAGGCCAGGCCGACCACGACAATGGGGGTTGTGCCGGCACAGATCATCCAGCCCATTTTGCTTTGGCCGGTCAGTGTGTCTTTCGTTATGGCCGCGATGTCGCGGGCAAAATAGAGGAACACGGCGGCGAGTGTGCCGAGTTGGATGACCGCGGTGAAGGCGGCTCCGGGATCGTTCCATCCCAGCCAAGCGGGGATGATACGCAGGTGGGCTGTGCTGCTGATCGGGAGGAATTCGGTCAGTCCCTGGATGATTCCCAGGGCGATGGCCTGCCAAAGACTCATTCCGGATGAGCCTTGGTGATGGCATCGAGTTGTTTCTTTGCCTCCGCCGCATAGGGGGAATCGGGGGCGTCGGCAAGAAGGTCACTGTAGCAGTCTTTGGCGCGGCGCCAGTTCCCCAATTTCTCCAGTGTCTGCGCGGCTTTGAACAGGGCTTCCGCTTTTCGCGCGTCGTCGTAATCGTACAACGTGACAACCTTCAGGTAGTTGTCCATCGCTTCGTTGAGTTGTCCCTTGGCAGCCAGGCAGTCGCCCATGAGGACCAGGGCTTCCGAGACGGGCACTTCCTGATCCGCGGGAAGGAAATCCTTCTTCAGTTGCGGGTCCAGATAGACCTTGATAGCCTTGATGGCATCGTCAAACTTTTGGAGTGCATAGAGTACGCGGGCATTTTTGACGTCCACCGCCTGAGCTTGCGGGGTGTTGGGATAGAATTTTTTGAGCGTGTCAAAGGCGGTCTGGGCGGCCGTTACATCCTTTTGTTCGAGGTACGCCTCCCCCAGTTGCATCAATGAATCCATGGCCCAGGCGATCGGCAATCCGGCAAAGCGGTCGGCCAGTGGTTTCAACAAAGTGATCGCTTCCTTGGTATTGCCACTTTTGAGCGCCGCGATCCCTTTTTCGTATGCAGCCGGCGGCGGCACATCCAAGCGAACCAAATCCCGAATGGGCACGGCGAACTCACCTTGCGGCATCTTGATGAAGACCGATCCACCCTCCACACGCATTACCTGGCCGTTGTAAGTACCGGTACGTGTCTGCAATGTATCGGCCTGAACCCGATATCCCAACGGCAGCAACACACCACACAGTGTTCCCAATGCGATCAATCTGTTCATCCTCATGAGTCACCTCGATGGGCTGCAAAATACGCACAGCGCCGACGCAATGCCAGCGAAAAGTGCTGGCAAAGAGCAGGCGCTCCCGCTACAAGAAAGCTCCATGAGCAAGACTGCCAAACTGGAAATTGATGGAAAAATCTACGAGTTGCCGATTGTCGTCGGCACCGAGGGAGAACGGGCCATTGACATCTCGTCTTTGCGGCAGGCCAGCGGTTATATCACGCTGGACGAGGGTTACGCCAATACCGGTTCCTGCCGGAGCGCGGTGACGTTCATTGACGGGGAAAAAGGCATCCTTCGATATCGCGGTATCCCGATTGAGGAACTGGCGGAAAAATCCAATTTTATCGAGACGGCGTTTCTGTTGATCTACGGCCATCTTCCCACTCGCGCGGAACTGCGTCGGCTTTCCGAATTGTTGACACAAAATGAGATGCTGCATGAGGACATGAAGTTTCACTTTGAGGGATTCCCTCCCAATGCGCATCCGATGGCCATTTTGTCCGCGATGATCAACGCCAGCAGTTGTTTTCATCCGCGCCTGTTGGAAGGCTACAATCCCGCCCGTTTTGACCTTCAGGCAGCCCGGTTGATGTCCAAGGTCCGCACGATTGCGGCTTTTGCCTACCGCAAAAGTCGGGGGCTGCCCATCATCTATCCCAAACCGGTCTATAAATACACGGCCAATTTCCTGCACATGATGTTCTCCGAGCCGTATCAGGACTACGAATTGAAACCGGAAGTGGTAAAAGCGCTCGACACCATTTTTTTGCTACATGCGGATCATGAGCAGAATTGCTCGACCTCCACGGTTCGGATGATCGCCTCCGCGCAAGCCAACCTTTTCGCCTGTGCCGCCGGGGGCGTCTGCGCGTTATGGGGGCCGCTTCACGGCGGCGCCAATCAGGCGGTCATTTCCATGCTGGAACACATTTACAATAGCGGCGACGACGGAACCAAATTCCTTGCTGCCGTCAAGGACAAGACCAGCGGGCGACGTTTGATGGGCTTCGGCCATCGCGTGTACAAAAACTACGATCCGCGGGCCAAAATCATCAAGGCTCAGTGCGACAAGCTACTGCAGACCTTGCAGATCAACGATCCGTTGCTCGAAATTGCCGTAAAACTGGAAGAAATCGCGCTGCGCGATGATTATTTCGTTTCACGCAAACTGTATCCAAATGTGGACTTTTACAGTGGCATCATTATGCGGGCGATCGGCATTCCCGTGGAGATGTTTACCGTCATATTTGCCATTGGACGCATTCCCGGCTGGATCGCGCACTACAAGGAAGTCATGGACCAGCAAAACCCGCGCATCTATCGCCCGCGTCAGGTGTATGTGGGCGAGACAATCCGTCCCTATGTGCCGATTGAACAGCGCGACGCGAAGTCTTGATCTCGTCAGTTGCGATTTTCGTTGCTGATCCACAAGGCGGCCTGTTGGATCAGTTCGACATGATGTTTCAGTCCCAGTTTGTCCTTGATACGCGAGATGTGGGACTCGACAGTTTTCACGCTGATGTTCAAGTGATCCGCAATCTGGCGGGTTCCCTGTCCCCGCCCGATCAATTCAAATACTTCCAGTTCCCGATCGGTTAACTGCGTCAACGGTAAGTTCGCCTTGGAGTGCGGATGTCGAACCAAATCGAAAACACGTGATTGCATCTTTTCGCTGAGATAGATGTCCCCGCGCAACACCTGGCGAATCGCTGCCAGCACCCGATCCATGGCCTCGTGTTTCATGATATAACCACGCGCCCCGGCGCGGAGGACGCGCTCCGCATAGACCATCTCATCATGAATCGAAAGCACCAGCACCGGCAAATCAGGCAGTTGCACACGGAAGTCCTTTAACAATTCCAAACCGTTACTGTTTTTCAGGGAGATGTCCATGATCACCAGGTCCGGTTTTTTTTCGATTGCGCCGCGCAGAGCATCCGCGGCATCTTCCGCCTCCGCGCACACGGTCATATCCGGCTCGCGTTCAATTAACAGACACAGCCCTTTACGGACAACCGGATGGTCGTCTACCAGCATTACACGAATTGTTCCAGAGTTATTCTGCATTTGTCATGTCAAGCTGCGTGGGAAATTGGCAATGTCGTGGCAAAACGCCCACTACTCCCACAGATTCTTATCCTTTCAAAGGAGGAATACCAATACCAATGACGCGCACATCATACCACTGGAATTGTTTTCCATTTTTGAAAAACAGCATCACCGCTCCTCCTCTCAAAAACTCACGCCAAGTTCAGAAAGTATTTCAATTGCCGCGCATACAAGATGTATCGCTCCGTGTTTTCGATAACCCATTTCCATTGCGGTTCGGTGTTCAGCCATGGGCCTCCCACGCGCTGCGCGCGGTGAAGTCCTTCATTGGTCCAGCGAATTACCGCTGCTTTGTCGCCCAAGATTGCCGAGCCGATCATTTGGGAACGAATCATCATCATCAGGGGACCATCCACCCGATTGGCAACGATGGCCGCCACCACGGCGGCGGATTCGTTGTCCAGCAGTTCCTTTAGTTTCGGGATGTCCAGTTTGACGCGCTCATGATATTCGATGACATCGCCAAGGACTTTTCCCATGATCTCGCCGTATTGGAGGTAGAGGCCCCGTTGGAATGCCGTTCGCAGTTCGCGTTGTATGGCTGTTTGTCCGCTTACCATGACAGATTACCTCCCGCTGTGTTCGAGTTCTTCTTCGATGCGTCGCACAAGGGTTTTCGGGTCTACCGGTTTCGCAAGGAATGGCATGTCACGGATAAAGCCGCCCTGCGCCTCCACCCCCTTGAGTGTAACAGTGGCGGTCAGAAAAATCACTGGTACGTCTTTCAGGACAGGGTCCTGTTGGAGTTCAGCCAGCACCTCGCCGCCGTCCTTGCCCGGCATCACAATGTCCAACAGAATCAGGTCCGGCTGGAAGTCCCGCGCCGTTTGCAGACTTGTCAAGGCATCGTTCTCCACGCGCACCTCAAAACGGCCGGTTTTTTCCAGATTCAGCTTGACCAGGCGGGTGAACCCCTCCTCGTCGTCAATGACCAATATTTTTCGTTTGTCCACGATTTTGCCTCCTTCTCTATTGGCGGAACGTGATGGCGGCGCGCGCCCCGCCTTCGGGTCGGTTACTGATTTCGATGCGGCCGCCGTGCAGGTCCAGGATGTTGCGCACCACTGTCAACCCCAGTCCTGCGCCCATACCGGTCGGTTTGGTTGAGAAAAAGGGGTCGAAGATTCGCGGCAACACCTCCGGGGGGATACCCGGTCCGTTGTCCTCAACTACAGCAACAACGACGGGGCGTCCCTCTTTGTCCGTCGTCGCTTCCGTGCGAAGGCGCAATTCTCCCATCTGAGGCATGACCTGAATGGCGTTGAGAAACAGGTTGATAAACACCTGTTCCATTTTGCGACGGTCCGCCCGTATGGCGGGAAGGTTGTCGGCCAAGTGGCGGATGATCTGGATATCTTTCTGCCGTAGCTCGTGGCGCACCAGTAACAGGGATTGTTCGATGACACCATTGAGATTGGTTTCGGTCAATTCCAGCCTTCCCGCCGAGGCGACATCCAGTAACCCGCGCACAATCGCGTCGGCACGTTTGATAGACTCCTGCATCTGCCCCAAGGTCATCGCTACATCTTCACTGGCATCCTTGAGAGTGTCGCCCAAGTATTCTACTCCCATCAAGATGGTGGCGAGAGGATTTTTCACTTCGTGCGCCACTCCGGCGGCGAGGCGTCCGATAGATTCGAGTTTTTCGGCTTGAATTAATTGCCACTGGGTTGCCTTCAACTCCTCGTTGGTACGCTTGAGGTCAGCGTAGGCTGCGAACAATTCTTTTTGGCTGCGCGCCAAATCGGCGTTGAGTTGGTGCAACTGTTCTTCGGCCCGTTTCCGTTCGCTAATGTCGCGATTGATTCCCACCAATCCCGTGATGCGGTTGCGGCGGTCGCGCATCGGTACTTTCGTTGTGATCACCCAGTGGGTTTGTCCCTGATGATCCGCAAAACTCACTTCGCGGTTCACGGACGGTGTTTCCCCGCGAAGCAACTCCTGCTCCTCCTCTTGGAACTGTCGCGTCAGCCCTTCGGGAAAGAAATCGAAGTCGCTTTTGCCCACAATCTCATCGTGGGATCCCAGCCCGAAAAATCGCGCCACGGCATTGTTGCAAAGGATAAATCGGGAATTGGTGTCCTTCACGTAAATGTGGTCTGGCAAACTGTCAATCACCGTACGCAACAGGTTGCGTTCACTCGCCAAGACCTCTTCCATCAACTTGATTTCTGTGATGTCCTTGGAAATACCGAAGGTGCCGATGATACGGCCTTCCTTATCACGAAACGGCATTTTGGTTGTCAGTGCCCAGCGTAAACGCCCATCGGTTAGTGTTTCTCGCTCGACCTTCCCGACCAGTGGTTTGCCCGTGCGCATGACCTCTTGTTCATCCTCAAAAGCGGGGCGCGCATGTTCCTCGGTGAACATGTCGAAATCCGTCTTTCCCAACGCCTCTTCAGGGCTTTTGAGTCCGAACAGTCGCGCTTGGGCGTGGCTGATGCGCAAGAAACGGCTCTGACGATCCTTGAAGTAAATCGAGTCGGGGATATTCTCCATTAGCGTTTGGAACAAAGCGTGTTCTTGTTCCAGCGCCAGTTCGATGCGTTTGCGTTGCACCGCATAACGGATCGAACGTACCAACATGGCAGCATTGGTCTGACCTTTGACCAGATAATCCTGGGCACCACCCTGTACAGCTTTTAGCGCCAATGTTTCATCCGCCTGGCCGCTCAGCACAATGACCGGGAAATGTGGTATGGCATTGTGAAATTGTTCAAATGTTTCAATGCCAAAAGAGTCCGGCAACCCCAAGTCCAATAAGACAACGTCCACATCCCCTCCCCCAGCAGTCTGTATGGCCTCCGCCAAACTCCCTGCTGCTTGCACTTGAAACGATCCCGAAGTGGTTTCGCGCAAGAGAGTTGTTGTCAACAATAGATCAGTTGGATCGTCTTCCACCAGCAGTACATGCGTAAGCTCAATGGGGGAATTACTTGTGGCAGTCGCATTCCTCAATTGGGTTTCTGAACTGCCTGACACGTTTTCGCACGCGGTAATCATCGAACAACATCCGAACGGTTTCGGGCCTCACCACCATTTTATTTTTACTATCTCTTCCTCTTGCCCGCAATCAGGGATTCCCTGATTATTTTGTAGGGGAATACCCTACGCCACAATGTTTACAGAATCGCCCAGTGTCAAATGATCATACAACCACTCGATTTCATCCACCGTCATTGCGATGCAACCATGTGTCCAAGTTATATTTGGAGAGGGACCATGCAGTCCAATTTCGCCCCCCAAAGCAGTTTTCCAAGGAGGACACTCTCGTTTTGAAATCGCCTCGTAAATGGCCTGATATTGCTCCCGTCCTATCAGCCCCTCTCGAAGCCCGCGTTCCGCATCCTCACTGTTTGGATAACTCAACCCCAAGAACCGATGATACTTGCTGTTGGGATTTTTGTAACAAATGTAAAATTCTCCCTCTGGCGTCGCCAAATCCCCTTCCCGTTGTTTGTCGGCGGGATTTTTGCCAATCACAACAGAAATTCGTCGTACTTCCATCCCCTGATCATACACGATCAAAGTGCGCGAGTGCTTCGTGACCACCAAATTCATGCTCTCACCTTATTCTATCTCGGTCGTATGGTGCAAGTTTCGACGTACATTCAAAACTGAGTTTTACCATGCGCCTGACAGACGTGTGTCTCTCAATTTTGTCAATGAAACAGACTCGTAAACCCTGTAATGCCTTGCAAACACAAGTTGGCACCATCCCTGCTTTACGTGAAAATGCCTATACCACACCTCGTCAGTGGCGTTCTCCACGCCAACTGACTTCGAAAGAGGCCGAGACCCCCAATCTCGGCCTCTTCATTTGTTTCGGCGGCCAACGAAAAGCGAGCAATGCCGTTCATAGGCTTTGGAGAACTCCTCGCGGCTCTTGTAGCCGTACAAAACCAAAGCCTTGTCAACGTCGGGGTCCTCAATTAGCGCGTCAATGAACTTCGTTAGCAGCCCGCGACGGTCGGCAGTTTGCGTCAGGAAATCCACCACGATGGTTGCCTCTGCATAAAAAGAATGAACTTCATCCTCGGTCTTCGGGTACTCATTGGTCTTGAAAAGTCGTTCCAGCCCAAAAGGTTTTGCACGACTGAGCGTCCGACGAAAAGTGGCGGTGTCCAACGTCTTTTTCAGTCCAAAATATTCCGCCACTCCTTCATTAAGCCACAGCGGCAGATGACCTGTGAAAAAACGGTTGAAGACGAGGTGCGTCATCTCGTGGGCCTGAACATGACCGCGATAGTCAAACTGTTTCTCCTCGCCAAATGCCATGTAAAAAAACTCGTTACCGCGTGTGACACCGGCGACGTTTTTCTTCTTGTCCACCGCCCTCTTGAACGTCTCCCAGTCATCACTTTCACAAAAGGCAAAAATGTGGGATTTGCGCCCCTGCATCTTGTCGGCACGATTGCCAAAGAAAGCACGAATTTCAGCATAGAATTTCTCGCTTCGACGGGCAATCATGTCGCCGCTACGAAAAAAATGAATGACAAAATGCTCGGTTTCACCATGCTTCCATTTGGTGGCATTGACGGCGAGCGCCTTCTGTCCCCACTCGCTAATCGCCTGGTCGGAAAGCTTGTCGAATGGTTTTTCGTCCAAGTCCGCATTGCGTGACGGGGTGGCTGCCGCCATGGTGATGATCAGGAACAGATTAGCCGCCGCTGGCAGCCAGACGTTTGTTGTAGTCATCCGTCATCAAAGCCTCAATGAGTTCTTCCAAGCCGCCTTCGAGAATGGCCGGAAGGTTTTGGATGGTCAGGTTGATCCGATGATCAGTCACGCGATTTTGGGGGAAATTGTAGGTTCGGATTTTTTCACTGCGGTCGCCTGTGCCGACCTGATCACGGCGGGCCGCCGTCATCTTGGCTTGTTCCTGCTCCTGTTTGTAGGCGAGCAGCCGCGACCGTAAGACCCGCAAGGCTTTGTTCTTGTTCTTGAGCTGGCTGCGCTCGTCGGCGCAGCGAACGGTGACGCCGGTGGGTTTGTGGACGATACGGACGGCGCTGTCGGTGGTGTTCACTCCTTGCCCACCCGGCCCGCTAGCGCGGCAGACGCTGATTTCCAGGTCTTCCGGCTTGAGTTGGACATCCACCTCTTCGGCTTCGGGCAGGACTGCCACCGTGGCCGTGGAAGTGTGAATGCGCCCCTGCGCCTCCGTTTCAGGCACTCGTTGGACGCGGTGGACGCCGCTCTCGTAACGCATTTTCTTGTAAACGTCCTGTCCGGAAACGGAAAAGATGATTTCCTTGAAACCGCCGCGTTCGCTGGGGCTGGTGTCCATCACCTCAATTTTCCAGCCCTGGTTATCGGCGTATTTGTTGTACATGCGAAAGAGGTCGGCAGCAAACAGCGCCGCTTCCTCGCCTCCGGTGCCGGCGCGGATTTCAACAATGGTGTTGCGCGAATCGTTGGGATCGGGCGGCACCAATCCGATTTGGATATCCTGTTCGGCGCGCTCCAACTCACGAGACAAGACTTCAAGTTCGGCCTTTGCCAATTCCCCTAGTTCGGGGTCGGCCACAAGTTGCTGGTTTTGTGCGATCTGCTGCTTGAGAGATTGCCAACGGTCGGCATCGGCCAGAAGTTTACGAACACGCTGAAGTTCACGCGCCAGGTCGCCGGCGCGGCGCTGGTCGGCAAACACGGCGGGATTCGACAGTTCGGCTTCGAGATCGGCCACGCGCTTGCGGAAGCGATCGAGATTGGGCAAGACGGTCATGGAAGAAAAAAGAAAGATTCGTCCCGAAAGGAAGCAGGACGAATCTTTCCAGAAAAACGGCTACTTAACCTTCGCGTAACGCTTTTGGAAGCGTTCCACACGGCCGGCAGTGTCCACGTACTTTTGGGTACCGGTAAAGAAGGGGTGACACTTGGAGCAGATGCCGATACGCATGTCTTTGTGCGTGGAGCGCGTCTTGAAGACAGCGCCACACGCGCAGTGAATGACCGCATCGCTATACTGTGGATGAATCTTTTCTTTCATGGCTAAGGGCGGTGGACAGTAGCGAAAGTCTCGTGGGGTTGCAAGTGTAATTTGTGCGAATTTTCTTGCGCCGAAGCATTGCAAAGCGTAATAACCGCCAAGAGTCGTTCCCATGGCCAACGCCCCAGAGATGGATCGTTTCGCTGCCGGCCAGGCGCATCATACCCCACTTGGATCAGCCGTCCGGTCGTGGAACTTGCGACGCCATCCTCTTCCCGATTTGGAACAGCAATTCCGCCGTGTTATCGAATCATCGCCGATGGGAATGCAGTTTTTCAGTTTGGAACACGGTAACCGACTCATTCTCACCGGTGCCAATGCTGCTGCCGACCGCATTCTCGGCATCAAACACGCCCCTCTTATCGGTAAAACCATCGAAGAGGCTTTTCCCGACCTTGCCTCCACCGAGGTACCCGCGCAGTATCGCCGCATTGCCGAACACGGCGGCTCTTGGCGCACCCAGCAGGTGCGAGCTGAGGCACAACAGATTCGCCGCGCCTACGAAGTCCATGCCTTCTGCACCGGCCCCAATCAACTGGCCACCATGTTCTTCGACATCACTCGCCGCATGCGCGCCGAGGCGGAGATTGCGGCGTGGAAACAACGCTACGAACTCGTTGCCACCGCCTCCGGTGAGGTGGTGTATGACTACGATCCCCATACCGGTGCCATCCTTTGGAGCGGCTCTCTCCAAGAAGTCCTTGGCTATCAGGTCTCCGACCTTCATGGCGGTATTGATCAATGGGCCGATTGCATTCACCCCGAGGACCAAGCCGAGGCCATCCACCTCCTTCAGATCGCCAAGGCCAACGGCCAGCCCTACGAGACCGAGTATCGCTTCCTCCACAAAAATGGATCCTACCGATGGATCCACGACCGTGGTTCGTTTCTCACTGGCCCCGACGGTAAACCGACCCGCATGATCGGCATGATGCGCGATGTAACCGAACGGCGCCTGATGGAGGAAAACCTCCGCCAAGCCCAAAAAATGGAAGCTATCGGACGTCTTGCCGGCGGCATAGCCCACGATTTCAACAACATCCTGACCGCCATCATCGGGTTCAACGAACGGATTCTCGAACAGGTCCCGCAAAATACCCCCTTGTGCGCCTACGCCATCGAGGTCGGCAAAGCCGCCCAGCGAGCAGCCGCTCTCACCCAGCAATTGCTCGCCTTTGGCCGCAAACAAATCCTTCAACCGCGCCGGCTCAATCTCAACGAAGTCATCCTCGATTACGAAGCCATGCTCGCCCGCGTTCTCGGCGAAAACATCGAATTCATCGTGGACCTTGCCCCCACCCTCCCCGCCATCAAGGCCGACCGCGGACAAATCGGTCAGATCCTCATGAATCTTGCCATCAACGCACGCGACGCCATGTCCAATGGCGGTACACTGCGCATTGCCACCCGTCATGTCTGTCTTGACGCCGAGTTCACTCAAACCCACCCCACGATTTCTCCCGGCGCCTATGTCACGCTTAGTGTCTCGGATACCGGACACGGTTTTGACGCCGAAACCAAGGCTCGTCTTTTCGAGCCTTTCTTCACAACCAAAGATCCCGGCAAAGGCACCGGTCTCGGCCTGGCATCTACCTACGGCATCGTTCAGCAAAACAATGGTCATCTCCTTGTCGAAAGCGAACCCGGCCTCGGGAGCACCTTTGTTGTTTATCTGCCCGTCGTTGAAACCGACAAGTACGACCCCGTTGTTACTGCCCTTCCCAACAACGAACCGCACCTCCCTCGGGGAAGCGAAACCATTCTCGTCGCCGAGGACGAACCGGCCGTTCGTGAGTTTGTGACGCTGGCATTGCGTGAACTCGGCTACACCGTCTTCTCCGCCAACAACGGCGAGGAAGCTCTTCGACTCTCCCGCCAGCATAAAAACCGCCCCATTCACCTGCTCTTTACCGACGTCGTCATGCCGCGTATGAGCGGCAAAGAACTCGCTGACCTTTTGCGCGCCGAACGTCCAAACCTGAAAGTAATTTATGCTTCCGGCTATACCCGTGATGTTTTCAGCTCCAACGGTAATCTTCCCCCGCACATCACCCTGATCCAGAAACCCTTCACCTCTGCCAGTCTCGCCCGAACCATCCGCGAAACACTGGATTGCCCATCGCCCTCTTGATGTTTTTTGGTGGCAACTTGTCCACGTGCTCACTATAGTGTTGCTATGCCGCCCGATATGTCAGCCGAGTTGCCCGAATCCTCTGAACAGTCATTCGACTTCAAAGCCATTCTTTTAGTTGATGACGATCGTCAACTCGCGTCCACGCTTCAATGGATTTTGGCCGACCAGAATTACCTTGTGGATGTCGCCTACGACGGACAAGACGCCCTCGCAAAGGTGAAGGAAAACCAGTACGATGCCGTCGTGTGTGATGTTATGATGCCGCGCCTGCGCGGTGACCAGTTCTTCAAAGAAGCCGTTGCTGCCCGTCCTACCCTTGCCGACCGATTTATTTTCATCACCGGTTACGCTGCCGACCCGCAGATCAATCTTTTCCTCGCCAAAACGGGCGCGAAATACCTCATGAAACCGTTTCCCGTCCAACGACTCATTGACTGCGTCCAGCAACTTCTGCGGTAGCTGCCTGCCGCGTCACATCATTTCGCTGCGTAACAAGTCCCCGATTGTTTCCCGTCGTCGTACCAACTGGTAGCGGTGCCCGTTGACTAACACCTCGGCGGCTCTTCCGCGCGAATTGTAGTTCGAGGACATGGCCATCCCGTAGGCGCCTGCGCTCATCACGGCCAACAATTCCCCCTGCTCCATCGCGGGCATCCGACGGTCTTGCGCCAGGAAATCGCCCGACTCGCACACGGGTCCCACCACATCCGCCGTGAGCGTTGTCCGACGCATTTTTCGTACCGGAACGAGCTCATGATAACTGCCGTACAGCGACGGACGAATCAGGTCGTTCATCGCTGCATCCACAATGATGAAATTCTTCACCGGTGTCCGTTTGATGTACTGTACCTGCGTCACCAACACACCGCCGTTGCCAACGACAAACCGTCCCGGCTCCATCAAGATTTTCAGGCCGAGTTTCTTCAGCAACGGTTTCACCGCCGACGCAAATTGCGCCGCGGTTGGCGGTTTTTCATTGCGGTAGCAAATCCCCAGGCCGCCACCGATGTCGAAGAAATCCATCGTCTCCGGTGCCAGCCGCCGCACCTGCTCGACCAATGGCAGCATTTTACGGATGGCCAACACATAGGGCGTGGTTTTCGTGATCTGCGAACCGATGTGCATCTGAACGCCGCGAATCTCAAGGCCGTCCATCTGCGCCGCAGCACGATAGACGTCCAGCGCGCGTTGAATCGAGATTCCAAACTTGCTTTCGTGCTTGCCCGTCGAGACGTAATGATGCGTGTCAGGGTCAACTCCCGGATTCACCCGCAATGCGACCGGCGCGCGCCGTCCCAACGCCACCGCCACCGATGCGATCCGCGACAGTTCCGCCTCGCTCTCCACATTGAAACAACCGATCCCGCACCGCAACGCCCGTTCGATCTCCGCCGTTGTCTTGCCAACACCCGCAAACACGCATTTTGTCGGGTCACCACCCGCTTGGATCACGCGCTCCAACTCGCCGCCACTCACAATGTCAAACCCGGCACCCGCCTCGGCCAGTGCGCTCAGCACGGCGAGATTACTGTTGGCTTTCACCGCGTAGCAGATCAGATGATCCAGGCCGGTCATGGCCTTGTCGAGCGCCTGCCATTGCCCGACAATATGATTACGACTGTACACGTACAACGGCGTGCCGAATTCCTCCGCCAGTTTTGCCAGCGGAATCTCTTCACAATGTAATTGTGCTGATTTGTAGTGGAAAGCTTTCATAAAAGTGTCGCGCATCCTAACAGCGACCGCGCCGCGCTGCAAGCAAGGCCGCACCGACCGCCACCACCGTCTCGCCCAGGGCAGCCGGAACGAGTTTAAAATTGCGACGGAACGGCGGAAAGACCAGTTGCCGCACTGTCTGCCGCAGTGGTCGCCAGAATGTTGCGCCCGCCAAAGAGACACCGCCCCCGATAATGACAATATCGGGGTTGAGAAGTGTGATCGCGTTGGCAATAGCGGCGCCATACCAGCGGGCCGCTTCTGCGACGCTGCTGACTCCACGTTCGATCGCCAACCCTGCCGCCAGCGACTCCACTGTTGTCCATTTTACACAATTTTGAGACGATCGTCTCAAAATTGTGTAATGGTTTTTGGGAAAGCAGAATCGGGTGTGGCCAAGTTCCATGGAGCCGAGGCGGCCAGTGTAAAGTCGCCCGTCCACCGCCAGGCCGCCACCGATGCCAGTGCCGATGTTGGTGTAAAAGACGATGCGATAACCCTTCCCTGCCCCACGACACGCTTCGGCGAATGTGGCACACTTGGTGTCGTTCTCAACCACGGTCGGCAGGCCGAATTCCTTTTCAAACCACTCTCGCAACGGGAATCCGTCCCAACCGGACACCTGGTGTGATTTGACCACACACCCTGTGGCAGTGTCCACCGGACCGCCGAACCCGACGCCGATGGCTTTTGCGCGAGGCGTGTCGGCAAGCAGTTCCTGAATCTGTCGCAGGATTCCTGCGCGTCCGGCGCGGCGGTTCACGGCCACACGGGTAAGTTGGGTTGGGCGCATCTGTTGGTTGAAGAGACCAACCTGGAGTTTGGTTCCGCCGATTTCGACGCCGAGGTACATGGACGATTATTTTGTTTGCAGTACGACGGTGAACCCGCCGAGCGCTTGCAGGGTTACGTCGAGGGTGTCGTGAGAGGAAACATCCCGTTGTTGGCGGCTAAAAGCGCGCGGGTTGTCGCCGTCGCCGATGAGTGTTGCCGTAAAGGTTCCTGTTGGTAGGAACCCCAGGGAAATCGTTTCGGTGCGGCGGTTGGGAGTGCCGTTGATGCCGGCGAGGTACCAGTTTTTGCCGTGGCGACGGGCGAGGACAATGTTTTGTCCCGGTGTTCCTGCGAGGTATTTGACGTCGTCCCAGGTGGTCGGTACGTGGCGGAGGAAGTCTTTTACGTAGGACGGCACGGAGCGGTAACTGTTTACGCCGTCGGCGAAATGGGTCCAGCCGGACTCGAAGACAACGGACAATGCCAGTTCGTGTGCGACGGTGGTTTTGTGCGGGTTGTTGTTGTCGGAGAAGGTCACGGGGGTGTAGTCCATCGAGCCGCAGACGTTGCGGGTGAATGGCAGGATGGTGTTGTGCCACGGAGCGCGGTCCGGGTAATTTTTATCGAAGATGTAGCATTCGGCGCCGCGGACACCCTCCATGGTGATGAGGTTCGGCCAGGTCCGCGCCCAACCGCGTTGGAGGGTGCATCCGTGGAAGTTGACCATCAGGTTGGCCGCGGCGGCGTCGCGCAGGATGTCGAGGTAGTGTTGGATGACGTTTTGTTTATCGCTTTGGAAGAAATCCACCTTGACGCCTTTGACGCCGAGGCGACGCAACCAGGCGAACTCCCGTTGTCGGACGGCTTGGGGGAGCATGCGGTCACGTGGTGCTTCGGTGACTTCGTTGTGTGGGCCGCCGGAGTTGTACCAGAGGAGGATACCGACGTTTTTGGATTTTGCGTATCGGAGCAGGTCGAGGATGGCGGGTTCTTCGACGTAGTTCCAGTTGGCGTCCACAAGGAAATATTCCCATCCCAATTCAGCGGCGAGGTCAATGAACGCTTTCATTCGTTCAGGTTTGCGCGGGCTGTCCTGTTCCGACCACCAGCTCCAGGCGACGCGGCCCGGTTGGATCCAGCCGGTGTGGCGAATCGCGTTGGGCGGGTTCAGATCGGTGACCAGCGTGGACTCGACAATGGTGGCGAGGGTTGGTCCTGTGAGGATCACCCGCCATGGGGTCGCCCACGGCAGGGTGTTTGACGGATTGACCTGACCGGTTTTGAGTCCTTCCCCGGTATCGGGGAAGCGGATACGGTACAAACCGCCGGGCGCTTCTGATTTCAAGCGGGTACCGCAATAGGAACCGTCCAGCAATGCTTCAGTGAGCAGCAGCCACGGGCCATTTTCACGGAGGCGAAACAAGGCTGGGAAACACCAGCCGGCCTTGTTTGTTGTTGTTGACCCCGCCGGGATGCCGTTCTCGAAATAAGCCTCGTAGGCCGGCGTCCACTTTGTCGCCTCGTCGTAAGGTTGGATGAACGCCGTGGCGCCGCCGGGGATTTGAAAACCGGTGAGTTCCTCCGTCACGGTTCGCGTTGATTTGTCCGATTCGGGGAAACGGTAACGGAAGGCCACGCCGTCATTGTAGGCGCGCAGGATCAGTTCGAGTTTTGCGCCGTTGGCGTTGTGAAAGACGAGCGTCAATTCGTTGGCCTCGGCATGACAATGGCGGCGTTTGCCGGTCAACATCTCATAGTCTTCGACCAGATGGCGACGCCGTTCGCCTTCGAACACCAATCCTGTGTCGAACCGCTGGTCGTCCCGAACGATACCGAGCGGCGATTCACCGAGCACGACCTCATTTCCCAACAAGACACGGTAGCAGGTTTTTTCGCCTGTCTGGACTTCGATGGCAAGTTTCTCGTCGGGTGACCCGACGCGCCAGGATGCCGCGGCAGCGAGTGTCGCGCAGGCGCTCATCAAGACATAAAGAGCGAAGGTTCTCATGGTTGCAGTTGTATCCGAGCCGGTTCGTGGCGGCAACTCTATTGAATACGCCCCCCGTGTTTCATCGTCGGAGCCATTGGTTCCCATGAACAACAGAACGGCATGTCGTTGGATCGGCGCGTTGGGAATGTCGGCGTTGGCGGGCGCGCTGGCGTGGGCTGGAGCAATCCATGACGCGGCGACAAACGGCGAACTAAAGGCGCTCAAAGATTTGATCGCAACCAATCGCGGCGCCGTGACCGAACGGGATGCCGAGGGCAACCTCGCGTTGCACCTGGCCGCCGCCGCGGGGCGTGCCGACGCGGTCTCGTTACTCCTTGAAAACCAGTCCGATGTCGCTGCAACGAACAAGAACGGTCTGACGCCGTTGCATCTGGCCGTCTATCGGGTGCAACCGTCGGTGGCGCGTCTGTTGGTCGAAAAACAGGCGCCGATTGATGCGACGGACATTTTGGGGCGCACCCCGTTGCACTACGCAGTCACCACGGGCGACGTGGCCATGACACAGTTTCTTTTGGCGCACGGCGCCAACATCGAGGCCAAGGCAAAGGGCGGTTACACCCCGTTGCACCTGGCGACGCTCTGGGATCGAAAGGATGTCGCCTCGTTTCTCCTGAACAACGGCGCTTCGATGACCGCCAAGGATGCTAACGGCCTGACTCCCCTGCAACTGGCGGCGCAGGAAGGCAAACCGGAGGTGTTGGCCCTGTTGGCGGCGCGGCTCAATATCGCCAAACAAAAACAGGACCTGCTCCGCGAAACCGTCCGATCCAACCACCTCGCCGCGGCCAGCGCCCTGCTGAGTATCGGTGTCGAGCCGGACATTTTTTCTCTCGCCGGACTTGGTCAGATGGAATTGATGACCGAACTGCTGCGTGTTCAGCCCAATCTCACGCACACCAAAGACCCTGAAGGCGACACCCCGTTGCACTGGGCCGCCCGATCGGGACAAACCAACAGCGCCAGTCTTTTGCTCGCCAAAGGCGCCGAGGTTGACGCTCGCAACAAACTGAAACTCACCCCACTCCATCTGGCCGCCGCCAACGCCCACCGCGCGATGGCGGAACTGCTCTTGTCCAATCGCGCCGACATCAATGCCGCCGACAAAAATGGCCGCACCGCCCTCTCACTCGCTTGGGCCGCTCTGAACAAGGCCAGGACACTGGCGGCCGATGGCGATGCCGCCGCCAGCAACAAGATGGTCGCCGCCCAGGCCACCATCAGTCTCCTTTGCGAAAAAGGCGCCAGTGTGGATCTTTTTTCCCACATTCTTGCCGGCGACCGGGAAGCGGCCACAGCCCTGATCCAGCGCGATCCCAACGCCATTCACAAACGCGACCACAAGGGTAATCAACCCCTGCATTGCGCCGCCAACGCGGGCGACCTGGATTTTGTCCGACTGCTCCTCGACAAGGGCGCCGATCCCAACGCGCACGGCCAAGACAAACAGACCCCGTTGCACCTGGCGGCAGCGGCCGGCAAAATCGCCGTTGCCGAACTGTTGCTGGCCAAAGGCGCGCAGGTGGACACCCGCGATGAACTCGGACGTACCCCGTTGTATCTGGCGGTCGTCAATGATGAAACGGGTATGGTGGCGTTTCTTCTGGCTCGGAAAGCCGATCCCAACATGCGTGAGAAAACCGGCAAAACACCCGCCCATCAGGCCTCCCGACGGGTTTCGCTGTTGCTGACCGCCCCGGAAATTTCCCCCATCCTCGCGTATCAATCGCCCCCCATCCATCGGTTGGCCGCCAAAGATGACTTCAAGGAACTGACCAACCTGCTGGCCAGCGACCGAGCGCTGGCCAATCTCAAAGACTCCTTTGGCCGCACGCCGTTACATCTGGCTGCCGCCAACGGGAGCAAAAAAAACGTCGCGCTTCTCCTCGAACGCGGCGCCAATCCCAATCTCCAGGGAATGACCCGCTGCACGCCACTGCACACCGCCGCCGCGACGGGTGACATCGAGATCGCCCGGATGCTGCTGGCGGCGGGGGCGCGCATGACCGAGCGCGATCAGCGCGGTTGGACACCCCTGGAATGGGCACAAAACGCGAAGAAACCCCAGATGCAGGAGTTTCTTCGGGCCGGTGGAAAACCCGCGACTCAGGGCACCAGTCGGATGCGATAAAAGCGACCGGGACCGTTGGTGGCGCCACCAATATCGAGGTAATTGGTGCGGATAGTGCCGGTGCCGGGAACGAAGAACGGCGGGCTGATGTCGTGGAAGTTGTTGGTGAAGCCGCCCCGCCAGCCTTCGGGAGTGGCTTGGACGATGTTGGTCACGCCCTGCACGAGGTCCCAGGTTACGACGATGTTGTTGCTTTGCGCGGCAATCTCGCGGACCTGGAACGTTCGTACATCCACCACGTTGACGGTGGCGAGGGCGTTGTTGGTGTTGCCGGAGAGATCGGTAACGGTGAGTTGGACGTTGTGGCTACCGATGCCGAGAAGCGTGTTGTACACCGGGGCTTGTGTGACGTTGTAGGAACCACACGGCTCGGAGGCCGTCAGCAGCGCGGCCAGATTCGGGAGGCGTGCCTGGCCATTGGCGTCGGCAAACAGATTCGTGACGGCGGTGTACGAGACGATGACCGGCGGTGTGGTGTCAATCAGGAACAGAGTGGCGGCGTCACTGGTGACCGCGCCGGCGGTGTTGGAGACGATCACGTCGTAGCTGCCGGCATGGCAGAGGGTGAGGTTGGTGAAGGCGATCCAGGAATTGGTCTCGCCGTCGAGAGGGACGCCGTTGTGTCGCCACTGGTAGGTCAACGGGTCGGTACCGCCGGCGTTGACGCTGAGGATGGTGGCGTCGCCGACATAATTGGTGTCGGACTGTGGCGGGGCAGCAATGAAGGGGGCACTGGCGGCGGGTGGCGGAGTGGTGGCAATGCGGCGGACGAAGACGTGGAGGTTTTTGACGGCATAGGTGGCGGCATTGTTGAGGAAGGTCCAGTCGGGGTTGGCGCCGGTGCCGTTGCCGATGCCGAGATCGGCGTTGCCGGTCTGTCCGCCGCCCCATTTGTTGAAGGCGAAGAGGACCTGGCCGGTGCCGGTGGCGGTGATGGCGCCGTAGTTGTGGATTTGCATGGAGCCGTACTGGCCGCTGGTGCTGGGGGTGTCGTTCCAGTCGTAGAGACTGTTACTGCCGGTGGGGATGGCGCTGTTGGTGGCGGCGCCGTAGTTCCAGGGCGAGAACTCGATGTTGCCGGTGGCGATGCTGGTGCCGGTGACGATGTCGGAGACGCTGGAGAAGACGTTCATGTTGGTGAGGATTTGCGCGTAGAAGTAGGCGCCGTTGGCGAGGACGGGGACGCCGACGCGGGTAATGTTGGTGGTGAAGGCGTCCATGGAGACGTAGAGCCAGTTGGTGGGGCCGGTGACGGCGTTGGTGGCCAGTTCAATGTAGTAGGCGATGCGGTCGAAGCGTTGGGTGAGGAATCGGCTCTGGTCCACGCCGTAGGGGACGCCGTTGACGTTGTAGTTGGGGACGGCGCCGGGCAGGGCGAGTGTGTGGACGAGAGTGTAGTTGGTGGATTCGGACACGAGTGTGTAGGCGATCGGGTCGGTGATGGTGATGGTGGAGTTGGTGGCGATGAGGTTGGCGTTGGGGGAACGGTCGCGGATGTTGTTGACGGTGAGGGTGTACGGGGTGCCAAAGGTGCGGGGATCGGTGGTTAGGAGAACCTGGCGAAGGTTGGGTTGGAGCGAGGCGGAGAGGACATTGATGCCGTTGTTGATGGTGAAGTTGGCGGGGTTGCCGGCGGTGTCGGCAACCGGCTCGTTGAAGGTGACCATGATGTTGGTGCGGTTACCGTCGCCGGCGGCGCTGAGGATGGTAGGGGCGTTGGTGTCGTTGGCGGGATGAACCATGACGTAGAGGGTGCGGGAGGTGTAGTTGGTGGCGCTGGAGCTGTGGGTCCAGTCGGGGTTGCCGCTGGGGTTGTTGCCGATGCCGACGCAGACGATGTTGCCGCTTTGGTTGCCGCCCCAACGGTTGAGGGCGAAGAGGACCTGGCTGGCATAGGGGTTGTGGACCTGCATGGAGCCGTAGCCGGAGGTGCCGGTGGTGTAGGTGATGGTGTCGCCCCAGTCGAAGAGGGAGTTGCTGGCGTTGGTAACGACGACGCTGCTGTTGGTGGTGGCGCTGTAGTCGAACGGCCAGAACTCAATGTTGCCTGCGGTGAAGGTGGTGCCGGTGGTGATGCCGCTGACGTTGGAGTAAACGGTGAGGTTGGAGACGGCTTTTTGGAAGACGCCGCCGGCAATCATGTCGGGGACGCCGATTTTGTGGACATCGGTGGTGAAGGGGTCCATGGCAACGTAAATCCAATTGGTCGCGCCCGTGGTGGTGACCAGTTCGAGGTAATAGGCAATACGGTCGAAGGCGCCGATGTGCCAGCGGTTGTCAATGTTGTAAGGAGTGCCGTTGATATTCCAACTGGGGCTGGCGCTGGGGATGTCGAGGGCATAGACAAGTTGGAAGTCGGCGGTTTCCGGGGCATTAGCGAGGACTTGTGCAGGGACGGGCGTGACGGGGAGTGTGGTGTCGGGAGCGATGGAGTTGGCGTTGGAGGAGCGGTCGCGGACATTGTTGACAGTGACGGTGTAAGAGGTGCCGGGGGTACGAGGGGTGGTGGTGAGGAGGATTTCGCGTTTATCGGCGCTGAGGGTGACGCTGAGGACGGTGAGGCCGCCACTGAGGGAAAAGTTGGCGGGATTGGCGGAGCTGTCGGCGAGCCGTTCGCTGAATCGGAGGGTGATGTGGATTAGGTCGGGGCTGGCGAGGGCACTGAGCAAGGTGGGCGCAGCGGTGTCGGGCAACGGGAGGACATAGACCTGAAGGAGTTTGTTGCTGTAGCTGTTGGCGTTGGCGGCAAAGGTGTAGTCGGGGTTGCCGGTGGCGCGGTTGCCGATGCCGAGGTCAAGGATACTGGTGCCGGCGTTACCCCAGTGGTTGAAAGCGAAGAGTACCTGGCCGGTGCCGGTGGGGGTAACGGCGGCGTAGTTGTGGATTTGCATGGAACCGTAGCCGCTGGAGGAAGTCGGGCGGTCGCCCCAGTCGTAGAGGGTGTTGCTGGCGTTGGCGATGAGCATGATGTTGGAGGCATCGTAGCTGCCGGGCCAGAATTCGATGTTGCCGGTGGAAATGTTGGTGCCGGTAACAATGCCGGAGACGCTGGAGAAGACGTTCATGTTGGTGAGGTACTGTTGGAAGGAAGCAGCAGTGCCGTAATAGGGAACGCCAATTTTATTGATGTCGCTGGTAAAGGCGTCGGTGGAGACCCAGATGTATTGAATGTCGCCGCTGGGGGGCTGGAGTTCGAGGTAGTAAGCGATGCGGCTGTAGGGGCCGACGAGGTTACGGGCGTCCACGTTATAGACGAGGCCGGTGGAGTTGTAGTTGGCGGTGTTGGGGATGTCGAGGGAGTAAACGAGTGTGTAGTCGGCGGCTTCGGCGACATTGTTGCGGGCGCCGTGAGTGGGGGCGGTGGTGAAGGCAACAGTGGAGTTGCTGGCAATGAGGGTTTGGTTGGTGGTGCGGTCGCAAAGGCCGTTGACGGTGACAGTGTAGGTGGCGGAGGGACGTTGCGGGCTGGTGGTGAGAGTGACCGAGACTTTGGTTACGGGATCGAGTGTGGCGTCGAGAACAGCGAGACCGCCGCTGAGGGCGTAATGGGCGAGGTTGGTGGCGTCGTCGCTGAGCGGTTTGCTGAAGTTGAGGACGATGTTGGTCCATCCGTTCAGGCCGTTGGCGCTGAGAAGAACGGGGGCGGCGTTGGAGACGGGTCGGACGAAGACCTGGAGGGTTTTGATGGCGTAGCTGCCAGCATTGTAGGCGAAGGTCCAGTCCGCGTCGAGGGAGCCGGGACGGTTGCCGATGCCGATGTCCACGGGGCTGCCGTTGCCGCCCCATCGGTTGAAGGCGAAGAGAACCTGGCTGGCGCTGGGGCGATGGACTTGCATGGAGCCGTAGTTGCCTGGTGTGGGGTTGTCACCCCAGTCGTAGTAGCTGTTACTGGCGTTGGCGACAGCGGCGACATTGGATTGGTTGTAGTTGCAGGGCCAGAATTCGAGATAGCCTTCGCCGAGGCCGACGCCGCTGGTGACGTTGGAGACGTTGCAGAAGACGTTGAGGTTGGAGACGGTTTGTTGGAAGAAGGCGCCGCTGTTGGTACAGGGCACACCGATCAAGTTGATGTTGGTGGTGAAGGGGTCCATGGAGACCCAGCAGAAACTGATCGGCCCGTTGGTGGGTTGGAGTTCGAGGTAATAGGCGATGCGGTCGTATGCGCCCGCGTAGGCGCGCAGGTCCACGTTGTAGGGGACGGGACCGGAGCTGTAGTTGGCGTTGGTGGGGATGTCGAGCGAATAGACGAGTGTGTAGTCAGAGGACTCGGCGACATTGGTGAACGCGCCGCGTTCGCCGGGGCCGAAGGCGGTGATGGTGGCGGTGCTGTTGGAGGCGATGGGTGTTGCGGCAGCGGTGCGGTCCACGACGCCGTTGATGGTGACGGTGTAGGCGATGCCAGGGGTTTGGCGAGTGGTTGTCAGTGTCAGATCGCGTTTGGTGGTGGCGTCGAGGGAGGCACCCAGCACGACAAGACCACCGTCGAGGCTGTAACAGGAGATGTTTGTGGCGCTGTCGGCAACAGGTTTGCTGAAGGTGATGAGCAGGTTGGTGAGGTTGGCCGAGCCGTAGGCATGAGCGATGGCGGGGGCGTTGGTGGAGCCTTCGGGGGAGAAGTGGCTGGTGATGACGTTGAACCAGTTGGTGGCCATTTTGGCGTAGCCGGTCGCGTTGGGGTGGAGTTTGTCGGGCATGTCGGCCAACGGTACATCACTGCGAAGGTCATCGAAATAGACTTCGCGGCCGAGGGCAGCATTGCTGGCGACGAGACCTGGGACGAAGGGGTTAAAGAGGTTGGTGATCTGGCTGTTTTGCGGTTCGCCGCGTTCGAGGAGATTGGCCACGATGATTTTGCAGAAGGGACGGTTGGTGGCCATTTTGCCGACGAGGGCATTGAGACGGTGAATGGCGTTGGTGATGTCGTATCCTTGGCCGAAATCGTTCGTGCCAATTAGCAACAGGAGAATATCAGGGTCGGCAATCTGGTTGAAGACACCGACGATGATGGAGTCAATCTGATCAATCCGCCAGCCGCTGTGGCCTTCATGATCGGCATCCGGCAAGGCGTTCGTGTAACAGGCACTTGCCTGCGTGCCAACGAAATCCACATTGTACCCAGCCGCGGTCAGCAGCCGATACAACTCCAGGCGATAACCGCCGGCGACGTTGGAGCCGCAAGTGATGGAGTCTCCCACTGGCATGATACGGATCGGCGGCGCCGCGTTTCCCACAACCGTCACCAACATCAGGACAACGGCGGACCAAAAGAACTTACGCATGGAGCAACTCCTTCCATCGTGCAATCTGGGCACGCACATTCTCCGGTGACGGCGCGCCAGGCATTTTCCGAGCCGCCAGCGCCCGCCGCGCATCGAACAGGGCGCCGGCTGGTTTGCCGTACCTGCGGGCAGCCAGTTCCGGCAATGGGATACCGGTTTTTTCCGATTCCGCCACGAGTGCACCTACCGCGTGATGGGCCTGACGGAACGGCATCCCTTTTTTCACCAGGAAATCCACAAGATCGGTCGCCAGCAACAACGGGTCACTGGCCGCCGCTTCGCATCGGGCTTTGTTGACCGTGGTATGTCGCAGCATATCAGCCAAGACCCGCAAGGAGGCCAGCAAGGTGTCGGCAGTGTCAAAAAGCGGTTCTTTGTCTTCCTGCATGTCGCGGTTGTAGGTCAGGGGAAGTCCCTTGAGCATGACCAGCACCGCCAGCAAATTGCCGTAGAGTCGGCCGGTCTTGCCACGAACCAGTTCGCAGATGTCGGGATTCTTTTTTTGCGGCATCAGTGACGAACCGGTCGTGTAGGCGTCGCCAATGCGAACAAAGCCGAACTCGACGCTTGACCAGAGCACAAGGTCCTCCGCCAAACGCGACAGATGCATCCCGCAAATCGCCGCTGCGGCGAGAAACTCGACCACAAAATCCCGGTCGCTCACGGCGTCCATGGAGTTTGGCGTTACACCGTCAAACCCAAGCTCTTTCGCAACAAATTCCCGCGCCAGTCGCAACGTGCTGCCGGCGATGGCACCGGAGCCGAGCGGGCTGAGGTTGGCCCGTTTTGCGCAGTCAGCGAAACGGGCGGCATCCCGTGCCAGCATCTCGACATAGGCGAGCATGTGATGGGCAAACAACACCGGTTGTGCCCGTTGGAGGTGGGTGTAGCCGGGCATGAACACTTCGGAGTTTTTTTCCGCCAGCGCGACCAAAGCGCGTTGTAAATTGCCGATGGCAGATTGTTGTTGGCCGATGGTCTCTCGCAGCCAAAGACGAATGTCCGTGGCAACCTGATCGTTGCGGCTTCGGGCAGTATGAAGTTTTCGTCCCAGAGAGCCGAGGGCCGCCTCGATGTTCATGTGAACATCCTCGAGTGATGAATTCCACTCGAACTTTTCTGCTTCGATTTTTCGTTGGATGACTTTCAGGCGGTGAACGATTTTGGCGGCCTCGGTTTTGGTGAGAAGACCGGTCTTTGCCAGTCCTTTGGCGTGCGCAATGGAACCGGCGATGTCGTGTCGGTAGAGTCGCCAGTCGAAACGGACGCTTTCGGTAAATTGTTTGACCAACTCGGCAGGGCCGGTCGCAAATCGGCCGCCCCAGGTTTGCTGGGCGGGTTTCTTCATTGTCCCATCATGCGCTGCATGCTGCCCATCATCAGTTCTTGGACATTGCCGTATTTCTTGCAGCCGGCGGGCAGTTCAAAGAGCGAGGCGACAGGCGGGGTCTGGTTGATATCCTTGTAGATCACCGTGATCAGAGTGCCGTCGCTATTGGTAATCTGTGTTTGAATTGGGAAGTCTTTCAGATCGGTGGCCTGCCAGATGATGGATTCCAGGGTTTGGCCGTTGGTGTCGGCCACGGTTACCTTGTATTTCACGCAAGGATGGCCGGCGACAGTTTCCTTGCCGAGTTCGGTCTTGGTGACTTTTGGTTCTTGGGCATTGTCCTGCGCAGGCGGGATCGGCAGTTCGCAATAGGCATTGAGAGAGGGATAAATCAGGTAGGCGATTTTTTGCGTAGGAAGGACGATGGTGACAGTGCGGTCCATGCCGATCTGTTTCATCTGGATGACGGCTTCGGGGGGCATCGCGGCGCCCTGCATTTTGGTCATGTCACTTTCATTGCGCATCTTCCCGTCCAACATGGCCACCGCGGACTCCATGCGCATCATCTCCTTGCCGTTGGCGTTTTTCATGGTCACGTGGGCGGTGGCCGAGAAGGAGAAGTTTTTGCCAAATATCTTCGTCAGAATGGCGCTGGGGTCTTTGGGTTGCGGGACCAACTGACCTGAGACAAGCGTGGCGCAGGAAAGCCACGCGACGATAAGAAGTCGAATGCTGTTCATGGGGCCATGAACCTATCAAGTTCGACGCGAGTAAACAACAACTAAAAGGCGGACAAAACCGTTCGCCTCTGCTATAGGCAAAAGCAATGAGAAGATTTCACGCCATCCTTTTCGACCTCGACGGCACACTGGCTGACACATTGGCCGACCTGGCCAATGCCGTCAATCACGCGCTGATAACGCTCGGTTGTCCCCCTCATCCCCTGCCCGCGTATCGCTATTTTGTCGGTGACGGGGCCCGTAATCTGATTCTCCGGGCATTGCCTGCGGACAAGTCAACGCTGGCAGAGGAGGCGCTGGAATTGATGCGCGTTTATTATGACGCTCATTGTTTTGACCAAACGCGACTGTATCCCGGTGTCTCCGAAATGGTGGATGAACTGCACCGACGCGGCATAACGCAAGCGGTGTTTTCGAACAAACCGGACCTTTTCACCAAGCGGATGGTGTCGCACTATTTTCCCCACGCCCCTTTTGCTACTGTGCGGGGGCAGCTTCCTCATTTACCGATCAAACCCGATCCGACTGTCGCGCTGCAAATTGCCGCGGAACTGCAGATCGAGCCGCCCAAATGGTTGTATCTCGGCGATACGAACACCGACATGTGGACAGCCTGTGCGGCAGGGATGTTTCCGGTGGGAGCGCTGTGGGGATTCCGAGATCGAGAAGAACTAATCGGGGCGGGCGCCCAAAAACTGGTCACCCGCCCCGAAGAAGTGCTGCATTTATTTTGAGGCGCTCCTAGTGGCGTTCGCGACGGAAGTCGCGGCGACCGCCGCCAGCACCGCGTCCGCCCCCTCCTCCACCACCAAAGTCGCCGCGGGGCGCGCGCTCTTCGCGCGGACGGGCTTCATTGACGGTCAATGCACGGCCCTGGAAATCCTTGCCGTGGAACTGTTCGATGGCACGGTTGGCCTCTTCCTGGCTGCCCATCTCGACGAAGGCAAACCCGCGCGAACGGTTGGTAAACTTGTCCACAACCAGTTCGCATTGTACGACATGACCGACCTGTTTGAACAGATCAAGAACATCCCCTTCGGTGGCGTTGAAGGACAGGTTGCCGACGAAAAGTCTGGCTCCCATACTGACACTTTTCTCCTGCGGCGCGAGAGGTCTCAGTGACTGTTCCCGACCATCGGGTTTCGGACTGTCACCGAGCGAACCTGGCTGCGCCTGACATTCCACCAACTCACTGCGGCTGCTCTACAATCGCACTGCGGGGTTTACTTTACCGCATTCTCGCCACAAGGCAATCCTATTCTATTCCCTGTTTTTCTTGCCAGCGAGGACGGCCGCGCGGGTGCGCAGACGCAGGGCGTTGAGGCGGATGAAGCCGGTGGCGTCGGTTTGGTCGTAGGCACCTTTGTCGGCTTCCATCGTGGCGACGTAGGGATTGTAAAGCGATACGGGGGATTTGCGTCCCGCCGTGATGATGTTTCCTTTATAGAGTTTCAAGCGAACGGTGCCGGTCACGTTTTTCTGGGACTCGGTTACGAACGCCTGTAGTGCCTCGCGTTCGGGACTGAACCAGAACCCGTAATACACCAGTTCCGCGTAGCGCGGGATCAGCGAGTCACGCAGATGCATCACTTCGCGGTCCATCGTCAACGTCTCCATCTGGCGGTGGGCAAAATGCAGGATGGTGCCGCCGGGCGTCTCATAGACACCGCGGCTCTTCATGCCGACAAAGCGGTTTTCAACAAGGTCCACGCGGCCAATGCCATGTTTGCCACCGAGCTTGTTCAATACGCGCATGACGTTGCCGGGGGAGAGTTTCTTGCCGTTGACAGCAATACAGATGCCATCTACGAAATCCAGTGTGACATATTCCGGTTTGTCCGGGGCATCTTCCGGGGAGACGCTGAGCTTGAAAATCTCCTTGGGCGGTTCCATCCACGGGTCTTCAAGAATGCCGCTTTCATAGGAAATATGAAGAAGATTACGATCCATTGAGTACGGTTTCTTGGCGGTCGCCTCGACCCGAATGCCGTTTTCGGCGCAATAGGCCAGCATCTCGGCGCGTCCTGGAAAACGACTTTGGAATTCCTTCAACCGCCATGGCGCGATAATTTTCAAGTCGGGCGCCAGCGCGGCAAAGGTCAACTCGAACCGACACTGGTCGTTGCCCTTGCCCGTGGCCCCGTGGGCGACGGTGTCGGCGCCTTCTTTGCGAGCAATCTCGATTTGCGCTTTGGCAATCAGCGGGCGCGCGATGCTGGTGCCAAGGTAATACTGGTTTTCGTAAATGGCCCCCGCTTGAATCATCGGAAAGATGAAATCGCGGGCGAATTCTTCGACAAGGTCAAGTGCATAGAATTTGCTGGCGCCGGTGGCCTTTGCTTTTTTGTCGAGTCCCTTCAGTTCCTCTTCCTGGCCGATGTCGGCGCAATACGCGATGACCTCGCACTGGTAGGTCTGTTTGAGCCAGTGCAAAATCACCGAGGTATCCAACCCGCCTGAATAAGCGACAACAATTTTCATTTTTGTTCCTCTTTTGTCATGAATCGTGGATTGGCCAGCACCATGTATTCTCCCTGGCGGAATACCACTGGCCATTTCTCCTGCTGTACCTGTTCTACAATCTCGCGTACCCCTTTGAACCCCATCCAATAAATCGCATCAATCCCATATGGTCTTCCATTGACATCAATACCATAGGCGAGCACCAGATATTTCGCCCGTTGCCAACTACAATCAAACCAGAACATCTTTCGTGGCAACGTCTCACTGAACGGACGAGACTCACGACCGGCATAGTGAGCACATTCAAACAATTGCGCTCGATACGGATACGGATAAAGCCAATAGACCTGATCCGGCATAACAACGAAATCCTCTTTGGTCGTATGAGCGTTGACAAATTGCATAGCTGCCTCGGCGTCTTTATGTGAACGCAACGTCCAAAGGTCGATTTTTGTTCGCCAATGAGTAAATGAATTATACAAACAGATTCCACCAAAAATTCCAATAAGAGCAAGTGATGGAACATATCGCGCCCAACGTTCGAGTTTTGGCAGATGACGGACAAGGCGTTCCTCCATTAAGGCGATCGCTCCAGCAAAACCGATCGCCATTAGCGGCACAAACACCATCGCAGGATAAAAAAAGAGATGAACATTATTACGCGACTTCAACACACCGTACATCAAGCCTCCCAACCAAAAAATCAACCACCCCCGAAATTGTCGAACCGGAAAAAATAATATCCCCAAGGTCGCGATCGGTAACCAGATATCAACCCCATGACTCCCATCTCTGCCTACTGTTGGGGCAATAAATGAAAATTCGATAAACTGGCGGTACAAGCGTGCCGCTTCCGCAAGTGCACCTGGAACCGCATCGCCAAATCCAGCCTGCTGTATTTGACGCAACTGAGAAATAAAATGCTCGATGCCGCCTGGCTGCGTCCACAAGAACCACACACAGAACAATATCCCATACGCGGCAATTGGCAACAACGCCGCCACTACATGCCGACGATTGATCCGCAAAACTGTCACAACAACCAGCACTACCATCATGTACATAAACCAATGACACGCCAGCCCCAGGGCCGTCATGACACCCGCCAAAACAATGTCGCGCAATCGCCTTTGCTGTATGTAGCTAATCAAGAAACCACACGCAGCCAGGACGAACGTCCCCGCTATAGGGTGAGGACGAACCCAGCGATAATGAATCACAACTTCCGGATAGGTCAGAAAGGCCAATGCACACAAAAATCCAAAACGTTTGTCCCGCAACCGCGCCCCAATCCAAAAGCAAATACCTGCAGTAGCTAGTGCAACGATCACCTGAAACAGGCGGACGACAAAAATATCGCAACCAAACACCCGCAAGAGAATACCGTTAATCAACAACGTTAGGGGTTGATAAGGAATTGGAACCATAAAGTTGTAGTAGAGAGGACCAAAACGCGGATGTCCGTGCGCCGTTGTCCAACTCATATCCATAACCTGTCCCTCATCTCCGTACCAATTCGGACTGATGCGCAAATTGGGAAGGTATATGAACGCCCAAACCACGACCAATGCGACAGCAAAAATGTACTCACGCGGGATTTTCGGTCTTTTTTCCATAAGCAATCAGTGTCGTGTATAGAAGAAAAACTTTTCCAAGTCACTACTAATGATTGTCAACGTCCTTACAAAATGATTGTTTTGCATTCACAGTGTACAAGAATATCGGCTTTACATAACAGCCGCATCCCCTAAAATGTATTTTAGTCTTTTTCGTCACCGAAAGCGCAAATCCCACTGATTTGATGATACAAAAAAAATTGATTTCGATAATTTGTCCTGTGTTCAATGAAGAACAGGCGGTTCCCATTTTCTATCAGCGACTCCAAGCCGCCCTTGCTCCGTTGCGCGAGCGTTATGATTTTGAGTTATTGTTTGCCAACAACTGCTCAACTGACAATACAGCCGCAACGATCTTACGCCTGCGAGAAAAGGACCCAACAGTCCAATTGCTTACCCTATCGCGCAATTTCGGCTACGAGGCTAATGTCGCTACCGGATTGAAATACGCCAGAGGTATCGCGATGGCGATTATAGATGTAGACTGCGAAGACCCGCCAGAGATGATTCCTCAGTTTATCGCAGAATGGGAGAAGGGGTTTGATGTCGTCTATGGCAAGCGAGACCAACGACCAGAATTCATCGGGATGCAATTGGCGCGCAAGGCTTTCTACCGTCTCAATCGCCTCGTGGCGGATAGCGATATTGTCCTGTATATGGCGGAGTTTTGCCTGATGTCGGCCGCTGTGCGTGACGCAATTTTGGACAATCACTCCACTGTTCCCTTCTTGCGCACTGAGGTCGCTTATGTTGGTTTTCCGCGAAAAGGCATATCATACGCGCGGCAGCCGCGAGTCGCAGGAAAATCACATTATAACCTTCTCCGGGCTACAAAGTTTGCTATCGCGGGCATACTCAGTTCCTCCACCTTCCCCCTGCGGTTGTCTGTTTACACATTTCCTTTTCTTGTGCTGACCAATTTGACATTGCTCTATTGGAATCGTTTTCGCATTTTGGTCGCGGTCGATTTTCTATACATCGCGTTTTATCTGGCTGTCCTGTGTGTGTACCTGGCGCGTACTTATAAGGATGTCGTTCACCGCCCCGTAAGCGTTGTAGATTGGCGGCGGTCTGCGCTCGATTTTCGTCAATGAACCAAGCGCCCCTATGTCCGCTTTGCGCTGAGCGAGCGACAACCCGATTCTTCGAGGTGCGTGACTATATCACGGGGCAGTTCTTCCCGCTTTGGCATTGCGCAAGATGTGATTTTGCCTTTGTTTGGCCTCAGCCCCTCGCCATGGAGATATTTTATCCCCGATTTTACCGCCGCTACAACTCACTCATTGTCGCGCTCCTCCAACATGTTCAATCGCACCGTGCCAAGCAGTGGATACGTCGTTTTGGTCCCAGCCAACAAATTCTGGAAATCGGATGTGGTGACGGTTGGATGCTGGCCGCTTTACGCGAGTTGGGTTGGAAACCGATAGGAATCGAACGAACAATCGAGAGCGCACGTTTTGCCGCCACAAAACAAGGACTGCCCATGTTTGTTGGCGACTTGGCCGCGCTGCAAGACAGCTGTTTCGATATTATCCTCTTGCACCAATCGTTAGAACATCTAACCGATCCTGTGGCAACTCTGGCTGAATGCAGACGTTTATTGCGTCCAAATGGGCATCTAATTGTGGCAGTCCCCAACATGGCAAGCTGGCAGTTCCACGTAGGAAGGCGTCACTGGTTGCACCTTGATGTTCCACGACACCTGAGCCAGTTTACACCATCATCCTTGCAGAAAGCGATGAACCGGACGGGGCTTGAAGTTGAACAGATTCAAAACGTGTCATTGTACCTGGAATTTTTTGGATGGGTACAGACATTGTTAAATCAATTGGGGTTTCCCCAAAACCTGTTGTTACGGTGGATTTCTGGTGTAAATCGCAACCGTTTCTTTACCCCTATGGGATTACTACTGCTTGTTACCACTGCACTCCTAACTTTTCCCTGTCTTGTGTTGTCGGTGCTCTCTCTCTCGGCACGCCGAGGTGCTATTATCGAAGCTTGGGTATACGTAGAAGAAACAAAAAGAGTCAAACCGCTCGCCAATTGACCTTGGCTTGCAAGCTGTGTTATGCAATGGGGAAATGAAAGTGGTTATTTTATGTGGTGGCTTGGGCACGCGGCTCAGCGAGGAAACCGAGTTGAAACCAAAACCCATGGTGGAAATCGGCGGTCGCCCCATTCTTTGGCATATCCTCAAGTACTATTCTCACTTCGGTTTCAATGAGTTTGTCCTCGCTCTCGGTTACCGCGGCGAACAGATCAAACGTTTTTTCTTGGAGTACTATCACCTCAGCAGCAGTCTCACCCTGCATCTGGGCAAGGGCCAGGTCAATGTCCATGAGCAGGAACGCGAGAATTGGATCATTCATCTGGTTGACACCGGCCACGACACTCAAACCGGTGGCCGCATCAAACGGCTCGCCCACTTGCTGGACGAGCAACCCTTCATGCTCACCTATGGTGACGGTGTCAGCAATGTGGACCTGCGCAAACTCCTTCAATTCCACCAATCCCACAAGAAACTGGCCACCGTGACCGCCGTTCGCCCACCCGCTCGATTCGGCGGTTTGATTTTCGATGGTGACTACGTGAAACAATTCACCGAAAAACCCCAAATCGGCGAAGGCTGGATCAACGGTGGCTTCTTCGTCCTTGAACCGGGCGTTCTCAATTATATCAAAGACGATCGAACCGTCCTGGAGCGGGAACCCTTGGAACAACTCGCCCGTGACCGTCAACTGGTCGCTTACCGGCACGACGATTTCTGGCAATGTATGGACACGCTTCGTGATACCCGTTTGTTGGAGTCGCTCTGGCAGGAAAAACGTGCGCCGTGGAGAGTATGGGCAAATCCATGAAACCGTCCCCTTCCCTCTCCAACAACGAAACGACCATGGGGATCTGTCGCTCCTGCGGCAGTCAAAACCTGAAATTGGTGCTTTCCCTGGGGCGAACCCCTCTTGCTAACCGCTTGCTCACCAGCGCTCAACTTCAACAACCGGAACCGACCTATCCGCTCGACCTGGTCTTTTGCGCCGATTGTTCATTGGTACAAATCACCGAAACCGTTCCGCCGGAAATCCTTTTCCGTGATTATCTTTATTTCTCCTCTTTCTCCGACTCGATGCTGGCTCATGCGCGAAACATCGCCCAAGAACTGACGACGAGCCGAAACCTCGGCGACGGCAGTCTCGTCATCGAAATCGCCAGCAATGACGGCTATCTCCTCCAGTATTTCCAACAAGCCGGCGTCCCCGTGCTTGGCATCGAACCGGCCGCCAATATCGCACGAGTGGCTACCGAAAAAGGGATTCGTACCCTCAATGAGTTCTTTACCGAACCGTTTGCCCGACGCCTTGCCGCCGAAGGGCTACGGGCCGACGTCATTCTTGGTAACAATGTTCTCGGACACGTGGCTGATCTCAACGGTCTGCTTCGGGGTGTCGCCATGCTTTTGAAAACCAATGGCATCGCTCAATTCGAGGTGCCCTATGTCAAGGACCTGGTGGATCGCTGCGAGTTCGACACGATTTACCATGAACATCTCAGTTACTTTTCCCTAACCGCCCTAGACCGCCTCGCACAGCGACACGGCCTGCACACCGTTCATGTGGAGCGCATTCCTATCCACGGTGGCTCCTTGCGAGTACAATGGGCGCTCTCCCCAGCAGCGGCTTCACCTGCCGTGGCGGCATTGTTGCGCGAGGAAGCCAACAACGGCGCGGCCTCCTTCGGTTTTTATGCCGGTTTTGCCCGGCGCGTCGAACAACTCGGCTCCGACCTGCGCGCCTTGCTGGCCGGGCTAAAACGCGAAGGCAAACATATTGCCGCCTACGGCGCGGCAGCCAAAGGCAGTACCCTGTTGAACCATTTCCGGATCGGCGCGGAGACCCTTGACTTTGTGGTGGACCGTAGCCCGCACAAACAGGGACGGTTCATGCCGGGGGTTCACATCCCCATTTTTGCGCCCTCGGAACTGCTGAAACGTCAGCCCGACTACACGCTGATGCTGACGTGGAACTTTGCCGACGAAATTCTCCGACAACAAACCGAGTACCGTCAGCGCGGCGGCAGGTTTATCATCCCGCTGCCTGAACCCAAGGTGGTATGAACATGAGCACGATTGAAGGAGTCCAAGTCATTCCGCTGCGCCGCATTCCTGACGAGCGTGGCACCATCTTCCACATGTTGCGCCGCACCGACCCGCATTTCCAACAGTTCGGTGAAATCTATTTCTCCTCCATCTACCCCGGTGTCATCAAGGGTTGGCACCGCCACCGGGAAATGACGTTGAATTACGCCTGCATTTTTGGGCGGATCAAACTGGTGCTGTTCGACGAGCGGGATCATTCGCCGACACGGGGAAACCTGATGGAAATTTTTCTAGGCCCGGACAACTACAGCCTCGTCATCATTCCGCCGGAAGTCTGGAACGGGTTCAAGGGCATGAGTGCCCCGTACGCCATTGTGGCCAATTGTTGCACACATCCGCATGATCCGGCTCGCAGCAGCCGCCTGGATCCATTTCACAACCACATCCCTTACGATTGGGCGCTCAAAAACCACTGAACGCCCATGACCGACGCCGCCCGCTGCCTGATCTGTGACTCCACCAACACGGCGCATTTTCTCGACGCGCGCGACCACGTCACTGGCTCTCTTTTTGCGCTGCAACGCTGTGCGGCCTGCGGGTTCGTTTTCACCTGGCCTCAACCGTCCGATCTCAACTCCTACTATCCCGCGTATTATCGCCGGTATCATCCGCTGCTGTTGCGTTTTCTCAAACTCATGCAGGAATGGAAAACCCTCGGACCAATCCACCGGCTCGGGCCGCCCGGTCGGGCGCTGGAAATCGGTTGCGGGGAAGGCTGGATGCTGGCCGCCCTGCAAAGACGCGGCTGGCGGGTTCTCGGCTTGGAGCGGACCGCCGCGAGTGCCCGTTTCGCCGCGCAGGAGCTTCATGTGCCGATGCTTGTCGGTGACACAACCGCTCTGGGGGAGCGCGCCCAGTTTGATCTGATCCTTCTGCACGAGGTTCTCGAACATCTTCCCCACCCGCTGCAAACCCTGGGTGAGTGTGCCCGTCTCTTGCGCCCCGGCGGGCGCCTCGTTGTGGAGGTACCCAATCTCGACAGTTGGCAGTTCCGGTATGCCCGCCAGCATTGGGTGCATCTCGATGTGCCGCGTCATCTCGGCCATTTCACGCCTGCTTCACTCCGTTATGCACTCGTCCGAGCCGGTTTTAAGGTAGAAAGTTACCACTATGTCTCCTTTGAATACGATCCCTTCGGCTGGGTACAGACTGCGCTCAATCAACTTGGTTTTCCCCAGAACCTGCTCCTGCGTTGGCTGGCCGGTAACGAACGGAAAACGCTGTTGACTTGCCGCGGCATGCTCATGGCGATTTTGACACTTTTGTTGACGCCGCCGTCTTTGGCGCTTTCCATTGTCAGTTGGCTCGCCCATCGGGGTGCCATCATGGAAGTGCGCGTCATCCGCTGTGGTTGACTTGGGCCAGTCTCTTCTCTAGTCTTTTATCCCTTGAAAATTCTCCTCACAGGCGCCACCGGGTTCATTGGCTCCCGCGTCGCGAAACAACTCGCGCGCGGCGGCCATGAGGTGTATCCATGGCCGCGTCCGTGGCGGTTTCCATCCGGCCATTTCGATGTCTGCATTCATCTGGCTTGGTACGTTGAACACGGCAAGTATCTCCATTCGCCCCTGAATAGGCAGTGTTTACAGGACAGCCTGGCGCTGGCGCAGCTGTTGATTCAACATGACTGCCGTCGCTTAATCGCGGCGGGAACCTGTTTTGAAACCATCGGGCATCCCTCCCTTTACGCAGAATGCAAACGGACGCTGTTTCATGAGCTGCAGAAACTTCCCCTGGAACTTGCCTGGATGCGATTCTTCTATCTTTATGGCCCAGGCGAATCTCCCCGACGCCTCGTGCCGCAGGTGATCACGTCGCTGTTGCGTGGCGAATCTGTTCCTCTCACCCTTGGCGAACAGGTGCGTGATTTCCTGCATGTGGCCGATGTGGCCGGCGCCGTTTGCGCCATTGCCCAAAGCAAATTGACCGGGGCACTGGACATCGGTTCGGGCGAACCGGTAACCGTGCGCGAACTGGCCGAAACCATCGGGCGCATCATCGGCAGGACGGACCTGCTGGTGTTCGGCGCCCGTCCGTACCCACCCGATGAACCAATGCGTATTGTGGCCAACAATGAACGGCTTCTCCGTACCGGCTGGCGGCCACGGTTCACGCTGGAGGAAGGACTGCGCGACACAATCTCCTGGTGGCAATGCCAGCGGCTCCAAGAGGCGGCGTCGGCTTGACCTTGGAGGCACGAATCAGTATCGTTCGTCGTCATGAAGAAAGAGTATCGGGGATTCACGTTGATTGAGTTGTTGGTCGTTATCACTATCATTGCCGTTCTGGCTGCTCTGTTGTTTCCCGCCTTCCGAGGCGTGCGTGAACGTGCCAATCTGGCTGCCTGTGCCTCCAATCTTCGCCAGATCGGTTTCGCCATCATGGCGTATGCGCGGGATTACAACGACGTAATCCCAGAATGCCGTTACCTGCCCAAATTACTGGCCGACGGTAATTACCTCCAGGCGCCCAAAAGCACCACGACGGAACCCACCAAAGCCCGTTCCGTCTTCAAGTGCCCGTCCGGCTTGACCGACAAGATTTCCGCCAATTCTTGCAACGGCTGCTGGACCTGGATTGATCAAACCGAAACACTCCGCCCGTGGCGATGCGGCAGTTACGACTGTTGGTATGGCGTCAACGGCATAGATGGCGGCAGCGGTTATCCGCCAAGCAGTGGTTGGGTTTTCCCCAACTGGTATCTGTATGGCGGCAATGTACCTCCCCTGCTCTCGCGTATCGCTGATCCCGGCCGTGCTGTTTGCATGGCCGACGGTTCACTGGGTGTCCACTTGCACGCGGGAACCCCACCGGGCAGGATCAGTCCGCGCCATGGTTTCCAGGGCGAACTGACGAATGTCCTGTTCTATGATGGCCATACAGAAGCGCTCCCCTTCACAGAAGTTGTTTCATCCGCCCAACAGCAGGTGGACGGCAGTCAACCGGGACGTTGTGTCTGGAAGTCCATGCGCCGGTGAACGGGAATCGGGCTTGACTCTGGAACACGGAGACCAGATTGTTTGTGGTGTCAAAACATAGTGCATGAAAAAACACGCCACGCATTTATTCTGCCCGAATGATCGAGTGCCCACCATATCAATTCCATCTTGGCGGTGCTACGATTTCCCTCCTTCGCCGAAAAGACCGACCACTGCCTTTTGCCCAATCACCACGGAGGATCAAAATGCGCCCTAAAACCATACGCTCTCGACCAGTCTGTAAACACAACGGGTTTACTCTCATTGAGCTTCTGGTCGTTATAGCCATCATTGCGTTGCTGGCCGCCCTGTTGTTCCCCGCCTTCGGCGGCGTGCGGGAACGCGGACGCGCGGCGGTTTGCCTCTCCAACATTCGCCAACTGGGCATGGCAGCCTTTGCCTACGAAAAAGACTGGCGCGTCCTGCCCGGTGCCTACCATTTCGTCGTCAACGGCCACTGGACTGCCGCCACGGCGGCCACTGTTACCAATGGCGAACTTTGGCCTTACATCGGGAAAATGGAAGTGTACATGTGCCCCACTTTCCGCGCCCAGTGCGGCGTTCCGACCGCCACCTGGAGTTATCCGCAAAACGTGTACGTCGGGTGGGAACGCAAATTCTCGCAAAGCCAACAATGTCGGAAATCCGCTGGCACTCGCGAGCCAGCCCGTCTGGTCATGTACACGGAAGAAAACTGGTGGTCACCGAATGTTGTCCGCGGACGCTATTTCCAATGTCCCATCAATGATCCGGGTTGGCGACCCGACGGAAACGATTGTTTTGGTACATTTCACAACGGCTCGGTTCACGGATTCTTCCTCGACGGACATGCCGAACGAATCGTCTGGCGATATCCGGATCCGCAGGACGTTGTCTTGTACCACGGATACCTCCCCGAATAATTACAGCGAGGTAAAACAAATTACGGATGAGAGCCAACACAAAAAAGTGCGCGCCGAAAATGCCGCATGGTTTTACCCTTATCGAACTGTTGGTGGTCATCGCCATTATTGCCATTCTCGCTGCGTTGTTGTTTCCCGCCCTCAGCGCCATGAGCGAACGCGGTTACCGCGCTGCCTGCGTCGGCAACCTCCGACAAATTGCCCATGCCACCATTGCCTACGCTTCCGACTACAAGGGCGCGCTGCCCGGAAACAACGCCTGGCTCTACAGCAGCCTGGGCGCAAATTCCAATTTAGTCCAACAAGGCCAGCTTTGGCCCTATCTCAACAGCGTTGCCGTCTATCACTGTCCCATGGACGAACCACCCTATCCCTCCGACCAGGCAAGCCGTCAGCTCACCAGTTACGTGTTCAACCTCCTTATCGGAAACTACGCCTTCTCCCTGAGCGATTTTCAAGCCGATGACGTGATCTTCTGGGAAGCCAACGACATCCCCTCTACCATGCCCAGCGGTTGCGGCGGCTCGCCCGGCGGGGTCTGGAACGACGCCCACAACTGGCCCGGCGAAGATGTCACCAGTCGCCACGGTGGCGGCGGACATATCGCCTGTTTTGACGGTCATGTCGAATGGATGCACAAGGAAAAATTCGATGACCTCGCTTGCAACACCGGACGGACCCGTCTCTGGTGCAAGCCCGGATCGTCCACGGGACGCTGAGCGAAACGATCTTATTGGGCAACCTCACCGACAGGCAAAAACCGATACTGAAAAAACAGAACTATCAAGTATCTTGAAACACGGTATGAAAAAAATCGGCTACAAGCCCCCTCTTGGATTCACTCTCATTGAACTGCTGGTGGTCATTACCATCATTGCCATTCTCGCTGCGTTGTTGTTTCCCGCCCTCAGCGCCATGAGCGAACGCGGTTACCGCGCTGCCTGCGTCGGCAACCTGCGACAAATCGCCCACGCCACTATCGCCTATGCCTCTGACTACAAGGGGGTGTTTCCCGGTTACAATGCCAGCGGTTCCGGTGTCGGCTGGTTGGCCCCCGCATGCAGCACCTGGGGTAGCACTCCCAACTCCAACCTCGTCCAACAAGGTCAGCTCTGGCCCTATCTCAATAGCGTTGCCGTCTATCACTGTCCCATGGACGAAGCACCCTATCCTTCTGGGCAGCCCGCCCATTGCCTGACAAGTTACATGATCAACATCGTCATCGGAGATTATGCCTGGACGATCGGCGATTTTAGTGCCAATGACGTGATGTACTGGGAAGCCAACGAAAGCGGACGTATCCCTGCCGGCTGCGACGCCTATGGCGTTGACTACGGGATCTGGAACGACGCCACCACCCGCGCCGGTGAGGATATTACCCGACGACACGGCGGTGGCGGGCACATCGCCTGTTTTGACGGTCATGTGGAATGGATGGACGGCGAGAAATTCGATCTGTTGGCCTGCACTCCCTACCGCACCCGCCTCTGGTGTCGCCCGCCACCCACTTCATCCGGACATTGATCGCACCGCGGGGTTCTTTCCGATCCAGCCTCGTTGTGTCGTCAATAACCAGAAAACGGAGACGATTGAAATGAGAAACGCTTCGTTGTTTCTGATCGTAATCGCCGCGTTGGCGTTTTCCGCCAACGCCACACCGTACCACCCCAATGTCCTGTTCATCGCCATTGACGACCTCAATGACTGGGTTGGCTGTCTCGGCGGACATCCGCAGGCCCGGACCCCTCACATGGACGCGCTTGCCGCTCGCGGCACCCTTTTCCGCAATGCACACGTTCAATCGCCCCTCTGTAATCCCTCGCGCGCCAGTCTGCTCACCGGCCTGCGTCCCTCCTCTACCGGCATCTACGGTCTGGCACCCGGCATCCGCGACGTGGATATCACCCGCCACTGCGTGACGCTTCCACAATACTTTGCCGCGCACGGTTATTTTACGGCGGCGTTCGGCAAGGTGTTTCACGATGGATCCATCCCCGTCCACCTGCGCACCAATGAATTCAATGTCTGGGGACCGTCGCCTCACATGCCGTTGCCAAAAAAGAAATTTGTGCAAACACCCAGCCCCATGAAGGCGGTGGATTGGGGTGTGTTCCCCGAAGACGACCGAGAGCAAGCCGACTGGAAAATTGCCGACGCCACCATTGCCCAGCTAAAGTCGTTGCCCGTGGGCAAACCCTTTTTCGTTGCCTGTGGATTTCGCCTGCCACATCTGCCCTGTTTTGCTTCGCAAAAATGGTTTGACCTCTTTCCCGCGGAAAATGAAATCACATTGCCGCCCGTAAAGGACAACGATCGCGATGACATTCCGTTTTTCGCCTGGTACCTGCACTGGAAACTGCCGGAACCGCGCCTTGCCTGGCTGAAAAAAACAAACCAGTGGCACGCTCTCGTGCGCGCCTATCTCGCCAGTACCGCTTTTATGGACAGTCAGATCGGACGGGTGCTCGGTGCCTTGCAGGAAATCGGCGCAGAAAACAACACGGTCATCGTGCTCTGGTCCGACAATGGTTGGCATCTCGGCGAGAAAGCCATCACTGGCAAAAACAGCCTTTGGGACCGGTCCACTCGCGTGCCATTGATTTTCGTTGGTCCGGGGATCGCAACCGGAGCAAAATGCGACCAACCCGCGGAACTGCTCGATCTCTATCCGACCCTGCTCGAACTTTGCGGCCTCCCTCCCAAGGATGGTCTCGAAGGGCACAGCCTCCTGCCGCAACTCAAAGACGCTCGCGCGCCGCGTCCTTGGTCCGCCATCACCACCCACAACGTCGGCAACCACGCCATTCGCACCGAGCGCTGGCGCTACATCCGTTACGCCGACGGCTCGGAGGAACTCTATGACATGCAGGCCGACCCCAATGAATGGGTCAACCTTGCCAAAGACCCCAACCAAGCCGACGTCATCCGCAATCTTGCCCGTTGGCTGCCGAAAGTGAACCTGCCTCCGGCTCCTGGCAGTGCCCAACGCATCCTTGAACAAAAAGACGGTGTCTGGCTCTGGGAAGGTACCCCCATCAACCCATCTGAACTCGATTCATCCGACTGATAAAAACGCCCTCGCCGATACCTTTATCGGCACCGAATAAAACCCGAAAAAATTTGCCTACCGAGATTGCGCCGAAACACCGCGATCCGATGTCTCCGTCCCCCTCCGTTGACCGCAAGAACAACAATCGCAAAAAACGCCGCTACTCTTTCAACACGGCTTTTACGGGCGGGAGCGCTTCCCCAATCCAAGATCGAGACGGCATCCATGCGTTTTGCCAAGTGGGCAGACATGCAATCGGGACGAGTGGTGTTGAGAAAATCCGTGAAACGATAACTCAACTTCCTGCCGGTTTTTCCGTCAGCCCCCTCAACGGACTCGCCGGGATATTTATGGCGTCAGCCGCGTCTGGTTTTCTCGGATCAAAGCCGCTGGCGCTGTCGGTCAGAAATTTTGCCAGTACCGGCACGTTTGACCGAATGCCCTCCACCACACAACGCGCCAGTTCGTAGGCACCATAGGCGTTGTGATGGGTGTTGTCCTCCAGCGGTTTTGTCTGACCGGGGAAGGTGTTTGCGGGGTAGTGAACAAAGGCTTTTTTGGAGCTGTCCGGCCCGAGTGCGCCATAGAGTTGCAGGCTCATGGCGTTCAGGTCAATCACAGGCACGTTCTCCTCAGCCCCGACCTGTCGCACCGCCTCGGCATAATCAGCCAGCGTGGCAAACGGCTTGCCATCCTTGTCAAAACGCCGCCGCTCCATCGGCGTGACCAACACTGGAAAGCCGCCCCTGCTTCGCGCGGCGCCAATGAAACGCTTCAGGTTCTCCTTGTAGGTTGTAAACGGCCCGGCATTTTTTCGTTTGTCCTTTTGATCATTGTGACCGAACTGAATAAACAGATAGTCGCCCTTTTTCATCATGCTCAGGATTTTTTCCAATCGCTTCTGTTGCTCGAAGGAATGAAGCGCCAGCCCGGATTCCGCCTGGTTAGACACTGCCACGCCACGCCCAAAGAAACAGGGCAACATTTGCCCCCAGCCGGCGTATGGTTCGTGAGGCTGATCGGTGACAGTGGAATCGCCGGCAATGAAAATCGTGATCGCATCCTTGGACGGCTCAATCTCCATCGAAACGACGCCGGAATGTTTGCCGAGAAACTCGAAGCTGAGACGCTCATCCCAGTCCGGCACCGGGGGCGGCCCTTTCTCGCGGTGGTTCAACGTGGCAATGGTCGGTTTGCGCACGTTGACGGTGAACGAGCGTGTCACGTATTTTCCCGGCGCCGTTTCGACCCACAGGAGCATCAGCCGTCGTGACTCGACTTTAACGGTGGTTTCCGTGGCGCGTGACGAATCGCCGAAGCAGATAGTCACGTCGTAATTGCCTTCCTCGACATCCACCGCAAAGTTCGGGGGCGTACCCGCGTGGAAGTCGAAGTGATATTTCGTCCGTGCGGCTTGTTCCGCGCAGACTAGTGTCCCCATAAAAAGCAGAAACGCAATTTGCAGGAAATGTTTGTTCATTGAAATCCGATTTTATGCAACCAGTCTAATGTGGCCTGCGGCCATTGACGAGCATCCTTTGTGCAATGCAATGCGTAGCCATGACCGCCGGTGAGGTAGAGCTTGAACTCAT
>CAZISE010000030.1:0-6432 GCA_964541945.1 uncultured Verrucomicrobiota bacterium
CCTCAACCCAATGGACTCCTCAATTCACCACTTGATTCACGGGGAGCAGTACAAGAGGAGCCGTAGAGCGCATCGTAATAGTAGACTGCAAATCCCAAACGTTGAAAAGCCTGCGAAAGATTCACAATTATATCTGTATAACCGAACCATTCCGTGAAATGTGAGCGCCAGCCAATAGCAACGACAATCTTGTTCGGCACTGTGTACTTCTTACATATTTGGGGCTTCGTGACTTTCTTTCCATCTTCGCCTTGAAGCCACGCTCTATCTGATGGTGGGTCAAGGCGCAACAACTTCGCGAGTTGTTCCACTGTATCGTTGGCATCATCGTACCATACAATGGCTCGATCTTTTCCAGAACGTTGATAGTGCCACTTTTGCCCCAGATAATCTGTTTGATCATTCGGATCGTTTCCAACAAACCCTTGTAGATTCCGCCCTCCCTCTTCTTCGATTGGATCCCTGCTTACCCATCTTCCCATGCTCGACTGGTAGTAGCGGTATCCGTAATACAGCAGCCCAGTCTCTGTATCTGTGTATTTGGCGCTAAATACACACTTACGAGGGTGTACATATCTTCCTGTCATCGCAGGCACTTGGCGTCGTTTGCTGCGACGAAAAGGCGCATGTTTCAGCCCTCTCCGCTGGGCCGTTCGTCGAAAGGGTATTGCCCGCATGGAGAGTATTCTGCCCGCGTTTCTGGCGCAGCGCAATCTCCTTTTCGCGAGGGTGATGTTTGCGGTGTGCTTCCTTTAGATCAAGTATTGTCAGGTGTAGGTATCGCTCTGTGGTCGTCAGATCGTGGTGTCCCAACATCTCCTGCACGTGACGAAGATTGGCTCCATTCTGCACCATGTGCGTGGCGCAGGTGTGACGCCATTGGTGGCATGTCATATGACTGCGAACACCTGCTCGCGCTGCATGGTACTGGACCAAAGAGGCGATAGCGGTTGCGCTCATTGGACGGCCGAAGCAGGATAGAAAGACGTAGCCTGAATCCGCTCCTTTTACGAACAACGGGCGAATGCACTTGATATAGTTGGCTACGCATCGGCAACCAATGGGGCCAAGCGGGACAACTCGATCAGTGTTGCCCTTGCCATGTCGCACCGTCAACAGCATGTCTTCAAAATTCACATCCTCGATCTTCAAGTGAGTCAGTTCGCTCTTGCGAATACCAGTGGCGTAGAGCACCTCCAGAATTGCTCGATCCCGGTAACCACTCGGTCGTAACGTGTCCACCGATTCGATGACCGACTTGGCTTCGTCGGGGGTAAGGACAGCATGAGGCAGGGGTTGAGGCTCTCGCGCATATACCAATTCTCGAGATGGATTGCTCTGAAGGTGCCCCGTCTCGTAAAGGAATCGGAACAATACCCTCACTGATGTCAGATTGCGGTTCAGTGTGGCCGGTGTTCGGATGCGTCCTGTGTTTGTTGGTAATCGGCTGAGCCAGATCTGGTATTTACGCAGTGCCTCGGGATCAATCTCCTCAAGCTGCTTGATGCGCTGGGTCCTCAGAAAACGGAAGAAATGCCGCAGATGGGAATCGCGGTTGCGCAGGGTACATTCGGAGTAGTTACGTGCCTGCAGGTGTTGCCGGTGACGTTCGGCAAGAACTCGGATCGGGGACATGCGCTTTCCTTTCCAGCGCGCGAGGGTGGGTTTGGTGAAAGGTCCGCAATAGATCGCGAACTGTGACGCGCGCATAAACCTGGGTGGTATTGAGTGATTGATGGCCGAGCAGGCGTTGCACATGCGGGAGAGGTGCGCCGCGGGCTACAAGATGGCTTGCGCAGGTGTGACGCCAAATATGTGGGCTGACTGGCTTACGGATGCCCGCTGCCTTTGCGGCAGTCCGAACGATCTGACAGATCGCGGCGGAACGGATTGGATGATGAGGTCGGTATGCACTCAGCCAAAGCGCCTGTTCCTCGGGTTGTCCCTGAGACCAAGATGTGCGGACCTGATCCAGATAAGCGCGGAGAGCCATGGTGGCTTTGGTACCAATCGGAACAACTCGTGAACGGGAGAATTTGGCATGCCGTATCTGTAACAGACCATTGGTGAGATCAACATCCTCCAAGCTGAGCCGCGACATCTCCTGCAAGCGGATACCGGTGGAATAGAACAACTCCAAGATGGCGGCATTGCGTATTCCGCTGTGCGCTTGCCGGTTTGGGGTTGCTAGGATGCGACGAGCTTGTTTGTAGCTCAACACCAGTCGGGGAAGAGCATTGGGCTGGTTTGGCATCTGCAATCCTCGGCAGGGATTGACCTTCATGCCGCGGACTTCCACGGCATACTGAAAGAAGCGTCGCAGTGTACACAAGGTCGAGTATTGGAGGCATGGAGCGTGTTGCAGCAAATGCTCTAATGACACTTGATAGTCTTGAACGATCCGGGAAGAAACGGCTTCGACAGTCCGAATGCCAACACTGCTAACGTAGCGGCAGAACATCGCCAACATAACCCTGCGCGCATGGAGGGTTGTAGTAGCGTAGGCGCGTGCCCTCAGCCACTCCAAGTAAGATGTAACCAGTGGCTCGATCGAGGACCCATAGGTAGTGGACAGGAGTTCTTGGTTGTCATCCATGCGCAGGTGCAATTTGTTTTTTGACGACTTTGAATCTTACGGCTGCGCTTTTGTTTATTCGTCATCGAATCGGTTGAAGTTGCTACCGATGGTAACGACCTTCCAGTGGGACTCGAACTGGGCTCACCACGCTTCGCAAGATATGGTGTCTGCTTTAGTGCGCGATACGCACATAGCTACAGTGGATGGCCCCCTCTGGGCGATTTGCTTCTCAATATTTCGCCGCAGTGAGATTGGAGTTGCTTCGCTCTGGCCGGCGCCCGCTCAATCTCACGAAGATGGTTTTCCGGCAGAAGCCTGTTGTGGAGGGAGGGGCCGTGGACTCCTTAAGTGACTACGGACGATTGTCAGGATAGCGATCCTAACTTCGTGCGGAAGATTTGGCCAAGAACTGGCAATCTCTTGGAAGTCGAAAAAGGTAAAACTTTTATTACAGTCTTTCTTACAGTGAGTGAGCTTTGAGCAAGCCGGCGTGTGTTTTACGACGGGTTCGAGCCCCGTCACTCCCGCCAGTTTTGTCTTTTCTTCCGACGCGCGAAAAGGGGCGTCATGTATTTGCTTGTTCTGAGCCGCGCGACGGTTTACCAAGATCGCTTACGGATGCAACGATACTTCCTGATGGTCATGTCAGTCTTCCTGGCGCTTCCCGGCGCGCAGGCGACCATGAAACTGGAAGCTGCCGCCGCGCGGGTGGGGCGGTTCGAGAAGTTGGAATTTGTCATTCATCTGGATGCCGAGGTCAATGACCCGTTTGATCCCGAAGAGATCGCGTTGAACCTCGAACTGCGCGCTCCCGGTGGGCGTGGGATCGTTGTGCCGGCGTTTTATTGCCGTCGCGCGGACGGCAGCGGCGCGTGGCTCGCTCGATTTGCGCCGTCGGAGACGGGGCATTATATCGCCGTGGCCCGGTGGGGCGCGGTCGTGTCCAACCCGGTCGGGTTTGAGTGTGTGCCGTCGGCGCGTCGTGGTTTCCTGCGCGTTTCGGCAAAGGACCCGCGGTTTTTTGAGTTGGACGATGGGACGCCGTTTTTTGCCATCGGACAGAACCTCGCGTTTATCGGTCCACGGCAGGTCATGACGCGGACGCGCATGGCCGAGGCGTTCCGACGGATGGCGGCCAACGGCGCGAACTATGCGCGGGTCTGGACCTGTTGCGGTGATTGGGCGCTGGCCATCGAACCGCGCCGGCTCGGCGAGTACAACCAGACAGATGCGCTTCTGCTGGACGAAATCGTGTCGGTGGCCGAAACAAATCATGTGCGGCTTCAGCTCTGCCTGTTGACGCGTGACCTTTACATGAAATGGCTGAACGACCCGCGGAGCGCCGATTACGACCGCGCCATCCGATACGCAAAACGGTTTCTGCGCTACGCCGTGGCGCGCTGGGGATACTCCACCAGCGTCGCCTCGTGGGAATACTGGAACGAACAAAATCCCGGCCTGCCAACGGATCGTTTCTACGCCGAACTGGGCCGTTACCTCGAAACGACCGATCCGTATCATCACCTGCGCGCCACCAGCGCGTGGGGGCCGGCGCCAAAAGACTGGGCGCACGACAAACTCGATGTGGCCGACCTCCACTGGTATCTGCGTCCCAACTGGAACGAGCTTTGGAAAGACGTCGCCGCCGCCGTGGCCGATCGCGCCGCCCTCCTTCGCCGCCACGCGCCCCGCAAACCGGCGCTGTTGAGCGAGTTCGGCCTGGCCGACGAACAATGGCGGCTCAGCTCGCACATGAAAGAGGACAGGGAACTGCTGCATTTTCACGACGCGCTCTGGGCCTCGGCGTTGTCGGGGTTGTCCGGTACGGCCATGTTTTGGTGGTGGGAACAGCTCGACCGTATGAACGCCTATCCGCACTACAAACCGCTGGCCGATTTCGTTGCCGACATCCCGTTCACCACCGGCGAACTGCAACCGCTCGTCGCCACCGCCACCCCCGCGCGTATTCGCGTCATCGGCCTGCGTGGCCGTGCCGGCGCGTGGTTTTGGCTCTCTGACGCCGAGGCCACCTGGTGGAATGTTGTCGTCGGTAAAACCGAGCCGTCCGAAGTCAGGGATTGCGTCGTCGAAATCCCCGGCCTGTCGTCGGGACATTATCAGGCGCAATGGTACGACACCGTCGCCGGCAAGGTCATCCGTGCCGAACCCCTTGCCATGCCGGCGCGGCTGACGCCCCCGCCGTTTCGCCGTGACATCGCCTGCAAAATCACAAGGAGCCAATCATAATCATGAACATCTCCCGCCGCCTCTTCCTGAAGCAAACCACTGCCGCTTGTGCCGCCGCCTCGCTCGCGCCGTGGACGCGAGCGGAGGAGGAACTCGATTTTCCGCTGGTGGATTTCCACGTTCATCTCGACAACAGCACCCTTGACAAGGTGCTGACCCTGCCCCAGGCGCAGCACGTAAAATTCGGCATTGTCGAACACGCCGGCACCAAAGAGAACCAGTACCCGATTGTTCTCAGCAACGACGCCGAATTGACCGCCTACGTCAAAACCCTCGAAGGCAAACCCGTGTACAAGGGCGTTCAAGCCGAATACACCGACTGGGCCAGCGGGTTTACCCCCGCCGCACTATCCCGTCTCGATTACGTCTTGATTGACGCGATGACCATGCCGGGCAAAGACGGCAAACGCACAAAACTCTGGACAAAAGAAGCCGAAATCGGCGAGGCCCAGCGATTCATGGACCGCTACGTCGAGTGGCATCTCGAAATCCTCTCCAGCGGCCCCATTGCCATCCTCGCCAACGTCACCTGGCTGCCCCAATCCTTGATGCCGGACTACGATCGTCTCTGGACGGAAACGCGGATGCGCAAAGTGATCGAAGCCGCCCTCCAACGCGGCGTCGCACTCGAAATCAGTTCCAGCTACCGGCTCCCCCGAATGCCGTTCCTGCGACTGGCCAAAGCGGCCGGCGCGAAATTCTCCTTCGGCTCCAACGGGCGATATCCCAAAATGGGCTTGCTCGATTACTCCGTCCAAATGGCCAAACAACTTGGCCTGAAACGCCGCGACATGTTCCAGCCTGTGCGCCAGAACTTTTCCCAGCGCGGCTCGGCGCACTGAGACCGTTGACGCAACAACAATCCATCGCCGGTCTGAATCAAAACGACAGAAAGAGTGGGGCTTCCCTGTTTTTTGAGGTTGAGTTTGTAAGCGTTTGAGTGGTGCCTTGTTGGCGAAACAGGCAAATGAGGAGGTGACCTCCACAGTCTGAACCGGTTTTCGAGATATGGATCGCACTCCGCCACGGAACTCACCGATGCAAACTTGCCAAAGCCCACCACTGGCGCACACAACCTCTTCCGTTTTCGGAGACATTTTTCCCAAATCGCAATCCAAATTTGTCGAGCCACGGCTCTTCAGCACTTCGGCATCACCGCCGCCCGGGACTGTAAACCCGGTCCGATCAGCGCACGCTCGGCGAACCGATTGGCTTGAAGAATACCGAGAAACGGCTCTCGCATCCTCTGGCTGATCCCGCCTCGATGACATCTTGACGAATAACTGTTCGCCCATGCCACGCGCAAGATTCATCGCGACAACTTCCTGCTGATGTCCCCACCAACATCCGCAAACCCTACACCCAAGCGATGCCGCATCTGCGAGGATGCGGGACGGTTCCATTGCCGCAAGCGGATCAACGGGTACTGAGCATGCGCGATGTTGGCGTGCCAACCGCAGTCGCGCCGCGTGATGCCGCCAAGGCAACGCCTCTGGTCAGCCGAACCGACGAACTTCGACAGTGAGAAAACACACAGTCATTCCAACTGCTGGACGCCATTCGCGCCGCTGCCAACAAGCGTGGTATCTACATACTGGATCGTGGCG
>CAZISE010000030.1:6532-40934 GCA_964541945.1 uncultured Verrucomicrobiota bacterium
GACGCCATTCGCGCCGCTGCCAACAAGCGTGGTATCTACATACTGGATCGTGGCGATGCTCTACAGACCGCTCTTGGAGTAGAGCTTATGCTTCATCCTTTGACTTATGAACAACCATCACCGGCGCGTGCGCCTGTGCGGAGGCGAGGAGAGGTTGACGTGAGTGGTGGGTAGTAGAGGCTTTGGCGAAGAACCGTTGCTGCTGTTGACCAACGTGGAAGTCAGCGCATGCCGTGCGTACTCGATGAGCAGCGGCTGAAACAGCGCAACGCGCTGGTGGTGCGGGAGGATTTTGCGGCGGGATGGCTGGGTGACACGCTCATGCTTGCCATGCTTTGCGGCCGCATGACAGCGGCGGCGAAACGTTTTTGGCGTGCCCAATTTTCATAACGACGCGCTGGCGGTCGGATGGTGAATCTTGATGTCAGAATGACGACGATAGATAGTATCTGCGTTGTAGCCCCACCTTCCTGACGCTTCCCATCTTCCCCGCTGGCTTTTCAGCGCCTCCTAAAAAGCCGTGGAAAGTCCAGGCATCTTTCCAGTTGACCGCGGGAAAGAATTTCTTTATCAATGTACCCCTGTGAACGGACCGAAAAACCAGTGCATAGGAGAAGTCGGCGATGAGAAATCGAGCAATTAGTCTGGCGGTGTTTTTGGCGGCACTGGGTTTTGTGGCAGTACAAGCCCAACAGCCTGCGCCGGAACCCCAGCTTGGTGATTTTCGGTTGCGGTCATTGCGTTACTTTTTGACCCAAGCACCCAGTTATGGTGCGGCGGGAGGACAGGGATGGGATCGTCCTGGTACGTTGTTCCGTGATTGGCTTCGAATTGAAGTGCAGTTTGAGACCAAGCTGGAATGGGCGGATGATGTAAAATTGGTTTATTACGCTTTGTTGGGTCGGGCGAACGAAGCGAAGTTGTTTAAGGGGGAAGTGACTCACATGCACATTGCCAAGGGCGCCCAACATCACAGTGGAATGTTCATGCATCCCAATGCCGTGCGCCGCTATGGTGGTGGTCGGGTTGAGCGGGTGGCGGTGCAGTTGTATTATCGGGATCGGTTGTTTGATCAGCTCAGTGATCCTGCCTCCAATCAACGTTGGTGGGAACTGCTCACGCCGCAATCCGAAGCCCTGTTGAACCCAATGCAGACCCCTTGGGCCATGCTGGCGTTCGATCATTACGAAGCCATTCGTCAGTTGCCACGCACTCCATAACCCTGTTTACCACGCAGCCAAGATGCTTGCCTCAGAACGAATTCTTGCATTAGACATCGGCGCTTCCAGTGTCAAAATTGGCGAGTTCCAAGCCACTCATGGACAGGGACTTCGTTTGATTAATTTCAATTATGCCGACCTCGGTTTGGATCCTGAGCATGAGGAAAACCGAAAGGCGCTCATTGTTGCCGCGCTGCGTAATATACTGAAAGAGAAGCACATAAAGCCTGGAAAGGTAATTTTTAGCGTTCCGGGGCAATCGGTGTTTACGCGGTTTGTGAAGTTGCCTCCGGTGGACGAATCGAAGGTAGTACAAATCATTCAGTATGAAGCCCAACAAAATGTTCCCTTCCCGATTGAAGAGGTGATTTGGGATTATCAGTTATTGGGCAGCACGGACGGCGGTAATTTGGAAGTGGTGTTGCTGGCAATCAAAAGCGACATCATTGAAGACCTGAATGAGGGGATTGAAAGCGCCGGGTTGAACACCGACATGGTGGATGTGGCGCCGATGGCGTTGTACAATGCTTTGCGGTACAACGAAGGGGAAACGGAAGGCTGTACATTGGTGGTGGATATTGGAGCGCGGACCACCAATTTGCTTTTTGTGGAAGGAAACCGTATTTTCACGCGATCCATTCCGATTGCCGGCAACGCCATCACCCAGAGTATCGCGGCTGAGTTCGGGGTTTCCTTTCAAGAAGCCGAGCAACTGAAAAAAGAAAAAGGTTTCGTTGCGTTGGGTGGCGCCTACGAAGAACCGCCTGATCCTCAGCAGGCACAAATCAGCAAGATCATCCGTCATATGATGACGCGGCTCCATTCGGAGATCGCGCGTTCCATCAACTTCTATCGCACTCAACAGGGAGGGGGCTCTCCTACCCGCGCCCTGTTGTCGGGAGGAAGCTCGATTTTGCCGTACACCGATCGTTTCTTCAAAGAGAAACTCCAGGTGCCTGTTGAGTATTTTAACCCCTTCCACAATATAACGCTCGATCCGAGCATCTCCCGCGACGAACTCCAACGATGCGCTCACTTCTTCGGGGAAGTCGTTGGTTTGGCCTTGCGTCGCATGAGCGAATGCCCCATCGAAGTCAATTTGCTGCCGCAAACCATTCGCGCCCGCAAACAAGCTCAACAAAGACGGCCTTTCTTGGTGGGAGCGGCTGTGAGTGTGTTGTTGATTCCGTTGTGTTTGCTTGGTTTTGCCCAACGGGCCGGCACGCTCAAACAACGGCAACTTGACGAAGTCATTGAGAAAGTCAACCGCTTGGAAGGACTCAAAAACGCCATTGCCCAGAAACAAGAAGAAGCCACGCGCATTGCCAAGCGTGCCAACGAGATTTCCACCCTGGCTGAACGGCGTGCTTGGTGGCCGCTGTTTTTCGAGGACTTGAACAAACGCCTGGTGTCCAACATCTGGCTTGCCTCCATCGCTCCTGCCGAAGCACCTGTTCCCGGCGCGCAAGCGGGCATTGGCGCTGCGCCGGCTCCCGAAGGTGGCGATTTGCTGAGACGGCGATTTGAAATGGCCGCCGGCGCGGCGACGGGAGAAGGTGGTGCCCCGGTTACAGGCGCCGCGCAAACTAATGCCCCGATTGCCTATCTTCGTATTTGCGGTGCGGGAAACCATGGTCCTGACGATTTGAAACGTGTGGATGAATTCAAGGAACGGCTGCGCGCTTCTCCCTATTTTGAGAAGGACGGCGTGGTCATTGAAGTGCCGCCGCCGATGGTCAAGGAAGGTGTGTTTACCTTTACATTGCGGGCAAAACTGTCGAAACCGATCGAGTACTAAACATGGACACCCGTCAACTCAAACAGAATTGGATGTTGCTGGCGTTTCTGGGAGCGTTTGTCGTGGTGTTCGGCCTTGTGGGGTGGCGAGTATGGGGGCAATACGGCGCTTATGAAGAGACGCAAAACGCCTTGAAAGACAAACTGACGCAATTGGAGCAACTCCAAAACAGCGAACCGACGCCGACGGAAGCCAATTTGGAGATTGCCACTACCAATCTCACACGTTTGGTGACGATTCAGAAAGAACTGGAACAGGTTCTGCCGCGTCTTTCAGTCGAAACTCCCACTGATAACATTCAGTTTACAACCAAACTGCGCAAGACCGTGGAAGCGCTGGAAGATCGTGCCGTTGCCGCCAAGATCATGATTCCAAGGGGATTCAAGTTCGGGCTTGGTCGTTATGCCACTAGTGTTCCCAAACCCGATCCGCAGGTGCTGGGACGTTTGGCCAAACAATTGGTTGTCATCGAAAAACTTACCGGACTAATGATCGAAAGCGGCGTGGAAGAGATTCATGCCATTCGCCGTGTTGAAGTCGAGCCGCCGCTTGCTCCCGGTGCCGTCGGAGCGCCCATGCCGGTTCCGACCGCAACCACGCTCGACGCGACCGGTCCTGTTGACGAGACGATCCCGGAGGTCACGCCGTCCCGTCGTCGGGAATACTTCTCGGCCATGCCTTTTGAGTTGCGATTTGTTTGCGACGCGAAGCCTTTTCAGATTCTCCTGAACAAAATTGCAACAACAGACGCGTTTTTTGTGGTTCACCTGGTTACCCTCGAACAGGAAGCGGTTCAGAAGAGGACGGATGGGTTGCCCGGTGTGATTTCCCCGTTGTTGCCAATGACGGAGGGAGCGATGCCATTGCTTCCTGGCGGTGGTACGGGTGCCGTGGGATCGCCCGCCGCTGCTGCCGAGCCGGTACGCGCTCCGCGATTGCGTGTTGATTTGCGCTTGGATTACATCGAAATCCTGCCGGTGAAACAAACCACACAGGGGGCTCCGTGATGGGGGATTTCTGACGATGGATTGGATTAAGAAACATTACGAAAAAATCCTGCTTGCCGGAGCGCTGTTGCTTCTGATCCTTGTGGCTGCGTACCTGGTGTTCAGAATCAACCGGCTCAATGAAGACATTCAAAATGCCTTGCGTTTGCCGGAGCCGCCCAACAAACCCGTTTCGTTGGTGGAACTGGCGCCCTACAGCAATGCGATTGTGACGTTGCAGGCGCCACCCCAGTGGACCAACCCGAACGTGGCAATGTTGTTCCCACCGATTCCCGTCAAGACGGCAGCGCCGCCTGTAACGGTTCCCGTGGAGATTGCGCGCCCCCAGATTGTCCTTGAAGGTATTTCGCGCCGTCCTTTCCAGCTTCAGTTCAAGGCGTATGTGTGGAATGCCGCGGCCAATGAGGGTCGGAATTTCCAGATCAACTTTCTCACGGAAAATCGCTCGTTTTTCGTTGAGAACGTCGGATCGGAAATTGCCGATCGCCATGGTAAGACCGGTTATTTCATCACGAAGTTTGAGCGCAAAATCAACTTGGTCCGCAAACCGGGCATCAACGCGCCGATCGAAGAGGACGTTTCCCAGCTCACCGTCAAACAGGAAAGCGAGGAACCCATTGTCCTGACCCTCGGCAAGTTGGCGGTCTACCCGAAACGCTACGCGCGAATTCGCACACCAGAACGAACCGTGGAACTTCCGTTGGGAGGCACATTTGAGAGCGGCGAGAAGACCTATAAAGTCGTTGACATCACTGACAAAGAGGTGATAATCCTCGAGCTTAAATCAGGGGAAAAACAAACGCTTTCCTTGATGCCGATTTCGCAGACGCCGATGGCACCGGTGGTTGTGCCGCGGGAAGGGATACAAGAAGTGCCCATGTCGGATGTCCTGCGAAAACGGGAAATGATGTTGAAATAGCAACCTGCGAAGGGGGAATGACACGCGGGTTGGTGGTGAGAAGATCGAGTGAGATTTGAAAATAACCGCGCGCCAAGTTGCGCGCGACAAATGCAGGAAATGGAGAAACGTATCATGAGAAAAACCTACTTGGTCCTGTTGGCGATCAGCTTTTGTCTCGTCCAGTTCGGACTGTGCGCAGAAGAGGATCAGTTGGCACTGACGACCAATTTTGGTCCAAAACCGCGGCCCGCTGCGCCCAGCGAACCGGCTCCTTCGCCTGCTCCCCAAGCCGGTCCTGTGACTCCTGCGACACAGATGCTTCGGGAAGAAGCCGTCCGCCGTCAGGAAGCCCAAGTGGTGGCGCAACAACTCATCACAGAAGGCTATAAACTTTACTACGATAGCAAATATGATGAAGCCATTGCCAAGCTGGAACAGGCTCTCAAAATCCTCCCGCGCGCAATGGCCACAGAAATGGATTACGATCGCGCCGCACGCGGCCTGAGCGACTGCTACACCCGTCAAGCCGATGCCGCCCTCCGAGCAGGCGACGAAGCCAAGGCCAAACAACTTGCCAAAAAAGCCCTGGAATTTGAGCCCAGTAACCGCGCGGCGGAAAACATCGTCGTGAAACTCAAACTCGCCGAACAAGAGAAGGTGAAAAAAGAGGAACGCGCCAAACTGGAAGGGAAAAAACCGGTGACCGTGCCCGAACCGCCCGCCTTGAACAAGACCCCCGAATTTGTTGCCAAACAGGAACAAATCCAGAAACTCTTCCGTGAAGGTCGTATCCTCATGACCTCGGGGCAGTATGACGAAGCGGAAAAACGCTACAAACAGATTCTGCTGCTTGACCACTACAACCAAGATGCCTACCGCAATCTGCAGGAACTCAATCAACAACGCCGCGACATTGCCGAAGAAGGCGTGGATGCCACCCGACGGCAGCGCCTGTGGCAGGTGAGCGAAGCATGGATCCCCTCGCCGGGAGCTGAAGTTAAACTTCCGCAACCCAAGGAAGCCTCACAACCGGTTCCCGTGGATGAGTCGGCCAAGGAAAAAATCAAACGTAAACTCGCCACGATCAAATTCCCCGACATCGGCTTCCGCGAAGCCGCCATCAGTGATGTGGTGGATTTCCTCAGCAAGGAAAGCGTCAAGTATGATCCGGACAAAGAAGGTGTGAACATTGTTCTCGGCCCCGGTTTGACAGGCAGTGTCTCAACTCCTTCTGCTCCGGCCGCGCCGGCGCCTGCACCAGAAGGTGAAGGCGTGGCGCCCGCGCCCGCACCTGCGCCTGCCCTGGCGCCTTCGCCCGCGGCGGGGGGCAAGACCATTACCCTGTCCCTGCGCGGTGTATCCATGGAGGCGGCACTCAAATACGTGACGCAATTGGCTGGACTCAAGTATCGTGTGGAAACCTCGGCCGTCGTCCTTCTGCCGTCGGATGCCGTGGAAGGCGAAATGATCACCCGTCCCTACAAGGTAAGCCCTGACGCGATCAAGGCGTTGATGGCCACCCCCACTGCGACTGCCCCGATGGCGCCCACGCTGGGCGTCAGCGCTCCGGGTGGCGGTGGCGTAGCGATTGGTGGCGCGCTTCCGGGCGCAACGCCATCTGCTGGCGGCGATTTGAAACAGTTCTTTGTGGATGCGGGTGTGCCATTCCCTTCGGGTTCCAGCATCACCTACTTTGAACGTGCCAGCACCATTTATGTGCGCAACACGGTCGAGAACTTGGAGATCTTCGAACGCGTGCTTTCGACCTTCAACGTGGTTCCGTCGCAAGTAGAAATCGAAGCCAAGTTCATTGAAATCTCGCAGTCCGATCTTGATGAACTCGGGTTCCAGTGGAGTGTGGGCAATATGCGGCTCAACACGCGAACCAGTGGAACGGCTATCAACAGCCTTCAAGGCGGCGGAAACGCCTCCGGTATGGCGACGAATCTCCCCAACTGGATTACACAGGGTCTGCGAGGTGCCAACATTCTGCAGGGTAATGCCGTTTCGGCATTGCTTGTGGGTGGCACTTCCGGCGGAGCCAATTTTGATGCGGTTGGAACTTTTGCCGGGGTGTTGAATGGCGCGAGCGCCCAGATGGTCATCAATGCGCTTGCCCAGAAATCCAGCACAGATGTCCTCTCGGCGCCCAAGGTTACAACGATCAGCGGCGCGCAAGCGCAAATCCGCGTTGTGCAGGAATTCATCTATCCGTCTGAATACTCCCAGCCGACGGTGGCTGACGGCAGTGTTCCGACGCCTTCGATTCCGACGGCGTTCAAAACCCGCGAAATTGGTGTCATTCTGAACGTGACTCCGACGGTTGGCGCGGATGGTTATACCATCAATCTGACACTGGTACCGGAAGTTTCCGCGTTCTTGGGGATGCTCGATTACAGCCCGGGTGTCATCAGTTCGCTTTCCACTGGCCAGGGTGGTAACGTCATTTCGGTGCCCTACAAAATCTGGCAGCCGCTTTTTGAGACGCGCAATCTGACCACGAGCGTTGTGATCTGGGACAACCAGACCGTGGTGCTCGGCGGATTGATCCGTGAGGATATTTCGAAGGTGGACGACAAGGTTCCGTTCCTTGGCGACATTCCGATCCTCGGACGCCTGTTCCGCAGCAAGGTTGATAGCCGGACGAAACGGAATCTGTTGGTGTTCGTCTCCGCTCGCCTGATTGACCCGGCTGGTAACCCGATTCATAAGCCGGAACCAGCCGTTCTAAAATGAACGGAATAGCCTGAAACTTGGCAGGGGCGGATCACTGATCCGCCCCTGTTTTTTGTCTCAATTGTTTTGTCGTGGTTGGTATGTTAGGCTGCCGTTTAGCATGAGCGAAAAACTGTTATTGGTGGACGCGTTTTCTCTTATTTACCGGGCTTTCTATGCGATTCGTTCCTTGACCGGGCCTCGTGGAGAGCCGGTCAATGCCATCTACGGATTTACCAAGATGCTTCGCAAATTGCTGGCGACTCACACTCCGAGTCATTGTGCCATCGCATTCGACCTCGGCGCACCACATCGTCGGCTGGAATTGCTGCCGTCCTACAAGGAACAGCGTCCGCCAACACCGCCGGACCTGGAAGCGCAATTGTCGGGGATTCGGGACGTGATCCGTGCCATGCAGTTGGGGGTTGCGGAAATCGAAGGAGAAGAGGCCGATGATGTCATTGCCACGCTGGCGTTGCGGGCGGCGCGCCAGAATTATGATGTCCTGATCGCCAGTCAGGACAAAGATTTCTTTCAGATTGTAGGACCTCACATTCGCGTCTTGCGTCCCGACCCCGCGGAAGGGGCGCCGCCGGTGGATGTCAAGGGAGTGGAGGCGCGCTACGGTGTCCGACCCGAACAGATGGTGGATTTTCTTAGTCTCGTCGGCGACAGTGTGGACAATATTCCCGGCGTGCCTGGTATCGGTCCCAAGACAGCCGCTGCTTTGTTGCGGCGCCATGGCAGTCTGGATGAGTTACTGGCACATGCGTCTGCGTTGGAGAAGCCGGGACTTGGGAAATCTCTTTTGGAGGCGGCGCCGCGGTTGCAGATCAATCGGCAATTGATTCGGTTGCATGGCGACCTGGCATTGCCGTGGTCCATTGAGGAATTCAAGGTTCAGCCGCCGGATCAGGCGCGATTGCGGGAGCTGTTGGCGCAATGGGGTTTTCGTTCGTTGCTGGCCGAGTTGGATCGAAGCCAACCCGACCACAGCAAAGACAATCCCGATCAGGGCGAGTTGCGGCTGGAGTTGTAGCGGTTATTGCGGGCCACCACCGGCGCTGAGGGTGGTGATGACGCTGATCAATGGCATGAACATCGCAATGACGATGGTGCCGACGACGACCGCAAGGAACACAATCATAATAGGTTCCAGCAGGGAGGTCAGCGCGCTCACGGCGTTGTCCACCTCGTCCTCGTACACATCGGCGATTTTCATGAGCATGTCGGGCAGGGCGCCGGTTTCTTCGCCGACATCCACCATGCTGATGACCATGGGGGGGAAAACCTTGACGGCTTCGAGCGGTTGGACAATGCGTTCGCCTTCCTTGACAGAATCATGGATCTGGCTGATGGCTTGGGCGATGACGGCGTTGCCGGCGGTCTCGCGTACGATGTTGAGGGCTTGAAGAATCGGGACGCCGCTGGAGATCAGGGTGCCCAGCGTGCGGGTGAACCGGGCAATGGCTACCTTGCGAATCAGTTGGCCGACGACGGGGAAGTGCAGCTTGAGTTTATCTAGCAGGTAACGACCTTTCTCCATTTTGCCGATGACCTTGATGAAAATCACGATCCCCGCAACGACGGCCGCCACATAGAGGAATTGATTTTTGACGATATTGCTGGCGGCAATGACCAGTTGGGTCAGTTTGGGAAGTTCCTTGCCTTCCAGCAGGTCTTTGAAGATTTCCTGGAACTTCGGCACGATAAGGATCATGAGGAAAATCAGGATGCCGGTGGCCACGGTAATCACCACGGCCGGGTACACCATGGCCGAGATGACTTTGTTTTTGATTTTCTGGGCTTTTTCCTGGAAGTCGGCAAGCCGCATGAGCACGACATCCATGACGCCACCGGCTTCGCCGGCGCGAACCATGTTGACGTAAAGTTTGTTGAAGATCTTGGGGTGTTGAGCAAGGGCTTCGCTGAAGGTGCTGCCGCCTTCAACGGCATCCACGAGCTTGCTGAGCGTGCGTTTCAGGACGGCGTTTTTTTCCTGTTTTTGCAAGACGTTCAGGCCGCGAACCAAGGGAAGACCGGCGTCAATGAGGGTGGCCAGTTGACGGGTGAAGGTGGTCAGGACCTTGGTCTTGACGGTATTGGAGGTCAGGAATTTGATCTCCATCTGACCGAGACTTTTCTTTTGGGCAGTCCTTGCCACGGTGGGGGAAAGGGCGCTCGTGGCGGTTTTACTGCTTTTTTTGTCCTGGCTGGCGTCGGAGATATCGGTGGGGAAAAGCCCTTTTTCACGAATACGAGCGCCGGCGTCCTGCAGGGAGGTGGCCTCCACGATGCCTTTGACTTCCTTGCCCTTGGAATCCATTGCGACGTAGTTGAACTTGAGCATATGTGGTTCTCCTGTGCGGTCGTGGCGGCCAGTGGTTATGTGTATTTGAGGACTTCTTCCACCGTGGTTTCACCATCGAGAATGTTGCGGATACCGTCTTCGCGGAGAGTGCGCATACCGAGTTCGAGGGCTCGGGCGCGCATGACGCCGGAGGGTGCGCGCTGGTTGATAAGTTCGCGGATGGGTTCGGAGATGATCATCAACTCGAACAACCCTTTGCGTCCGCGGTATCCGGTCTGGTTGCATTCCATGCAGCCTTTGCCGTAGTAGAAGGGGCGTCCGCTGATTTCGGAGGGGGTCAGCCCCAGTTGGCGCAGGACAGCCTCAGTCGGTTCGTAGGCGACACGGCATTTCTTACAAATGGTGCGGACGAGTCGTTGTGCGAGGACGGCCTGGAGGGTGGAGGTGATTAGGAACGGTTCGACGCCCATATCAATCATGCGCGTGACGGCACCGGGAGCGTCATTGGTGTGCAGAGTGGTGAAAACCAGGTGGCCGGTCAGGGATGCTTGGATGGCGATTTGGGCGGTTTCGAGGTCGCGCATTTCGCCGACGAGAATGATGTCGGGGTCCTGGCGGAGGAAGGCGCGCAGGGCGCGGGCAAACGTCAGGCCGATGCTTTCATTGATAGGGACCTGCATGATGCCTTCGATGTCGTACTCAACAGGGTCTTCGGCGGTGAGCAGCTTGAGGTCCACGGTGTTGACACGGCGCAAGCAGGAGTAAAGGGTGGTCGTCTTGCCGGAGCCGGTTGGGCCGGTGACGATGATGATGCCGTTGGGAATGCGGATGAGTTCGACGAGTTTGTCGTGAACCGGAGCGGGCATTCCGAGGCTTTCGAGTTCCAGGTTTACAACGCTGCGGTCGAGGACGCGGAGCACGACGGACTCGCCGAATTGGGTGGGGAGAGTGGAAACGCGCAGGTCCACCTGGCGGTGTGCGACATTGAGTTGGATACGGCCGTCTTGCGGCAGGCGTCGTTCGGCGATGTTGAGATTGGACATGACCTTGATGCGGGAGATCACGGGCAAGGCCAGATGTTTGGGGGGAGGAGCCATTTCGTACAGGGCGCCGTCCACGCGATAGCGGATTTTGAATTCGTCCTCAAAAGGTTCAAAGTGGATGTCGCTGGCGCGGTCCTGAATGGCTTGAAAGAGGATGAGATTGACAAATCGAACAATGGGAGCCTGGCTGGCCATCTCTTCCAGCGCGCGAACTCCCAGACCTTTTTCGTCCACTTCCGTGACCAGGTTTTTATCCTTGGCCAGAGCGGTCTCCATATCTTCGAGCACGGTCTTGAGCGAACCGCTTTCTTCGCCGAAGTGGCGGGCAATGACTTCCTCGATCTGTTTGCGGGGCGCAACGGCCAGTTGGACGTCTTTGCCGAGGACAAAGGTTAATTCTTCAACCAGATGCGGGTTGTAGGGGTCGAGCACGGCCACCAGCATGTTGTTGCCGGAGACGGCAATCGGTACGGCACCGTACATGCGGGCAACGCTGGCGGGCATGGCGTTGAGGGCGGTGGGGGAAAGTTCGGTGGCGGTCAGGTCAACGTATTCGAGATTGAGGTGGTCGGCTACGGCTTGCAGCAACTGATCTTCCTGCAAGAGGCCGAAGTCCACGATGATCTGGGAAAGCGGTTTGCCGGTGCGGAGGTGCTCTTCTTTGACTTCCGCAAACTGGTCTGGCGAGATCAGGTGGCGCTCGTTGTTGAGCTCTTCGAGGATAATGGCTTCGCTTTCGTACATGGCTTATCTCTTGCGCGTGTCTTCTCCTTGGAGCTTGGCGACGATGGAGGCCGGGTCCTGCGCTTTGGTGACGAGATCGCCGTAGGTGATGGCGCCTCGCTCGTAAAGCGACATGAGGTTGGCGTCCAGCGTCACCATGCCGTACTTCGCGCCGGTCTGGATGTCAGAAGTGATGCGGAAGGTCTTGTTGTCGCGGATGAGTGCCTGGATGGAGGGGGTCGAGATCATGATCTCGAAACAGGCAACACGACCTTTGGTGTCGGCGCGCACCAGAAGCAGTTGCGAGATGACCGCCACGATGGAGGAGGCCAACTGGGTGCGGATCTGTTCCTGTTGATTGGTGGGAAAGGCGTCCACAATGCGGTCCACGGTGCGGGCGGCACCGGTGGTGTGGAGGGTGGCGAAGACGAGGTGACCGGTTTCGGCGGCGGTAATGGCGGCTTCCATGGTTTCGAGATCACGCATTTCGCCGACGAGAATGACATCGGGGTCCTGGCGCAGCCCGCGACGGAGAGCCTCGGCGAAGTCGGGCACATCCACGCCGATTTCACGTTGGGTGACGACGCTTTTTTTGTGGTGGTGATAGTATTCGATGGGGTCTTCGATGGTGATGATGTGGCAGTCGCGTTCGGTGTTGATGACATCAATCATGGAGGCCAGCGTGGTGGTTTTGCCGGAGCCGGTGGGCCCGGTGACCAGGATGAGGCCGCGGGGACGGTAGAGGAGGTCTTTGACCGAGGGTGGCAGGCCGATTTGTTCGAGTGTCAGGAGTTTGTTGGGGATCTGACGCAAGACCAGGCCGTAGTTGCCGCGCTCTTTGAAGACGCTGACGCGGAAACGGGCTTTGTCACCGTAGGCAAAACCGAAGTCGGTGCCTCCTTGTTCTCGAACTTTCTGGATGTGGGCCTCGGAGGTGATGGCTTTCATCAGGATTTCGGTGTCTTCGGGTTCGAGGGGAGGCAGATCCAGTTGTTGCAGTGAGCCGTGGAGGCGGATAACGGGGGGAACGCCAACGCGCAGGTGCAGGTCGGAACCGCCTTCTTCGACCATTACCGCCAACAAGTCGTCCATGTGAACTGGCATGATGTTTCTCCGTGTTAGCTTTCGTCGCCTTGTGTGACGGAAATGACTTCTTCCGGCGTGGTAATGCCGGCCATGATTTTGCGAACGCCGTCTTCGCGCAAGGTCCGCATCCCCATTTCGCGAGCGCGGGCGCGCAGGACGTTGGAGGGGACTCGTTCGTAAATCATCTGGCGAACTTCGTCGCTCAGTTCAAACAATTCATAGATGCCGGTGCGTCCGCGGTAGCCGGTACGAGCGCATTCGGGACAGCCGCGTCCGCGGTAGATGATGGCTCGTTCCAGGTCTTTGGGGCTGATGTTGAGCACTTCCATTTCGTAGGAAGTGGGTGTGTATGGCTCTTTGCAACGTTGGCAGACCTTGCGGACGAGGCGTTGGGCCATGATGGCTCGACAGGAGGAGGCGACGAGGAAAGGTTTGACACCCATGTCAATCAGGCGGGTGACGGCGGAGGGGGCATCGTTGGTGTGGAGAGTGGAAAAGACGAGGTGGCCAGTGAGGGAGGCTTGGACGGCGATGTTGGCGGTTTCGAGGTCACGGATTTCGCCGATCATGATGATATTGGGGGCCTGACGGAGGATGGAGCGGAGGGCGGCAGCGAAGGTCAATTGAATCTCAGGGTTGACCTGAACCTGGTTGATGCCGGAGAGCTGGTATTCGACCGGGTCCTCGACGGTGATGATTTTGCGGTCAGGGCGGTTGATGGCGTTGAGGCAGGCGTAGAGGGTGGTGGTTTTGCCGGAGCCGGTGGGACCGGTGACCAGAAAGATACCGTCGGGCAGGGAAATCAGGCGGTTCATGATTTCCTGTTGGTCGGAGAAAAATCCGAGGTCGCCAAGACCGAGCAGGAGGCTGGACTTGTCGAGGATACGCATGACGATGCTTTCGCCGTGATTGGTGGGCAGACAGGAGACGCGCAGGTCGAGGACGTGTCCCATGACGGGGATTTGAATACGTCCGTCTTGGGGGACGCGTTTTTCGGCGATGCTCATGTTGGCCATGATCTTGAGGCGGCTGATGATGGCGGATTGAAGGCGTTTGGGAGGGTTGTCCACCTCGTGGAGCAGGCCGTCAATGCGATAGCGGACGCGGAGGCGTTTTTCCAGCGGTTCAATGTGGATGTCGCTGGCGCGGTTGCGGTAGGCCTCCATGATCAACAGTCCCACCAGTTTGATGATGGGGGCATCGGCTTCCGTCTCGGCGACTTCTTCGATTTTTCGGTCGGCGCTTTTGACGGTCTCAATGTCAATCTCGCCTTCGGTGATCTCCTGGAGCATGCTTTCGACCATGTCGTCGGCGCTGCCGTAATAACGGGAAAGAGCGGCTTCAATCTCGGCCTTGGGAGCCACCACTGGTTCGACGTTGACTTTGAGGATGTAGCGAAGGTTGTCAATGGTTTCCAGGTCCATCGGATCGCCGATGGCCACCGTGAGGATGTTGTCGTGTTTGTAAACGGGGATGATTTTGTAGCGGCGCGCAATTTGGCGGGGCACCATGGCGATCACGTCGTTGGGAATGGCAAAATCGTTGAGGCTGACGGTGTCCATTCCAAACTGGCTGGCCAGCGCCTTGGTGACATCCAGTTCGGTGAGATACCCTTCTTTGATCAGGGCGTCAACGACACCAATTCCCTGAGCCGTCGCGGTCTCGCGGGCTTTGGAAATTTCCTCCTGATTGACAAGGCCAAAGTCGCGGAGGATTTCTAGGACATATTCGTCTTGTGCGGGCATATCCTTCTTGAGATTGCGAGGCAAAGCTTACCGTTCAGCGCTTGCCGCGTCAAGGTCAGCCTCCACGCAATTTTCGGGCCAAAATTTCTCCCGCCATTTGCGGGTTTGCTTTCCCTTTGCTCAATTTCATAACTTGTCCTTTCAAAAAGTTGATGGCCGCCGTGTTGCCCGCTTTGAAGTCGGCGACTGACTTGGGATTGGCGGCGATGGCCTGGTCCACCAACGCCTCCAACGCGGCCACATCGCTGACTTGCGCCAGCCCTTTCTCTTTGATGATAACGCTCGCACTCTTGCCGGTGACGAACATCTCGGCAAACACTTCTTTGGCTTGTTTGCCGCTGATCTGGCCGCTGTCAATGGTGGCCACCAGTTCCGCCAGTTGTGACGGCGTGATTTTGTTGTCGGCAAACCTGCCCAACAGTTCCGTCATGATCCAGTTGGAAATCGCTTTCGGGTTCCTGGCGCCAGCAGCCGCCTGTTCGTAGTAGGCGGCCACCGCGGCGTCGGCCACCAGGACTTCCGCGTCATATTCCGGCAGGCCGTATTGTTCCATGAACCGCCGTCGTTTGGCCTCTGGCAGTTCGGGGATTTGGCGGCGAATCTCGGCCAACCAGGTGTCGCTGATCACCACCGGCATCAGGTCCGGTTCGGGGAAGTAACGGTAATCATGTGCGTACTCCTTGGTGCGCATGACGGTGGTGACGCCCGCGTCGTCGTCCCAGCGACGTGTCTCCTGGACGATCGGTTCGCCACGTTTGAGGGCGGCGATTTGGCGTTGGATTTCGTAGGCCAGTGCTCGCCGCACTCCCGAGATGGAGTTCATGTTTTTGATCTCCACCTTTTCGCCGAACTTTTGTTGGCCAACGGGGCGAACCGAGACGTTGGCGTCGCAGCGGAGCTGGCCTTTTTCCATGTCGCAATCGCTCACTCCGCCGCCGACCAGCACCTCTTTCAGCGTCGTCAGGTACTCGAAAGCGTCCTCGGGCGAGCGCAGGTCCGGTTCGCTGACGATTTCCATCAGCGGCGTTCCTGCCCGGTTGAAGTCCACGCCGCTGGTCTCCGCAAAATGAAAACTCTTTGCCACGTCTTCTTCGAGGTGGATGCGCGTGATGCCGAATTTGCCGACGTGCCCGCCTTTGCATAACGGCAGGTCGTACTGGGAGATTTGATAGTTTTTCGGCATGTCCGGGTAGAAATAGTTTTTTCGATCCCATTTGCTGACCCGCGTGATCTCGCAGCCCAGCATCAAGCCCGCGAGGATGGTTTTGCGCACCGCTTCCTCGTTCATTACCGGCAACACGCCCGGATAACCGAGACAGACCGGGCAGACCCGCGTGTTTGGTTCCGCTCCAAACTCCGTGGCGCAACCGCAGAACATTTTGCTCCGCGTTTTGAGCTGGACGTGAACTTCCAGGCCGATGACCGCTTCGTATTCCATCACAACACCGGCCTTTCCTTGTGCCAGGCCGTTGCCTGTTCGTATGCGTATGCTGTTCGCAACACCGTCTCCTCGTCAAATGCCCGGCCGATGATTTGCAACCCCACGGGCAACCGGTGAGCGAATCCGCACGGCACGCTCACCCCGCAGATACCGGCCAGGTTGACGCTGATGGTGAAAATGTCCGAAAGATACATCTTCAACGGGTCGGCCGATTTCTCGCCCACCTTGAACGCCACCTCCGGTGTGGTTGGAGTCACGATCACATCGCATTGGGTGAAGGCCTGCTCGAAATCCCGACGAATCAAGGTTCGCACTTTTTGCGCCCGTAGGTAATAGGCATCGTAGTAACCAGCGCTGAGCGCGTAGGTGCCGAGGATAATGCGACGTTTCACTTCGGGACCAAACCCCGCTCCGCGGGTTTTGCCGTAGGTGTCAATCACGTCCTCGCCTTTTACGCGCAACCCGTACCGCACGCCATCGAATCGTGCCAGGTTGGCGCTCGCTTCTGCCGTCGCAACCAGGTAGTACACGGCCACCGCGTAATCGGTGTGCGGCAACGAAATCTCCACAACTTCCGCGCCGAGCGCCACCAGTTTGTCAATCGCCGCCCGTACCGCTGTTTCCACCGCCCGATCCATTCCGGGAATGAAGTATTCCTTCGGCAAACCGAGACGCAGCCCTTTCACACCGTGCTCCAGTGTCGCCATGTAGTCCGGCACCTTGCGCGGCACGCTGGTCGAATCCATGGGATCATGTCCCGAAATGACGCCGAGCAACAATGCCGCGTCGCGAACATCTTTCGTAAACGGCCCGATCTGGTCCAGCGACGATGCGAACGCAACCAGCCCGTAGCGCGAAACGCGCCCGTAGGTCGGTTTCAACCCGACGCATCCGCACAGCGCCGCCGGTTGGCGGATCGAGCCGCCGGTGTCGCTGCCAAGCGCGGCAAACGCCTCGTCGGCGGCTACGGCCGCCGCGCTGCCGCCGCTGGAGCCGCCGGGGATGCGATCGAGGTCCCACGGGTTGCGGGTGGTGCCCCAGGCCGAGTTTTCCGTGGAACTTCCCATGGCGAACTCGTCCATGTTGGTGCGTCCTACGAGAATGGCGCCCGCTTCGCGCAGTTTACGGATGACGGTGGCATCGTATGGCGCTACGTAGCCCTGAAGAATTTTCGAGGCGCAGGTGCAGGGTTGGCCTTCGACGTTGATGACGTCCTTGATGGCAATGGGCACCCCGGCGAGCGGGCCGTTGGCAGGGGCGGCGTCGGCCTGTCGCAGCGCGTCGGTGGCATTGAGCCAGTTGTAGGCTTTGACCTTGTCGTCCACCGCGGCAATCCGCTCCAGCAGCGCCTGTGTCGCTTCTCGCGGGGAGAGTTCGCGGAGACGGAGCTTTTCGCGGAGTTGGCAGACGGTGAGGGTGTGGAGGCTCATTCGACGATCTTGGGTGTGATAAAGAGGTCGCGGGAGGTTTCCGGTGCGTTGGCGAGGATGCGCTGGCGTTTGATGGAGGGGCGAACTTCGTCCGGGCGGAGGACGTTGGTGAGGGGGACGGCGTGGGCGGTTGGTTCGACGTGGGAGACGTCGAGTTCGTTGAGTTTGGCGACGTAGGCGAGGATGTTCTGGAGCTGGGCGGAGAACTGCGCCATTTCGGTGTCGGTCAGTTGCAACCGCGCCAGGTGCGCCACGTACGCCACGTCGAATTGGCCTTTGTTTTCAGGCATGGCGCGGCAGTGTAGCGACCGGCCTTATCGCGCTCAAGGAAAAAGGCTTTTATTCTTTCGGAAGATGGGGGCGGATGAGGTTGGCGAGGACCTGGTAGCCTTCGGGGGTGAAATGGAGTTTGTCGGGAGCAAGCAGGTCGGCGCGGGGGTAACCGTCGGGGCCGAGGTAGTGATCATGGGTGTCAAGGTATTTTACGCGCGGCATTTCCCTGGCCAGGGCGGCGATGCCGGCGTTGACGGCGAGTTCTTTGTCGTGTTGTTTCCAACGGGCGATGGTTGGGTTCATACCGACGAAGAGGATTTCGGTTTCGGGAAGTTGCTCGCGCACTTTGGCGACGAATGCCTTGAAGTCGGCGATGACCTGTTCAGGGGATTTTTTGGCCCAGAGATCGTTGCTGCCGGCGCGCAGGACAATCATTTTCGGTTTGTAGGGGAAGATGATGCGCTCGGCGAAATGGGTGGAGTCGGCAATCTGGGAGCCGCCGAAACCGCGGTTGATGACGCGATAGTCGGGGAAATCCCGTGCCAGCGTTTTCCAGAGGCGGATGCCGGAGGAACCGATGAAGAGGATGGCATTCGGCGGGGGTGGATTGGTTTTGTCGGCGGCCTCGAAGGCGGCGATGTCTTTTTCCCAGCGGGCGAATCCCTGCGGCGTGGTCTCGGCGCGGACAGGGGCGATGGAGAGGCAAAGGAGCAGGCAGAAAACGAGGTGTTTCATGGGAGGCGGACTGTAGCGGAAAAATATCGGTCGGTATAGTTTTTTGTGGCATTGACAGTGGGGGAGGTTTTGGTAATCTGCGCCCCGTCGTTTCCCCCAGCGGTAACGAAGAGTCTCCAACCTCAACTCAAGGAACACAGAACAATTATGGCAAAGAACGTAAAAGCTTCTGCAAAGAAAGCGCCGAAATACGTGTATTTCTTCGGCGGCGGCAAGGCCGATGGCAATGAATCCATGAAGAACCTGCTTGGCGGCAAGGGAGCCAACCTGGCGGAAATGGCCGGGCATCCTGATCTGCGGTTGCCGGTTCCTCCGGGCTTTACCATCACCACCGAGGTTTGCACCTACTATTATCAGCACAATCGCACCTACCCGAAGGAGTTGTATGCCCAGGTGGACGCTGCGTTGGCCAAGGTCGAAGAATTGACGGGCAAAAAGTTCGGTTGCACCGAAAATCCCCTGTTGGTATCCGTCCGTTCGGGTGCTCGCAAATCCATGCCCGGCATGATGGAGACGGTTCTGAATGTCGGATTGACGGACAAGACCATCCACGGCCTCATCAAGCAGACGGGCAATGAGCGGTTTGCCTACGACGCCTATCGTCGTCTGATCATGATGTACTCCGACGTGGTAATGGAAAAGGCCGCCGGCATCGAGCCGAAGGGCGGCAAAGGCATCCGCAAAATCCTCGACGAACGCCTCGACGAAATCAAACACGAGAAGGGCTACAAGAGCGACACCGATTTGACCGCCGAAGACCTGAAACTGCTGGTCGGCGAGTTCAAGGAAATCGTCAACGACGTTCTCGGACAACCGTTCCCCGACGATCCCAAGGAACAACTCTGGGGCGGCATTGGCGCCGTGTTCGCAAGCTGGATGGGGCGTCGCGCCGTTGAATATCGCCGCATCGAAAAAATCCCCGATGAATGGGGTACCGCCGTCAACGTGCAGTCCATGGTGTTCGGTAACATGGGCAACGACAGCGCCACCGGCGTGGCGTTCACCCGCAACCCCGGCACGGGCGCGAACAAGTTTTATGGCGAATACCTCGTCAACGCCCAGGGCGAAGACGTGGTGGCCGGCATCCGCACCCCCGCGCCGATCAACGATTACTCGAAGAATCCGCAGAGCGAGCACCTGCCGACGCTCGAATCACTCATGCCCGAACTGTACAAGGAATTGGATTCGATCCAGCGCCGTCTCGAAAAGCATTACAAGGACATGCAGGACATCGAGTTCACCATCGAGAAGGGCAAACTCTACATGCTCCAGTGCCGCGTCGGCAAACGCAATGGCGTCGCCGCCGTCCGCATGGCCATGGACATGTACAAGGAGAAACTGATTGACGCCAAGACCGCCATCATGCGCGTCGGTCCGTCCCAGCTTGTCGAACTGTTGCTGCCGATGCTCGATCCGAAAGCCGAACAGGCCACGCATCCCATCGCCAAGGGCCTGCCGGCCGGTCCCGGCGGCGCCAAAGGACGCGCCGTGTTCACCTCGAAGGACGCCGTCGAATGGGCGGCTCGCGGCGAGAAGGTCATTCTCGTGCGCGAAGAAACCTCGCCCGAAGACGTGGACGGCATGCACAAGGCGCAGGCCATCCTGACGACCAAGGGCGGCATGACCTCCCATGCGGCGCTGGTCGCCCGCGGCTGGGGCAAATGCTGTATCGTCGGTTGCTCCGACCTTGCCATTGCCGACGACAACAAGTCGTTCACAACCAAGAGCGGCACGACCATCAAGGAAGGCGACTGGATCAGCCTCAACGGAACCAAGGGGCTTGTCTATGAGGGCAGCCTGCCGCTGGTGGACGTGGACATCGAGCACAACAAGTCCTATGTGGAATTGATGAAGCTGGTGGACAAGACCCGCGTCCTCAAGGTCCGCACCAATGCCGACACGCCCAAGGATGCCGCCCAAGCGGTCAAATTCGGCGCCGAAGGCATCGGTCTGTTCCGCACCGAGCACATGTTCTACGGCGAAGGCAGCGACAAACCGTTGTTCCTGCTGCGCAAGATGATCATGAGCAAGACGCTGGAAGAACGCAAAGCCGCTCTCGACGAATTGTTCCCGTTCGTCAAACACGACGTCATGGGCACCCTCAAGGTGATGGAAGGCCGCCCGGTCACCATCCGCCTTCTCGACCCGCCCTTGCACGAGTTCGTGCCGAAGAGCGAGGAAAAACTCAAGGAACTGGCCGACGCCCTGAAGATTGACATCGCCGAGGTCAAGAAACGCGGCGAGTCGCTCCATGAGACCAACCCGATGCTCGGCCATCGCGGTGTCCGCCTCGGTGTGACCTATCCCGAAGTGACCGAAATGCAGATCCGCGCCATCCTCGAAGCCGCGGCCGAGCTGATCAAACAGGGCAAGAAAGCCTTCCCCGAAATCATGATCCCGGTCACCTGCACCCGTAACGAACTCGACCACCAAAAGGTCATCTTCGACAAGGTGCTGACCGAAGTGAAGGCCAAGTTTGGCCTGAAGAAACTCCCCTGCATGTACGGCACGATGATCGAAATCCCACGCGCCGCCCTGCAGGCCGGCAAAATGGCCGAAACCGCCGAGTTCTTCAGCTTCGGCACCAACGACCTCACCCAAATGGGCTTCGGGTTCAGCCGCGACGATATCGGCGCGTTCCTGCCGGATTATCTCACGGCGAAAATCCTGCCCGCCGACCCGTTTGCCACGATTGACCAGGAAGGCGTCGGCGAACTGATTCGCCTCGGCATCGAACGCGGCCGCGCCACCCGTCCCGACCTCAAGGTCGGCATCTGCGGCGAACACGGCGGCGACCCCGACAGCGTGAAGTTCTGCCACCGTGTCGGCATGAACTACGTGAGCTGCTCGCCGTTCCGCGTGCCGATTGCCCGACTGGCTGCCGCCCAGGCCGCCATCGAGGCGGAGGCCCAAAAGAAGGCGAAGAAATAATCCCTCGCCGCCAAAACACTCCGACAGGGGCGACGCAAAAACGTCGCCCCTGTTCTTTTGGCTTGCACAGTTTGCCGCCGCTCAATACTTTCACGCCGTCAAACCATGGCCTCTCCGTACGACCGCGAAAGCGACAACAACATCAAGATTTACCTGCGCGAAATCGGCCAGATTCCGTTGCTGACGCCGAAGCAGGAAATCGAGCTTGCCGCCAAGATCAAAAAAGGCGGCAAAGAAGGCAAGGCTGCCCGCGCTCAGATGATCAAGGCCAACCTGCGCCTGGTCGTCAAAATCGCCCACGACTACTCCAACCTTGGCCTGCCGTTGCTGGACCTCATCAGCGAAGGCAACATCGGTCTGATGAAAGCCGTCGAGCGGTTCGATCCCAAGAAAGGCGGCAAACTCTCCACCTACGCCGCCTGGTGGATCAAACAATCCATCAAACGCGCCCTCGCCAACCAGGCAAAAACCATCCGCCTGCCCGTTCATCTTGTGGACAAAATCAGCAAGATGAAACGAATCGCGCACAGCCTCAGCGAGACGCTTGGCCGCGAGCCGACCGACGAGGAACTCGCCGAAAAACTCGACCTCCCGGCCGCCAAGGTCGCCCAACTTCGCACCATCAGCGTTCGCCCTGCCAGCCTTGACGCCCCCATTGGCGAGGACGAAGACACGCAATTCAGCGAGATCGTGGGTGATGAAACCGCCGCCGACCCGTTCCAGATGCTCCGCGACAAAACCCTCCGCCAGGACATCCGCGAACTGATCGAAGAACTCGATCCCCGCGAGGCCGAGATCCTCACCCTGCGATTCGGTCTCGGCGGCGAAAAACCACTCACACTCGAAGAGGTCGGCAAAAAATTCAAAGTCACTCGCGAACGCATCCGCCAGATCCAGAACATCGCCCTCAACAAACTCCGCCGACTCATGGAAAAACAAGACCGTCCCCGGACAAAATAATCATGCACGAGACCCTCAAAGCCGCCATTCGAGATGTGCCCGATTTCCCTATCAAGGGCATTCTTTTCAAGGACATCACTCCCGTTCTTCAGAACGGCAAACTCTTCCGCGAAGCCGTGGACGCCATCGCCGACCGTCACCAGGGGAAAAAAGTGGATGCCGTCATCGGCATTGACGCCCGCGGTTTCATCTTCGCCGGAGCGGTCGCCTACAAACTCGGCGTCGGCATGATCCCGGTTCGCAAAAAAGGCAAGCTCCCTTGGAAAACCGTCGTCACCAGTTACACCCTCGAATACGGCAGCGAGACCAGCGAGATGCACATGGACGCCGTCAAACCGGGTGACCGCGTCATCATCGTGGACGATCTGCTGGCCACCGGCGGCACCGCCATGGCTGCCTGCAACCTCGTCAAACAACTCGGCGCCACCGTCAGCGAAATAGATTTCCTCATCGAACTATCCTTCCTCAAAGGACGCGACCGCCTCAAAGATTACCCGGTCTTCTCCGTCATCACCTACTGAGCCGGTCCGGATGGTATGAAACGGCTCACGACACTGCTGCTGACAAACATCATCCTGTCAGCAGTATCGGTGTCCGCGGCTACTTTTTACGTGGCCCCCACCGGCAACGACCAGAACGATGGTTCCCGAACCAAACCGTTTGCCACACCATGCCGCGCCCAACAGGCAGCTCGTGCCGCGCAAAAGCCGGTCACGGTAATCCTGCGCGGCGGCGCCTATTTCCTTTCTGAACCGTTGGTTTTTACCGCCGCCGATGCCGATTCCTGTTGGGAAGCGTTTCCCGGCGAAACGCCCATCCTCAGCGGCGGCATTCTCATCACCGGCTGGCGGGAAGTTGCGCCGCGCCGATGGGAAGTCCGGTTGCCTGACGTCGCTGCCGGGAAATGGTATTTCTCGCAACTCTACGTCAATGATCAGCGACGGTTGCGTCCCGTCCTGCCGAAAGAAGGTTATTACCAGATCGCCGGGCCACTCTCGCCAACCAAAGGACAGGAACCGGATCGGTTTCGCTTCCACAACGGCGATATTCGGCCCGATTGGCGCAACCTCAGCGATGTCGAGGTGACGACCTTTCACCTGTGGACGATGGACCGGTTGCGAATCAAGTCGGTGGACGCGGCACAACGCGTGGTGACATTGACCGGGCCGACCCACAGCCATTCCCAAGCGCCGTTGTCGCGGGCCACCTGGTATCGTATCGAAAATGTTGCGGAAGCGTTGGAACAACCCGGTGAATGGTATTTGGATCGTGCCACGGGGATTTTGCGCTACCTTGCCGCGCCAGGAGAGGGCATCCGCCGGGCTCGCATCATTGCTCCGCGTCTGCCGCAAGTTGTGCGGTTTGACGGCGCCGAGCGCGTCACGTTACGCGGCCTGACCATCGCCCACAACGCCTGGAACACGCCAGAGCGCGGCTACGGTTTCCCGCAGGCGGATGTCGTTGTGGATGGCGCTGTCACCGCGCGTAATACGCGACAGTGCGCGCTGGAACGTTGCATTATCCGGCACACCGCGACATGGGCTGTGGAGTGGGGCGACGGTTGCCACAGCAACCGCGTTGAGGGCTGCGAACTTTTTGACCTCGGCGCCGGCGGAGTGAAAGTCGGCCCGATCCGTCTCGGTTACGAGGCGGACACCAACAAATGGTCGAGCGCCATCATCATCCGCGACAATCTCATTGCTCACGGCGGGCGCGTCTTTCCCGCTGCCGTTGGCGTCTGGATCGGTCATGCGGGGAACAACGTGGTCGAACACAATCACATTCACGACTTCTATTACACGGGCATCTCGGTCGGCTGGTGTTGGGGCGCAGGATTCAGCCCGGCACACCACAATCTCATTGCCGACAACTACATTCACGACATCGGTCAGGGCGTGCTCAGCGATCTCGGCGGCATCTACACACTCGGCGAATCGCCCGGCACCGTTCTGCGCGGCAATCATATTCACAACGTTTGCCGCGCCCGATATGGCGGTTGGGGCATCTATTTTGACGAGGGCACCTCCAACATTGTCGCTGAGGCTAACGTCGTCCATCACACACAGGACGCCGGCATCCATCAGCATTATGGCGCTGACAATATCGTTCGGAACAACCTTTTCGCCTACGGCACCAACGCCGCCATTCAGGTCAGTCGCCCGAGCCAGACAAACAGCATTCATTTCGAGAACAATCGTTTCCTCTTGCTGAGCGCCAACGTCTTTGCCCACGACAACCTGAAAGCGACGATAACCCTTGCCAGCAACCGTTACTGGCAGGTGGACGGCAAACCCCTTGTTTTCATGGGGGGCCAAACCATCGAACAATGGCGGCAACGCGAGCCGGGCGCTGCCATCGCCGAAGTGAAATTGGAACTGCCACCGTCGCCGCGCCGCCTTTGCTTCACCGACCGGCTACCGCCTGTGCCGCGCGTCTTCCCGTCTGCGCCCGATGAGCGTGATCTCTACCGCAACATCGTCATTGATGACGATTTCGAGTTGTATGTGCCGGGGCAACAGATCAACGAGTTCACCACCGATCTTTGTTCCGGTGATGTGGCAGCCATCACGACCAACACGGCTGCCAGTGGACGGCAGAGCTTGATGTTTGTGAAAGGCCCGCCCGGCCCGCGTTCGTGGACGCCGCACATTTACGCCAAAGTCCACTACGAGAATGGCACGATCCGAAACAGCTTCGATCTGCGCGTCGAACCCGGAGCGAACGTCCTCTGGGAATGGCGGGACTGGCCCGATGGCGCTGCGTACAAAACCGGGCCATCGGTACATGTAACGCCCGACGGCGCGTTGATCGCCAGCGGCAAGAAACTTCTCACCGTACCCATCGGTCAATGGTTTCACGTTGAAATCAACTATGCGCATGGCGTTTACAGCGTCACCGTCACGCTTCCCGGTCAAACACCGCAGCGATTTGACGACCTGCGATGCTCCGACGGATTCAAAGCGGTGGACTGGATCGGCTTCATCAGCATCGGCAAACAAGGGAGTGTTTATTACGTGGATAACCTGAAACTGTCGCGCTCGGAACATTGAAAGTTCCGTTTGTCTCCCGAGTTTCTGCGCACGTTTGCAGCGAAGGTCGCTTCACCAATAGGAGAAGTGCGGGACGTCTCGTTAGGAGGGGCGCTGGTTGCGGCGGTACATCTCCAGCCAGTAGAAACCGCCGATTACAATGCCGTGGGTGATTTCGCCGGCGCGGATCATGCGCGGGATGTCGGAGAGCGGGGCAAGGCGGACGGCGATGTCCTCGGCGTGGTCGAGCTTGAGGTCGGCGACTTTGCGGCAGCGGGTGGCGAGCAGGTAATGTTGGAGATTGCCCTGGATGGCGGGGTTGGGATGGACGGTGCCGATACGAATGATCTCGTCGGCTTCATAGCCGGTTTCTTCGAGTAATTCGCGTCGGGCGCATTGTTCGGGTGTTTCGTGCGGGTCCATCAATCCGCCGGGGGTTTCCAGATGGACGGAACGGGTGCCGTGGCGCCATTGTTGGACGAGGATGACCTGCTCTTGTGGAGTGAGAGGGATGATGTTGACCCAGTCGGGTTGTTCCAGCACGAACATGTCATGAGTGGAACCGTTGCGCGGGTTGACGACAACATCTTTGCGTACCTGAAAGATGCGGCAGTCCAGGACCGGCTGGGAAGATTTCAGCGACCAGGGGTGGATCATAGTGGGAAAATCCGAAAATCGAAATTTGAAGCGCGAAACAAGCACGAAATGGGAAATCGGAAATGACCGAAACGAACAACAGGTTGTTGGGGGATTTGGGTAATTCGAGTTTGGTTCGGGTTTCGGATTTTGTGCTTTGTGCTTGTGCTCATGTTGGTTCAATCCATTTGCCGTGTTCCTTGATGAGAGCGACCAGTTCGTCCACCGCGCGGTCTTCTGGGATGTGGGCTTTGACCTGTTGTTTGCCGACCCAGAGGGAGACCCGGCCGGGAGCGGTGCCGACATAGCCGAAATCGGCATCGGCCATTTCGCCGGGGCCGTTGACGATACAGCCCATGACGGCGATTTTGACGCCTTTGAGGTGGCTGGTGCGGGCTTTGATTCGGGCGGTCACGGTTTGCAAATCAAACTGTGTGCGCCCGCAACTGGGGCAGGCGATGAATTCCGCTTTGAACGAGCGGCAGCCGGCAGCCTGCAAGATGTTGTAGGCCAACCTGATTGGGCCGGCGACTTCGATGGCGTCGCCAATGCCGTCGCAGAGCAAGGAGCCGAGGTTGGTGCTGGTTGCGATCAAATCACCGGAGCGATCGCGCAACAGGATGGGCCAGCCCGGGGCGCGGGCGGCGAGAAGGCGATAGGCGGCGATCGGTTCCAACGGGGTGTCGTCGCGCACGGTAAGCAATCGTGTCGGTTGACCGCGCAGGTCCGGCATCGCCAGCGGGTTCACTTCAAGAATCTCGGGCGCACGCGGTGAGATCTCGGCAAGGAGATCGCCGTCGTTGTGGCTGGCGCAGACGCGGATGAGGTTGTCGCCGCCGACGGTGGTGTGGTGGAGGGTGAGGGGTTGTGTTTTGCGGCGTTTGTAGGAGAAGGGATCACGGTTTTCGACAACTTCGCCGACGGGCGCATATCGGATGGGGCGGGAAGCTTGTTCGACCAGTTTTCGGCAGACGGGAAGTTCGTGGAGGCTGTCTTCGGTGAGGGAAACGCGAATGGTGTCGCCGAGGCCGTCTTCGAGGAGTGCGCCGATGCCGATGGCGGATTTGATGCGGCCGTCTTCGCCTTCGCCGGCTTCGGTGACGCCGAGGTGGAGGGGGTAATTCCAGTCGGGACCTTCTTCGGCCAGACGGGCGACCAGCAGGCGATAGGTCTGGATCATGACCTTTACGTTGCTGGATTTCATGGAGAGGATGATGTCGTGGTAGTTGTGTTTTCGGCAGATACGGACGAATTCGAGAGCGCTTTCGACCATGCCGAGCGGGGTGTCGCCGTAGCGGTTGAGGATGCGGTCGGAGAGCGAACCGTGGTTGGTGCCGATGCGCAGGGCGCGTCCCAATTCCTTCAGCCGTAGTACCAGCGGGGTGAAGGCTTCTTCGAGGCGCTGGAGTTCCTGTTCATACTGGTCGTCGGTGTATTCGCGGACGGCGAATTTTTTGCGGTCGGCGTAGTTGCCGGGGTTGATGCGGACCTTTTCGCACCAGAGGGCAGCTTCCATGGCGGCGGCGGGGAGGAAGTGGACGTCGGCGACAATGGGGGTGTTGAAGCCGCGTTTGCGGATTTCGGCGACGAAGTTTTTCAGGTTTCGGGCGTCGTTGACGCTGGGGGTGGTCAGGCGGAGGATTTCGCAGCCGGCTTCGAGGAGGGGGATAGCTTCGCGGACGCAGGCCGCGGTGTCCATGGTGTCGGAGGTGAGCATCGTTTGGATGCGGATGGGGTTGGAGCCTCCGACGCCGATGGGGCCGACTTTTACTTCGCGGGTGAGACGACGCTGACGAAGAAAGGGATTGATGCAGTAGTTCATGGCGAGGTCGGCGCGGGTGTCGTTTCGGGCGCCGAGGGTTTTTCGGGCAGGAAACGGCGGATATCGGAGAAGACGGTGATATAGAGCATGAAGGCGATCAGAAGCGCGGCAAACGTGGTCTGGCTGATGTGGACAAACCGGGCGTTGAGCGGACGACGGATGACGGTTTCGATGGCCGAGAAGAGGATGTGACCGCCGTCGAGCACGGGGATGGGCAGGAGATTGAGGATGGCGAGGTTGATGTTGAGGATCACGGCGATTTTCACGCCCATGAGGATGCCGCCGCTCACGATGGCGTACCACCAGAAGACGGAGATGCCAACGGGGCCGCTGACGCTACCCAAGCCAACGCCGGTTTCCTTGTGGTGAACCAGCGCTTTTACCAGCCGCCACATCGAGCCGAGGACTTCTTCGAATTGTCGCACGGGAGTCGGTCCGGGACGGACGATTTCCAGGTCGTCGCCCAGTTCGACGCCGATGCGACCAGCCTTTGCTTTTTTGTTGAATTCGGGCACGGCCGTCAGGGTCAACAGCTTGCCGTCGCGCAGAACTTTGATGGCAGTGGGTTGGTCGGCGCGTTCGCCGATTAGCATGATCATTTGTTCTTTGCTGTGGACGGGCACGCCTTCGATGGAGACGAATCGGTCATTGGGCCGGATGCCGGCCCGTTCAGAAGGGGAGTTGGGGAAGACTCTTCGGGCAAACGGGCGTTCGCGCGGGTAGAGTTCCAGGGTTTTGATTTTGAATTTCTCGTTGGTTCTGGTTTCGAGATTGAATTCCAGCTTTTGATTGGCGCGTTCGACGAGCAGCCGTACCGTGGGTTGGCGGCTGAAGGCGATGGCTTCCATCAGTTCGCTCCATGTTTGCACCTTTTGGTCGTTGACCTGCACGATCCGGTCGCCGGGGCGGATGCCGCTCTGTTCTTCGGGGCTGCCGGGTTCGACCCATCCGACGATGGAGGGGTTGGCCGGTGTGCCGAACAGCCAGAGCACGCAGGCCAATACGATTCCCAGCGCGACGTTGAGCGCCGGCCCGGCGAGAGAGACGAGAATTTTGTCCGCCGGTGAGGCGGGCGGGAGTTGTTCTGCCGGGGTGTCGGTTTTGCCTTCGAGCATTTCCATTGGGGCCATTTGTGGCAAGGCCACGTAACCGCCGAAGGGGATCCAGGAGAGACGGTATTCGACGCCGTTGCGCGTCCATTTCCAGAGGGCGTGTCCGAAGCCGATGGAGAACCGCTCGATTTTCATTCCGCGACGTTTGGCCATGAGGAAATGGCCGAACTCATGGATGAAAATGGTCAGTCCAAAGAAGAATGCCACCACGAAAATCGGGTACACCCAGTTTGTGATGAGGCTGGTGATCTGTTCAAACGACACGTTCAGCTTCCTTTCTGGCCCATTGGTCGGCCTCCAATATAGCGTCCAACGTCGGAGACGCAACCGGACGATGTCCGCTCATCACTTTTTCCACCGTTTCGAAAATCTCCACAAATCGGATCCGTCCGTCCACGAAACGGGCCACGGCGACCTCGTTGGCGGCGTTGAACACCGCCGGCATGGTTCCGCCGGTCCGGGCAGCGGCCTGAGCGAGGCGCAGGGAGGGGAATTTCTCATGGTCCGGGTTTTCAAACGTCAATGTGCCAATCTTCGCAAAGTCCGTTGGCGGCATCGAATTCGACAGTCGTCGCGGATAGGTGAGGGCATACTGGATCGGGTAACGCATGTCCGGCACGCTCAGTTGCGCCAGGATCGAGCCGTCCCGGAACTCGACCATCGAGTGAATCACGCTCTGCGGATGGATCACCACATCCACCCGGTCTATCTCGATGTCGAAAAGCCATCGCGCCTCGATCATTTCCAGTCCCTTGTTGAACAGCGTGGCCGAATCAATCGTAATTTTCTGGCCCATGTTCCAGCTCGGATGTTTCAGCGCCTCGGCGACTGTGATCTGAGCGAATCGTTCGCGCGGCGTCTGGCGAAATGGCCCGCCCGATGCCGTCAGGATGAGCCGTTTCACGTCCGCGGGATGGCGGCCCTCCAGGCACTGGAAAATGGCGCTGTGCTCGCTGTCCACGGGCAACACCTTCACGCCGTGCGCTCGCGCCTCGCGCATCACCAGTTCGCCCGCCATGACCAGGATTTCTTTCGATGCCACGGCGAGGTCTTTGCCGGCGCGAATGGCCGCCAATGCCGGCTCCAGCCCTGCCGTGCCCACAATCGCCACCAACACGATGTCCGCCTCCGGCATCGTGGCCAGTTCCACAAGACCATGTTCGCCCGACAACACGGGGCTGCCGAGACGTTTTTCCAGGTCGGTTGCCCTGGCGCGGTTGGTCATGGCAACGGTCTTCGGCTTGAAACGACGAATGGCCGTTTCCATGCCATCCACGTTTTCACGAGAGGCCATGCCGACCAGGCGGAAATGTTCCGGCAGGTCGGCCACAACCTTTTGGGTGCTGACGCCGATGGAACCGGTGGCGCCGAGCAAGACGATGTTTTTGGGGCTCATATTGGCAATACCAGTCTCATGTACAAATACAACAGGGGAGCTGTAAAGAGCAGGCTGTCGAGCAGGTCCAGCGCCCCACCGTGGCCGGGTAGCCAGTCGCTGGAGTCTTTGACGCCCGCCTCGCGTTTGATCAGCGATTCGGCGAGGTCGCCGATAACAGCGGCCACGCCGAGCAACAGGCCGATCGTAATGGCGTGCGGCACGCTCATCCCGTGCGTTTTCAACGGTTGCGGCATGATCCAGAGGCAAAGCAGGGACCCGCCCAGGGCAAACAGGATGCCGCCGATGGTGCCTTCCCAGGTCTTTTTCGGGCTGATACGAGGGATAAGCTTGTGGCGGCCCATCGTCGTGCCGACAAGATAGGCGCCGATATCGGTAAACTTGGTGGCCACCACCAGCAACATCACGAAATAACGGCCATCATGCGAGGGACGGTAGGCGAAATTGATGCGCGTGATGAAATTGGCGAGCCAACCAACGTACATCAGGCCGAACAACGTCAACGCCATCGCTTCGATGCCCCGCGGACTGAGTTTCTCTGGAAACTGGCGGATGAAAACCCCGATCGCAAACACCATCAAAATGACGATGTCAAAGTCGTACGAGAGCTTCTCAAAACGCGGCGACCCGAAGAAAAACCAGCTTCCCGAAATCAGCGCCACACAACCAATGACACCCCAAATCTTGTAGGACGGCAGATGTTTCACCTCGCAGATTTTGTAGAACTCCCACAAGGCTCGCGCGATGACCGCGTTCATGAACAGATACAAAGCCCCGGGCGGCAGCCAGAACACCACCGCCAGCATGATGCCCCACAGCACCAGGGAACTGACCAGACGCCAGCGAAATCCGCCCCGTTTGACAACCGTGGCGGCCGGCGGTGATGAGGGCGGCAAGGTCTCGTTCACGGCGCACCGGTCGGAACCACGCGACCAAAACGCCGCTGGCGGCGGCTGTAGTCTTCCAGTGCTTTTTGGAGTTCCGGCTTGCGAAAGTCCGGCCACAATGTCTCGGTCACGTAAATCTCCGCGTAGGAAATCTGCCAAAGCAGGAAATTGCTCACACGCAATTCGCCGCTGGTACGAATCAGCAGGTCAGGGTCGGGAATGTCACGCGTGTAAAGGCGTTTTGAAATCGTTTCCTCGTTGATGTCGGCAATATCGAGCGCCCCCGCCTTCACGTCACGCGCAATGCTGCGGACAGCATCCACAATCTCCGCCCGCCCGCCGTAGCTCAGCGCCAACACCAACGTCAACCCGCTGTTGTCGCGGAGCGCTTCAATGCTCTTTTGAAGCTGGCGACGGGCGCTGTCAGGAAGCTCATGGAGACGGCCGATGGCCATCAGACGGACGTTGTTTTTGTCCAGTTCCGACACCTCACGTTGAAGGTAGAACTCCAACAGGTGCATCAGGGCCGTCACCTCGGTTTTGGGCCGACGCCAGTTCTCGCTGGAAAAGGCGTACAACGTCAGATACTGAATGCCCAGTTCTCCACAGGCGCGCACAATTGCCCGCACACTCTCGGCACCCGCGCGATGCCCTTCAATGCGCGGTAAACCGCGTTGCTTGGCCCAGCGTCCGTTGCCGTCCATGATGATGGCCACGTGACGGGGCATTTTTTCCGGGGAAACTGTCACGTCACAGGAAAATGGTTTGTTCGCGTCGCGCGCCAACGGAGACAATGCTCAGTTTGGCGCCGGTCAGTTGGGCGATCTTGTTCAGATAGGCGCGTGCCCGTTTGGGCAGGTCCTCAAACTCGCGGGCCTCTTTCGTGGAGGACAACCAGCCGTCAAACTCCTGATACACCGGCACACACCGCAACAATTTTTCCACATCGGCAGGCATGTCGTCGGTCACTTTGCCGTCAATCTTGTAGGCCACGCACACCTTGATCTTCGGCAGCGTATCGAGCACATCCAGTTTCGTAACCGCCAACTCGTCAATCCCGTTGACCAGAACCGAGTAGCGCGTCGCAATCGCATCAAACCACCCACAGCGCCGCGGACGCCCCGTGGTCGCCCCAAACTCGCGTCCTGTCTCGCGCAATTGCACCCCCTGATCATCGTGCAACTCCGTCGGGAACGGCCCCTCGCCGACCCGCGTCGTGTACGCCTTCATCACGCCGACAACCTTGTCAATCCGATGCGGTGGAATCCCCGTGCCCGCGCAGGCGCCCCCGGCGGTCGTGTTGGAACTGGTCACAAACGGATAGGTCCCGAAATCAATGTCCAAATGCGTCCCCTGCGCGCCCTCGAACAGAAGTTGCCGCCCGTCGCGTTCGAGACGATTGAGCAGTTTGATGGTGTCGGCAATGTACCGTTGGAGTTTCTGTCCGATGGCGAGATATTCGTCGTTGATCTTCTTGAAACTGAGCGGCTTCGCGCCAAACGCCCGAGCGATTTCGTTGGTCTCCCGCACCTTTCGTCGAAGCTTCTCGGAAAACTTGTCCGGCGCCAGCAAATCCACCACCCGCAACCCGGTACGCGCCACTTTGTCGGCATAAGCAGGACCGATGCCGCGTTTGGTGGTACCAATCCTGCGTTTGCCCTTCTGCTCCTCGCGGATTTCATCCAGCAAACGGTGATAGGGAAAAACAAGATGAGCACGATCACTAACCAAAAGATTGCCGTTGACGCTGATGCCGCGCGACTGGAGATGCTCAATCTCCTCCAGCAATGCGACGGGATCCACCACCACGCCGTTGCCGATGACATTGAGCTTGCCCGGATACAAAATGCCCGACGGGATCAGATGAAGCACATACTTTTGATCGCCGACCTCGACCGTATGCCCGGCGTTGTTACCACCCTGATAACGAACAACCACATCGGCCTGTTCGGTCAACACATCAATAATTTTGCCTTTGCCTTCATCGCCCCATTGGGCGCCCACAAGAACGGTTGTTGCCATAACGGGCGGACAATAGCCAACCCTCATCCCGCTGGCAAGATAACAGTACGCCAGTTTTGTGAACCGGTTGGCATTGCTCAGTAACCGAACGCGCCTCGTCTAACTGAGACCTCAACGCCGTTGGCAACTGCACCAACAAAACCCAGACGACAACAGGCATTCTGCCTGTTCTTTCCGAAGCCTACAGCTACGACGCCGTTGACCAGGTGATCGGCGTTGCCTATGCTACCAACGGCATCGTGAACCGCACCGTCAACTACGATTACGATCCCGTCGGCAACCGGCAGCAAGTTACCGACAACGGGCAGATCACCGGCTACACGGCAAACCATCTGAACCAATACACCGTCGTTGACGGCAGCACGCCCAGCTACGACGCCAACGGCAACCTCAGCAACACCGTGGCCGGCGTGTTGGGCGATTGGAGCTATACCTACGACGCCCAGAACCGACTGATCAGCGCCGTGGGAGGGCCGTCATCCGTCGTGGCCGAGTTCTATTACGACGCCCGTAACCGTTGTGTGAAACGGGTGATCAACGGCGTGACAACGTACCTGATCTACGACGGTTGGAGTTTGCTGGAAGAACGCAACCTTGCCGGCAACCTGTTGGCGCGCTACTATCACGGCCCCGTGATAGACGAACTCCTCTGTCGCGTGACCGAGACCAACACCGTTTACTACCACCACGACGGTCTCGGCAGCACGGTGGCGTTGACCGACTCCACCGGCAACGTGGTCGAGAGCTACACCTACGACGTGTACGGGCAACCGTCCATCCTATCTGCCACCTACCATCTACTACCTACCTCCGCCATTACCAACCGTTTCCTCTTCACCGGCCGCGAATACCTCACCGACCTCGCCCTCTACGACTACCGCCACCGCTTCTACTCACCCTCCCTCGGCCGCTTTCTCCAAACCGACCCCCTCCGCTTCGACGCCGAAGATGTGAATCTGCACCGGTATGTGGGGAATAATCCACAAATCGGGATTGATCCGTTCGGATTATTCGTCGAAGCAGAAGTTACGCGACAGATACTTGCAAGGGGTGTAACGGTCATTGGTGCGGGTACTGGAGCAGCTATTACACAAGGGTTTGTAGCCGGTTGGTATTTGGGACGACTATACTGCTCCCCTTGAAAGGGGGCGGTGAATTTGAGAGTCCTAGCAGCAAGAA
>CAZISE010000031.1:0-40478 GCA_964541945.1 uncultured Verrucomicrobiota bacterium
TAAAGATCGCTGCGCCCGCTGCGGTCGCAGAAACTGCCGTCGGGAAGTTGCTGGCTGCGGACAAAACGTCGAACAAGGTCGGCGGACTCACCCAGCCGCGCCGGCGCGCGTCGCGCCGCCTCTAACATTTCAAGACGGAAGCTCATCGCCGAACAATACCCATTCGGGAGGAAACCTGTGGGTTTCCCGCGCAATAAAATGGAAAACACATCCGGCGGCGCGATACCCCCGAAACAACATGGGGGCATCGCGCCCTACAAATCGCCAACGTGAAATTGTAGGGCGCGAAGCCCGCAGGGTTTCGCGCCGCGACGGTTATAGGGTGCACGCCGCGTGATACTCCGACGCGGTTACAACATCGCACCGGAGCGCGGCAGCCTACAACAGAAGATGCGGTTGGGCAGATCATGGCGTGGCGCGACACAAGCGACTCAGGATTTCAGCCGGGCTGCCGCTGAACGGGTAGTCTTCCGGCTCGGCACACAAACCGGCTCGGACGGGATTCTCGCGGATATACTGCCATTTTTCTTCGGCTTTCTCATCGGAGCGCAAGAGATGGTCGTGAAATTCTCGTTGCCAGATTGTGCCTTGACCAAGACGGAGCGTCACACAACTTTTCCATGCGCGCATAAAATCCGAGAGCGACTGGTTGCGATCTTGCGCAGGCGAAAGGAGCAAGTGAACGTGGTCCGGTATGAAACAAACATTGGACACGATCCAGTTCTGTCGGACCTCAATACGCTGCAAACATTCCGCGCCGATTCGCACCGCGTCGGCGGCGACGAACACCGCGCGCCGATTCGCGCAGCAGGCCGTGACGAAATAAACAACCGGTTGATCCAACGGCAGCCACACGGGAATGCGCGACAAATGCCGGCGTTGCGGGAAACGTTGGGAAATGCTGCTCATGCCCTGGGCAGAATATCACGACAAGGCGGCACGACAAGACAATGTGAAACGCAATGCCTCGTGTTGCTTCGAGGTGTCCCTCCAGAACGGCGCGATACCTACACGACAGGCATCGCGCCCTACAACGGCCCCCTGCGTCTTGTAGGGCACGAAGCCCGCAGGGTTTCGTGCCGCGTGGGTTATGGTTGACTGACCGTGGGTGCAGAGTTTCGAGCCTGAAACTCATGGCACCAGCCTTTGATTTCCACGTCGTTGAAGATGCGTCCGACGACACGTCGCAACAGCCCCTTGAGGTTGGCGCTGGGCACGTCGCGCAACGAACGGATCGCCTCTTGTTTGTAGCTCTCCAGCAACACACGCGCCCGCGTTTCGGGGTCTTCGACCTTCTCGTGCCGCAGCGCCACCAAGAGATTCGGCTCGGTCTCGTCGAGTTTGCCGGCGGTAAAATCCTCAAGATCATCGCGAATCTGATAGGCGATGCCGAGCGATTCGCTGTACGCGCCCAGCGCGTCGCTGACCGGTTCGTGTCGCCCGGCGTAGATCGCGCCGAACCGCAACGCGACCTCGAAGGCCGGCGCGGTCTTCTGGCGGAAAATGTTCAACACCTGTTGCACGCTCAGCGGCGACGGATGGCGCCGCCAAAACAGTTCTTCGCCCTGACCGAGACACAGTTGCCGGTGCCCCTCGGCGGCAGCGTGCAACAGCGCGGCGGTCTGCAACGGGGACACCTTCACGGCGCGGATCAGGCGGTAGCCTTCGCCCACAAGCAGGTCGCCGACGTTGAGGGCGATGGCGACACCATGCTGTTCATGCAACGTCGGGTCGTCATAGCGTCGCGCGTCGTTGTCCTCGATGTCGTCGTGAATCAGCGATGCCTTGTGGAAACACTCGACAGCGACGGCCAGTTTGCGGAGGTCATCGGGCAGGTCGTCGCCGGGCCGCTCGCGCAACGCCTGATACGTCGCCACGGTCAGGAACGGTCGCCAACGTTTGCCGGCGCGGGCAAGCCATTCACGAGCAAGTTGCTCGGTCTGGCCGTCGGCGGGGCCGAGCACGCGGGCGAGCGCATCGAGCGTGAACCACGATTCCACTTCCTCGCGTAACGCCGTCAGGTCAAGCCGACGGGTCGCGTCGGCGCTGGTGAGGTGAATGACATCCCAGACCCAGTCGAGGTCCACGGTGGTGTTGGCGCAGCCGTCCTGCAACAACGGAATGGCGATGCCGGGAATGGCGGCGGCTTCCATGTAGGGAAAGGCTTTTTCCAACACGTTCATGCAGGAGACGCCGACAATCGCGTCAATTTTGCCGGCTTGGATCAACCGGGTAACCATCGCTGAGCCTTCGGCAACGAGCACGGCGTAGCCGAGGCGCTCCGCCTCGGCCTGCAAATCTTGAATCGTGCACTGACCGCACTGTTTGCAGAGCAGACCAAACTCGTCCATCGCAGCCCGGCATTTGTCCTCGGCGCGAAGACATTTCGGAAGCAACAGCAACCGGCGCTCGTAGGGGATCGCCGCCAGCGTCTCGCGCCAGAGTTCGTTGTTGATGAGCACGGCGATGTAATCGCGATATTGCGCGCTGGTGCCGGTTTCGGCGATGAGCTTGTCGGCCAACTGGCGCAACTCCGTCAACGGCACCGGCGGCACCGGCGCCCATTCCTTGACCCAGCGACGCGCAAACTGCAACAGTTCCTCGCGCTGCTGGAGCGTTGGCGGAATGTTCGGTTGTGGCAGCCGGTATCGTAGCGGCGGTGCAAGGCGCGGCAGTTTCATGGGTCCTTTTGTAGCGATTCGACGCCCAGGTCGCGCAAAACTTCAGGGGGAATCCCCAGTTGCTTTTGCAACTTGGCCATGCACTGACACCGTTCGGCGCGCGCCGTGGCGGCGTCGCGTTCCTTGTCGAAGCGGGAGCGTTGGCGCAAGGTCTGATAGACATCGCCGCCGAGCAACGCCGACACGTCCACCTTCTCGCGTTGTCCGTCGCCACCGTGGATGATCGGTTCTGGATGTTTCGGGAAGATGATGGCCGCGTCGGGACAAACCCGCGCACAGGCCGGGCAATTCGGCTTGCAGTTGTCCGGGTGCGCGACGCGAATCTTGCCGTCCGTCGCCGCAAACACGCCAAACAAACAAAAGCTCAGGCACTGCATACAGTGTGTGCACCGCTCAAAATCAATCACCGGGAACCATGCGCCCGGCGTCGTCGGTGTCGCCGTCGTTGGGGCGCGCAAATTGACAACTTCCAGTTTGTCGGTTGCCACGCCGGCGGCGGCCAGCAAACTCTTTACTGCGCGTGGATGACAGGCGTAAACTTTCAGCGGTTCGGCGGCGACAAACTGTCCGTGCGCCACAAGGTCGCAGAGATCGGCGACCATCTCAAACGGTTCACTCGACTCACGGAGTTGACGCAACGCGGTCTCTTTCGCTTCGGGCGAAAGAACGTTGGCATGGACGCAATTGCAAAAGAGGATCGCCATTTGTTTCACCTGTGCACATACGGGAGGACGGCATCACTGTCAAGGGCGCGCCGCGTTTATCCGGTCCGGCGTATGCATCCCGGAAGAACGCCCGATAAACTGCGCCGCCCAACAATCCGCCGAGAACCGGCGCGACGACATACACCGTCAGCCAGCCGATGCCGTTCACTTGAAATGGCACCGCGCCCCAGCCGGCCAGCACCGAGAACAATCGCGGAGCAAGGTCGCGCGCTGGATTGAAGCAGGCCATCGTCAACGGCCCGAGCAGCGAGATCAGCAACGTCACCGTCAGGCCAATGGTTGCTGCCGTCAGAATTCGTGGCCGGGCCTTGTTGCGTTCATCGGTGGCGCAGAAAATCACCAGCAGTAACACGGCGGTGCCAACAACCTCGGCGGCAAATGCCCGTCCTGCACCCATCCGTTGCCGCATTTCACCTGTCAACGGTTTGCCGCCGGGATTCGGATAGAACTCGCCGAATACCATTGCGCTCGCCTCGCTGCCGGGCAGACCGCGTACGATGCCCTGTGATTGCTCGAACGTCCGCAGTGCGTCACCAAACAGGACGAAGAGCACTGCTACCGCCATAAAAGCGCCGAGCATTTGTACGGCGATATACGGCAACACACGACATTTCGGAAAATTGCCCCACACCGCCATGCTGATCGTCACCGCCGGATTCAAGTGGGCGCCGCTAAGTGCCCCGGTCAGATAGATCGCCGTGGCAATGCCCAAGCCCCAGACAATCGCTACTTGAAATACGCCCACCTGCGCTCCGGTTGTGACGGCGGCGCACACACTGCCGCACCCGAAAAACACCAATAGAAACGTCCCGAAGAATTCGCCCACAATCCAGCGGGGCAGGTTCATGGCAATGACGGCCGGTGCTCCACCCCGGTCGCGTCCATCCGATGCGTCGGGTTGGGCTGGCCCGGCTTGAAACTGGCCAGAGTTCCGAGCGAAGCTCCACACTCTCCGAGCACGTCGCGCACGATCCGCTCCAGCAACGACGGCTCGGCCTGCGCGCGCAGGTTCACCGTCAGTTCGCCTTCGGTGAACGGTTCTTCCAGGCGGAACGACAACTCCGGCGTCGCGTCAGTGCGGACGAGGTTCGCCACGGCGATATCAAGTCCGTCCCCGACGGCGGTGAGCGTCATCTTTAGGTGCGCGACCTCCACGTCGGTCTTGGCGAGCCGGTCTCGTAGCACGCACCCGATACGCAACAGCAACTCATTGCCGTCCACCGTCGGGCCAGCGAGGCTCGCCGTCGCGTTCAACCAACCGAGCATGGCTTCCCCCACGCCGTAGGTGATGTAGTCCATGTCCATGATGTCGGTTGCGCTGAGTTCGTCGGACAAGCAGCGGTCAAACCACGCCGCCAGCCCGTCGCCCCTGCGCGCGGAAACAACAAACACCTCCGCTCGCGGGAATCTCGTTTTCAACGCCTCACACAGCCTCGCCGTTTGTGCGGCGTCGAGCAGGTCGCACTTGTTGACGACCAGCAGGTTCGCCTCCTCCAGTTGCTTCAGATAGATGTACGTGACTTTTGGCGCGAACGGACGCCCATCGCCGATACCAAGCACGCGCATCGCGCGGATCGGGTCCACCAGCACGCTCAGGGGCGCAATCCGATAGTTGTCGCCGTACAGGTGCTTCATGGGCAGGGCGACGGTTGCCATCAAGTCGGTACAACTGCCCACCGGTTCGGCGATGAACACGTCCGGGCACGTTGTTGCCGTCAATTTCCGGGTAGCCTCGGCCAGCGAGTTGAACCGGCAACAGAAACAACCGCCGGAGATTTCCTCGACAGGGAAATCGCTGGCCCGCGCCATCGCCGTGTCCACCAGCCCGGCGCCTTGGTCGTTGGTGATCAACCCGACGGTTCGCTCCTGTCGGCGGAGGTGTTCGGCCAGTTTCAGAATGGCCGTTGTTTTCCCGGCGCCCAGAAACCCGCCGACCATGATGTAGCGAGAAGGAGGCTGTTTCATCACTATGTGCTCTATGCACATAGCGGAAGAGAACAACGGCTGTCAAGGAAATAGCCAGCTAGGAACGGATCAACGCCAGCAGGCTGTCAAGGGCGGCACGGTAACGGGTGAGCGAGTCCCGCCAGCGGCGAAGACAGGCGTGACCGGTCGGGGTCAGTTCGTATTCCCATCGGGTCGGGCCGCCACGGCTGGCTGTCCGTCGCGAAATGATCAGTCCTTCCTTCTCCATGGCATTGAGGGCGCGGTACACAACGGAGTGGTTCGGCTCGATGCCGGCCTGGGCCAATTGGTCCAGGAGCGCGTAGCCGTGAGCCGGGCCGCCCGCCAGCAGTGCCAGAATATAGGGTCGTACCAGTTTGCCCAACGTCCGCCCGGAACAGGCGCATTCCTCAAAATCAAACGGCTTCCGTTTCTTTCCACTCATCGCCGATTCCTCTAGTCCTCCGCTTGCAGCTTGTCAATCGTGGCATCCAACACGGCGATGTAACCGAGCGTGTCCACGTTCTGCGGGTCGGGTGTCCCGCGCACTTCGTAGAGCCAGCCCGTGCCGTACGGATCGTCGCGCGGGTCGGACAAATCGGGATTGGCGCACTCAAACACGCCCGCCACAACCGAGAATAAATCCGTTCGCGCCTTCAGCCCCTCGTACCAACCGATTTCGTCGCCGACACGAACCGGCTCGCCGGGTTTGACATCGAGTTGCATCTCGACAAAATCGCCCAGCATCCGCAACGCGAACCGGGTCAGCCCAACCCGCCACAGGCCCGGCGCCGACTCCGTCAGCCAGTAATGACCGGCGGTGTAACGATAGGCTTTCGGCAGCGTCGTGGAAAACTTGCACCGGCGATAGGAGATCGAATCGCCGAGATCGGTTACGAGACCTTGTGGATTCTCGGCATCCATTACGCGTGCTCTCTGAAAGTTGTAGGGCGCGATGCCTGTTGTTTAGGTATCGCGCCGTGTCCCTGAAAAACGCGCAATCGGTGGCGCGATACCCCGACGCGAAAACGACATCGCGTCGTGGCATCGCGCCCTACAACGGAAACGAGCGTTCGCGTGTTTGTAGGGCGCGAAGCCCGCAGGGTTTCGCGCCGCTGGAGGAAGATACTCAACGGCACTCGCATCATGAGTAGGCTCCGAAGCCGAAAAACCAGTGTTTCTTGGCGAACCGGTAGGCCCAATGTTCTTCGGGGATTTCGTGGCCGGGATGATGCTGGCTGCTGCGCGGTTGCATCGCCGCCAACTCGGCCAGCGCGGTCTGTCGCGCGGTGGTATCGCGCAGGTTGTGTTTCGCCACCCAAGCCCGCAACAGGTCGGGTCGCTCCAGCACGACGCAACCACGTGTCGTTGCGGACACGGTCTTGCGGAAGTCGGCAAGGTATTCGGCCTCGGTAATGGTCTTGAATAAGTCGCCGTTGTGGTCGGTGATTTTCGCGCCGGCAAACTGGATGATCGGGCACGGCTCGATGTCGCCCCACGGGCTGATGTGATGGCTGATGCCGATGACTGCCGGGCAGAGCGCGTAGCCCTGGTCGTCCCAATAGGCATCTACGATGGCGATGGGTTTGCGTTTTCGCATCTGGACGCAGAAACGGCGGACTTGCAGAACTTGTTCGGGCGTGAGCGCCAAGTCTGGACGCGGCTGTGGCCCGACAGGGCGATAGGTGTAGAACCAGACGTAGGCAACACCGCGTCGAATCAATTCATCGAGCCATGATTCGGTCAAGAGGTCGGCGATGTTGTTCTGACAAAGGCTGGTGGCGACGCCGGTGATGAGCCGGTGGCGCACGGCGGTTTCCAAGCCGCGCATGGTGTGCGAGAAAACTTTGGCGCGGCCACGGCGCTGGTCGCTGACCAATTCGTTGCCCTCGATGCTGATAAGCGGGGTCACGTTGCCCAGAACGCGAAGTCGGGCGGCTACGTCGTCGGTGAAAAACTGGCCATTGGTGAACACTTGGAAATAGCAATCGGGATGCGCGGCGAGCAGGTCGAGCAGTTGCGGGTGCATGAACGGTTCGCCGCCGAGGATGCCGAAGAAGCTGTTGCCGTGCTGCTTGGCGTTGGCGATCAAGCGGTTCAGCTCGCTGAAATCGAGGTGATGCGGTGGGGCGGCGACGTCCACCCAGCAACCCTGGCAACGGAGGTTGCAGGCGTTGGTGATGGAGATGTAGAGGAATGGGGGAAAATACACGCCGTGTTTGATTCGGCGTTTGAACCGCTGCACGGAGAGCATTCCTTTCAGGCCGAAGTGGACGGCAAACTTCCACAACAACCGGAAGTCGGTATTTGCCGCGGTGTGTTTGACCAACTGGAAAATCATTTGTGTTTGAGACGCACTCTCAGTAACACAACTTGTCCAGGTCGGCAAACCATCCTGTCGGTTTGATGGACAATTGCTCTTTTTAGTTTTTACAACGTTTTACTTACAGAGCGTGTCCGGCGATTCATTTTTGAGAGTCAAACAGTGCGTTACCCGGTCGCTCCTGGCGTTATACCGTTACGACGCCTTGATGGATCCGCTCTTGGAGTTGTATCGGGACTGGTCTCATTTCCCCTGCCACACCCACGTCGGTTCCGCCATCCAGTGTTTCGGTAGCATTGTGACCCGTTCCTCGCCAAATCGTAGCTTGACCGGTAATCGCAGATTGCGCCACCGCCGTCAGTCGGCTCGCACAACCGTCATCGGCCCAAATCATTCACGGCCAATTGAACGACGCGCCGATGCGGAGCATGGAGAAGATGGCATTGAGGATGAGTCGTCAGGAAACTCGTCGGCGATCAAGCAGCGGGCAGAGAACGCCGGTTTGGTTTCATGCTTCAGGCGCGTGGCAACGTAATGCGATGTGTCTGTTTGTGATATTTTCCTGCACGCGAGGAGTAATCTGTTTCACAGGTTTCGCCCTGAAAGAACAACATTTGCACGACGCCTTCGTTGGCATAAATGCGGCAATCGGCGGCGCTGCTGTTGGAAAACTCCAACGTCAGATGTCCTTGCCAGCCGGCCTCAGCCGGAGTGACGTTGGCAATGATACCGCAACGCGCATACGTGCTCTTGCCGACGCAAAGCGCGCTGATATTGTTTGGCAGGTGCAACTTTTCGATGGCCACGCCCAGACCGTAGCTGCGTCCGGGCAGGATAAAAAAACAGCCGTGTGCGTCACGGTGAAGGCGAACCGGTTCCAAACTGGCGGGCGAAAAGCATTTCGGGTCCACCACCTTACCCGGCACGTGGCGGAAAATCTTGAATTCCTTCGGCGAAAGACGCAAGTCATAGCCGAAACTGCACAGACCAAACGAGAGTACCGGATGACCGGCAACGCGTCGCACCAGTTTGGGCGTGAAAGGTCGAATCATGCCCTGACGGGCAAGACGGATGATTTGGGAGTCATTTAGAATCATAGGTTTGTTTTGGTTTACACTGGATGGACTTCCTGCCGGACGGGTTGAGGTGCGTTGAGATGACGAAGTTGCCATTTTAGTTCTTCAAACTCCGGTTCACTCAACGCGCCCGGCCCAACGGTTGTCCGCAATTGAAACGGGATCCTTGCGGATTGTATCAAACGTAAACTGGCAAGTACCTTGGCTGCGCTTTCGTTGTCACCGGTAAGTTGAGCGTATCGTTTATCAAGTGGCGCTTTGATGTCAAGGCCCACCCAATCGAGATACGGCAGCAGTTCGGAAAGACGCTTGGGATAAATCCCCGCTGTGTGCAGTCCCACCAGAAACCCCTTGCGACGGACGGTTTGCATCGCGGTGGCCAGTCCGCATTGTAATGTGGGTTCGCCACCGCTGAAGACAACGGCCTCCAGAAAACCGCGTCGTTTGTTCAGCAGGTCACAGACCTGTTGCCAACGCCATGAAGTCGGCTGTCCGATGGGCCGCAATCTGGCATTGTGGCAATAACCACAACGCCACGGACAACCTTGCGTGAATACCACCAGTGCCAACCGGTCGGGAAAATCCACCGTGGTAAGCGGCACAATACCGGCCACGGAAATCACATCCTCAAGGATTTCAGACGGAAAGTCAGTGGCGACGGTGGTGGCATTCATGACATGGTAACAAGCGCTTTCCGCGCCTCCGCCGCTGCCGGTTCAGCGAAGAATCGCCGTTCTTGATACTCGCTTTGTTTGCCCCGGTTGAATTGTGACACGGGTCGGTAGTAGCCCATCACACGGGTCCAGATTTCACACGGTTGGCGCTGCGGCTCGCATTTCGGGCAATACCGGTGTTCGCCCGCCAGGTAGCCGTGTTGCGGACAGATGGAAAACGTTGGCGTGACCGTGATGTACGGGATGCGAAAGCGGGTGAGCGTGCGGCGCACGAGTTCCTTGCACGCCCGCGCGCTGGAAATACGTTCGCCCATGTACAAATGAAAGACCGTGCCGCCGGTGTACAGGCGCTGAAATGGCTCCTGATGTTTCATCGCGACAAACGGATCGTCGGTATAGCCCACAGGCAATTGCGATGAATTGGTGTAGTACGGGGCATCGGGCGTGCCCGCTTGCAGGATGTCAGGAAACCGCTTGCGATCTTCGCGCGCAAACCGATAGGTTGTACCTTCGGCGGGAGTGGCCTCAAGGTTGTAGAGATGTCCCGTCTCCTGTTGAAACGCAACAATTCGTCGGCGGATATGGTCCAGCAAACGGAGACCGAATTCAATCCCCGCCGGTGTCGTAATGTTTTCCCGGTCGGCGGTGAAGTTTCGGATGCACTCATTGATGCCATTGACGCCAATCGTGCTGAAATGATTTCGCAGGGTGCCCAGATAGCGTTTCGTAAAGGGGTAGAGACCGGAGCGCATCCGTTCCTCGACCACCCGGCGCTTAATTTCGAGGCACTGTTTGGCCAGACCCAACAGACGATCCAGTTCCGCAAACAGCCGCGGCTCATCACCCCGGAACTTGTAACCGAGCCGCGCACAATTGATCGTGACAACGCCCACCGATCCGGTCTGCTCCGCCGAGCCGAAGAGTCCGTTGCCCCGTTTGAGCAGTTCGCGCAGATCGAGCTGCAACCGACAACACATCGAACGCACCATGCCGGGCTGCAACCCGGAGTTGATGAAGTTCTGGAAATACGGAAGCCCGTATTTGGCTGTCATCTCGAACAACGGCTCGGTATTGGGATGATCCCAATCGAAATCGGTCGTGATGTTGTAGGTTGGAATGGGAAAGGTAAACAGTCGTCCCTTGGTGTCGCCGGTGGTCATTACCTCGATGAAGGCGCGGTTGAACAGGTCCATCTCCGCCTGTAAGTCGCCGTAGCGGAACGACAGCTCCGCGCCGCCGATGATGGGCCGCTGGTCGCGCAGGTCGGCGGGACAGGTCCAATCGAAGGTCAGGTTGGTAAATGGCGCCTGCGTGCCCCAGCGCGACGGAACGTTCAGGTTGTAGATGAATTCCTGAAGGCACTGGCGAACCTCCTTGTAACCGAGTCCGTCCTTGCGGATAAACGGCGCGAGATAGGTATCCACGGAACTGAACGCCTGCGCGCCCGCCCATTCGTTTTGCAGTGTGCCGAGAAAGTTGACCATCTGGCCGAGTGCGGTACGCAAATGCTTTGCCGGGCCGGCTTCGACCTTGTTGGGGACTCCGTTGAATCCTTCCCAAAGCAGTTGTCGCAAGGACCAGCCGGCGCAGTAACCGGCCAACATATCCAGATCGTGGATGTGGAAATCACCCTCGCGATGTGCTCGTTCGATTTCCCCGCCGTACACGTGATGCAGCCAATAGTTGGCGGTCACCTTGCCGGCAATGTTCAAGATCAAGCCGCCAAGCGAATAGCCCTGATTTGCATTGGCATTGACGCGCCAGTCCGAAGCGCTCAGATACTCGTCCACGGAGGAGACGGATGGCACGAGCGGTTCGCCCAGATCACGGGACAAACGCGCCTTGCGACGTTCCTCGCGGTAAAGAATGTAACGCTTGGCCACCTGATGATACCCCGCCTTCATGAGATGCGCCTCCACGAGGTCTTGAATCGTTTCAATCTCCAGTGTCTCGCCCTTGACCGCGCGCTGAAGAACTGCCGTGACTACCGCCTCGGTCACACGGCTCGCCGCCGTTTGTCGCTCGACGGGCAACGGCTGCAACGGATCGAGGCCAGCATCGGCCCGGAAGGCGGCTTTAATGGCGAGAAGAATCCGGGTTTCGTCAAAAGCAACAATCCGCCCGTCGCGTTTGCGGACGAAGAATTGCCGGTCACGGAGCGGGTCCAGTTGAGCCAACCGGAGTTGGCCGTTGAGTTGTTCAAGCATCATATCAGTTCCTCCTCGATTGTTGCGGAGTGCCGGTCCGCGTTGCGAAACGTGGAGGCTTGGCCTTGGCCAACAAAACAAAAAACCTCCATGTTTTCCCCAAGAGGAAAACACGAAGGCTTGAAAAACGGCTCCGGTTTTCCTCATCCGGTCGTTGGCGCGACCGTTGTTCGCGTCTTGAGACGCGAAGCTTGATGAGTTGGAACGAGCAGGTCTTCTGGCTTCGAGGTCATCCTACTCCGCCGCCTTACCAATCCGTTCTGCCGGACCAGTGGCATTGTGGCGTTTCGTCACTCGTTACAGCGGCGCAACCGCGCGGGATTTACACCCGCTTCCCTATTCTCCCCATTTCCAGATGGGGCACTCGTTCGCATCATCTACACAATTAGTTGTGAAGCTGCTCAAAGAACTACGCTACCTATAGGTGACTGTTTGAATGAGTGTCAACATCAAATCGCGTTCCCCTGAATAAGACGAAAGATCGCGAACAGATTCGGGCTTCCCGTGTCCCTTTTTTCCCAATCTACCGCCTCAAAACTGCTCAACATCTCTCAACCTGTTGCTTCTGCGCCAGGGAACCAAACCAACCCAACCAACCTCAGACGGAACGATTCAGGTGGAGTGAGATTTTGAGGTGATTTTATGGGGGCAGACTTGAAGGCTATACACGGTCTCGCCGTTGGGATTCTCGATCGGTTTGAGCAGCCATTGCCCCTATTGCCGCGCTTCCACCCCGCGCACTGTTAGCCGTGCGCCGGTTGGTCACGCGCCCGACTCCACACTGACGCCCACGCAAACAACCACCACCGCAGCGTGTTCAACTCGCACTTCGCCAACAGCCGTTGCCACAGCACGCACAGGTTGGATGTCAAATTGGTGGCGTTACCGGACGGGACGAGCACAGAGCGGTATGTGTTGTGTCGAACGACAGAACTGGGCGGTGCTGCTGAAGCGCACGAGGTGCTTCCGAATTGTCGCCCAGCGTTGAGCGGAGAAACGGAGCGGCTGTTCACTCCAGTAATCCTGTTAGGCTTCTTCATATTGTTTTTCCATCTGCCAACGCGTCACCGCGGCATCAGCGCGAACACACCCCAGCCCAAATATTCACGCGTGTAAGAGGCATAGCGTGCGGGTTCCGTGGTCAGTTTGGCTCGAACAACTTTCGTCAACTCGTCATCGGGATTGGCTTCAAGCCATCGGCGCATGGTCAGCCATTGGGCCGCCTCATACCTGTCCCAACTGTCTTGGTCAGCCAGAACCATTTCAACAACGTCGTAACCAAGACGGCCGAAAGAGACGAGAAGTTCCGGAAGCCTGAGAAAATCGGAAATTGAATTGGCGAGACAACCCTTAGCAACATCTTCCGTCGGCGGTAATTGTCGCCAGTAAGGTTCACCAATGAGAATGATCCCGCCCGTGCGCAGGTTCTGTGCCAGAAGCTCAACAGTACCGGCTACTCCTCCGCCAATCCAAGTGGCACCGACACAAGCTGCCACGTCAACCTTTTCGTCGGCGACGTAGCCGGCAGCATCGCCATGGATGAACTTGACTTGATCGGCGACACCGAGTTCTTCAGCGCGGAGTTTCGCCTGCGCAGTGAACAACGGGCTCATGTCGATGCCAGTACCGATGATTCCGTAATCGCGCGCCCAAGTGCAGAGCATCTCCCCCGAACCGCTGCCAAGGTCGAGCACACGGGTTCCCGGCTCCATGCGCAGCGCCGCACCGAGAACAGCGAGTTTTTCGGGCGTGAATGGGTTATGGATACGGTGAGCGCTTTCAGTGATGTTGAATATTCGTGGGATGTCCATTGGAAAAATTCACATGCCTAACGGGATAGTTTCTCCAACAAAGGATAAAGTGTGAAATCCTTCATTTATACCGCAGCAGAACGCACGTATGGCTTGTTGTCAATCGCAATCACCGCGACGTGAGCCGATCCGTTCTTACCGGCTTTGTCTTTTCACTTGTCGCAGTATCCGAAAAAGAAAAGTGAGTGTGCTTCGCATGACTCGTAAGCTCGGCTTGTCCTTTGCGGACGTCTAACCCGCATAAAAAACAAACTGTAACCGTTTGTGTGGTTTCTCGAATGGGGGACCGTCCTCGAGCAAAAGCCGTTTTCACCACCACAGCGTGAGTAGCATTAGCAATGAATAGGTGCGTTACTTACGGGACTGCGAACTGAACGTTCAACTCGCTACCGCGCGTCGGCGCGACACTTTGTCGAGCGGTGAAACCGCCAAGAAAATCCCCTGAGTCGGAACTGGCCGCCACCAAGTCGGCATTGAACTGGTTTTTTCCAAGCGGCACGCCGACATAAGTCGTCCTTGTGCGGGGTGCCACCGCTGGTACAAAAGGAGTCGGGCAAGATACCAAGTTTTTTGGCAATCGCCCTGTTGAATTGGCGACCGCAGATGATGAGTGGTGTTGGAGCGGCAGATCGAGCGGGTGTGGGTACGAGTGGAGTGGGCAATGTTGGAACGTCGTTGCAGAAGCAACCGGTCAGTGAGGGGCGGGGTGGTGGAACGGCGGATTGGGAAGTGGTTGGGACGCTATCCTGCAGCGGCAACAGGCCATTCCGGATACGGGATGGTGAAACCGGGCTGGTACACGGCGGAGGGGCGAAGGGCAAGTCGGTAGCGTGTCCGAGTCAGGCTTTTTTCTCGCCGAAAAGGTACATCTGGGGGATTTCGTGAACGGCGGAAGCGCGTTTGCCGGTAGCGGGTTTGCGGCGTGTTTTGGCGAGTTTGGGTTTGCCCTCGGCGGAAAGTTCGGCTTCTTCGAGGTTGTTGAGGACCTCTTTGGCCCGTTGGATCACTTCTTTGGGCAGACCGGCGAGACGGGCGACCTGGATGCCGTAGCTTTTGTCGGTGCCGCCGGGGAGGATTTTGTGGAGGAAGATGACCTGGTCATGCCATTCGCGGACGGCGACATTGAAGTTTTTGACGCGAGGGAGAGTGGCGGCCAGTTCGGTCAGTTCATGGTAATGGGTGGCAAAAAGGGTTTTGGCGCCGATGTGCTGGTGGAGGTATTCGACGACCGACCAGGCGATGCTGAGGCCGTCGAAGGTGCTGGTGCCGCGGCCGATTTCGTCGAGGATGATGAGGCTGCGGGCCGTGGCGTTGTGGAGGATGTTGGCGGTTTCGTTCATTTCCACAAGGAAGGTGCTCTGGCCGCGGGCGAGGTCATCGGTGGCGCCGATGCGTGTGAAGATGCGGTCCACCAGGCCGATGGTGGCTTTGGCGGCGGGGATGAATGAGCCGGTTTGCGCCATCAGGACCAAGAGGGCGACCTGGCGGATGTAGGTGCTTTTGCCGGCCATATTGGGGCCGGTGATGATGAGAATCTGGTGGTCGCGGTTGTCGAGTCGGACGTCGTTGGGGACAAATCGTTCTTCGATGAGGGTTTGTTCGAGGACGGGGTGGCGTCCGTCGGTAATTTCGATGAGGTCGCCGTCGTTGACGAGGGGGCGGCAGTAGTTGTGGTGGCGAGCCAGTTCGGCAAAGCCGGCGAGGACGTCGAGTTGGGCGAGGGCGGCAGCGGTTTGTTGGATGGGTTGGGAACAGGCGGCGACAGCGGCACGGAGTTGTTGAAAGAGTTCGTATTCGAGCGCCCGGGCTTTTTCGTCGGCGCCGAGGATTTTGGATTCCATTTCTTTCAGTTCGGGCGTGGTGAATCGTTCGCCGTTGGCGATGGTTTGTTTGCGGGTGTAATCGGGGGGTGTTTTGGCGAGGTTGGCTTTGGTGATTTCGATGTAATAGCCGAAGACCTGGTTGTAACGGACTTTGAGAGAGGGGATGCCGGTGCGTTCGATTTCGCGTTGTTGGAGGGCGGCGATCCATTCTTTGCCTTCGCGGGAGGCGCGTCGGAGTTCGTCCAGTTCGGCGTTGTAGCCGGGTTTGATGAGGCCGCCGTCTTTGAGGGCGAGCGGCGGGGCGTCTTCGACGGCGCGAGCGATGAGGGTAACGAGGTCGGGTTGTTCGGTGATTTGGGAGGCGAGGGAGGACAGCAGATGGTTGGAGGCGGAGTCTTCGGTGGCGGCGACCGGGGTGTTGTCGTGTGTGGACGCGTGATGGAGGAGGGTTTTCAGGCCCGGCAGCGCGGCGAGGGATTCTTTGAGCGCGACGAGGTCGCGGGCGTTGCCGCTGCCGGTGGTGAGGCGGGCGAGGAGGCGTTCCATGTCGCGGACGCCGCGGAGTTGTTCGCGGAATTCGGCCAGCATGTGGGGGGCATCCACGAAGGCGGCGACGACGCTTTGGCGGGCGCGAATGGCGGCGACATCTTTGAGGGGGTGAGTGATCCATTCGCGGAGCAGGCGGGCGCCCATGGGGGTGAGGGTGCGGTCGAGGGCTCCGACGAGTGTGTGGCGGCGGTCGTTGCGGGGGGATTCGAGCAGCTCGAGGTTCCGTTGGGTAACGGCGTCGAGCGTCATGAAGTCGCCGATGTGATAGACGGTGAGGCGGTGGATATGACTGGTGTTGCGGCGGAGGGATTGGTGGAGGTAGTGGAGGGCGGCGCCGGCGGCGCCGATGCCGACGGTGAGGTCGGCGGCGCCGAAGCCGTCGAGCGACTGTGTTTTGAAGTGGTCGCGCAGCGTGTAGAAAGCGGTCTCGCGTTCAAAGGCCCAGCCGTCGTGGGGGGTGAGTGGGAGATTTGAGATTTGAAATTTGAGAGTCTCCAGTTCTTCGGTGGGGGCGATAATTTCGGCGGGGCGGACGCGGGCGAGTTCGGTGGCGAGTTGTTCGGGGGAATCGAGTTCGGTGACTTTGAAGTCGCCGGTGGTGAGGTCCACGAGGGCAAGGCCGTAGCGGCGGGCGTCGAAACAGATGGCGGCGAGGAAATTGTTGCGGCTGGCGTCGAGGAGATGGCCGTCGAAGTGGGCGCCGGGGCTGAGGATCTGGGTGATGTCGCGGTTGACGAGTTTACCGGGGCGTGCTTCTTCGAGTTGGTCGCAGATGGCAACTTTGCGTCCGTGTTTGAGGAGTTTGCCGATGTAGGATTCGGCGGCATGATGGGGGATGCCGCACATTGGGACGCCGTTGCGGGCGGTCAGGGTGAGGTTGAGGAGGTGAGCGACGGTTTTGGCGTCGTCGAAGAACATTTCGTAGAAATCGCCGAGTCGGAACAACAGAAGCGCGTCGGGAGGAATCTGGTGTTTGACGCGGCGGTACTGCTGCATCATCGGGGTGAGGCCGTCGGATTTGGATGTCGGGCTGGCCATGTGCTCATTGCCGCGGGCAGACGCGCGGCGACAGGGTCATGGGGTAATCCAACGTTGGTAGATGATGCGCCAGTTGTTGTTGGTGCTGCGCTGGACAACGGCTTGGAGACGGGCGTCGCTGAGGATTTGATCGGTGCCGGGCTCGAATGTGCGGTTCTTGTTGATGTCCCAGATGCTTTGGCCCCAGACCCAGACGGTAAAGGTGTCGGAGCGGGTGGTAATGAGGTTGGCAATGCCGCGGATAACGGCTTCGCGGTCGGCTTTTGTGCTGCCAATGGTGGCGACGCCCTGGACTTCGCAGATTTGGCCGATCATGGCGTAGCAGATCGGATTGCGAGTGCTGTCCTGGAAGGAGTACCAGTTGGGCGGTGGTGTGGGGACTTTGTAGCTACCGACCTGGCGATTCTGGATGTTGGCCCAGGCGGCGAAGGGCGCCAGTTGATAGAGGGCGCGCAATGCGGTGTCGCGGCGCATTGCGCTTGCGTTGGTGGAAACGCCGCCGACGTGGAATATCTGGTTGTTGATGTTGATGCGTCCAGCGACGGGTTCGTTGGTCACGGTGAACATGTCCAGCACGGCCCAGTCGGGGATTTTTCCTGCCATCATGTCGGCAGTCGGCTGTTGGGGGCCGAGCCGCAGAGTGCGCCATGGTTGTCCGGTGTGGATGTAACCGAGTTCGCCGAGGCTGTCTATGCGGCCTTTGAAGGAAATCTGGTGGCAGGAGGTATCACCGTCGCCGCCGGTGACGGCGGGGTTGAAGACGCCGTTGTTGAGGCCGCCCGGTGTGGGCGCCAGTCCGGTGTTGCCGGGAGCGACCACCACCCAGTTGGTGCTGACAGGTTTGAGGCGAGGATCGTTGCAGGCGGAGGCCAGGACGATGTTGGTCGTGCCCGAATCGGGAACGGGCAGGGGGGAAAACCCTCTCATCGGGATCAGCGCGTAATCAATGCGGGCGACCGGTGCCGGGGTGGTTCTGATGTACACACCGGTAACGACGCCGTCGGTCTGTCCCGAACCCCATTCCATTCCGAACTTTGGCGGGTTCCCTTCGATCCATGTGACCTGGTAGTTGGCGCGAAGCGTGGTGGTGCGGAGATTGAAGGTATTGGCGGGAACCGACACGCAGGTGACGATGGTGTTGGCGGGAGTAATGGGAGTGTTGTTGACATTGAGAGTGGGGAGGTTGCGCAGGATCACCGCGTTGCCGGAGATGCCGGCCACGGGATACATTTGCCACAACTCGATGGTGGCAATGCTGGTGAATGTGGTCACATTGGTTTTGGGTGTTCCTGTGCCGGCGGTGGTGCTGACGGTGTTGGTGATGATGATTTCGTTGAGGTAGGGGGTGGGTTTGAGGCCGATGAACTCGGACGGACTGTAATCGGAGGCGCTGGTGGGCGGGTGAGTCGGTGGATCGGTAACCGGCGTGATGTAATCCACGATGTTGGCGGCGATTTGGAGGGAGTTGCCGTAGCGATTGGAGAAGGTGTGGGAGGGGGACCGGAACCATTTGATCCAATGCGGGCTGTCGAGATATTCGTCGGCAATACGTCGTACCAGCGCGACCCTGTCGGCAACGGGCGTGTTGGTGTAGCTGTTGAGGTTCAAACAAGGTTCGCCCCAGGGCGTGAGTTTGGTATCGGCGCTGTAAGCGGTGAGGTTGAAGATGTAATTGGAACAGATGGCCGGGGAGACGCCCGACATGGCCCAGGAACGAGTGGTCGGATACGGTTTGTAGGTCGAGGACAACGACGCAGGGCTGACGCCGGGGATGGCGCTGAGGTCAATCTCTCTGGGAGTAATCAGAGCGGTAACCGGGCTGAGCGGGATGGTGCGTTGGTTGGCCTCGTTGATGTTGATTTTGGTGGCTTCATCGTCCACCCAGTAACAGTATCGGCCCACCACCCACCCCTGTCGGTTGGTCACGATGACCCATTGCGAGGTGATGGCGCCGCTGTAGGCGACGGGCGCGATGTCGCCGTCCACATTCATGTTGGTGGCACCGCCGGTGCCCGTGGAGTAGAGATTTGTCAGTCCGGTGCCCAAGGAGGCGGGATACACCAGCGCGCGTCCCGGCATGGTGACGTAGTATTGGTTGGAATTGATCTCCGGCATGCAGGCATGGAGTTTCACCATCGCTTCGGCAAGCCCGGCCTCGGCCTGTTGTCGGGCTTGGAGAGCATAACGGTAGTTGGCGCTGGCGATGTTTTCGACGCGCATCACAATGGCAAATGCCACCACCAGCAGGGTGGCGACAGCCAGCAGAGCGAGCGTCATGACCAACACAATGCCGTTTTCGGAGCGGCGCGGGCAATGAACGTGATCGTGTGGCGCGGACACAATGGCGTGGGACAACCCTCCGGGTTGCCCGCTGTTTCGGGTGGACAGGCAGGAAGCTTGTCCCGCGATGGATGGCGTGGGCGTTTTCATGGTTGGCTGTTGGGCAGGTAAATCATTTCCGTGAACACACGGAGGTTGGCGCTGGTGATGTTCATGCGGGCCGAAGCGCTGGCCGGCCAGTAGGCGGCAGCGGCACGCGAACTGAGCAGGCCGAGGGTAACTTCGACGGCGGCAGGCGCGTTGGAGTTGGCGGTGGTGGTATTGTAGGTGAGCGAGTTGGTGAGGGTATGTGAGGCGTTGTTGGCCCAATAACGAAGGCGAAAACTGACCAGGTTACTGGTGATCAACGAGGCGCCGGACGGCGTGCCGCCGAGAGGCGTGTTGGTGCGGGTAAGAGTCCCATTGGCCGCGCTCCAGGAGTATTGAACCCGGTCGAGGTCGCTCAACACGGGCGGGTCGCTCACCGCCGCGTAGAATGTCACACCCGTGGCGGCGCCATTGAACGGGTAATTGGGCATCTGCACGCGCGTTTGCGAAAGATCGCGCGCCATGAGGTCGAGGACAGCGCGGCCGCTCTGGTAAAGCTCAACCTGGTCTTCGCCGCTGGTCCAGGCTTTGCTGGCCTGGCCGAAGACGCTGAGCAACATGACGATCAGAAGCGACGCGATGGCCGCTGCCGTGAGCAGTTCCAACAGGGTGAACCCGGCGTTTGGGGATTGGGAATGGGCAGTGTTCATGTCGTTCACCATAGTTTGGTCACCTGGCTGATGAAGACGTTGGTGTTCGGGAAGTTGGGCGCGGCAGCAGTGGGCCAATACACCTCGATTATGACGCGGGTAATGTTGGGGTTGGCCGATGCGGGCAGGCCGGGCACGGTGGTGTAGGAAATGACCGTTTGATAATAGGCGGGCACATTGGTGGGCGCGCCTTCAATGTCGTAGTGCAAGGTTTCGGGATTCGGTTTCGTGGTGAGCGGTTGGCCGGCGGCGTAACTGGTGTAGGTGGCCTTGATCTGGTTGAGGATGTCCTGGGCAATCATGGCGGGCACACAGTTTTCGGTGGCGCTACGGCTGGAGCGCAGGCCGTTGGCGACCATGCCGAGCACGGCCAACAAACCGATCAACACCACGGCCAGGGCAATGGTGACTTCCACCAGCGTGAAGCCGGCGGCAGACGATCGCAAAAGAGAATTACGTGTCTTCATTGTGGTTTCTGAGTCCTGATAGCGCCCAACACCTGGTTTACCGAAATGCTGGAGTAGTTGTTCACGCTCTGTCCGTCGGTAATGTTCAGACGATAATCCTGCAACGCGGCTCCGGAGGGCCGAAACCAGACGTACACCCGATCGGAAGTGGGAACGGGAACCGGCGCGCCCACCCCAACATCAATGTTGGTGAAAGTCGCGCCCATCGGCAGATACTCGATGCGCCCGACAAGCTGCGGGCTGGCCATGTTGGAGACAATGGCGTAGGCGTTGTAGTTGGAAATCATCACCCCGAAATAAGCGCGCTGCGTAATGGCATATTGACGGGCCAGGGTCAACGCGGTGTAGGTTTGTTGCGAGGCGGAAGCGATGGCGCTGCTTTTGAGGGCACCGGTAAACATCACGATGCCAAAACTCATGATGATCGCCATCATGGCAATGACCACCAGCATTTCGACCAGGGTGAACGCTTTGTTTGCAGCAGACTTCATGATGTCACCAGTTCTTGGGATTATCGGCGTTGACACCGCTGTAGCCCGATGTGTCGGCCTGTTTGTCTGCCCCGGCAGACCAAATGGCCACGGAAACGTTGAGCGAGCCGCTGCCGGTAAAGGGGTCGGGCGACACGTTTTGGTTGACACCTCCCGGCGCGACACGGAACTGGTACACGTTCCCCCACGGATCAATCAATTGTCGCATCTGGTTGGTGGTGCTCTTGTCCAGCTTCATTTCCATGAAAAGAATCCGCTTCGGATTCTGGTCCGGGATAATCAAGGGTTGAAGATGATCCCAGTCCACCTGTCCCTCGTAAACACCCAACGGGCCTGGCCATCGGCCATAGGTGTTGTAGTAGGCGATAAACGCGTTGGCCACCTGCTTGGTCTGTGCCTCTGCCTTGGTGCGCATGAACCCGCGCCGGGCCGCCGCCAATCCGGACAACACCCCGGCGGCAAGGACGGCGATGATGGTCATCACCCAGAGCAACTCCACCATCGAAAAAGCGGCTGTTTGTCTCGTTTTCATCGGATCACCAGCTTGAAACAATGCGATCAGGGAACGGTTCTGTCGTCCAGACCGCCAACCCCATGTTCACCCGCGTCGGGTTGGGATAGCCCGCGCTGTCCACATACCCCTGATTGTTCACGTCGAATTTGCACCAATAGTATTTGTGGTTGTCGTTGACGCCCGAAGACGAAACCCATGGAGTTGACAATCCAGAAGAGGTCGTTTGGTTGGTGCTGATTTCCATGAACACGATCCGTTTCACGTTCGGGTAGGTGGGGTTGTTGTTGCCGGTCAACATGTCCACCATGTTGGCGTCCACCTTGAGATTGCCAGTGGAAGTGGTCGGCCATCGGCCATACTCGGTGTAATACTGACGAAACGCGGCGGCCAGAGCCGTCACCGTCGCCTGTGCTTGGAGGCGTTTGGCGCGTTTGATGGCGCCGCTGACGCCGGCAAACAGGATGCCCGCCAGAATGGCGATCACCAGAATGACCACCATCAGTTCAATCAGGGTAAACGCCTGTTTGTCGCGATGTTGTAGGATTGTCTTCATCGGTTTCCTCGCTGTTGAAGCTCAGCTTCCAGTCGTTCGCTGAGCCATTGTTTCATCATGCTCTGATAGTTCAGGTAGCGCGATCGCGCCAGCCGTTTGACACGCGCCAACATCCGCGGGTCAATCCGCAAAGTTATCGTTGTGGACTCGCTCTGATCGGCACCAATCACCGATTGCTGCATCAACTTCGCATCCAAACGATGCCCCATCCAAAAACGCGCCTCATCCTGCTCGCTCTCAAAGACCGGCACATCTTCCCATTTCATCACGAGATCCATTCCGATATTTTCCTCTCGTAGAAATAGTTCTCTTCCTCTGTCATCTCCCGCGCTGCAATGACCCGAATCCGTTTCCCGTCCGAACGAAACACACTAAATATCCCTTTCCCATCAAGGGTTTTACCCAAACAAAAGGTTCGGGATTCCACCGCAAACCGCGGCGAATCGGGTAAAAATCGAATACCGTAAGGGTCTTCCAACGATTCTTCAATCTCTCGAATCGTTGGCGCCCCATCCATTTCAAATGGCGGCTCTGACCAATCAAACTCCATATCCTCCGTCCGCACAATGTAAATACATGGTAAATACACATCTGTCAACCTTTTTTTAACAAGAATTCACCAGCGGTAGAAGGTTGTCAGATGGAGGAGAGACGGTAAACAGAAAAGCGCAACCCCAACCAATCCAAAAAGGAGTTGAGTCGTTATGTCAGAGACCATCACCGTTGCCGTGTCCTTGCGCTGAGCGTAGAGGGCCGCTTCACGGATGTCAGGCAACCGAAACAAGCCATCGTTGCCGAAACCTTCCGCGACGGTCAGCAACTCTACCGGCAGGCGGCCGCCGCCTACCAAGACGGTTGGTTGGCAGCACACGCGGATCGTTACGTGGCCATTCGCTGGTGGGAGCGCGCCCGGATGAGGCTACGGGGAGAGTTGCGCCTGCTGGTGTGCGTGGCGCAAGAACGGGGACAGACGGCGGGCGGGTATCAAAGCTTGGCCAAGCGGCTGTGACGCGACAAGGCCACGCGGTTCCCAACCCGGTAAATTGCCTTGACGGAGGCGAAGAATAGGGATTGACTTCAAGACAGAGGGCTGCATTTGTGCAGAGACGGGTTATCTATGCCATTACCGGCAGAGAGTATGGAGGCGCTTGCGAAAAACGAACGACGATTCTGCACGTTGACGGAAAGGGTATCCGAGCTGCTCACCATTGTGGATGCTACGGGCCGGATCATCTACGAAAGTCCCAACCTCAGTCGCCTTCTGGGGTATGCTGTGGGCGAGTGGCAGGGGCGCAGTGTTTTTGACCTGGTCCATCCCGACGACGTGGCGGCGGCCCGGTCGCTCTTTGCGGAGCTTGTCAAAAAGCCCGGCGAAACCCGTGTCATTGAACTGCGTGTGGGCGCCAGGGACGGCACATGGCGCTGGCTGGAGACCCTGGGCACCAATTTGCTGGCCGATCCCGCCGTCAATGGTGTCGTCTTGAACTCTCGCGATGTCACCGAGCGCCGACGACTGGAAACAACGTTGCGCGAATCCGAGTCGCGCTATCACACGCTGTTCGAGAATGCGGCGGACGCGATTGTCCTCTTCGACCTGCAAACACTGCATTTCCTGGACTGCAACGATCAGGCTTGTCATCGCCTCGGCTACACACGGGAAGAGTTCGCCCAATTGACGCTTGCCGACGTTGAAGCAGCCGAGTCTGTCGAACAGATCCGAAAACATCTTGCCGAGATCGTGGCGCGCGGCGGCGATGTTTTCGAGACAAAACTCCGGGCCAAAAACGGTGCCATCTTTGATATCGAGGTTCGCGTCAACGTGATCCATCTGCAAGGCAAACCGGTCCTGATTGCCGTTTGGCGCGATATCACCGAGCGTAAACGAACCGAGAAAGCCCTGTTCCGGGAAAGGGAACTGCTGCGGCGCATCCTTGACACGATCCCCGTGTTTGTCGTCCAGTACGACCCTCAACAGCAACAGTTCCAGTTCAACGAACATTTCCGTCGCGTCTTCGGCTGGACCGAGGCAGACGCCGCCGGGGGCGATTTCATGGCCAAAGTCTATCCCAACCCCCAATACCGTCAAATGGTCGCCGACTACATGGCCTCGCTGGCGCCCGGTTGGCGAGACATCGTCACCACTGCCAAAGATGGCACTCGCGTGGACTGTCTGTGGGCCAATGTTCGCCTCTCCGACAACACCCAGATCGGCATCGGCATTGACATTCGCGAACGTAAACAGGCCGAGCGTTCCCTTCAGTATCGCCTGGCCCTCGAACGATTGCTGGCCGACATCTCCAGCCGCCTCGTGAATGCGTCGTCGGCGGAAGTAAACATTGTTATCCATGCCGCGCTGGCTGATCTCGGACGCCTGATGCAGGCCGACCGCTGTTATTTGTTTAGTGTGACCTCCGATCTGGCCCTCGCCCACAACACCCACGAGTGGTGTGCGCCGGGCATCCGGGCACAGATTGCGGAGCTTCAAAATGTCCCCATCGCATCCTTCCCCTGGTTGTTGAAACAGTTGAGCGACGGCGAACCGCTGCAAATCACCCAAGCGGCCGATCTTCCCCCGGAAGCAACCGAGGTGCGTCGTCTCTTGGAACAAGGACAGGTTCAATCCGTCATTCTGGTGCCCATTCGTCACGGCGGAAAACTGACCGGACTGATCGGTTGCGACGCTGTTCGCACCGCCCGCTGCTGGCCCGATGAAGACATCCGCCTGTTACGCACGGCGGGCGAAATCCTCATCGGTGCCCGGGTCCGCTGCCGTGCCGAGGAAGCGCTGCGACAGAGCGAAGAACGATACCGCCAGATGGCCGAGGCCGTTCCGCACCTTGCGTGGCGGTGCGACGCCTCAGGAGGAACGATTGATTGCAACCGTCGTTGGTACGAGTACACGGGGCAAACCCCCGAAGAAGCGCGCGGAAATGGCTGGATGCGCGCGTTGCATCCCGACGACCGCGATCGCGTCCTGCAAAGGGTTCAAGACGACGTGGCGGTCGGCGAGGTGTACCAAACCGAGTACCGGTTGCGTCGGGCATCGGATGGAGCCTATCGGTGGCATCTGGCCCGGGCATTGCCGGTGCGCAATGGCGACGGAGAAATCATCGGCTGGTTTGGCAGCGCGGCCGACATCCAGGACCAGAAACGCGCCGAGGAAGAACTGGAACGGCGCGTGCGCGAACGCACCCTCGAACTGGCCGCCGCCAACGAAGCGTTGCAGAAGGAAATCGAGAAACGGCAGAAACTTGAGCGCCAGATTCTTGAGATCAGCGAACGCGAACAACGCCGCATCGGCCAGGACCTGCACGACAGCATTGGCCAACAGGTGGTCGGATTGAAATTCGTGAGTTGGTTGCTCAGCGAACAACTGGCAGCCCGCCGATCCGCCGCCGCGCCGCAGGCCAAACGCATCAGTAACGAGCTGGAAAAACTCGTGGAAGACATCCGCAAAGTCGCCCGCGGCCTGCATCCAGTTCGCCAGGACCCGGAAGGCCTGATGATGGCCCTGAAAGAACTGGCCGACAGCACCTCCAGCCTTTTTGAGATTTCCTGCCGTTTTGTGTGTCGCCGTCCCGTGCTCCTCCATGACGAAATGGCGGCCACCAACCTCTATCGGATTGCCCAGGAAGCCGTCAACAACGCCGTTCGACATGGCCAACCAAAACAGATCGAAATACGGCTTGAAATGGCCAAAGACCATGTGTGCCTCTCGGTCAAGGACGATGGCAAGGGGTTACCACCGGTGGAAGAACGCGGAACGGGGTTGGGATTGCAGATCATGCAGTACCGCGCCGCCGCCATTGGAGCCGCGTTTGCGATCAAGAAGGTTTCGAGCGGCGGGACGCTGGTTCAATGTTGCTGGACAACGTTACCGCAAACGGTCAACGGGAATCATTCTCCCAAACCCAGTTCCACTAACAACGGATAATGATCGGACGCAACCCGCGTCAGCGGCGTGCGCACGACCTCCACATGATGGACCTGGAACTCCGCGCTCAAAAAAACATGGTCAATGCTGGCCAACGGATAACGGGTCGGAAACGTTCGCCGCGGACGCCGCGCCAGCAGACAGGCGTGCACATCGCGCAGGTGCTCGATCACGCGGCGGTGAACCCGCGAGCCGGGCAGCGCGTTGAAATCGCCACAAAGCACCAGCGGCGGACCGCAACGCGCATGGCCAAGCCATTGCGGACCGAACAACGCCTCGGTCTGCGCCATCCGGTCGCGCTGGTTCAGGCCGAGATGTGTGTTGATCAGATGCACATGGCGGGACCCGCTCTCGATGTGCACCCACAATGCGCCGCGCCGCTCCTTGCTCCAGCGCGATTGCGAGGGGAGCGCGCCGGCGTGCATCAGCCGCATCGGCAAACGGGAAAGCACCGCGTCACCGAGTTTCTCCTCGGCCAGCGTCCAGGCGGGATGGAAATGAAAATCCATGGAAAGCTGTGAGGCAATGATCTCGGCTTGATCCTCGTAACCGGAGCGTTTGCGATTGTAATCCACCTCCTGCAGGGCGACCACATCGGCGCCCGTCGCCTCAATCACATCGGCAATACGCCGCGGCGACACATGCCGGTCGGTACCCCGGCAACCATGCACGTTGTAGGTCAACAAACGAAACCGCATGGGTATCTTCTTTCCCCGACATCATCGGGTTGTCTGCGCGCGTTCATCGGTCAGCCAATGGTGCCCGGATCAGCCGCCCGAATGATTTCAAGCAGTTGACCAGCATCCCGCGTGTCGCGGAGGCGTTCCACCACGTACTCGTTTTGCATCACCCCGCAGATGCGGGCCAGCAAACGAACCTGCCATTGCGGAGCCGACAACGGCGTCAACAGCATAAAAATGATCTGAATACGTTCGCCGGACCCCGCCACCGGGATTCCCTCCGGGCACTGCGCGAACAGCGTTACCGGGCGATCCAGCCCCTCAAACCGCGCGTGCGGCACCGCCACCCCGTGGCCGAGATAGGTGCTGATCTCCTTTTCCCGCTCGATCACGGCCCGCTCAATGGTCTGGCGCGGCAACGGCAGCTCGGCGCCATCCACCCGCTCCAAAATTCGACGGATCGCATCGAAAATGTTTTCGGCCCGCACCTCCAGCACGACACGCCCCGGACTCAACGTGTCGCCCAGAAACAACGGCGGTTCCTTCTCAAACTCGTCCTCGACCGAGCCGATGATCTCCTCAATTACATCCTCCAACGTGATGAACCCGGCCCATTGTCCCTTGCGATCCACCACGATTGCCACCTGCCGGCGGCGATGTTGCAGCTCCGACAACAGGCTCTCCAGCGGCATGTCTTCGGTAACCTTCAAAAAAGGCCGCAAAATCTGACCGAGGTCCGGAGCGGTTTGTTTGTGCGGTTCCTGCAGCAACAGGTCCTTCACATGAATCATCCCCACCGGCAACTCCTGTCCATCCACCATCACCGGATAACGGGAAAACTTTGATTCCTTGATCACCGCCAGGTTCTCGGCCCACGGTGCGTCACGCCGCAACACCTTCACCGCCCTGGGCGGTTTCATCGCGTCCCGCACCTTCAACCCGCCGAGGTCAAAGACGTTTTCCATCAGCATCAACCGCCGAAACGGAATCAACCCGCTGGTTTGCGAGCGCTCGATGATGATCCGGATCTCATTTTCCGTGTGGGCAGGGTCTTTCATCGGCGTGGACAGCCGTAACAGGCGCAACACCAGGTTGGCGCTGGTGTTCAGAATCCAGAGCGGCACGAAGAAAATGAAATGCGAAATTCGCAGCGGCACCGCCATCCACAGCCCACACGCTTCCGGGCGACGAATGGCCACGGATTTCGGCACCAGTTCCCCCACCAGAATGTGCAGAAACGACACCAGCAAATAAGCCACCATCACGGCCACCGCTTCCCGCGCCTGTGCTGAGCCGATCCCCAGCCATTTCAAGGGAGCCGCCACCATTTGCTCAAAGACCGGTTTCCCGGCAAAACCGAGACCGATGCTGGCAAAGGTGATGCCGACCTGACAGACCGAGAGATATTCATCCAGGTGCTGTTGAATCTGCTGCAAGACCTTGGCGCGAAGATCGCCCTTGTCCACCAGTTCTTCCACGCGCGTGGGACGCACCTTCACGCTGGCAAACTCCGCCAATACGAAAAAGGCGTTCAACAACAACAGCAGAACCGTGACCAGCAGCAGGACGATCAGCATCGCACCTCAGGATAATCCCAAACCCTGCCCCATAGTCAACCCTTCCCCGCGTCTGGCGCTTTACTCGGCCATGATGGCGGAGATGGCGGCTACCTTCACAATGTCGTCGGCCGAACAACCGCGCGACAGATCGTGAGCGGGCTTGGCCATGCCCTGAACCAGCGGACCGAGCGCCTGAGCGCCGCCGAGCCGTTCGGCAATCTTGTAACCGATGTTGCCGGCGTCCAGGTCGGGAAAGACGAACACATTGGCCCGACCGGCCACCGGAGAACCTTTGGCTTTGCGCTCGCCGACGCTGGGCAACAACGCCGCGTCAAACTGCATTTCACCGTCCACACACAGCCCCGGCGCCGCCTGTTTCACCAGTTCGGTGGCTTTGAGGACTTTCTGGGTGTCGGACGAATTGGCGGAGCCTTTGGTCGAGTAGGAGAGCATGGCGACACGCGGCTCGGTGCCAACCAGTTGCCGCCAGGTCTGCGCCGAGGCGATGGCGATGTCGGCGAGTTGTTCGGCGGTGGGCATCTCCACCATGCCGCAGTCGGCGAAAATCATGACGCCGTTCTCGCCAAACTTCGGGTTGGGGTGGACCATGATCATGCAGGTGGAAACCGTTTTCAGGCCGGGTTTGGCCTTGATGATCTGGAGGGCGGGACGAAGGTTGTCGGCGGTGGTGTGGGTGGCGCCGGCTACATAACCGTCCACCATGCCTTCCTTCTGTAGCATGGTGCCGAAGTAGAGAGGGTTTTTGATCAGTTCGCGGGCTTGATCGAGCGTGAGCCCCTTTTGTTTGCGGTACTGGTAGAGTTTTTCGGCCAGCGGTCCGGCAAGCGTTTCGTCCCGTGGCGAGAGGATTTCACAACCGGAAATGTCGGCGCCGCATTTGCGGGCATCAGCGCGGACCTGGTCCGGATCGCCCACCAAAACGACACGACAGATTTTCTCTTTGACGAGCGTGGCGGCGGCCTGAAGGGTGCGGGCGTCCTCGGTTTCGGGGAGGACAACTTTTTTGTTCAATTTTCTGGCTTGTTCGAGGAGTTGTTCAACAAAACTCATGGGCGATCCTTTCTATGTTTTCGATGCGATCAGATGGATTGAGGTTGTGAAGAGAGCGTCGCTCTGACGAGGCGAACCGTTTCTTCGGCAATGACGAGTTCTTCGTCGGTGGGCACGACAAAAACTTTGGCGCGACAGGTGTCGGTGGTGATGAGGGCTTCTTTGCGGGAACCTTCCCGGTTGCGGATCGGGTCCAGCTCGATGCCCAGATATTCCAGTCCCTCGCAGGTCTTGGCCCGGACAAGCACCGCGTTCTCGCCGATGCCACCGGTAAAGACAAGAACATCGAGGCCGCCCAGCACGGCGGCATAGGCGCCGATGTACTTCTTGAGGCGATAACAAAACACGTCCAGCGCCAGCCGGGCAAACGGTTCGTCGGGGTTGTCGTAGTTGTCGAGGATGAACCGCATGTCATTGGACTTGCCGCCTGTGAGTCCGAGGAGGCCGGACTGTTTTTGGAGGAGATTGTTGACCTCTTTGGCCGAGAACCCGCGTTCGAGCAGCAGCAGCGGCAGGGAGGGATCCACATCCCCGCAGCGGGTGCCCATCACAAGACCTTCCAGAGGGGTGAACCCCATCGAGGTGTCCACCACCTTGCCGTCTTTAACAGCGGTGATGGAGCAGCCGTTGCCGAGGTGGGCGGTGATGATTTTGCTCGGTTTACCGTCCAGCCCGGCGAGGGACCGGGCGCGACCGTGCACATAACGGTGACTGGTGCCGTGGAACCCGTAACGGCGGATCCGGTATTTCTCGTACAATGGACGGGGCAACGCATACATGTACGCCACCGGCGGCATTGTCTGATGAAACGCGGTGTCAAACACGGCCACCTGCGGCACCCCCGACAACACCTGGCGGCAGGCGAGGATGCCCTTGAGGTTCGGCGGATTGTGCAACGGCGCCAGTTCGCTGAGCTTGTCAATCGTTTCGATCGCCTTCTCGTCAATCAATACCGAATCCGAATACGCCTCGCCGCCGTGAACGACACGGTGGCCGACGGCGGCGATATCCGAAAGGCTTCCCAGCACCCCCAGCTTGGGACTGGTCAGCAGATGAATCATTCGGTCGAGCGCGACAGCGTGATTGGGCAGAACCTCCTTGCTGGCCAACTTCTTATCGTTGGCGCTCACCGAAATGGCGCCCTCCTCCTCGCCAATGCGTTCGATCAGCCCTTTACAGAGAAGCTTCTCCTCACGAGCATCGCGAACCTGAAACTTGATCGAAGAAGAACCACAATTCAGCACAAGAATTTTCATCGGCAACTCTTTCCGTTACAAAATTAAAATTGAAAATGCACGGTCATCGCAGTTTGCGTTTATGCAACAAACCCCCGGTTTGTGCAAGGCAGTTTATTCCGATACCAACCGCGCCACCGCGCCGCATAAGCCCGACGTGACCCGCGCCAGCGCGTCGTAGTTGACCTTGTCCGGCGTATCGCTTCCCTCATGATAGTGCGGATAGCGGTACGGTGCGGTGTCGGTAACCATGAACGCCCGATAACCTTCCTGCCAGAACGAACCGTGATCGCTCCAGTCCACCCCCGGCACGCACGCAAACGTCGCACAACATTCCACCGGGAAATCCGTGTGCGCTCGAAACGCCGCCACCGCCTCGCGCATCAATCCGCGCGACCGCAGGTTCGACACAAACGCAATGAAATTGCCACGCCGCGGATAAAACAGGCCGAACGGAAACGGATACCGCTGGCTGCCCGTCTCCTCGCGGAAACATCCCATCGTCTCCAGCGAGATCATTACCCGAATCCGCTCGCCCCGCTCCCGACAGGCCCGCGCATACACGCGACTGCCCTGCTGCGGCGTCTTGAAAAACGGCGGTTCCTCGTTGACAAACGCCACAAACCGGATCGGTCGGACAATCGAAACACCCGACGGACCACTGGCAAAAAACCGCGACAGTTCGAGCAGGACGGCCACCGCGCTGGCGTTGTCGTTGGCGCCCGGCGAGCCGTACACGGAATCATAATGAGCGCCAACAATCACCGTCTCGCCGGCGCCGGAACGGGCGACCTCGATGTTCGCGCAGGCGACCCCGTCCACAAGGTATGATTGACGGTTGACCGCATAGCCTTGGGCCTGCCATTGCCGCTCGATGTAATCGGCGGCGCGCGCCAGCGCGGCAGGGTGAAAGACATTGCGCTCGCCAATGTCGCCGGCCAGCGCCCGGACATGGGCGCGAAGCGCGTCGGCGGAAATAACGGGTGGCGTCATCATGACGGCCCCGCGACCGGGCCGCCCGACCATGTACCACATCAGCGTGGCCAGCGCGAGCAGGATGACGCCGAGACGAATCGCCGCATATCGGGTGAACCGGTTCACCGCCGGCATCGTAGCACAGAGTGCGGACACCGGGCAAAGAGGATTGACGCGGGAGCGTCCAACAACAGGGTGCCAATCCCCTCACAGGCCGACGTTTTAGAAACGGATGCCAACAAAAGACAACGAAACTCACAAAAAAAACAAACAAAGAGGCATCCATTGGTTTCTCTGGTGTTGCCTTTGTTACCTTCTGTGAAAATTAGCGGTGGCGTCGGGCATCGGCGAGAGCGCGGCGGGTTTCGCGGTCGGCTTCCTTGCGTTTGAGGTCCTCGCGTTTGTCTATTTGGGTTTTACCCTTGCCGAGACCGAGCAGGACCTTGGCGAAGCTTTTGGTGAAATAAATTCGCAGTGGAACGAGCGCAGTCCCCTTGGCTTGGAGCTTGCCAGCCAGGTGGTCAATCTCCTTCTTGTGCAGCAGCAACCGCCGTCGCCGCAATGGGTCCACGTTCCAGCGATTACCCGGCTCGTACGGCGCAATGTGCGCGTTGTACAGCCAGCACTGGCCGCCTTCGATCCGGCAAAAGGCGTCGTCAATGGACGCGCGGGCGGCCCGGAGGCTCTTGACCTCGGTGCCTTTCAACTCGATGCCCGCCTCGAAGGTTTCGCCGATGAAATAATCGCGACGAGCTTTGTGGTTCTGGATGGTCGGCGGCATGAGGCCGAAATATAACCGGCGCCGCGCCAAAGACCAAGTTCTCTCTTGCTCCCTGAAGGCGGCACTTCTAGAGTCCTCGCCCATGCAGCCATCCGGCTACAACCTGGCCCTGGTCGCGCTTGTTGTGGGCGCGGCGGCAGCCGGTTTGTGGGTGTTACAAAAAAAACGCGATTGGCCGCCGCCGGATCGGTTCCTGGCATCGCTGTTGGCGGTCGGGTTCCTTGTGTTGGCGATGACATGTGTCAGCGGCGTTCTGCGCGCGCCCTTTTTTGGCTGGAACGGGGCGCGGCTGGCGCCGACGTTTGCGCTGGTCAAGGGCTACCGTCTCTACTATCCCGACGGGGTTGGACCGGTGTTGAACACGATTTACGGTCCGGTGACGGCGCTGGTGTATTTGCCGGCAACGCTGGCGCAATCGCCCACCGCGGCGTTGATGGTCGCCAGCATGATCAGTCTGGCGCTGGTGTTCGCGCCCGCGGTGTGGTTGCTGGCGTTGCGACGGCGGTGGAGCGTGGGGCTGGCGGCACTGGTGTGTTTCGGGTTGCTGGTGATGCGCTCGTACCCGGTGAAATACGCGGCGTTTTGCGTTCATGCGGACGCCCCGGCTCTGGGCCTGGCAGCACTGGCGTGCGCGGCGATTTACCGACGAAAAGACAACAGCGACTGGAAATGGCTCGGTGCCGCGGCCGCACTGGCAGTGTTGAGCGTCTGGGCGAAACAGACAATGCTGTTGTTGCCGATCGCGTTAGCGTTTTGCGTCGGGCGGCTCTTTGGCGTGGACGGGTTGAAACGGTATCTGCTGGCGTTGTGCGGCGCGGGCGCGGTGACAACGGCGGTGTTCGTGCTGGCGTTTGGGTGGGAACCGCTCTGGTTCAATCTCGTGACGGTGCCGAGTCGTCATCCGTGGCAGGGCGAACGGTTGGGGTGCCTGTTGCAGGCCGTGCAGGAACTGGCGGTCTCGTCGGCATTTGCGCTGGCGCTGATCGTGATTGGATTTGTCGTTCGACGGCGTTGGGGCGGTTCCATCGGACGATGGCCGGTGTTTGCGGTGGCGGGCGCATTCAACATTCCCGCCGCGCTGCTGAATTTGGTCAAGGCAGGAGGCGACCTGAATGCGTTGAGTTTGACGGTTTATTTCTGGTTGTTGGCGGCGATGTTATGTCTGGCAGAAACCGCCGAGGCGCAGGCCGACAGGTTGGCAGAGGGAGCGAAGATGGGATTGGCTTTGTTACTGGCGGGGCTGTTGGTCAGCGCGCCGCTGCGCTGGCAGGGCCTGCCCAATGTATGGCGCTCACTCGACAACAATCCGCAAGCCATGGCCTGGCGGATACTGGCCCGGCATCCCGGCCAGGTGTATTTCCCGGACAATCCGCTGGCGCATCTGATGGCCGAAGGCAGGTTATATCACTTGTCGTATGGATTGATTGATCGGGAATTGGGCGGATTCCCCGTGGGAGAAAAACAATTTCGGGCGCATCTCCCGCCGGAGATGAAGGTGATCCTGTTCGGGAGCCTGTGCGCTCCGGCCGATTCGATGACGCAGGAAACGATTCTAAAACGACTGCCGGACTACGTTCTGCAAGGAAAAGACCCGCGCGGATGGACGGTGTGTTTGCCCGCCAAACGACCGACGAACTAGAGCTTGGTATCGGATTCGTCTTCTTGGATTTCGGTTTCGGGTTCGATCTCGTAACTGAACTTGCCCTCGCCGATTTCTTTCAAGGCGATGTCGGCGAAATCCATGCGCGGATCGGTCTGCGTCAGCGGGCGGTGCCCCTGAGCGAGCTGGCGGACCCGACGGGAGACAAGGTTGATGAGAAGTTCCGGGTTGGGAACCTGTTGCTGAGCGGCGGTTAGATATTTACTGTTCATCCTGAGCGAGGCGCGATTGTCCATGTTTTCTTTCGAAAGGCAAGAGGGAAAGTAGGGGGCGGATCGGACGATCCGCCCCCTACTCGGTTTGCGTTGCAGCGGTTTAGTAGTCCATGCCGCCACCGGGGGGTGTCGGAGCGGGTTTTTCCTTCTCCGGCACTTCGGTGACGCAGCACTCGGTCGTCAACAACAGACCGGCGATGCTGGAGGCGTTCTGAAGGGCGGAACGGGTGACCTTGGTCGGGTCAATGATGCCCGCCTTGCCCATGTCGGTGTACTCCATCTTCTCGCAGTCGAAGCCTTCCCAACCCTTGCGGGCGGAGACTTCCTTGACCACGAGCGAGCCTTCCTCGCCGGCGTTGGCAGCGAGCTGGCGCAACGGCTCTTCGAGAGCGCGTTTGACGATGTCCACGCCGATGGCCTCGTCGCCCTTGAGCTTCAGTTCGGCCAGCGTGGGGATGCAGCGGATCAGGGCCACGCCACCGCCGGGGACGATGCCTTCCTCGACGGCCGCGCGGGTCGCGTGCAAGGCGTCTTCGACGCGAGCTTTCTTCTCCTTCATCTCGGTCTCGGTCGCCGCGCCGACGCGGACGACGGCCACGCCGCCGGCGAGCTTGGCGAGACGCTCCTGGAGTTTCTCGCGGTCGTAGTCGCTGGTGGTTTCCTCGATGGCTTTGCGGATCTGGTTGATGCGTCCCTGCACGTCGGCCTGTTTGCCGGCGCCTTCGACGATGGTGGTGTTTTCCTTGTCCACGACGATCTTCTTGGCGCGGCCGAGATCGTCAATGTTGACGTTCTCCAGCTTGATGCCGAGGTCTTCGCTGAGGAACTTGCCACCGGTGAGGATGGCGATGTCCTCGCACATGGCTTTGCGGCGATCGCCGAAGCCGGGGGCTTTGACGGCGCAAGCCTGGATGGTGCCGCGCAGTTTGTTCACGACGAGGGTGGCCAGAGCTTCGCCTTCGACTTCCTCGGCGATGATGAGCAGGGGTTTGCCGACCTTGGCGATTTTCTCCAGCAACGGGAGCAGGTCTTTGAGGCTGCTGATTTTCTTTTCGTGGATGAGGATGTAGGCGTCTTCGAGCACGCACTCCATCGTCTCGGCGTTGGTGACGAAGTAGGGGCTGAGGTAGCCCTTGTCGAACTGCATGCCTTCGACGACTTCCAGCGTGGTCTCGATGGACTTGGCTTCTTCGACGGTGATGGTGCCGTCTTTGCCAACCTTGTCCATGGCGTCGGCAATGATGCTGCCGATGGTCTTGTCGCCGTTGGCGGAGATGGTCGCGACCTGCATGATTTCATTGCGGTCTTTGACCTTCTTGCTGATCTTGGAGAGCTGTTCGACGGCGGCTTCGACGGCCTTGTTGATGCCGCGTTGCAACGCCATCGGGTTGGCACCGGCGGTCACGTTGCGGAGACCTTCGCGGTAAATGGCTTCGGCCAGCACGGTGGCGGTGGTGGTGCCGTCACCGGCGACGTCGCTGGTTTTGGAAGCGACTTCGCGGATGAGCTGGGCGCCCATGTTCTCCCAGTGGTCTTCCAGTTCGATTTCCTTGGCGACGGTAACGCCGTCCTTGGTGATGGTGGGGGAACCGTATTTCTTGTCGAGGACCACGTTGCGGCCTTTGGGGCCGAGCGTGGCTTTGACGGCTTTGCTGAGTTTTTCGACGCCGCGCAACAGCGCCTTGCGAGCATCTTCATCAAACAGAAGTTGTTTTGCTGCCATGTTCAATCACTCCTTTGGGGTTCGTTATTCGACGATGCCGAGGATGTCGTCCTCGCGCATGATCAGGTAGTCTTTTTCGTCAATCTTGATTTCGGTGCCGCCGTACTTGCTGTAGAGCACGCGGTCGCCCTTTTTGACGTCCATGGGGATCAGTTTGCCGTTGTCGTCACGTTTGCCGGGTCCGACAGCGACCACTTTGCCTTCCTGGGGTTTTTCCTTGGCGGTATCGGGGATGATGATGCCGCCTTTCTTCACTTCCTGTGCTTCGATCGGTTGCACGAGCACCCGATCTCCCAACGGTTTTACGTTCATGCTTCTCTCAGCTCCTTTTGGGTTTTTGGTTTTCGGTTATGCTTTCTTGTCGTCGTCCACGACTTCGAAATCGGCGTCCACCACTTTGCTTTCCTTCTTTGGTTCTTGTTCTTCCGTGGAGGATTCGGTTTTCGGTTCGGCCTTGGCGGACTCGGTTTTCTCGCGGGCTTTGGCGTAGATTTCCGACGAGACGCTGTGCCAGGCCTGTGTCAGTTGTTCCTCGGCGCTCTTCATGGCGTCGTAGTCGTCGCTCTTGAGCGCTTCGCGGACCTTGGCGATGGCGTCTTCGAGTTTGGCTTTTTGATCGGCGCTGATGGTGTCCTTGAGGTCGCGGATTTGTTTCTCGGTGTTGTACACGAGCGAATCGCAACGGTTGCGCGTCTCCACCCGCTCACGGGCTTTCCGGTCCTCTTCGGCGTGGGCTTCGGCTTCACGCTGCATTCGTTCGACCTCTTCCTTGCTCAGGCCGCTGGAGGCGGTGATGGTGATCTTCTGGGATTTGCCGGTGCCGAGGTCTTTGGCGCTGACGTGCAAGATGCCGTTGGCGTCAATGTCGAAGGTGACTTCAATCTGCGGCATCCCGCGCGGCGCCGGCGGAATGTCGGTGAGGTGGAAACGCCCCAGCGACTTGCAGTCGCGCGCCATCTCACGTTCGCCCTGTAGAACGTGGATTTCCACGCTGGTCTGGTTGTCGGCGGCGGTGGAGAAGATTTCGCTCTTACGGGTTGGAATGGTCGTGTTGCGGGGGATCAACGGCGTGCGGACGCCGCCAAGCGTTTCGACGCCGAGCGTGAGTGGGGTCACATCGAGCAGTACAATGTCCTGTTTGACCTGGCCGGTGAGGACGCCGCCCTGGATGGCCGCGCCGACGGCAACCACTTCATCGGGGTTGACGCCCTGGTGGGGGGCTTTGCCGATAAGTTTGCGGGCGGTCTCGATGACCTTGGGCATCCGGGTCATGCCGCCGACGAGGACCAGTTCGTCCACTTTGTCCATGGTGATGCCGGCGTCCTTCAGGCAGGCGTTGACCGGTTTGATGGTGCGTTCGATCAAGTCGTCGCAAAGCTGTTCGAGCTTGGCGCGGGTCAGTTTCTTGACGATGTGTTTTGGCCCGGTGGCGTCGGCGGTGATGAAGGGGAGGTTGATCTCGTATTCCATCGCGCTGGAGAGCGCGATCTTGGCCTTTTCGGATTCCTCCTTGATTCGTTGGAGGGCGTCGGCTTGTTTGCGCAGATCAATGCCGGTCTCTTTTTTGAAATCGTCAATGATCCAGTTCATGACCCGCTCGTCGAAATCGTCGCCGCCGAGGTGGGTGTCGCCGTTGGTGGCGTGGACTTCAAACACGCCGTCGCCGATTTCGAGCAGGGAAATGTCGAAGGTGCCGCCGCCGAGGTCGTACACGGCGATGCGCTCGTTTTTCTTCTTGTCCAGACCGTATGCCAGCGAGGCGGCGGTCGGTTCGTTGATGATGCGGAGCACTTCCAGCCCGGCAATTTTGCCGGCGTCTTTGGTGGCCTGGCGTTGGGCATCGTTGAAATAGGCTGGGACGGTGATGACGGCTTTGTCAATCTTCTCGCCGAGATACGCTTCGGCGTCGGCCTTCATCTTGGCAAGGATCATGGCGGAGATTTCCGGCGGAGAAAATGTCTTTGTCTCGTTGCCGACCTGCACGCGCACATGAGCATCGCCATTGGCGGCGCGGACGACCTCGTACGGAACGCGTTTGCGTTCCTGTTCGACTTCGTCGTACTTGCGGCCCATGAACCGTTTGATGGAGTAAATGGTGTTTTTGGGGTTTACGACCGACTGTCGTTTGGCGGCCTGGCCGACGAGACGTTCGCCAGACTTGGTAAATGCCACCACCGACGGTGTTGTGCGTCCACCTTCGGCGTTGGGAATGACAACAGGCTCGCCGCCTTCGACGACGGCCATGCACGAGTTCGTCGTGCCCAAATCTATGCCTAAAACTTTGGCCATGGTATTTGTTGGCTCCTCTCTGGCGTAAATGCCACGAGCGACCTTAGCTATGTTCATGCCAACCGATGGCGAATCCGTTGCAACTTCCATTTTCAGAATCACTTGCGTCTGAATCGCTTCTCAGCGCCAGTGTGACATCGCTCTGTGGATGGCACAATCGGCCCCCAAAAGTGTGCCAGGCGCGCCATGTTGGCGCAGCGAAAAGAGTGTGGTCAATCAGAGGAGAGATTGTTAGATTCAAAACTACTGGGAATGAAACGGTGAAAACAGACGACAAAATTATCGCAGCAGTTTTAGGTATCGGTTTACTGACGTTGGTGGGTGCCGTGATGTTCTGGCAACGATCAGTCCAGCGATGGATCGAGAACGATCGCCTCCAGAGCCGCGCCTACGAAATCGTCCAGTGCCTCGAACGCATCGAAGGGCATCTTACCATGGCCGAAACGGGGCGCCGCGATTATGCCATTGCCGCACTGGCGAAAGATATGCGGGCGCTGCGACAGGTCACCCCTGTCACGCTTCAGCAGGAACAACGTTGGAACCAGTTTGAAACCTTGTTGAACCAACGATTGACGCAGTTACAAGAACAAGCCGATACAACGTCGTCTCCCCAAAACGAGAAAATGCAGGAGCAACTCCGGTCCCTGTTGCGCGAGATCGGCAACGAGGAAAAACAGCGTCTCCACCACCAGATCGAAAAGAAAGAATTCGAAATGTTTTCCACGGTCAAAGTGATCACGATCATCACCACGGTGGGAACGTTTCTGTTTTTGTGCGTGTTTTACCTGTTGCGACGGGAAGTCCGGGCGCGCCGCGTGGCTGAGGAACAAATCCGCCAGGAACACGCCGCCCTGGAAAAAGCGATGCGCGAGCTCGAAGAGAGCCACTGGCACCTCGACAAAGTCGCCGAATTTCTCCCGATTTGCATGGAATGCGGCAAGGTCAAGACCGCCGGCACCGAATGGGAAACCATCGCGGATTACTTCCGCAAAAACAATCTGTTGTTCACCCACGGCTACTGCCCCGAATGCGCCGCCAAGGTTCGCGCCCATTACGAGCAGGACATCAAGAAGAAAGCACCACAAACCCCAGCGCCGCCGCCACCGAACCCAGCCGCCCCGTCGCGCCCCGCAACGTCAGGGTCGTGTTGAAAAATTCCCGCCGCACCGGGTATTCCGCCCGCAATCTGTCAAAGCCCGCCGGCCCCACCTTCCGCAACGCCGCGTCGTCCGCCCGGATATCGTACACCCGTCGGATGATGCCGCGCAAAGCGTCTTCGTCATCCAACCCGCTGGCATCGGTCTCGATGCGCGGCACGGGCGGTGGCGGCAATTGCGGTTGCCAGGCGGGTGTGATCCCGAAAAACCGGCAGGCGGCCTCATAGATCATTCGCGTCCCGTTGACCTTGCCGTCGAAACTGTAGCCCGCAATATGGGGTGTCCCGATGTCCACTTTTTCCAGCAATTCCGGCAGAATATTCGGTTCGCCTTCCCACACGTCCAGCACCAGTCCCTCCAGATTCGCCGTCAACAACGCCCGGTTGTCCAGCACCGCCCCGCGCGAGGAGTTGATGACGATGCCCCGACGCGGCTCCAGCAAATGATACGTCGCGTCCGGCCCCGATTTCGTCAGCGGCACGTGCAACGTCAGGATGTCCGCCTCGGCCACGACGTGTTCCAGCGACACAAACGGTCCCCCCTCGGCGCGTTGGCGGGGCGGATCGTTTTGAAGAACGCGCATCCCCAGCGCCTCGGCGTAGCGAACCACCCGACGGCCGACGTTGCCAACGCCGATCACGCCGAGCGTTTTATCGCGGAGCCGGAAATGGCGACGGTGGGCCAGTTCGAGCAGGGCGGCCACCACATATTCCGCCACCGAGTTGGCGTTGCAGCCGGCCGCGCTGGAAAACCCAATGCCCCGCGCCGCCAGATACGCCGTGTCCACGTGGTCAAACCCGATGGTGGCCGTGGCGACGAATCGGACGCGACTGCCGTCCAACAACGCCGCGTTGACCGGCGTGACGGAGCGCACCAGCAAACAATCGGCATCGCGCACATCGGCGGCTGCCATGTTACGTCCTGGAATCAGGGTGACCTCACCGAGCGGACCGAACGCCTCGCGGACGTAGGGGATATTGGGGTCGGCAACAATTTTCATGGTCACTTCGTAGCGCGCTCCTTGTTGACAAGCAAGAGCGAAGAGCCGCGCGACGGTGAAACGCAAACGAGAACCCCATAAATCGCGTATCCCGCTTCGCCAGCCGTTTGACCCCATTTTGCGCCCGGCGCGCCCGAAAACCCGTGTGCGAACTGGAACTCTAAAAATGGGTTCTGGTGGAACTTGTTAGTTCGAAGCGGCTGCTGTACACAGTCAACTCCGATGCCGTCCATCACGAGGCAGCCA
>CAZISE010000032.1:0-39522 GCA_964541945.1 uncultured Verrucomicrobiota bacterium
TGGTGTTGTTGGGCGCCGCCATCGTCCTCCTCTGGCGTGTGTATCGCCGGTGGTGACGAGATGGATGGGTGGATGGTGGTTTGATGGTTGGTAGGGCGTGACGGGGAGAGGTTGGATGCGGTAAGATGCGGCCACGATGAATCCGAGGTGGCGACTGGCGATCTGTGTGGGGGTGGTGGGGCTGTTGTTTGTCTGCCATGTCAGGCTGAAGACGGCGAAGATTTTTTCGAATCCGACGTGGGATGCGCAGGATGAGGTGGGGCAGTTCTGGAGCGAGTTTGCTTTTCAATACAGTTTTGCCAAGTTTTTCGCGGAGCATTCCTTTGGGGACTGGGGACAGCTTTCGCGGGACCGTTCTGTTCAGTATCCCGATGAGATCAATGATTGGGCGGAGTTTACGGTGGCGATGGAGGTGCCGGTCGGGGTGTTGTATCGGTGGTTGAGGCCGAAGATGGCGTTTCATGTGTGGGCGGTGTGGTGTGACTGTGTGATGGGGAGTCTGACGTTGTTCGGGTTGTTTCTGTTGGGGCGGGCGTTGTGGCGGAGTGATTTTGCGGGGGTGATGTCGGCGGCGTTGTATGCGGCGTTGTATCCGAGTTATGGGAGGACAGTGAAGAATCTGTTTCTGCGGGAGGATTTCGCGTTGCCGCTGATTGTGCTGGCGGTATGGGCAACGGTGCGAATGTGGCAGGAGGCGGGGCAACGGCGTTGGGAGATTGGCGCGGCGGTGTTGTGGTTGGCAGCGTTGGCGAGCTGGCATTTGACGCAATTTGTGTTGGCGGTCGGTGTGGGGGCGACGGCGCTGGTGTATCTTGGCAGAGGCGAGACGCCGCGGCGTCCGTGGTTTGTGCTAACGTTGTTGGCGGGGGCATTTGTCGTGCCGGTGTTGCGGGTGAAACAGTTTTATCTATCGCCGACAATGTGTGTGCTTTGCGCGTTGGCGTTGGCGGTCTGGATCAACGGTGGGCGACGGAAGGCATGGATGGTGTTTGGCGTGGCGCTGGTGGTGTTGGTGGCGGTGGGGATGTGGTTGCGGACGTCGTATGGAGAGTATGCGCATGTGTATCAGATGTTTTTCTACAAGTTGCGGTTTTTGGGGGTGAAACCGTCCGAGCCGTCGCGTTTGCCGTGGGAGGCGCGGTGTTTGTGGGAGGGGGCGTTCAACACGGCGAGTGTGGCGGATTTCTGGCGGTTTTTGTTGGGTTGTCTGCCGCTGGGGCTGGTGGGTGGATGGTGTGGGTGGCGTCGGAAGGAGGTGCCAGTGCGGGTATTTATTGTTGTGTCGTTGTTGTTGGTGCCGTTGGCGTGGATGGTGGTGCGGTATTTCACGTTTTTGGCGGTGGCGGCTCCGGTGTTGGCGGCGGGTTTGGTGGCGAGTCATGTGGGGTGGCGATGGGCGGTTGGCGCGGCGGCGGTGGGACAGTTGGCGATGTTGGATGCGGCGCCGTTGGATCGTCGGCCGGTGCGGCCGGAAATGTATCGGCCGGTGGTGGCATGGTTGCGGGAACACACGGCGACAAATGCGGTGGTGTTATCGAGTGTGTCGGAGTCGCCGGTGTGGCGGGCGCATACGGGGCGGACGATCGTGTTGCATTCGAAGTTTGAGAATCAAAAGATTCGGGAGCGGTACCGGGAGTTTTTGGAGGCGTTGTACGGGAGGGAGGAACAATTGGCGGCGTTGGCGCGGAAGTGGGGGGCGGAGTATTTCATTTATGACGTGGGGTGTTTGGTGACGGGGGTTGACACGTGGCGATACAAGGCGGATCGGCTGGGTGAGTTGCCGCCGGACTGTGTGGCGCGTCAGATGGCGGAACGGGGTGGAGAGTTGAAAGAGTTTCGAGTCCGGTTTCGGTCGGATCGTTTCGTGGTGTTTTCCTTATTGAGGCGGTAGAAAACGGGTTGGTATAGTGGGCGCATGGAATCAAGGTCTCGTTTTTGGCTGTGGGCGGTGGTTTTGCTTCTTGTGGGCACGGTGATTTTGCGAGTGGGATACGTGTGGAGTGTGGGCAACAGGCCGCTATCTTGGGCGGATGAATCGGCTCACGATGAGATCGGCTGGAAATTGGCTTGTACGGGGCGTTATGAGTCAAGTGCATATCGTGCGACGCCGGTGGAACCGGTTTTCCTGGCGCTGGTTTACCGGGTGTGCGGACACGATTACCGGGCGGCGCGATTTTGTCAGGCGATTATCGGGGGTGTTTTGTTGGTTTTGTCGGCGGTTGGGATTGGAACAGTGTTGTTCAACCGAACCAGCGGTCTGTTGGCGGGTGTGTTAACCAGTTTATATCCGCCACTGTTGTACATGTCGGGGGTGTTCTATGCGGAGTTTTTGCTGGCGGTATTACTGGCGATGACGGTGTTTTGCCTGGTGCGGTGGCAACAAGTGCGTGGGGTTGGGTGGTTGTTGGGTGGCGGATTGTTGGTGGGGTTATCGGCGCTTTGTCGTCCGATCCCGTGGCGGCCTTTTATGTTGGTTGGTGGGCGGGACAAGGGCGGAGGCTGCGAACGGTGGCGTTATTGTTGGGCGCCGCCGCGACGGTGGTGCTGCCGTGGACGGCGCGAAACGCGGTGGTGTTTCGGCATTTTCTGCTGGTGTCCAGCGGGAAATGGCTGCATTTGTGGCGTGGCAACAACGCGGTTTCGCCGGGAGATGCGTATGATCGTCATCTGAGTCCGCAAGGTGACTTGTGGAAAGAACGAGTACGGTTGCTGGCTCCGAATGAACGAGATGCGGCTTGGGAACAGGTGAACCGGTTATGCGCCGATTTGGAGGGGCTTGATGAGGTGGAAGCAGACCGGCGGCTGGGGTTGGAAGGGAGACGCTGGTTGATGGCGAATCCGGGACGGTTTGTTTTGCTGAGTGCTCGTCGGTTGGTGACGTTGTATTCGGCGTTCAGCAAGACGATTACCCGGAATGAAACTGCCGATGTTCGTGTCCAACTGGTGGGCGCGATCAGTTTCTATCCGGTCTTCATTTTTGGATTGGCCGGCAGCGTATTGGCGTGGCGGAGTAACCGCGCAAGCTGGATTCTTCACGGGGTAATTGTGGCGGTAACGTTGGCGTATTTGCCGATGACGGCGTGTAGCCGGTTTCGTTTACCGCTGGATGTTTTTTGGATTTTATTGGCCAGTCTGACGGTCGTGGAGATTTTCGGTTGGTTAAAGCGATGGCGTTTGAGCAAAACCTTTCCCCTCTCTCCGAGTTGATGCGCAGGGTGGACGGACGGCTGTTTTCCTGCAGGGCGAGGCACTTCATGGTATGGCATACCTGCCATTTACACGGTCACCTTATTTGGGTGGGTGGGGGGCCGGTTGACTTTGGAACCGGCTGCCACTAGACTCGCCACGATGGCTGTTTACATAAAAGCAGAGTCGCAAAACGTCTTGCGACGAATTCTTGTGGAATTGCCGGAACTGGTATTGTGGGTGTTACTGGTGACGGCGATTTACTATGCGTATTTTGTGCAACCGATCAACACGCTTCCTGCGTACACCTGGTTGACGGGGCATTGGCGCAACATATCACATTATTCTCACGGGCCTCTCATTCCGTTGATTGCGGCGTGGTTGTTGTGGTGGAAACGCGACCAGTTGCGGCGAGTGGTGATTCGCCCTTGTTCCTGGGGGGGGGCGGTGGTGGCGGTGGCCATGGGGTTGTACTATTTGGGGGTAAAAGGAGGGCAGGAACGGGTGGTGGTGGTTTCGTTTGTTTGCCTGCTCTATGGGTTGGCGCTGGCGTTGGGGGGACGAGAGTTGTTTGCGCTGACGTTTTTCCCAATCAGTTTCCTATTTTTGATGGTTCCATTGAATTTTTTTGAGTCGCACGTGGGGGTTCCGTTGCGGCTTTTAATGGCGCGGAGTTCAACGGTGGTGTTGAATTGGCTGGGAATAGAGACGGTACAGGTGGGGACGGCCATTTATTCGAAAGTGTTTCAATTTGACGTGGCCAACCCGTGCAGCGGGATTCAATCGCTGATGGCGTTGACGACCGTGACGGCCGCCTATGCGTATGTGACGCAGCAGGCGCAGTGGAAACGATGGGCGCTCTTTCTCAGCGCGATTCCCCTCGCGGTGCTCGGCAACATGGCGCGGGTGATTTCCATCGCCTTGGTGGCGCAAACATGGGGACAAGAGGTGGCCTTGCGGATGTATCATGATTATTCCGGGTATATTGTTTTCGCGGTGGCCTTGTCCTTGATGGTATTTGTCGGGTGGCTGTTGCACCAACCATTCGGCCAAATATGGAAAAGATGGACTCAACCTGTGGTTCCCCGGAAAGACTTATGAATCATCAACCGGACAAAACCGCCGCTGCTGGCGCGGCTTCGGAAACCGCCGTCAGTCGCGGGATCGGCGTGAGGCAACTGGCGCTGGTCGTGGCCATCTTAGGCGCGACCATCCTGCTTACGACCTTCACATCCGATGTGACGCGAACTTCCGAGGCGGGGATTCGTCTGGTCAACGGACAACCTTATCTGCCGGCGGTTTTGGGGGATTGGACCAGCGCCAAAGAGGAGGGCTTGACCAAGGCGGAGCAGGAACTGCTGCCGCCGGACACTCTGGGGGCGCGGCGGCGTTATGTGGATTCGCAGGGACACGAGGTCACCTGTTCCATTATTCTGGCCGGACGCGATGTGACCAGTATCCATCGGCCGGAGCTTTGTCTGCCAGGCCAGGGCTGGAACATCCAAATGGAACAGGTGGAAACCATCCCCGTTACCCCCGCGGCAGGAAAAACGCTCAAGGTCATGCGGATGGACGCCAAGCACACAGTAGCGCTTGTGGCTCCCCAGCGTCCGCTGACGGCGATATTCATTTACTGGTTTGTCGGCAAAGAACGGGTTACGCCGCACCACTGGGAACGCATTCTCTGGACGATGAAAGACCGGGTGCTTCACAATCGCAACCATCGCTGGGCGTACATCCTGATTGCCTCGCCGGTACGGCCGTCGGCAGAGGGGGGCGAAGCGTTGGCCCGGGCACAGGCGGCCACCATGGAGGTGCTGACCCGGTTTGTGGAGCAACTTTATCCCGTGTTGCAGCCGATTCCCAACGAATGAGGTTTCGATCTCGAAATGACGACCGACCGCATTGAAATCCTGGGGGTACCGATTGACAATCTCTCGATGGAAGAGTCACTTCGGCGGATTGAGGAGTTCATCCGCGACGGAGGAGTCCATCAACATGTGGTGGTCAATGTGGACAAGATTGTCAAAGCGCATCGTGACCCACGGTTGCGGGAGATCATCCGTTCCTGTGACCTGATCAACGTGGACGGCCAGCCGGTGGTCTGGATATCGCGCTGGCTGGGTCGTCCACTGAAAGAACGAGTCAGCGGCGCCGACCTGATGACCGCCTTGATTGAGCGCAGTGCCGAAAAAGGCTATCGCCCGTTTTTCCTGGGAGCCAGGCCGGAGACGGTAAGCCGCCTGGTGCAGGTATTGCAGGCGCGTTATCCGCGACTGCAAATTGCCGGCTGGCACGACGGCTACTGGACGCCCGAACAGGAGCCGGCGGTGGTCGAGGAAATACGCCATGCACGAGCGGACATATTGTTTGTGGCGGTCAGTTCGCCCAAGAAGGAGCTTTTTCTTGGCCGATGGAAAGAACAGTTGAACGTGCCGTTCATGATGGGCGTGGGCGGCGCGTTTGATGTGGCTGCCGGTCTGGTGAAGCGGGCGCCGGTTTGGATGCAGAAAGCCGGATTGGAATGGCTGTTTCGACTGCTTCAGGAACCGGGCCGGATGTGGCGGCGGTATCTGGTGGACGGTTGGGCCGTTGTACCCTTATTCTGGAAAGAATGGTGGCGATTGCGGAGTGAACGCGCGTAACGGTTATGGCAAGCACACGCAGAGAGTTGTATGTTCAGTTCAACCAACTCGGCGATGCGTTGGTGATCGCGGCGGTTTTCTGGGCATCTCATGCCCTGCGGGATCGGTTGGCGGTTCTATGGCCATCTTCTTTTCCGGGCATTGCGCCCTTTAGCGATTACAAATGGCTCTATCTGATCATTCTGCCGTCTTATCCGTTCCTGTTGGACATCAATGGCTACTATGCGCGCCCATTTCGCAGCACCGGGAAAGAAACCTGGTGGATTCTGCTCAAAAGTGGAGCCCAATGCGCCCTGATTGTGATCGCGGCGATGTATTTTCTGCAACTGACCGGGTTGAGTCGGGGTGTTATCATTCTGTTTGCCAGCCTGAGTGTGGTGGTGCTGGGACTGAAGGATGCGCTTCTGCGCCTGTGTTTCCGTGCGGACCATCGTCGAAAGAGCGGCGAACGGGCGGTTCTGCTGGTGGGACCTGCGGATCGGAATGCCGAATTCGAAAAACTGCTCACCGACCATCCCGAATGGGGCCTGACGGTGGAAGCCAGGCTGGATCCGTCGGTCACTCCCTTGACGCAACTGCCGTCGTTGCTCCACGAACGAGCCATCGGCTGCGTCATTTTCAATGTCAGCCGCACCTATTTTGACGAGGTGGAAAAGGCCGTCCTAGCGTGCGAAATCGAAGGCGTCGAAGCCTGGTTGACGGCTGATTTCATGCGCACTTCGATTGCCCGCCCCTCGATCGCCGATTTTCACGGGAAACCAATCCTGATGTTCCGGTCCACGCCCGCCATCTCCTGGCAACTGATCGTAAAACGCCTGATGGATATCGTAGGGGCAAGTCTCGGCCTGTTGATCCTCGGACCGCTGGTCATGGTACCGGTAGCCATCGGGATTCGGTTGACCTCGCCGGGCCCGATTCTCTTCCGCCAGAAACGCAGTGGCCTGCACGGGCGCGAATTCACCATGTACAAATTCCGCTCCATGGTGGACAACGCCGAGATGCTCCGGGTCGAACTGGAAACCTTCAACGAAATGACCGGACCGGTCTTCAAAATGAAACGGGATCCACGCGTGACGCCATTCGGACGGTTTTTGCGCAAGACCAGCATTGACGAACTTCCCCAGCTCTGGAACGTGCTCAAAGGCGAAATGAGCCTCGTCGGCCCGCGCCCACCCATCCCCACCGAAGTCGCCAAATACGATACCTGGCACCGACGCCGTCTCTCCATGAAACCCGGCCTCACCTGCCTCTGGCAGATCAGCGGCCGCAACGGCATCGGATTTGACCAGTGGATGAAACTCGACCTCGAATACATTGACCACTGGTCACTCTGGCTGGACCTCAAAATCCTCGCCCGCACCATCCCGGTCGTTCTCAGCGGACTCGGCGCTCACTGATTGAATTTATGACAACGAAATCCCCCAAACATCCCATCTCGGTCGTCACCGGCGGCGCCGGCTTCCTCGGCTCCCACCTCTGCGACCGCCTCCTGGCCGAGGGCCATCGCGTCATCGCACTCGACAACCTCCTCACCGGCAACACCGACAACATTGCCCATCTCGCCGGCGACCCGCGTTTCACCTTCATCAAACACAACGTTACCCAGTACATCTACCTGCCGGGCCGGGTGGACTACGTTTTTCATTTCGCTTCGCCTGCCAGCCCGGTGGATTATCTGGAATTGCCCATCCAAACACTGAAAGTCGGCTCCATTGGCACCCTCAACTGCCTCGGACTGGCCAAAGCCAAAAAAGCCGTCTTCCTCCTGGCCTCCACCTCGGAGTGTTATGGCGACCCACTCGAACACCCCCAAAAAGAAACCTACTGGGGCAACGTCAACCCCATCGGCCCGCGCGGTGTCTATGACGAAGCCAAACGCTTTGCCGAAGCCATGACCATGGCCTACCACCGCTACCACGGCGTGGACACCAAGATCGTCCGCATCTTCAACACCTACGGCCCGCGCATGCGCCTGTGCGACGGCCGCGTCGTGCCCGCCTTCATCGGACAAGCCCTGAAAAACAAACCCATCACCGTCTTCGGCGACGGCTCGCAAACCCGCAGCTTTTGTTATGTGAGCGACGAAATTGACGGTATCTGGCGGCTCTCCCAATCGGATTACCACGAGCCGGTCAACATCGGCAACCCCACCGAATTCACCGTCCTGGAATTTGCCGAGCTGGTCCGCCGCCTGATCGGAAGCAAATCCCGCATCGTTCGCAAACCGTTGCCGGTGGACGATCCAAAACAACGGCGACCCGACATCACGCTGGCCAAAAAACTTCTCGGCTGGGAACCAAAAGTGGACCTCGAAACCGGCCTGCGCCGCACCATCGAGTATTTCCGCAACAAGGTCTGACCGCCACAACAAACCGAGCGCCGCGAAACGCCGAGGGGGAGGACGGCAAACCAGAACATTACGCAACCAAACGCTCAAGCTGAGCTAGCGAACATCGCGCGCCAGAGCGGTGCGAGATCGACTCCTATGGATTGTAGGCCATGTCGTCATGGCTTATCGAGGCAAACATCAATAGGAACAATGCCATCTTTCGTCTTGATAAAATCGCTGGGCTTTACATTCCTAGCCACGGTCCCATTCGCATGCTGCCAATCGTTCAAGTTCACTTGTGAAAAGCCAAAACGTTGCATGAACTCGGTCATTTCCGCAGTGGATGGGTGAGGTGAAGAGGCGTCAGCCGGCTCGTACCATGGTTGGGAAGTAATGATGATACTTCCGTCGGTAAGGTAGCCGGGGCGTGTCGCTTTGATTGCCCTGTTTTGTTCCGTGTCTTTCCAAACCAAATGTTTGGAACCGACGTAAAGCGGCTCACCATATTTCTTATAGCAGTCTTCTATCGTCATGAAATTCGGCACATCGTTTGATGACCGCTCAAGTGGCCGAACGACAGAACTGAGCGACAGCCGCCCCGCGGTGATAACGTTCGTGACTTTCGGCCACCAGAACGTGTCGCCGAAGTCCGCGACTCTCGAACTGCGAAGCGGGGCGGCTGTTCGCTCCAGTGACCTTGTTAGGTGCGTCGTTTGGACTGTCACTCATACATGAATCCTCAGTCCTGCCTCAATGTCCCGCGTCAACTGTAGCCGACGGCCAACAGAGAGAACCGCCACCCGACCGCCGGTAAACTCGACCTGATTCCGAGGCTGAACGAAAGCGTCCATCGCTGCTCTGAACGAGCTCACCGAAACGCCGGTCCGCTCGCGAGCCAACCGTGAGAACAGCCACAGCGAAAGAGGCAGGTCCTCGAAAACTCGGTCGCTCGGCAAACTGAAGGAAGCTGCCCCCTTCTTTTCGCGGGCATCCTTAAGGTCACTGGCCTCAATGACAATCGGCGGCGCAAGCGTGGAAAAGCCCATGTCGTAAAACAGATACGCAGCAGCCTCGCCGAACTGCGACCGCAAGGTGTCAAACTGATGACCGTCAATCTGTGCTGAACCGTCCAACTTCTTGGCCTGAAAGGCCGCGTAGCGTGTGAGCGGTGGCCAGTCGGGCAAATCAACGTGGAGTATCAGGCCAAGGTCAGCGCCCGTCCGATTCTCAAGGCATCCGCCTCGCGACAAATCGTAGTAGATGAAATCCACGTCTCTCGCCTCGCGATACCGCTCCTCGGCCTGTCGCCGAAAATGCCCGCTGGCCAGATGGATGGCTGCCTCAATCTCGGAAACCAAACTGCCTGTGAGCCGCTCCTCATGGCTGCGCTGCGGGACAAATCGAAGAGAGAACCGCACCTCGGCTCGCGCGAAGGCGGCAAAAACTGTATCAAGCAGCGGATGCAGCCCGAAGCCGTTGGTCAAGATGTCCTCGATGAGCACTCGCGCGTCCAGGTCGCCGTCGCAGCAAGGACAGAAGCGGTGGTGGTGACAGTGGTGGTGACGGTGGAAAAACTTGTGAAGCCACCAACGGTTTTTCTCCGCCCATGCGTAGTAACCTCTGTTCTCGCGGGCGAGCAGCCAGAAATCTTCTTTGAAGGCATCGAGCATAGCGGTAGCACCCAACATACTTAATGGGACAAATTCTCCCGCAAAGGACAAAGTGCGAAATCCTTTGTTTTCATGCCCGCAGTAAAGTTGTACGTAGGGCTTGCTGTCAAGCGCAAGCGCAACGAGTTACGACGACGATCGGAACCGGTCTGTTCCTGCCGCGTTTGTCTTTTTCACTTGCCGCTTCGCCCCGAAAAGGCCGAAGTGAGTTTGCTTCGCATGTCTCGCAAGCTCGGCTTGTCCTTTGCGGGCGTGCGACGACATGGAAAGAGACAAACTCAATCAGCCGGTTTGGTTTCCCGACTGGTGGAATAGCTTCCAGCGAGTCGGCCGCGATGAAGGAAGCACTCCACTGGTTTTTCGTACGGCGTAACGATACAAACCGTCACTGCGGAGCGTGCCTTCGCTCGCGCAGAAGGATTTGAGCAAGACTGAGTGGAAACGCCGATTGATTCAACGGGTACGCACGTTGTTCGCTGACGACCAACACAACGGTGTTGGGGGCGTCTGGTTACCCGAAGGATTAGAGCGCAAGTCACCGACGAGTCTGGTTGAGCGCGAACACCGCCGCCAGCGCCAGCAATGCCACACCCGTCCAGCGATAGAACGGCGCCGGCGTTGCCGTCTTCAACCACGCCGGCCAGATTGCCCACAACAACGTCAGGGCCACCAGAAACACCACTGCCGTCCAGCCGAGAAAATTAAAGGTCTGACGCTCCTCCCGCAGCGCTTCGCGCAGCTCGGTGATACGTTGCTTGTCCAAACGAGGTTTCTCGACCGGTGCTTCGAGTTTCTCGGCGGCAAGAAAATCCGCCACCAGCTCCCGCGCCCGCGCCGCCTCATGTTCCAGCACGTAGATGCCAACCACGCGGTCGCTGGTTTGCAGGAACTCTTTGGCGTCCAGCGCCACGGAGGGTAGCCCCTGAAAGGCGGCTTCGACGCCGTTCTCGCGCAGATGCTCCAGAAGCAGGTGTCCCTCCCACGGGTCGCTTGCCTTGTGGATTTCGACCAGTTTCTCGTACGGGGTCGGATTGGGTTCGTTCATGGTGTGCCTCCTTTGGGTGGTTGATTCACGGTGCCGTGATCGCCTCCTGCACCTGTTGGAGCAGTTGTTTCAGATAAAATGGCTTCTGGATGTATCCGTGCAACCCTTCTTGGAAAAGTTTCTCCGCCACATGATCGTCGCATGCCGTCAGCAGAATCACCCGCGCCCGCGGATTGGCCCGGCGCAACCGCTCAAACACCGCCGCGCCATTCATTTCCGGCATGATGTAGTCCAGCAACACCACGTCCACCTCCTGCCACCGTTGGGTGTACCATTCCACTCCCCGAACCGGATTGTTATGTGTTTGTACTACAAATCCCTCCCCCTCCAAACAGGTCTTGATAATGTCGAGGATATTCTCGTCATCATCAATGGCGAGCACCGCTGGCGGACGGCTGGCGTTGTTCGCGCTCATCTTAGCTCATTGCCACACGCCCCAATTACCTATATCCTGTTTTGGAGAAGAAAGAAAGTGCAAAAGTTTGCCAACAAAACCGTCATTGTCACCGGCGCCTCGATGGGGATCGGTTATGAAACCGCCCTCGCCTTTGCCAACGCAGGCGCCAACGTCGTCCTGGCCGCCCGCAGCGCCGAACGCCTCCGCCAGATTGCCGCGGCCAATCCTCGTTTCCTGGCGGTGCCGACCGATGTGACCCGCGACGACGATGTCCGCCGTTTGGTCGAAACCACGCTGGCAACGTTCGGGTGGGTGGACATCCTCGTCAACAATGCCGGGTTCGGCATTCGCGCCACCGTCGAAAACACCGCCTTCGAGGATGCGCATCGTCTGATGGAGGTGAATTTCTTTGGCGCGCTCCGTTGCATCCAGGCGGTGTTGCCTCACATGAAAAAACAGGGCCGCGGCCAGATCGTCAATGTCGGTTCCGTCCTCAGCTTGCTGGCTACGCCGCGCAATTCCATCTATTGCGCCAGTAAATTCGCCCTGCGCGCCCTCAGCGACGCCCTTCGCATTGAATTACGCGACAGCGGCATTGATGTGATCCTCATCATGCCCGGTTACACCGATACTCCTTTTTTCGAAAACCAGGTCCGCTACGGTGGCCCGGTCCGCGTCGGCCCGATCAAGGGCGTTCACCCACGCACCGTCGCCCGCGCCATCCTTCGCGCCTGCGCCCGGCGCAAACGCGAAGTGGTGCTCACGCTCCCCGGAAAATTCGGCGCCTTCCTCAAACGCTGGTTCCCACGATTCCTCGACTGGACGCTCAGCCGCGTTCCATGATAAACTCTGCGGTCATGAACAACCTCCTCTGTCTGCTTGCCGCCATCATGCTCGCCGGTTGCGCGACTCACGCGCCCGACCGCGACACAAAAGCCCAGGTTTCCTATGCCGAATTTGTCCGCAACATGCGGGCGAACGGTTTCGACAAGGCCGACGCAAACCATGACGGCGAGATCACCTGGGAGGAGTGGCAGAAGTTCGACACCACGCCCGATGCCCGGAAGCATTTCGACTCCCTCGACACCAACAAAGACGGCAAGGTCAGCGCCGAAGAATGGAAAGAGGGCCTCGAACGAACCGGCGTCAGTATGAGCCTGTTCAAACGCCTGGACACCAATCAAGACGGCGTCCTCGGCTCCGATGAGTTGAGCCACCAGCCCGTCAGCGGCCTGTTCCAACTGCGTTTCTGAACGCCGCGGCAAACACTTCGTACGTCGCCTTGTCGTACAGGCAGAAGATCACCCGCTCCAGCTTTGTTGGACCGCGCAAGTACGCCTCCGCCTCCGCCAACATTAGTCTTGCTGCCCGTTCCACGGGAAAACCGTAAATACCCGTGCTGATGGCCGGAAACGCGACGGATTTCAATCCCTTCTCATCAGCCAGCGCCAGCGAATTGCGGATGGAGCGGCGCAACAGCACGTCGGATTCCTCGTCGTCCTGCTCGCCCCAAACCGGTCCTGGTGTGTGGATGACGAACTTCGCCGGCAATCGGCCGCCACTGGTGATGACCGCGTCACCGGTGTTGAGAGGACCGTGTTTGGCCACCCAGGCGGTGGACTCGGTTTGGATGGTTAATCCGCCCTTGCGCGCGATGGCAAGCGCCACGCCCCCGCCGTGCATCAGATAACGATTCGCGGCATTGACAATGGCGTCCACCGCCAGCGCCGTGATGTCGCCCTGGACGAGTTCCAGCGAGGCAGCGCCGACGGTCTTCTTCACAGGCTCCACCATTTCCGGTAATTGCGGCGGAGAAGGTCGTTGGCGGCTTCGTCGTTGGTGACCCTCATATTCGGGCCGTCCCAGAGCAGTTTCTTGCCGGCCCGCAGCGCGACGTTGCCGAGCAGGAGCGTTTCCGTGAGAACCCCGGCGTGATCCACAAAATTCGCTCCCGGCGGCGGCCCGCCTCGGCAGGCATCCACGAATTCCTTGTAATGTCCCGGCGACCGCGGCAGCGTTCGGGGCGGTTTGCCGTACGCTTTCATTTTGGATTCGGGAATGATCCGGTGCCCGAAAATCTTGCCTTTTTCGCCGACATAAATGACGCCGTTCCCCCGTCGGTTGGGATGAATCTCTGGTGGCGATGGCGGCAACAGACCGCCGTCGTACCAGCTCAATTTCAACGGCGGATGCGGGCCACGCGCGGGGAACTCGAAGTGCGCGATCACGCCGAGCGGATAAAGCTCCGGGTACATGGCTGTCGAGCTGGCTTCCACGCTGATCGGGTGTCGCAGATCGAGCGCTTTCCATGCGGTGGAGAGGAGGTGGCATCCCATGTCGCCGAGCAGACCGGTGCCGAACTCCCACCAGTTGCGCCACGTCCACGGATGATATTCGGGATGATAAGGCCGTTCCGCCGCCGGGCCAAGCCACAGGTCCCAGTCCAGCCCCTCTGGCACGGGCGGGGTATCGGATGGGCGATTTTGGAGGGACGGATAATGCCAGAAGCGCGCGCCCCAGCCGACCTGAATTTCATGCACCGGACCGATGGCGCCATCGGCGATCATCTCGCGGACGACATACGCTTCCTCGGTGGCCTGGCCTTGATTGCCCAACTGCGTTGCCACACCGGCCCGACGGGCTTCCTCCGCGACCGCTCGCGCTTCGGCGACCGACCAGGTGAGCGGTTTTTCGCAATAAACGTGTTTCTTTTTGCGGAGCGCCGCCATCGTGATCACGGCGTGCGAGTGGTCCGGCGTCGCAATCATCACGGCGTCCACATCTTCCTTCTCCAGCAACTCGCGGTAATCGGCATAGGCCCGGCAGCCGCGTTTTTTGTAATGTTCATCCACTGCGCGCCGCGCCGGTTCGCGGCCGCAGACCTGGCTTTCCTTGCCCTGACCCCAGTTCCAGGAAATGTAGCCGCCGCCCTCGCGGTTCACGTCGCAGACGGCCACGACCTCGATCTCGTCGAAAGCGAGGAAGTTCATCAGGTTGATGGTGCCCTGTCCGCCGCAACCGATGCAGGCGAGCGTCGTTCTGGAATTGGGGCCGACCCGGCCGAATCCGCGTGGGAGGATGGTGACCGCCGTGGCGGCGGCGGCCGTGGCGAGAAACGCGCGTCGTGAGAGATGGGTTTTCATGTTTCGGCGACTCCGGCTTCGCGCAAGGCGTGGCGCAGGTGTGTGAGGGCGTCTTTATAATCTTTGAGGCCGACGTATTCGAGGATCATCGGCGCGTGCGACGTGTGACGGGCGGCGAGCGTGACGAACTGTTTGTAGTCAATGTCACCCTTGCCGGCGGCGACGCCGCGTTGGACATGCAGTTTGCGGTCCTTGGCGTGGAGGGCGTCAATCCACGGGGAAAGTTGATGAAACATTTCGTCGAGATCGTTGACCTCGATGAGGTTGGCGGCGTCGAGCAGGGCGCGGATGCGGGGTGAGTTTACTTCTTCCAGGTAGGTTCGCAACCGTTTGGCGCTGGCGAAGAAACTCCAGTGCGACGGTTCCATCAGCACTTTGGCATCGTGTCGGGCAGCCATCTCGGCCAGGCGTCGGCCTGTGGCGACCATTTGCGTCCAGACCTCGTCCTGAAACTCCAGCGCAAGACGCGGGGCCGGCGTTTTATCGTCGTAATAGTGACCGGCCTCGGTGACGAAGGTGCGGACGTTCATGTGGCCGCCGATTTCCATTATCGCCTCAAAGTAGGCGAGGTTGGCGTTGCGCTCGGCTTCGACGGGATGAATGAGGTTTGTATAGACGCCGAGGCTGTGAACCTCGATGCCGGCGTCGCGATAAGGCGCGACAATTTCCCGGCAACGCGCGGCCGTCAGACGGGAGAGGTCCACGCGGTCGTTGTATTTCCAAAACCGGCTGTCCTTTTGATTTAGGAAGAGCTGAATGAGACGGATACCGCTGGCGGAAAGTTCCCTGGCGAGTTCGGCGTTGGTAAGTTCGCCGAAACCGAGCGTGGCGACGCCGATTTTTACTCCCGAAACGGCGCTTGCGGTTCGGGGCAACATGGTGAATGCCGCAAGGGCAGCGGCTTGACCCAAAAATACGCGGCGATGGATCGGTGGCATGTTCATGCGATGGTTTCCGTTGTTTTTGGGGACAGGAGATGGTCGCGCACATAACGGCCATTGGCAAGCGTAACAAGGTCCGGTTCTTGTTCGGCCTGCGCGGATTCTTCTTCGACCATGATCCAACCGTTGAAACCGCTCCGTTGGAGATCGCTGACCAACGCCGGGAAATCAATCATGCCCGCGCCCATTGCCGACCATGCCCCCGCTTGGTTCAGGTCCTTGAAATGCACATGCCGGAGGAGAGGGCGAAACGTGCGGAACACCTCGCGCACGTCCATGCCACCCTTCGCAATGTGTCCGGCATCGGGCACAAAACCAATCACGTCGGTGTCGAGGCCGTCGGCCAACACCTGATAGTCCTCCCGCGTCCGAAAAACCGACCCCGGCGGCGAATTCGGGTGGAACCCCGCCACGATCCCGCGGTCACAAGCACGGCGCCCGATGGCGTTCATGCACGCGAGCGCGTTTTGCTGGCGGCGGCGCAAATCGCGGCGGTCACGGCCCGGTAATTGAGCCAACACCAGTTGCGTGCCCTCAAACGCGCTCAGGTAACGAAACGCGCGGTCCGCTTCGGCGCGTTCAGCGGCGGTCTCGACGGCATTGGCCCACGGCAGCGCGATCGTGAGCGCAGCGAGTTTGAGGTTGCGACGCGCCAGGGCGTCGGCAAACCGCGATGGGTCGTTGTACCAGTCGCCCAACATGCCGGTTTCCAACTCGAAGCCGGCAAACCCGGCGGCCTGTACGGTGTCAAGAATGTGATCGAGTTGGCCGACATAGCGGCCGGACATCTGCCAGGTGTAGGCCTGACAACCGAAACGGAGGGTATTTTCTTTCACAAAACTCCCGATTGTAAAAAGGCGATTGTTTTTGCGTTGAATGTTTCCGTCGCCTCGAAGTGGTGCGCGTGGCCGCCGTCCGTAAACACCAGCAACTGTGAGCCGGCGATCCCCTGGTGAAGAGCTTTCGCATAGTGCATTGGCGTAAAAATGTCTTGGTCGCCCCCGGTAATCAGTGTTGGCGCGCGGATGGCGCCGAGCCGTTCCAGTGTGTCATGGGCAATGCAGGCGTCGCATTGCGCGACAAACGCGTGCGGTGGCATCGGGTTCGGATTGGCTTTCGCGCGGGCTTCGCGTCGCAACAGGTCGTCCATGTGTTGCGCGTGATAGTCGGGCGTGAAGATCCAGAGTTGCAACATGCGAATGAACGCCGACGCCTCGGAGGTTTGAATGAGCGCACGGAACATCTCGAAAATCCGCGTGGTATAAGCATCACACTTGGGCCAGGTACCGATCAGGACCAATTTGCCGACCCGGTGGGGCGCTTGCAACGCCATTTCCTGAGCGATACAGCCCCCCATCGAGATACCAGCCACATGTGCCCGCGCGATGCCGATGGCGTCCAGCAAACCAATCATATCGGCAGCCATCATGGCCGTTGAGTACGGCCCCGGCGGCTTGTCGGAATGACCCGCGCCGCGGTTGTCGGGGATGATGCAACGAAAATGGCGTTCATAAGCCTGAACATGTTCCGCCCACAACGAACCGTCGGCGCCGAGGCCCATGATCAGAAGCAGCGGTTCGCCGGCTCCCCGTTCTTCGTAATGCAATTCGATTCCGTTGACATGAATGCGTGGCATGATTGTTCTCCGACGGCATAATAGCTTTCGACCCGGGAAATGTATTGGCGGGAAAGGACGATATTTTGTATTTTTCCGCCATGAACGCGCAAGCCGCAGCCCGGCAGTTTCAACGCGATTTCCTGAAACGAACAGGGCTGGATTTGCAAATGGCCGGTTTGTTCGAGGCGCTGCCGATGGTGGCATTTTTTGCCAAGGACGAACAAAGCCGTTTTGTGCGGGTCAACCGGCGGTTGCTCCAGATTCTCGGTTGCCAGCAGGAATGGCAGGTGCTGGGCAAAACTGACTTTGATTTTCGCCCTCCTGAAATTGCCGCCGTGTATATTGAAGAAGACCGCCGCGTGATGCAAACGGGTCAACGGTTGTTGCGCTATGTGCAGATGGTGCCCGACATCCGCGGCCCCGTGCGTTGGTATCTGGTAAGCAAAATTCCGTTGCAAAACGCCCAGGGCCAGGTGTGCGGCATCGCGGGCGCGATGTACGAAACCCACGAGATCGGCGGCGCCTTGCAACCGTTCCACCGGATCGAACCGGCGTTGCGCTACATTCATTTGTGCTTTCGAGAACCCATGACAACGCGACAACTGGCGGCGCTGGCACATCTGTCCGAACGGCAGTTTGTCCGATTATTTCGTCAGTTGCTCGGCGAAGGACCGATGCGCTACCTCGTGCGCCAGCGCGTCCACGCCGCCTGTCACGAGTTGATCGCCACCGATCACCCCGCCGGTGCCATCGCGCTGGATTGCGGTTTCTACGACCAGAGCGCTTTTACACGCGCTTTTCGCGCGTTTACCGGAACGACACCGTCCGCCTACCGAAAACGCCTTTCCATGGTTGGCTTGGAAGCGATCTCGTGATAGTCTGCGGGCGGAAAATTTCCCCGGAACAAAACCGCAACCACGGTGTCAGTTCAAGCACAGGAGACATACGATGAACACTCAAATCATCCTCCCCGCTCTTCTCGCCCTGCTGCTCGCTGCCGGGACGGCTCATGCTCGTGTCAAACTCGTCGCGTTGCCCGAACGAGCGCGCGTGGCAGTGTCGCTGGCCCACCCCGACGCCACGCTGGTCGAGGAAGAACGCCTGTTGACGCTGCAGAAAGGCGTCAACCAGGTGGATTTCTCCTGGCGCGGCGTGCAGATTGATCCGATGAGCATCCAGGTGCGGATGCTTTCGCATCCCGACAAGGTGCAGGTGCTCAACACCAGTTACCCGCCCAACGAGAACGCGCTGATCTGGGAAATCGCCAGCCCGTCAGCGCAAGAGGAACGGGTGCGTATTTCGTATCTGTTATCGGGCCTGAGCCGCGATGTGGTGTACAAAGCGGTGGCCGAGCCGGACGAAAAAAGCCTGGCACTGCGCAATTATCTCCGCCTGCGAAACGATTCGGGCGAAGACCTCACCGACGCCGAAATCAGTATCGGGTACGGCACGGATTTCAAAAAGACCATCGCGCACGAGGAGATTCTCGAACTGCTTTCGGAAAAAGTGGATGCCCTGCCCATCAAGAAGGTACTGACCTGGGACGCGGCACTGTTGCCGTGGGATCCGGAGTACCAGAAACAGACCGTCGGCATCCCGCTTTCGTATGTGATCCAGAACGACACGACCAGCAAACTCGGCGTCCACACCCTGTTACCGGGCAAAGCCCGCCTCTTCATCAAGACCGGGGAAAAAGGCGACGGCGTGGCCTTTACCGGCGAAGACTGGGTGCCGCTCACCCCGGTGGACCGCGAATGGAAACTCTACATCGGTCAGAGCCGCGACGTGAAGGTGACACAACGCAAGATCAAGGACGACAAAACCAACATCCGCCGCAACAACAACAACCAAATCGTGCTCTATGACACCGACGAGGAACTCAAAATCGAGATCGAAAACTTCAAGAAAGACCCGATCACTCTCCTCCTCATCGAACACATCCCCGGTTACTGGAAACTGGAAAAATCATCGCACGAATACAAAAGGAAGGACGCCTTCACCATCGAGTACGAACTCTCGCTCCCGAAAGAATCCAGCGGCAACAAAAAGACCGTGGTGACGTTGAAATACAACCGCATCAACGTCCAGGGCAATGAACCGCAAACCTACTGAGGCGCCTCATGACACGAACATTTCTTCCCTCCTCCCATCCCATCGGCACAAAGTTTCTGGGAATGGGTGTCCTGTTGTCTTTGTGCATTTTTCTCGCCGCCGCCAGCCACGGACGAATCAGCGTCGTCACACTCCCCGGCCGCGACACCGTTCAACTTACCATCTACAATTCCGCTGACCTGACAATGGTCAAGGAGACACGGTTGCTGACCTTCCGCAAAGGTCTGAACAAACTGGAGTTTTCATGGGCGAACACGTTGATTGACCCGACCTCGGTGGAGTTTCGGGCGCTGACACAGGCCGACAAGGTGGAGGTGCTCGACGTGAGTTTCCCGCCGCGCGTCACCAACACGCTGGAATGGCGGATCCAAAGCGAGGTCGCCGGCGAGGTACAGGTGGAGATCCGCTATTTCACCAGCGGCATCAGTTGGGCCGCCGATTACGTTGTCGAGGCGGACAAACAGGAGAAACGGATGACGCTGGCGGGCAACGTCCGCGTCACCAACAACAGCGGCGAAGACTACGAAAACGCGCAGATCCGGCTCGTGGTCGGCGTGATTCGCCTGGTCGAGGAGATTCGCCAGCTTGCCCAACAGGGCCGACCAGGGCAATCGCAACCGCCGCCGCCCGTGAGCGCGCCGGAGGCCGAGACAAAGGTGTTACGGATGCGCAAGGCGGGCCTGGCGCTGGCTGCCGCCGCCGACCTGGCGGCGGAAAAACCAAAGGAGATCGTCAAGGAAGGCGTGAGCGAATATTTTCTCTACACCGTCGAGGGGCGCGACACGATTCCCAACGGTTGGTCGAAACGGTTGCCATCGTTCCAACAGGCCGATGTGCCGATTGTCAGTTACTACAAGTTCGAGAAGGAACAATGGGACGATCAGGTCGTTCGGTTTTATCGTTTCAAGAACGACGCCGAAAGCAAGCTCGGCAAGGAACCGTTGCCCGACGGCGCCGTGATGGCATTGCGGACGGTGACTGCCGACGGGTTGTGTGCGTTCGTCGGGCGGACGGCGGTAAAATACATTCCGATCGGCGAGCAGGTCGAGATGCAGTTTGGCAACGACCGCGAGGTCACCGTCAAACCGAAATTGATGGATTGGCGGAAGGAAGACATCCGGTTCGATCCGCAGGGCAACGTCAGCGGCTGGACCACGAAGGAGACATGGGAGTTTGAACTTCAAAACTCCAAGGAAATCCCCATCGTCCTTGATATTCGCCGCCATTTCCGCGGCCAGTGGGACCTGAAAACCGACGCGCCCTTTGAGAAGTTGGACGCCCACAAAGTGAAGTTCGTTTTTTCGCTTCAACCCCGCCAGAAACAGACGTTCCGCTATGAGCTCACGACACAACATGGCGTCAACGTCACTCGTTAGCGCTCTGGTGGCATTCGCGCTGATCGCGGGCTGCCGACCGGCCCCGAGGACCGACCCGAAAACGCTCTTCGAGCAGACCGTCAAACAGTACCATCTGCCTTCCGCCGAGGCGAAAGGAGCCGAGCGCGACGCCTTGCTTGCGAAAGCCGCTGTCGGTTACCGGGAAGTTTTGAAACGGCATGCCGACCAGCCGTACTGGTGCGCGCAAGCGTTGCGGAGCCTTGCCAATGTCCGCGCCGCGCAAGGTCGTCTGGACGAAGCGGTGACGTTGTACACGCAGGTTGGCGAGAAATATCCCGAACAGGAGTGGGAAGTTCTGCAAGCGTGGAAATCGGCGGCCGACCTGCTTTGGGAAGCCGATCGGGTCGCGGAAGCGCGTCCGTTCTATCAAAAAATCGTGACCCGCTTCGCCGGGGAAGACCAACCGGAGCTTGTGAAAGTGATGGTGCGCGCAGCGCGGCGGCGGTTGGAGGGGGAGCGGCGGGTTATGTCGTGATCCCCAGCTTGTTTATCGCTTCCTCGATCTGGGCGCGAAGCTCCAGCGGGCTGAACGGTTTTTGCACGTAACCATCGGCATGGCATTCGGCCACAATGCGCCGCAATAGCAGGGCATCGGCACCGGAGCAGAGCAGGATTTTGACTTGGGGATCGAGTTTGCGGAGCCATTCGAGAGTTTTCACGCCGTCGAGGTGGGGCATGAAATAGTCGAGCAACACCACATCAATGTTATGTTTCTCCCGTGCATACAACTCCAACGCCTTCACGGGGCCGCCCATGGTGATCACCTCAAACTTCGTCTCGTCGAGCGTATCCTTCAGGATGCGTCGGAACTCCTCGTTGTCGTCAATGGCCAGAATGCGGATTCGTCGTTTGACCGGCGGGGAAGACGGGTTCGGTTTACCAAACAGGAAGTTTTTTATCATTTGCCTTCCTTTTCAGTTCTATCATAAGGCCGCGGCGCCAAATATCAAGTTGCCCCTCTGTCGCTTCGCCGGTATCATCGCGCCCAAAACCTCATGACGCGCACCGGTAAGTTCATCACCTTTGAGGGCGGCGAAGGCTGCGGCAAATCCACGCATGTGGCGCGGATGGCGGAGCGGTTGCGCGCCGGTGGCAAGACCGTGTTGACCTTGCGGGAACCGGGCGGCACGGATCTGGGCGAGGAGATCCGCCACATCCTGCTTCGGCACAAGAAAATGGATGGCATGGTGGCCGAAGCCGAGCTGTTGTTGTTCTGCGCCAGCCGCGCCCAACTGGTGCGCGAAGTCATTCAACCTGCGTTGGAGGCCGGCGCGGTGGTGCTGGCGGATCGGTTCTTCGATTCCACCACGGTGTATCAGGGCGTGGGACGCAGAATTGACGCCGAAAAGGTTGCCCTGATCAACCGATTTGCCATTGGCGATTGTCTGCCGGACCTGACCCTTGTGATTGACCTGGACCCGCGCATCGGGTTGGCGCGCGCCAGGGGGCGCGAGCTGTTTGACCGCATGGAAAACCAGGCGCTGGATTTTCACCAGCGCGTCCGCCAGGGCTACCTCGACCTGGTACGCCGCGAACCGTCGCGCGTGAAACTGGTGGACGGCAGCGCCAGCCTCGATGAGGTCAGCGCCCAAATCTGGAGCTTGATCGAACGTGTCCTTTGACGATTTCCGCGATAACCGGGCAATCGCCGAGCGGCTCCGTCGCAGTCTCGAAGGTGGACGCCTGGCGCACGCCTATCTGTTTGTCGGCCCGCGCGGTAGCGGCAAAATGGCGATGGCCACGACGCTGGCACAGGCGTTGAACTGTTCCGAGGCGCGCCATGACGCCTGTGGCCGATGCAAGTCATGCCAGGACATCGAGAAAGGCGTGCATCCCGATGTTCACATGGTCAGACCGGAGTCGAAAAGCCGTTTTATCCTAGTGTCGGCCATTCGCGAGTTGGAAAACGCGCTCGTTCTAAAACCGGCGGTGGGACGCATGAAGGTCGCCATTGTGGTGGACGCCGAGCGCATGAATCCGGCTGCTCAAAATGCGTTTCTGAAGACGCTCGAAGAACCACCGGCCCGGACCCTGATTCTCCTGTTGACCACCGAACCGCAATCCTTGCTGCCAACCATCCTCTCGCGTTGCCTGCGCGTCTCCTTTGGCGCCGTTCGCGGCGGTCGCACCCCGGAACAGCAGCAGGTGGCCTCGTGGCTGGCGGAGTTCACATCCATGCGACCCCGCGGCGTGGTGCACATCTATCGGCTTCATGCTGCGCTGACAAAGTTGCTGGGAGATATGCGCAAAAAAATCGAGGAAAACACCGAGGAAGTGGACCCGCACGGGGAACTCACTCCGGAAGCGCGCGGAAAATTGGAGGAAGAACGCATCGCCCAAATCGAGGGTGAATACCGTGGACAACGCGAACTGGTATTGGAAGAGCTGTACACCTGGTTTGCCGATGTGCTGTTGTGCGTGATCGGGGCTGAAACGACGTTGCTGGCTCATCCCGAGCATCTGGCCGACCTTCAACGCGCCGCCGCGGGGCTGACATACGAGCAGGCGACGGCGCATTTGGATGCCGTCGAGGGGATCCGCGACGCGCTGGCGCGCAACCTCACCGAGGCGTTTGCCCTCGAAGTCGGACTGCTGAAACTCATCCAATGAAACGCTGGCTGTTTGCCATGACGCTGGGGCTGCTGTTTCTGGCGCCCCTGAAGTTCAGTATGCCGGTGAATTTGCAGGCGCTGGGTACTCCGCCCTCGACCCTGATCGAGTGGTTCTACTGGTCATGGCCCAACCAACTCGGCGTGATGGCAGGAGCCGTCCTGTTTTTCCTGCTCGCGCTCGACCGGGAACCGTTACCCCGGTGGAATCTTCCGGGCGTGTTGCCGGCCCTGTTTCTTGCGACACAAGCCGTGGCGATGTGGGGGACGATCTGCTGGCAGACTTCGGTGGACACGGTGTTACACTTCAGCCTCTGTGTGGCAGTATTTTACGCCGCCGCCCGATGTGCCAGGGAAAAACAATGGACGGATGGATTGCTGGGGGCGCTGGCGGCAGCCACGTTGCTGGTGTGCGTGGTGGCGTTGGAACAACAGTTTGGCGGGCTGGCGGCAACGCGACGGTATGCGGCGGCGTATCTGGATGCCTCACAACTTTCCGAAGAGATGCGAGCCAAACTCACCAGCAACCGGGTGTTCGGAACGCTGGTTTATCCCAACGCGCTGGCGGGTTACCTGGCGGTGGCGTTTGCGCCGGTCCTGACGTGGCTGTGGTCAAGAGCGCAGGGAATCGTAACAAAAATCGCCGCCGTCACCGTGGGCGGCGGGATACTGCTGGCATGTCTGGCGTTTTCGGGGTCGCGTGGTGGATTTGTGGCGGTGGCAATCAGTGGGTTGGTGTGGCTGGCGTGCAGCAGAAGCGAAAAAAAACGCTGGGTATGGGGTGGCGTGGCGCTGGTGGCACTGGCAGCGGTGGTGGCGGTGGCGTTGAAGGGGGGGTGGGCGCATTTGGGGCGGAGCAGCATGGAAGCACGGCTGGATTACTGGGGTGGTGCGGTGCGGATTATTCGTGATTATCCCTTGCTGGGGACGGGCCCCGGCACGTTTGGCTCGATTTACATGAAGTATAAGACCGCCATGACCGAGGAAGCTCAACTGGCCCATAACAACTTTCTCCAAATGTGGTCAGACTCGGGGGTGATGGCGTTTGTGGTGTTTGTAGCACTCTGGGGAGTCGGTTTGTGGGAAGCGGTACGATGGGCGCGTCAACGTGGGGACATGGTTGGAGCCGCGCTGGCGGCGGCATTGACGGGATGGACGGTGCATGGTCTGGTGGATTTTGATTTGTATGTACCTGGTATTGCGGTGCCTGCGTTTGGCCTGCTGGGAATTGTGCAGGGTACCAAGACTTCCAATGAACTACCTTGTGCGCGGCGAGGAGGAGGTGTGGCATGGAGGATTCGGTTGGTGATCACAGGGATAATGATGGTGACGGTGTTATGGTTTGAAGGACGAATGATCATGGCGGCAAACGCTTATGGAGAATTGCAGGCGATACCAGAGATGGATAAAGAACGACAATTACACACCGCAGCGACAGCGTGTCGGTATGCTCCATTGAACCCTCACTACTGGTCTGCCTTGGGCGATGTAGCTTTTCGCATGAAGGACGTTCAACTGACCATCGAATGTTATCAACGGGCAGCCGAGCTTGATCCCATGCGCTCTTCACGTCATGCGAGGCTGGCAAGAGCTTATCGAAAGATAGGACAACGCGAACTGGCCATGGCGGCTTTTCGGCGAGCCATGACCCTGAATCCGACCGAACCCGCCTACCCGCGCGAACTGAAAAGTTTGGCTGAGGAAAGCGTTAGACAAGGTCAGGACGGTTTGATAAAGTCGCCGCCAGCTTTTGGGGAGAAAAACTGATTTGACAGTCACTGGCGAGACGGCTACAACCTCGCCCCCAATTCAAAGGACAAAGACATGGAACTCGAACAAATCAAGGCCATCATCGAAATGATGAAGGAAAACGACCTTTCGGAGTTTTCCATGGAGTCCAACGGGCTGAAAATTCGCATCAAACGAGGCCCGGAAGGAATCCAACAAGCCGTTGTTAGTCCGCCTCCCGTTGCGCCCGTGCCAGCGCCGATGCCCGCGGCGCCCGTTCCCGCAGTTCCACCGCCTCCCGCCGCGCCTGCCGTCGAATGCAAACACATTACCTCGCCGATGGTCGGCACGTTCTACCGGGCGCCGTCGCCCGACTCCCCGCCGTATGTGGAAGTCGGCTCCGAGGTAAACGAGGAAACCGTCGTCTGCATCATCGAGGCAATGAAAGTGATGAACGAAATCAAGGCTGAATGTAAGGGTGTCATCACCGAAATCCTCGCCGAAAATGCCAAACCCGTCGAGTTCGGCCAGAAACTCTTTGCAGTTCGTCCCAAATAACCTGCATGTTTGACAAAATCCTGATTGCCAACCGCGGTGAAATTGCGGTGCGTATCATACGCGCTTGCAAGGAACTCGGCATTCGAACGATGGCCGTCTATTCGCAGGCCGACGCCAACAGCCTCCATGTCCAGCTTGCCGACGAGGCCGTCTGCATCGGCAGTGGCCCCAGTTCCGAAAGCTACCTTAAAATTGACCGCATCATTAGTGCCGCCGAAATCGGCGATGTCGAAGCCATCCATCCCGGCTACGGATTCCTCGCCGAAAACGCTCATTTCGCCGAGGTCTGCGAAAACTGCAACATCAAATTCATCGGCCCATCCTCCAGCGCCATCCGCGCCATGGGCGACAAGGTGGCCGCCCGCGAAACCATGAAAAAAGCGGGCGTTCCCGTCGTCCCCGGCAGCGACGGCCCGGTCAACGACGAGCAGGAAGCCCTCAAGGTCGCCCACAAAATCGGTTACCCCGTCATCGTCAAAGCCGCCGCCGGCGGTGGCGGACGTGGCATGCGCGTGGCCCACAATGATCCCGCTCTCGTCAAAGGCTATCACACTGCCCGCACCGAGGCCGAACGCGCCTTCAGCAACCCCAGCGTCTATATCGAAAAATACATCGAAAACCCGCGCCACATCGAGTTCCAGATTCTTGCCGACAGCAAGGGGCACACCATCCATTTGGGAGAGCGCGATTGTTCCATTCAACGACGCCACCAGAAACTCATCGAGGAATCGCCTTCGCCCGTCATGACCAGCGACCTGCGCAAAAAGATGGGCAAGGCCGCCATCAAAGCTGCCGAAGCCGTCAAATACGTCAATGCCGGTACTGTCGAGTTCCTCTTCAACGAGGAGAAGAAGGAATTTTACTTCATCGAGATGAACACTCGCGTCCAGGTGGAACATCCCGTTACCGAGGAAGTCACCGGAATTGACATCATCAAGGAGCAACTTCGCATCGCCGCCGGCGAAGAACTCGGCTACGACCAGAAAGACGTCAGTTTTGACCGCGTCGCCATCGAATGTCGTATCAATGCCGAAGACCCCTTCAACGATTTTCGTCCCTGCCCCGGTAAAATCGAGTTCATCCACGTTCCCGGCGGTCACGGAGTTCGCGTGGACAAACACGTGTACAGCGGCTACATCATCCCGCCCTATTACGACTCGATGATTTCCAAGCTCATTTGCTACGGCAAAGATCGCCGGGAAGCCCTCGACCGCATGGTGCGAGCGCTCGACGAATTCATGGTCCGCGGCGTCAAAACCACCATCCCGCTGCACCAACTGATCCTCAAAGACCCCAATTTCCGTCGAGGTCGTTACTCGACGGCATTCATTGAACGGCTGATGACCACCGCCCAACCGCTGGTCACCGCCACAGAAAAACAATAACCCAGGAATCCGGTCCCATGCCAACTGCCAAACTCACTGGAAACATGCTCATCGCCCAGAGCGGTGGCCCCACCGTTGTCATCAACCAAAGCCTCGTCGGCGCCATCCTCGAAGCCAAAAAACACAAGGAAATCAAAAAAATCTACGGTTCTCTCCACGGCCTCAAAGGAATCCTCGAAGAGAACCTTTGCGACCTCGGCAAGGAGACCCGTCAAAACCTTGAACTGGTCGCCCGGACGCCCTCCTCCGCCCTCGGTTCGGTCCGCAAAAAACCGACACCCGAAGATTGCGTCAAGGTGTTCCAAGTCCTCCAGAAGTACAACATTCGCTACTTTTTCTACATCGGCGGCAATGACAGCGCCGAGACCACCCACATCATCAACGAGGAAGCACAGAAAGCCGGTTACGTGATGAAGTGCTTCCACATCTGCAAAACCATTGACAATGACCTTCGCGAAAACGATCACACCCCCGGCTTTGGCAGCGCGGCCAGGTTCGTGGCTCAGGCGTTCATGGGCGACAACCTCGACAACCGCTCTCTGCCCGGCGTCAAAATCAATGTCGTCATGGGACGCCATGCCGGGTTTCTCACCGCCGCCTCGGCGTTGGCCCGCGTGTATCCCGACGATGGTCCCCACCTTATTTATCTGCCTGAACGCCCGTTCTGCATGAACAAGTTCGTTGAAGACGTGAAAGCTGTGTATGCCAAGTACAACCGCTGCGTCGTTGCCGTCAGCGAAGGCATTGCCGACGAAAACGGCGAAGCCATCGCCAGCAAGTTCATCAAGGAAGTGGACAGCCACGGTAACGTTCAGCTCAGCGGCAGTGGCGCTCTCGGCGATCTGTTGGCCAGGGAAATCAAGGAAAAAGCCCAAATCTCCCGTGTTCGCGCCGACACCTTCGGCTATCTCCAGCGTAGTTTCGTTGGTGTCGTCAGCGAGGCCGACGCCAAGGAAGCGCGTCTCTGCGGCCAGATGGCCGTCAAGTTCGCCACCGGCGGCCAGTTTGACAACGGCAGCACCGCCATCAAACGCAAACCCGGCAAGAAATATCAGGTCTGGATCGAGCGCGTCGAATTGAAGAACGTCGCCAAGGAAACCCGGCACATGCCCGACGAGTTTATCGCTCAGTCTGGCAACGATGTGACCCCGGCGTTCATCGCTTACGCCAAACCCATTGTTGGTGAATTACCGAAGATCGGCCGCCTCAAGGCCGTCAAGGTCGCCAAGATATAATCAATCGGAACATCGAAAGACAAAACAGGCGCGCGGTTTCCCGCGCGCCTGTTGTTTGAATGAGGGAAACGCTTACTTTGCCAGTTCGGCGCAGGTGGCGTTGAAGAATTTCACGCACTCGGTGATTTCAGGGACGGAGTTTTCCCAGTTGTACTCGTATTCGATGCAGAAGGCGCCCTTGAATCCCTGGCGTTTAAGCTCCTGCATCATTCCCTTGGCATTGGAGATGCCGGTGCCCCACGGAACGTCGTGGGCTTTCGGTGCTTTCTGGTTGAGGTCCTTGAAATGCAGCGTAATGATGCGGCCTTCGAGTTTCTTCAGACACTCGATGGGGTCGAGACCGGAGCGCACCCAGTGGCCGACATCGGCGCAGGCGCCGATCAAGGGGCTGCGCCCCTTGCAGGCGGCCAACACCACTTCCGGGTCCCAGTAAAACGACGGTTTGGGATGATTGTGGATGGCGACCTTGATGTTGTATTCCTTGGCCAGTTTCTCGACAACATCCATCACCTTCGGCAGATCCTCGAGTTTCTTGGCTTCCGGCTCGGCCACGAGCACATCAATGCCCAGTCGTTTGGCGCCCTCAAAAATCTCCCGGCTCTTCGCTTCGTCGGCGCTCGGTTTCACGACGCCCATGTTAACGAACTTCGGGTTGATCCCTTTCTCCTTCATTCGGGCTTGGATTGCCGCAAAATCTGCATCGGATAACGACGGTGTCAGAACGCGCTTGAGCTTGCCGTTGTCGGGCAGGTTCACGCCGCCGGAAACGCTCATGTATTTCGCGCCGGTCTGGGCGGTCTTGTCTATCGCATCGAAGATGGAAAACTTGTTGAACGTGTAGGAATGAACGGCGAGTTTCCAACCGAGCTTGTCGGCGGCGGATTCATCCTGGGCCATTGCCCACGGGGCGGCGAACACAACGGCGGCGAGAAGAAGTGACGTTTTCATGATGCAAACTTTTACCCTTCTTTCGGAAGAATTGCAACGCTTGTCCGATTTGGTATCCTTTGCCCCGTGGAAAAACGCCCCATTACCGATTGTCGCCTCTACGGGTTTGTGGACACCGCCTATCTGGCCGGACGCGACCCGGCGGAGGTTGCCCGCCAGCTCATCGCGGGCGGCGTGGACATTATCCAAGTGCGAGCCAAGAAGGAGAAACACTCCAAACGCGTCGCCATCGGTCTCGCCGTGGTCCGCGCCGCTGCCGAGACGCCTGTGCCGGTGATCATGAACGATGATATTGAGGCGGCATATGAGATTGGCGCCGACGGAGTTCACCTGGGGCAGGAGGATTGGGCTGCCATCCCGCGCGCCGAACGTCATCAACGACTGATGGGCCTGGAGATTCTCGGCCTCAGCACGCATTCGTTGAAACAGGCATTGGAAGCCGAGCGGGATGGCGCCAACTACATCGGCGTCGGCCCTCTCTACGCCACCCAAACCAAACCCGGCCGCGAGCCGGTGGGGCTTGCCCTGCTCCAGCAGATGGCGGCGCGCGTTCACACGCCCTTTTTTGCCATCGGCGGCATCACACTGGACAATGTGGGCGAGGTGTTGGCCGCGGGCGCGACTCGCATCGCGGTGGTGTCGGCCATTCTAAATGCGCCCGATGTGGTCAAAGCCGCCGCGGAATTCAAGGAGAGACTGGCATGAGCGTGTTGATTACCGGTTCGATTGCGTTGGACAGCGTGAAAACACCCCTGGAAGAGCGTCGCGACCTGTTGGGCGGGTCGGCCAGTTACGCGGGTGTGGCGGCCGGTTTTTTTACCGAGGTAAATTTGGTTGGGATTGTCGGCAACGATTTCCCGCAGGCGTATCTGGAATTGTATCGGAAACACCGGATCAATCTCGACGGCCTGGAAATCGCCAACGGCAAGACATTCCGCTGGTCGGGCGAGTACGAATGGGACATGAACAATCGCCGCACGCTTTCAGTGGCGCTGAATGTGTTCGAGCGGTTTCGCCCCGTGTTGCCGGAGCCCTACCGTCGGACCCCCTACGTTTTTCTGGCCAACATCGCCCCGCAATTGCAACTTCACGTGCTTTCGCAGATGGAGCGGCCGCGTTTTGTTGTGGCTGATACCATGGATCTGTGGATTGAGACGGCCCAGGCGCCGTTGATGGAACTGCTGGGCAAGATAGACTGTCTGGTGCTCAACGAGAGCGAAGCCCGCCAGATCACCAAACAGACCAGCCTTATCAAGGCGGGACGGCTCGTCCGCGCCTGGGGACCGAAATACGTCGTGATCAAAAAAGGCGAGCACGGTTGCCTGCTCTTTGGCGAGAATTTCTTTTTTAGCGCTCCGGCCTACCCGTTGGAGGACATCCACGATCCGACCGGCGCGGGCGACTGTTTTGCCGGCGCCTTCACCGGTTATCTGGCCAGCGTGGACCACGTGGACCACGAAACGTTGCGCAAGGCGGTCATCTACGGCAGTGTCATCGCCAGTTACAACGTCGAGGCCTTCAGCCTCGGACGGCTTCAGACGCTGACGCCACACGACATCGAACACCGTTACCGGCTCTTCAAACTGATGAGCCATTTCGAGACGATGTGACGCCTGTCACGGCACGATCACCCGCAACGCCTTCGGCAGCACCGTAAACGTCACGGGAGTGTTGCCCACATCCTCGCCGTCCAGTTGCACGGGCGCGGACGCGGCGGCCCGACAGGTGAACCGGGCGGACTGAAAGTATTTCACACCCCACCACCGGGTGTGGATGCCGCACAACACACCCAACGCATGTCGCGCCGCGCCGAGATACCCCACCTTTTCAAACACACACACATCCAGCAACCCGTCATCCAGTTGTGCCCTCGGAAACAAACGCAACGGCCCGCCATAAAACCGCCCGTTACCCACCAATACCGCCGCCCCCGCCGCCAGTACCGCGCCATCCTCCCCGGCCACCTCCACCGGCGATGTCCGTGTTCGCAACGCCTCCAACCCGGCCCACACGTAACAGAGCGGACCGAGCCGTTTTTTCAACTCCCAACGAGCCAGCCGCACCGCCTGCGCATCCAGCCCCACCCCGGCAAGCTGAACAAAATAACGACGGTCTCCCCCGAATTCCGCCAGCGCCAAATCCAAAAGACGACTTCGTTGTTGTTCCAAAACCGACCAGGCGCGGGACAACGACATGGGAATTCGCAACTCACGCGCAAACACGTTGGCCGTGCCCAGCGGCAAGACACCCAACGACACGCCCGAAACGCCGATGCCGTTGACAACCTCGTTGATCGTGCCGTCGCCGCCCGCTGCCACGATCACCTTGTAACCTGCAGCCGCCCCTTCGGCCGCCAACCGCGTCGCATCCCCCGCGCGCTGCGTGGGCGCCAGCGTAACATCGGCGCCCGCCTTCAATTCGAGGAACCGGCGAAGCCGCTGTGATTTCTCACCGCGCGCAGCCGGATTGAAGATAACAAAAAAGTTCGGCATTTCCCGTTCCTTGCGCTATTGTATGAGCAGTGGCGGGCAAACCAACCTATTTTTGGAGGAATCAAAATGAAACTGCTGAAGCTCCTGTTGGTGTTGGTCATCATCGTGGGAATACTGCTGGCGGGCGCGGCGGTCTTCATCAACCACAAACTCCAGTCACCCGAAGTGAAACGGCTCGTGCTGAACGCCGCCAACGACGCACTCGGCACAAAGGTTCAGATCAACGATCTTCACATCTCCCTGTTCAGCGGGATCACGCTGCGTGGCGTGACCATTGCCAACCCCGAAGGATTCAACGGCTCCCTGCTGACCGCCGAGGAGTTTGTGTTGCGTTACAACCTCTGGCCATTGTTGCGAAAACGCGTGCAGATCGAGACGCTGGCATTGCGCAAACCCGTGATCACCCTCGTGCGCAATGACAAGGGGCAATGGAACTACGACCAGATCGGCGCCAAATCCGCCGCTGCCGCCACCGCCACCACCGCTCAAACGACCGCCCCTGCCCCCGCTGCGCCGCCCGCCACTCACAAGGCCGGCCTCGACATCACCCTGTCCAAACTGGCGCTCGAAAATGCCGAGATTGTGATCCTCGGCGAAAAAAACAAGGAACTGGCCCGCATCCGCAACCTGAGCGTAACCAGCAAACTCCAAACCAGCGGCTCCCAAATGGAAGGCAGCGGCAACGCCAGCATCGAAACACTTAGCGCCGCCAACTCGCTGTTCGCGCGCAACATTGCTGCGCCCATCAAAATGTCCGCCGAACACGTCGCGCTCGCCCCGCTCAGCGGCACGCTCGCCGGCGGCGCGGTCAGCGGCGATGTCGGGTTGAAGCTGACCGGTGGTTTCCAGTACAGCGTGGATATCAAGGTCAAAGATGGCGACATGGCCCGGCTTCTTCAGGAAGCCGGCGCCAAACCCGTCCTCACCGGCAAGCTCCAGGCCGAGACCTCGTTGCTCGGCACCGGTGGTCTCGCCACGATGAATGGCCACGGCAAACTGGAAATCGTCAACGGCACGCTTATCGGCGTCCCGTTACTCGAAACCCTGGCGCTGCTGCTTCAGATCAACGAGCTTCGCAACCTCCGCTTCACCGAGTGCCGTTTCGAGTTCACCATGGCCGACAACCAGATGCCAACCCCTGTCATCCGTGTTATCTCTCCACAGGTGCAAATCACCGGCAAGGGCGTTGTCTCGTTGGAGGACTATTCTCTGAACCACGAAATGACTTTGGCCGTCGCGCCCGACCTGCTCACCAAAGTGCCCAGTGAAATTCGTGACATCTTCAAAAAACAACCCGACGGTTTTCTCGCCATCACCTTTCACGTTACCGGCCCGTACGACAACCCGAAAAACGACATCAAGGAAACCCTCCTCAAAGGCGCCGCGGGAAGCCTGATTCAGAAGGGGATCCAAAAACTCTTCAAATAATGCGCATCATTGCCGGTATCGCCAGGGGCATGACGCTGGCCGCGCCGCGTGGCGACGCCCGTCCGACTTCCGACCGCGTTCGAGAAGCGATTTTTTCCAGTCTCGGCGAACGCATTGTCGGGGCGACGGTGCTTGATTTGTTTGCCGGTAGCGGCGCGCTCGGCCTCGAATCTGCCAGCCGCGGCGCTCGTGCTGTCACATTTGTCGAGAATACCCGCGCCTCGCTCGACGCCATCGAACGAAATCTCGAATCGTTCCGTCGTCATCCCGGTGCGGACTGCCGCTTCCGGGTGTTGCGCGCCGACGTCTTCAAATTGCCGCCGTTGGGAGAGATGTTCTCTCTGATCTTTGCCGATCCGCCCTATGGCGAAGCGGCGCAAAAACTGCTTGCGCAACCGTTGCCGCTGGCGCCCGGCGGTCTGTTCGTGCTCGAATCGGCCCGGCGCGTTCCCCTGATTCCCGGCGCGGCATGGCTCGTGAAACGCGAAGCCACCTACGGCGACACGCGCGTGAGTTTTCTGGTCACTTCTTCGACGGGGCCGGTTTCTTCGGCGGCGGCACCGTGATCTCGGTGGCGGCACTCTTCTCGTCGGGCACGCCCAGCGCGCGAAGGATCCCCAACGCCATGATGGCGTTGCCGAGCGGTTTCATGTGAACCCCATCACTGGTGAGCCAATTGCCCTTTTCGGTGGCGGGTTTGTGTTTGAGGGCTTCCAAAAACATGCCGTGCAGGTCCACAAACTGGCATTTTTTCTCGGCGGCAATCTCGCGCATGGCGGCGACATAGAGCGGCAGACGTTTGTTGCCTTCGGCGTCCGGGTTTTCTTGAATCACCGTCGGCGCCAGCAAAATGACGCGCGCCCCGGCCGCCTGCGCTTTGTCCACCATTTTTGCGACGTTCTCGCGGTAGGTCTTCAACACGTTGTCGTCGTGCGGGTTTTTCAGGCGGTGCCAGACATCGTTGATGCCGACGTTGATGGTGACGATGGTAGGCTGTTTCGCCAACACATCCTTGTCAAAGCGAGCGATCATGTTTTCGGCTTTGTTGCCGCTGACGCCGGCGTTGATGAGCTTCAGGGCGGTGAACTGGGGATAGTTGGCCGCGAGCACCTGCTCGACAAACCGCTGGTAACCGCCGGCGGCAGTGATCGAGTCGCCCAAGGTGACAATTTTGTCGTCCGTCTTGAGCTGTAATTGTTTGGGCGCGTCCGTGGCCGGCGGGACCAACGGAATGACTTTGGCGAAGAGTTTCTCCTCGGCACGCGCGGTGAGCGCGCCGGCGATCAACAAAGCTGCGATCCATGATTTCATGCGGGTTTCTCCTGGAATTGGCTCTTGAGTGCCCAGAGGCCAAGAGCCGGGTTGCTGATGTAGAAAAGGTCGCCGTTCCAACCGTCTTTCAAGTGTTCCACCGGGTAATCCTTCAAATTGCCCACCTCAAAACCAACGCCGCGAACCTCTTCCGCACTGATGCCGGGGCCGGGACAATAGGTGATGCGGAAACGACCCTCACTGGAACCGTGAATCAGGTGCGCGGCGGCGCTGAGGTTGCGGGCGAGTTCGGGATTGGCTTTCACGGCAGCCAGCGTGGCGGGCGTGCCCCGATAACCGTATTTGCGGATGAGACGGTCAATCTCGGGGTCTTCGCCGAATTCTTTGAGGCCGGGCGCGAGGATGACAAGATCACCGCCGTCGGCCATGGCCATGCGGGTGCGGTAAATCGCTTTGTTGCCGAGCCAGGTGCTTTTGAATTCGTGTGGGTCAAGATAAACGAGCACCTTCTTCAACGGCGCGTCGAGCAGGTCGAGGTTGACCTTTTGCGACAGTTTTGCGCCCATCTCGAACGTGGCGTCATCGTCGCCGATATACAGACCGCGCATCGCCATCGCGCCGGTGGCGTTGTCTTTCTGCATGACCGTCAGCACATACACAATCGGCAGGTTGCCGAGGAACGTTTTAACGCCGTAGTTGAAGAGTTTTCGCACGGGCGTATCAATGCGACCCATCATCCGTTCCATGCCGTAGGCTGCGCCGAGGAAATGCGATTTGTTGATCGTGTCGGCGCCCCCCGCGCCGGTCATGATGTTTTTGGTGTAGTTGGCGATACCGACAACCTCATGTGGCACGAGTTGACCCACCGAAAGAATGAGGTCGTAACTGCCGAAAAGTGTGTTGCTGACCTCGACGTTCACATCATAATCCACGCGGCCTTCTGACCATTCTTTCAGCAAACGGCCCGGTATGGTGCCTACACGTCGGATATTGTTGCGCCAGTCGTGAACTTTGAACCGGTCCAGCGGGATACTGTCGCCGAACATCATCCGTAACTGCGCCCCGCTCATCGGCGAGTGCGTGCCAAGCGTCGGCATGATGTCCACCTGCGCCGACGGCGAGAGCAACTCATAGAGCAGGCGTGTCAGTTCGCCGGCGTCCGAGTTCAGTCGCGTGTGGTCCGGCGGCAGAATCAGGATGCGCCGCAACGGTTTACCGATGGCTTTCAACGCCTGTACCAACGCCGCGCGTTTGTCTGCCGTCGTGAGAGTGTCGGTGACCGAGCCTCGGGAAAAATAAGTTGCCATACGATGGTTCTTTCGTTTGGGCCGCCATCATTGTCCAAACCGGCGGAGAAGTCCAGCCGTCGTTGCGCGGGTCATGGCGCGATTTGAAACATTGAAAGCCGCCACGCAGGGCCGTCCCTCACCGCCGGAGTGGATCGAGCCGCCGATCCTGCTTCGCTCTCCTCTGCTTGGTTCTTTTGGTCCCGACCGGAACGACAAGGGCACTGACAAAGACGCGACCCTTCCTCCTTTTTCTTCGTCGGAGGTCTCGCGCCGACAAGGGCGCGCCCCTGAGCGCCACCGGGGGTTAATACCGGTACATCACGCCGCCCGAATAGTAGTAGGCGGGACCGGGTGGCGGCGCATAGTACGTTCGGGGCGGTGGCGGCGGCGGCGGCGGCGTGTAGTAATAGACAGGCGCCGGTACCACATAATACATCGGCGGCGGGTAATAATAGTAAACCGGCGGCGTGTAGAAATAGGAAAAACCGAAACTGTAACGGCTACCCCATCCATGGTGATGACCCCAGCCGGGATAACCCCGCCCATATCCGAAACTCACCGCATAGGCGCTGGACGCCTGGGCGGTTGTGCCTGCAAGCAAACCGATCCCTATCGCTGCCGCCACCGCCAAGCATCGTTTGGAAAATCGTTTCATCACTTTTTCTTACTCCTTCCGTTGCTAACTTATTCGAGGAATGCTGCCGCGCAAGTGTTAAACATGGGTGTGAGATTCAAGGTGTTCCTGGCAATACTCCTGTCCGCCCGAACAATCCGTGCACACGCGGAAAACAAGATCGGGATCATCATGCTCGGTTTTTCCGCAGATCGCGCAGCGGTGAAATGCCGCCGATGCCTCCTCCCGCAGAGAAGCAACCCCTTGAGAGAATCGTCGCCGCCGGCTGCCGCGCCGCAAACGCTCGCGGATGGAAAATCCATAGACCCCGCTCGATTCCGTCGCCAACACCTGTCGTTCGTGGCCGCTCGACATGAAGACAAACAGCGCCACCATCACCAGCATGTATTGGCTCGTGTAGATTCCCCACACGCCGCCGATGACGGCCAGAATGCGGCTGACCGCGACCGCGATGGTGGTGGCATCTTCCGCGCCCAGCCAGAACCAGAGCAGATCGCGCAAAATACGCCCGCCGTCCATCGGGAAGGCAGGGATGAGATTGAAGACCAACAGAAATCCGTTGAGCCAGGCCATCTGTTTGGCGAACCAGTAGAGATAAGTCATACCCGTCCATGGCCAGTTCACGAGGCTGATCAGCCACATGGCGCCCATGAACAGAACCGTTAGCGCAAATGTTACCAACGGCCCGGCCGCCGAGGTGATCAGGTGCGCCATCGGATGCCATGCCGGACGGCAAAACGCCAGTCCGCCGAGCGGCCACAACAGGATATCGGTGGCTTCCCCGTCGCACCAGCGGGCGGCCAGCGCATGACCAAACTCGTGGAGCAGGACGCAGAAGTAGAGGCCGGCAAGAAATGCCAGGCCGAGCCACAGGTGTTGGGTTTCCATCAGGCGAAAAACCGCGTAGATGACAAACGTAAAATGCAGCCGGACCGGTATGCCAAAATACCGGCCGATGGGAATGCCTGAGCCAAACACATCCATAACCCGTCAGCGCTGCGGTTTGTTCATCGCGCGCAACGCGCGTTGCGGAATCTCCTTGAGGGTCTCCAGCTTGGAGATGGATTGAGCCACAATCCGTTCAAAACGGGCCGGGGTCAACAGGTCAGGGCGGCGGCGGGCGCGTTGGACGGCCAGTTCCATGCGGCGCGCGTAGCTTTCCAGTTCGCGGCTGATTTGTTGCGTGGTTTGATGAAGTTGCTGGAGCCGCTCAAACGTGGCCAGACGCCGTCCGATGCCGCGTGTCAGCGCCTCAATCTCCTCGGCCATCTCGTCCACCATGTCGCCGTCGCTGCTGAAAAAACCGAGACTACGCGGCGCGGCGGCAGCGGTGGAACGTTCTTCGCGGACGATAAACAGGCGCGGGATGCGGCCTTCTGCCAGGACAATCCGGTAGGGGGCAAGAGGCGTCCCGGCAATATCGAAGTAGTCCAGACGCGGGGTGTTGCGAATCTGGTTGAGCGGGCGACCGACGGAGAGAACGCGGATTTGTTCCAGTTTGCTGGCCGCGTGTTGAAGGCGGTGAACATGCGCTTTCAGTTCGTCGGAGGCCGTGTAGCTGAGTGTCAGGCGGCCTCCGTTGCGGTGTACCGCATCGTCCATGACCGCCTCGAACAGAGCGCAGACAGTCATTTCGTCGAACCAATAAAACGTGTCTGGTCGCAGTTGGTTTACCTTGACCATCACCAAGTGGCGATGATCGCTGGTAAACGCCTCCTGCGCAAATTGTTGTCCGACCGGCAGTCGCTGCTGCACATCCGCCAGCACGTCGCGCCACGATGGTTTTGCGGTGATTGCCATGGCAATACTCTAGCCGATTTCCGTTTCCCGACCAACAAGAATATGCCGGAAAACCCGGCCAAGAACGCATCGGAACACGGTCACCCTGACAGCAAGGACAACGTGCTGTAGGAAGCGATGTCTATTGTGCGGGCATCGCGCCGTGTCGTTGGGAAATCCGGGTTTCGGCGGGATACCCCGAAACGACACGGGGCATCACGCCCTACAAATCAAGGGTGGCAGTGTCAAGATACGCCCGCTGGCCAAAGAGAGGCCGGTCTGGTAGAAACCTTTCTCATGCGCTCGGACGTTGACAAACAATCGGCGCCGTCCGGCCGGTGGTGGTGGTTGTGGTTGCTGGTCCTGATGACTGCATTGGGTCATGGAGGATTTGGCTTGTACTATGCCTTGCGCGGTGAAGGGGCGCAACGGCCGCCTTCCCTGCGAGACGAGGAGGAGAGTTTTCTGACCTGTTACGCGGGTTGGAACAGCGATCATGAACATGACGCTGCCGCTTACAATCGCGCCGCCATGGAAACACTGCGGACGGGGGTGCCACGAACCAGGTCGGGAAGTTTTTTCAGTCACGCGCCGCTGTACGCCTATTTTCTCGCTGGCGGTTATGCGGTGGGGGGGGATCCGTCTGCTCTCGGTGGTGGTGCCGCAGGCGGCGCTGGCGGGTGCGACGGCGTTGTTGCTGGGGCTGGCGACGTATCGGATCGCGCCGCGGAAGGCGTGGCAGACAGCTCTGCTGGCGACAGGATTGTTTCTGATCAATCTGCGGTTTGCCATGTATGTCGGTTCCATCAATCCGACGTGTCTGCTGTTGTTCTGGGTCGCATTGGCGATGTGGGCGGCGACGTGGTGGCCGAAACCGTGGGCATGGATTCTGTTTGTGACGGCATTGGTCGCGGGAACATTTACGCAGGCCGGTTTTCTGTTGATGGCCGGGGCTGGGGCATTGTGGTTGGGAGTCCGGGCAAGCCGGCAACGGCAATGGGCGGCGTTGGTTGGGGTGGTCACGATTCTGGTCGTCATGGGAATCAAAACGGCGTTGCCGTTTTGGGTGGCTCGCGGCGATTCCCTTCATCAGACCGACACCGGCGGGATTGTCTGGGAGGCCAACAATCCCTACTACGAGTCCATGAACTGGACGAGTTTGTGGGAGCGACGGCCGGGCAATCCATGGAGCAATTGGCGGCCTTCGGCAGAAGAACAACGCCGTTACGATGACTACTGGCGGCGCGGGCGGGGCAACCCGGCGCGGGCTGCCTGGCTCTGGATCCGCGAGAATCCCGCGCAGTATGGAAAACTGTGTTTCATTCGCCTGCGTGCCACGCTGGGGCCGTTCACAGGGATGATGTCGCCGCGCCATCGCGCGATTTCAACCGTGTATTGGCTGCTGATTTTTCCTGCTGGCGTGTGCGGTTGGTGGCGGTTGCGGCGCCTGGAGGTTTCGCATCTGGCGTTGCTGATGGGGTTGGTGGTGATGAGCACTGAGGTCCTGGTAATCACCGAATGGTATCTGCGGTACCGTTTGCCGGTGGATTGGTTACTGACGATGTACGCGGCTGTCAGCTACGAGTTGTGGTTCGGCAAGGGATCGGGCGGTTCTGACGTAAATGCTTCCAACGCCTCGATCATTCGTCGTCCGTAATGTTCGTGGGTGTAGTGGCTGAGAA
>CAZISE010000033.1:0-38311 GCA_964541945.1 uncultured Verrucomicrobiota bacterium
AACGACGCTAAGACCGCCGCCACCGCCAATGGTGATGTTGGTGCCGGCGCCGATGGCGTTGGTGAAAGTGAGGGTGCCGTTGCCGCCGCCGAGACGGTATTCGTTGCCATAGGGTGTGTAGGTGCCGCCGTAGGTGATGTTGCCGATGGCGCCAAGGAAGGCGTTGGAGAGGTTGGCCTGAGCAAAGCTGATATTCTCTCCGGCATTGGTGGCCAGGAGGGCGATGGTACCGAGGGAAGCAGTGTTGATCTGGTAGTCCAACACGTCTTGGAGAGTGGTGCGGTTGAACGCGGCAGCTCCCGATGCGCCAACGGTGACGAGTCCGTAAGTGGGCAAAGAGCCGGAGGTGTTGAACTGGAGGACGCCGTTGCTGATGACGGTGCCGCCGGTGTAGTTGTTGGCGCCGGAGAGGATGAGGGTACCGGTGCCGAGTTTGGTGAGAGCGCCGCCGCCGTCGAGGAGGTTCTGGGCAACGGTGATGGTGAAGTCGGAGGAGTCAATGAACGCGCCGCCGCTGTTGACGTTGGCGGCGGTGAGTCCCTGGAGGAAAGTGGCGTTGTCTTTGTTGGCCCGGAGGATGCCGCCGTTGAAGTTGAGGGTGCCGTTTCCGCTGCCTTGAGATACGAGGGTTGTTTGAAGGGTACCACCGTTGAGGTTGATCGTGCCGGCTGCCCCAGAGTTGACGCCCAGACGGACACCATACGTGGCGTTGGATACCACAACCAAGCCGCTTCCGGACACTGTTAGTGTTCCGGTGCCGCCCTCGCCGATGTAAAGTGAGTGGCCGGCGGCGACGGTGAATGTGCCGGCGCTGACGTTCAAGGTCCCGGCACTACCGGCAAAAGAGCCAAGAACAGCAAAACCCAGTGAGGAGGCAGCGTTGACGGTACCCCCCGCGAGGTTGTAGGTGGCGGCAGCACCGCTGTTGCGTCCGATGACGAAGTATTCGGTGCTGTTGACGGTGCCGCCGGTTTGATGGAAGAGGGCGGTGCCGGAGAAGCCGACCCAGATTTCGCTGTTGATTTGGAGGGTGCCGTTTTCGAGATAGACGGTGCCGCTGCTGCCGGAGCCATAGGCGAGGCACAGGGCGGCGCGGCTGTTGCCGAAGTCCTGGATGGAGTTGGCGGTGATACCACCAGAGGTGTTGATGCGGACGATGCCGGTGCCGCCCTCGTTATAGCGGGCGCCTCCGATCCAGAGTTTTCCGACGGTGAGGGTGCCGGAGCCAAGTCCGAAGCCGGTGATGCCATCGCCGCTGACAGAGGTGTCGGCAAGGTTGTAGTAGCCGGTGGCAGTGTTGGAGGCGCGGCCGACAAAGAACCAGTTGCCGTTGGTGGCGACACTGCCGGTTTGGAGGGCGCCCGAGCAATGGTCGAGGCGGCCGACATTGGAGCCGCCGTTGGCGATGATGATGTCCACAGGGTTCCACAATGGTGTGTCGGTAACGACGGGGTAGTTACCGGAGAGTGTGTTGATGATGACGTTTTGGCCGGCGGGGGTGATACTCCAGTTTGCGTAGTTGGTCCATTGTTGACTGGTACTGCCGGTCCAAGTGGCTTGCGCTTGTGCACTGGAGGGCGCGAGGAAAATTGCCCAGAGGGCAGTTGGAACTATGAGGAAAAGATTACAAGCCTTCACGATGTTTGGTTCTCCAACTTTTGTCAGGTTCTTTCTCTTGCCAACTTATAGTAATGGGGATAATGGGATCACAACACCAGATCGCGTATTTTTTTCACCATTTTGCGCAAGTGCGTTCTGTCAATGATGTGGTTGTGGTAAGGCGAGCGATCAACTGACCCATTGTTGTTGGGCAATTAGGATCGTCCCGTTTTCGCCGGTAACGTCGCCATGGAGTGGGAGGTGAAAAGTTATTTTTTACCGTGGAGTTTACGGTAGGCCAAGGGAGTCAGGTTCATAACCTTGCGAAAGAATCGGGCGACATGTTGGATGCTGGGGTAGTTGAGAGTGGAGGCGATTTCTCCCACCGTAAGGTTTGTCTCTATCAGCATTCGCGCAATTTGGTCGGCACGAACCCGGTGGATCTCTTGCAGAATCGTGTGTCCCAGGACCGTCTGGAAGCGATATTCCAACAGCCGTCGTGATACTCCGGCTACCCGCACGACGTCGTTGACGCGGGGATTGTTTCTGACATGGGAGCGGATGAATTGGACGGCTTTGGCAACGGCCGGGTCTTGGATGGCCAATACATTGGTGGATTGACGAGGCACAAGATGGGTGGCGTGGACGATGATCTTGTTGGATTTTACTTTTTTGCCGCGCATGAGTTGGTCCAATGCTTGAGCACTTTCGTAACCGGCGCGTTCAAAATTCAACACGACACTGCTCAGCGGCGGGTCCGACAGTTCACACACTAGATCATCGTTGTCCACTCCGACCAGCGCGACTTGATCCGGTAGGTGCAGCCCGGTCATTTTGCACACCTCGATCACATCCACGGCACGGTCGTCATTGCAGGCCAACAGTCCCACCGGCATCGGTAACGATTTTAACCACCGCGCCATCAATTGCCGTTCTTGTTTCCATGTCAGGTGGGACGCTTCGCGTTCCGGATAAAAAAATACGCGGTGGCCGCGCTCTCTCAGATAACGTTCAAAATGTTCGCCGCGTGCTTGCGACCAGAGTTTGTCAGGATACCCACAAAAGGCAAAATGCCGAAGCCCGCATTCCAGCAAATGGTCTGCTGCCAGTTGACTGACCTTGGCCGAGTCGGTTACCACGTTGATCAGTCCGGCAACCTCTGCCAGTTGATGCCCCACCACCACCGCTGGCAACTTGCGCGCGACCACTTCCTTTACTTTGTCCACGTCGCGCAGGATGACACCCTGCGCATCCATGGTGTCGAGTTGCGGCCATCCTTGCTCCAGGCCGTGCGGCTGCCAGTAAAAGGCCCATGAACCGTGATGTCGGGCATAGTTGGCGATTCCGCGCAACAACGCCCGTCCAGAGGCCCGGGACGACTCCAACAACAACAACACACGCGGTACCTTTTGCATATCCGCTTCACCATACTATCCCTTTGCGCAAAATGGAGGAAAAATATGCAATTTAGGGGTGGCCAGCGAGCTGTTGTCAGAAGATTGTCGGTTGGAGAAGAAGCTGAAGGACTCGGTCTAACCAAGCAAGAAAGGAGGGGATCGAGATCTATTATGTCAGAAATCACCGTGGTTTCGTGTCGTATTCCTGGGCGTGGAATGGCATTTGCGGATGGGTAGTTTGTGGAAGGTTGAGCAAAAAGGAGGATCATGGTGGTTACTCCTCGAGCGACACGCGGAGAACCAATCCATGCTTCAACGATATAGCATTGACGTGGCCGAATTCGCGGGCACCTCCGGTAACTCAGGAAAAAGTGACGCAGAAGGTAAAATCGTGAATCGAAAACAGAGCCGACTATCATCATGTCGCATAAGACAATATGAGGCATCCAAAGCTCCCGGACCCTTTGATGTGGAACTGCGCACCCAATGGCTACTCGCGAAAGGCAATCCGTTGAGCGCCTCGATGAGGTTATTGATTGGGAATGCTTTCACCCACTGGTCGAAAGCATCTGGAATCAACCCGCCCAAGGCCCCGGCGGACCACGCCCTCACAACTCTCTGAAAATGTTCAAGGCGCTGGTGGCACAACGCTTCTACAACCTCTCCGACAAGGCGGCCGAATATCCGATCGCCGCCCACCTTGGTCCCCAACAGTTCATCGGCCGGGCGTTGGCCGACAAGGGTACCGGATGCCCACACGATCTGGGATTGCCATACATGACAGCGGCGTCTCGTCGGCCTCGGCTTTTGGGAAGTGTTGATCGAAGCGAGGATTTTCGAGAAACTGTTTGCGCTGTTCGATGAGCAGTTGCGCGCGCGTGGGTTATTGGCGCAACTTGATAAGCTGGTGGACGTCCGTTTTGTGGACATGCCGCGCCAGCGCAGCGAGCGAAAGTAGAACATGACGATCCAGAGCGGTGGCGTGGGCCGAACAGCCCGCGAAACAGCAGCAGAAGAAGGTGGACGTGGAAGAACGACGAGCGGCATTACGGCTAGAAGGATCACATCAAGGTGGATACGAAAAGCAAACTCATCGAGTCATATACGGTGACGATGCTCGTGTGCATGACTTGCAGATGCTGGAATTGCTGGTGGAGGGCACCGGGGGCGAGGTGTATGCCGACAGTGCGTATCAGAGTGCGGAAGCGGAAGCGATGTTGGCAGCGAATCAAGTTACCAGTCAGGTGCACGAGCGGATGTATCGGAATTGGTCGCTGAGCGAGGAGCAGAAAGAGCGCAATCGGCAGAAGTCGAAGGTGCGGCGCGCATTGAATTGCTGCTGCTACGAGCCGTCTAAAGGGGAGATTAAAAACCACTGGAAACAAGAAAACGAAACAGAATCAACAAGTCAAAACCAGGAACCTAACCACCAAAGGGGGCGCCATGCCCGAAACCAAAAAAATCCAATCACATCCCTCAAGCTGGTTCCGTAAATAGTTGCCGGAGGTTCCCTCATGAAACATTATTGGCTGCTTCTCTTCGGGATTCTGGCAATCAACGCGATGGCGCAACGCCCCAATGTTGTTGTCATCCTCTCCGACGATCAGGGCTGGGGCGACCTCAGTCTCCACGGCAACACCAATCTCGCCACGCCCAATATAGATTCGCTGGGTCGAGACGGAGTGATGTTCGACCGCTTTTACGTCTGCCCGGTCTGTTCACCGACGCGCGCCGAGTTTCTCACAGGACGCTATCATGCGCGCGACGGCGTGCGGGGTGTTTCTACCGGACAAGAACGCCTCGAGCCGGGAGTGAAAACCATCGCCGACACTTTCAAGACCGCCGGGTATGTCACGGGCGCATTCGGCAAATGGCACAACGGCAGCCAGTGGCCGTATCATCCAAACGCGCGCGGGTTTGACGAATTTTACGGATTCACCTCCGGCCACTGGGGCCAGTACTTCGATCCGCCCCTGGAACATAACGGCCGATTTGTTCGCGGCAAAGGCTTCATCGCCGACGACCTGACGCCACATGCCCTTGCGTTTATCGAACGAAACCGATCCCGCCCTTTCTTCTGTTATCTTCCCTTCAATACGCCGCATTCACCATTCTGTGTTCCGGATGAGTACTGGGATCGTTTCAAAGACAAACCCATTCTCCTGCGCGGCAGAGACGGCGACCGCGAGAAACTGGCCGTGACCCGCTGCGCGCTGGCCATGTGCGAGAACATTGACTGGAACGTCGGACGCATCCTGAAAAAGCTCGACGAACTCAAACTTGCCGAGAACACCATGGTCATCTACTTCTCCGACAACGGCCCGAACAGCGAACGCTGGAACGGCGGAATGAAAGGGATCAAAGGCTCAACCGACGAGGGCGGGGTCCGATCCCCGTTGTTCATGCGCTGGCCCGCCAGGCTCAAACCCGGCACGGTCGTTCGACAAATCGCGGGCGCGATTGACCTGCTGCCGACATTAACCAGTCTTGCCGGCGTGCCGTTGATTGAAAAAACGACACTCGACGGAAAGGACCTCTCGCCACTGTTGCTCGGTTCCGCCACGGACTGGCCGGACCGCGTGATTTTCAATCAGTGGGGCAACAAGATTAGTGCACGCACACAGCAATACCGCCTCGATGACAAGGGAACTCTCTTTGACATGATAGCCGACCCGTCTCAAACCACCCCGATCAACCGATCCGATGTCGCCGTGCGACTCACCCAAGCCGTTGCCGACTTTCGCGCAAGCCTACCGCCGCCAAATGACGACCGCCCCTTTACCGTCGGCTACCGTGAGTTTCCGATGACGCCGCTGCCAGCGCGCGACGGCGTCCCGCATGGCAACGTTCACCGCAGCGCCAATGCTCCCAATTGTTCCTACTTCACTCACTGGACATCGCCCGACGATTCGATGACCTGGGACATTGCCGTTCACACCAGCGGCGAATACGACGCAGTGCTTTACTACACCTGTCCGCCCGATGATGCCGGCTCAATGATCGAACTGAGTTTTCACAATGCGAAGTTGACAGGACTGGTATCGCCCGGATGGGATCCGCCGTTGAACACGGGCGAAGACCGCGTGCCACGAAAAGGAGAATCGTATCAGAAAGATTTTCGCGCCCTGTCGCTCGGACGGTTTCGACTCGAACGAGGCCGCGGCCTTTTGACCTTGCGCGCTCTCCGTGTCGCCGGTAAACAAGTGGCCGATGTCCGCCTCATCACCCTCACGCTGGTGAATCCATGAGAAAATACCAATGTCTGCTCCTGTCGCTCTGTCTGCCATGTCTGGCTGCCGCCGGGGCGCTGCCCGGCAAACGTCCCAATATCGTCGTGATTCTGACCGATGACCAGGGATACGGTGATCTGGGGCGTCACGGCAATCCCGTCATCAAAACGCCGCATCTGGACCGGTTCTACGACGAGTCGGTCCGTTTTGATGATTTTCATGTCAGCCCGACCTGTTCGCCGACGCGCTCGGCGTTGCTCAGCGGCAAACACGAGTTCAAAAACGGCGTCACCCACACCATCCGCGAGCGCGAACGGATGAGCTTGAAAACGACGACGCTGGCGCAGGTGTTGAAGTCCGCCGGCTACACCACCGGTATCTTCGGCAAATGGCATCTGGGCGATGAGGATGCGTATCAGCCCGACAAACGCGGTTTCGACGAGGTCTTCATTCACGGCGCGGGCGGTATTGGCCAACGGTTTGCCGGTAGTTGTGCCGATGTGCCCGGTAACAAGTACTTCGACCCGATCATCAAACACAACGGCCGGTTCGTAAAAACCAGCGGGTATTGTACCGACGTGTTCTTCGGGCAGGCCATGAAATGGATCGAGTCGGTCAAAGGACAGAAACCGTTCCTGGCCTACATCGCGCCGAACGCGCCGCACGCGCCATTGGATTGTCCGACCGAGTACGAAAAGATCTATGCGAACACGGTTAAGCCCAATGAGGCGAAATTCCTCGGCATGATCACCAACATTGACGACAACGTGGGCAAACTGCTCGCCAAACTCAAGGCGCTCGGCCTGGAGAAGGACACTCTGGTCATTTTCATGAACGACAACGGCGGCACCGCGGGTTGCAACATTTTCAACGCCGGAATGCGCGGTCACAAGGGCAGCGCCAACAACGGCGGCACGCGGGCGATGTCGTTGTGGCGTTGGCCGGGCACATTGACGCCGGCGACCTGTGAGAAACTCGTCGCGCACGTGGACCTGTTGCCGACGCTGGCCGAGTTGGCCGGGGCAAAGACACCGGACGGTCTTGACGGGTTCAGTCTCGTGCCGTTGTTGGAGAATCCGCAAGCGGCCTGGCACGAGGATCGGATGTTGTTTACCCATGTTGGGCGCTGGCCCGTCGGCGGGGAGCCGGTCAAATACGGAGTGTGCAGTATTCGGTGGCGACAGTACCTGATGGTACGCGAGAAAAATAACTGGCTCCTTTACGACCTGAAAAACGATCCCGGCGAGAAAACCGACATCGCCGCTCAACACCCCGACATTGTGGCCAAACTCGACAAGGCATACGACCGATGGTGGGAGGAGGTTTTACCGTGTCTGGAGAACGAGCAGGCCTACAAAAACGCCCCGCAAATACCACCGTTCGTCGAACAATATGACAAGCAATACAGCGGTTCTGCGGCGGAGCCGACGTCCAGCAAACGGCGGAAAACATCTTCCACCGGCTCGGTCAACGGTGGCGAGTCATCTCCGCCATGATTTCGCTGGCGACCTTGGGATTGGTGCGGAGCGTGGCGAGTTCGGCCTGCGTGGTGCGCAGCACGGGAACGACGGCGGGTTCCATGGTGAGCTGGCGGTTTTGGGCGAATTTTAGGAGACGGCTACCCATTCGATAGCGATCCACCGGGGCTTCGGTCGCGTTGAACTGGTCCGCCATGGCCTTGAAACGCTGAAGATAGATCGGTTTGAAAGCGGGGTTCGGCGGGCCTTCTTCATACACATTGCGTTCCACCCACGCAATGGCTTCTTCAAAGGTCTCCTGGGGCGCCCATGTGTGGCCGCCTTTGAACATTAACGGCAGAAACTTCATGGAACCCAGCGCCGCCTTGACGCGGGGCACTTCGTTCTTGTTGCTGTCGGTTTCTCCCATGGTCATGGCGATACAGAGGGCGGGATTGCGTTTCAGCCCGGCGAAGTGGTAATTGCCTCTGCTGTCGAATGAACCACCGGCGCCTTGCAGGATCAGACCGCAGAAACCAGGACGGATTTGGACAAAGACAGAACTGGCACGGGCGCCACCGCTCATCCCGGTGGCAAACTTCAGTCCCTCCTGGATGCGAACACGACGGACGACGTCATCGTGAGCCGCCAGGAAATTGCCGATGATGGGCGACCACGGGCCATTTTTGGATTCGACGAGCATCACAACGATGTAGCCGTTGGCCTTGAGCCACGGCGCCATCGCACCCATGTTGGCATTGCCGCTGGCGGACGCAATAAACATGCAGGGCCATCGGCGTTGCGGGTCGGCGTGGTACCCCTTGGGAATCCAGAGCTTGTAGTGATAGGTGCCCTTGGCGGCGTCGCTGTCCTTGGCGGAATCGAAGACGGGGATTTCCTGCGGATGGGGCACGGCAGACAACTCGCAGGTGATGGTGGTTTCCTGCTGTTCCGACAACGGCGAATCCATCGGAGTCGTTTCAGCATACACACTCGCGGCCAACAAGAGGGCAAGTCCCAGGATTTCCATTTTCATGTGGCAACCATAGCGGCAGATGTCGTTCTGGTGCAAGGCATTTCCAGGGCCGCCGCTCCGTTGAGTGTGCCGTCGCGGAGACGCGCCAGGGCTTCGTTGGCGGCTTCGAGTGGGAAGGTTTTGACCGTGGTTTTGAGGGGAACTTCTGATGCCGCCGCAAAAAATTCCTCGGCATCGCGGCGGGTCAGATTGGCCACCGATCGGAGAACTCGCTCTTCCCAAAGAAGGCGATAGGGGAAAGCAGGGATGTCGCTCATGTGAATGCCGCCGCAAACAACGACGCCGCCTTTTCTGACGGCACGCAATGCCGCCGGTACGAGCGCGCCGACGGGTGCAAAGATGATGGCGGCATCGAGTTCGTCGGGAGGAGGCGCGTCGGAACCACCCGTCCAGGTGGCGCCGAGACTGCGAGCAAAGTGTTGTCCTTCGATATCGCCCGGTCGGGTGAAAGCGTAGAGTTTCTTGCCCTGATAGGCGGCGATCTGTGCCAGGATGTGCGCCGCCGCGCCGAAACCGTAGAGGCCGAGCCGCTCCACATTGTTACCGATCATTCGATAGGAACGATAGCCGATCAAGCCGGCGCACAACAACGGTGTACCGTGGACATTGAGGTAGCGCGGGGGGAGGGAAATACAGAAGTGTTGGTGTGCGACCGTGTACTCGGCGTATCCGCCATCAACGGTGTAGCCGGTGAACTGCGGGGTGTTGCACAAGTTTTCCTGGTTTTGGCGGCAGTAGCGGCAATGACCACAGGCTGAGCCGAGCCACGGCACGCCAACGGGATCGCCCACTCGAAAACGGGTAACCTCTTTTCCCGTGGCGATAACCTCGCCGACGATCTCATGTCCGAGGACCAATGGCAGTTTCGGGTTTGTCAGTTCGCCATCCATGATGTGCAGGTCAGTTCGGCAGACACCACAGGCGTGAACGCGAATCAAAACCTGGTGGGGCAACGGCGATGGCACAGCGAGTTCTTGCAGGCGCAGTTCCGTATGCGGCCGGGCAAGCACCATGGCTCGCATGGTCTTGGGAATGAAATCTGAGTTCATATCAGGATGGTGGAGGCGGTGGGAGTTGAACCCACGTCCTCTGCGAAGTCAACGTGAACGACTACATGCTTAGCCCGCCTTTGGGTCTCGCCCGCGTCACTGCCGGCAGACAGGCCATGACGCGCGCCAGTCTCCAGTAGATATTTCGCCCGTGGACCTGAAGACAACATCCACGAACTAACCTGCTGCCTCGTTCCGTCCCGCTAGCAGGTGTCACGAGCGGAACGTCGCGGAACTTAGGCCGCGAGAGCCAGCTCTTCGTTGGCTTTTGTGTTTGGTTGTCCGGTGTTTAACGAGGCCTCCGAACCACCTCGGCATGCCGCTCACGCCCACTCCACAAAGTCGAATCCGTTTCGCCCCCGTGTGGAATCGGTTTTGCGACGTCTTCACTATAGCCAAACTCGACACAAACGCAACTCGCCTTCACCGTGTCAGCCAAAGCATCCGCACGCCGACCAGGATCATCACCGCGGCAAAAATTCGTGTCAGTGTCACGTTGGACATTTGTCGTAACCAGTCGGCCGCAAACCAAGCAACGAGCGCGGCACTAACCGCTACCGGTATGGCGATTTTCCAGTCCACCAGTTGATTGCTGCTGTTGCGGATGGAGGCGACTACGGAGGTCAGAATGATGGCTGCCAACGAGGTGGCCACGGCGTTTTTCTGTGGTAAATGAAACAGAAACACAAACGCCGGCACCAGAATGATGCCGCCACCAACACCACACAATGCAGCCACTGCGCCACTCACGGCTCCCGCCAAGACGCACAGGAAAAAGTTTTGCATGAGCGCAGTGTAGGACAACCGATTTCCTCTGTCAGCACGCAAACTTGTTCGTCGTCACGGTCTTGCGCGCGCGCCAATGTGCAACGGCAACAGTTTGCCACGCGCGGTCAATCGTGGCGATTCGCGCCGAACCTGCAACGTGCCAGCGTCGGCCCAGACTCGCGCCATCATTCGTTGGGCGGAACCACCACGAGCCAGTTCGCTCAACATCACGTTCAGCAGCGCCTTCTCATCCAGCGTCCCGACCGACGGATGGACGAGCACGCTGACCCGTGTTTGGCCACGTTCGTCTTCTTCCTCCACCATTTGGTAGTCAGTGGAGGCTCCGCCGAAACGGGCGGGCAACACCTCTTCGACGATACGCAACAGGTCCGTGCCAATGAACGTCATTCCCTCGCCGGTCAGTTTGTCAAACCCGCGAATTTGCGAAAGGTGTCGTGTGAATCCGATCTGTTCCAGGCCGCAGCCGCATCGGCGGGTTTCAAGCACGCCGTAATCGCCATTCTCGACATTGAGCAACACTTTGGGCGAGGACGACAACAGTGTTGTGTACAGCAACGCCGGCACCGTTGTTTCCGCATGAGGTACCGCTCGCTCATGCTGAATCACCGCCAGCGCATCCTCCAAGAAATGGGTGTCATCCGCCGAGGCCGGCTGTAAACAACCGAAGCTGACATAACCGCCCTCGGAGAAAATGTAGCGGGTACACGCCGTCGCGCCGACGGCCTCGATCTCGCGTCGTTTCATCGGTGTCAGCGGTTCGCCACACGGTAGGAAGACGGCGCCCGCCAGGTCCCACCCGTGTTCGCGCGCTGCCTGACAAATGCGCACGGCGTTGCTGGTGTAAGTGTCAATGCAACAACTACCATCGTGCCGCACCGCCTCGCTCATCCAACGCGCAATCCGCCATGCCTCCTCCAGTGGCACATACTCCGGCGACGGCAACGGTACTCCACACCAGCGTCCCACGGAAACAATGTACCCGGTGGCCAGCCGACAGGCCAGTGACGGACGAAACGAGCGGCTGGCGACCGGTGAGAACCATTTGGCAGGCGGTTTGCCCATTTTGGCGCACGCCAACACCTCCAGTGGGCCGAATCCGGGTGCGATCGGCGCCCAGAGGATGTGCGGTCCACGAAGTGCGCCGAGCATGTCCAATAGACACTGCGTATAGACGGCGCGTCCCACGGCCAGATAATCCAGATCGAACGTCGTGCGCGTGCCGGCGCTGTGGCTGCCGCCGCTCTTGCCGCTGAGGTGGGGAGTGGCCAATGGATTGTCCAGATCGTGATCGCGCAGCCGAAAAACCAGATTGCCGCGCACCACATCTTGTTTGCCCTTGAACTCCTCGACGCTCAGATAAACGCCTTCCCGCCGTAATCGTGTTAGAGCGCTCTCAACGCCATCGGCGCGAACCAGTTTCTCCAGGTCGCCGTACTCGCAACCGACACGCATCAACATTTTCCGATACGGACTGCCCGGATGCTCGTAAATGGCCGCTCGTAGCGTTCCCAACAGATTCTGTTCACGTTGAGCGAGTCGCTGGCGAATGATGGCATGGCTTTGCTCCAGCGTGAAGGGTTCTCGTAGAAACCCACGCAGGCGCGTGGCAAATCGCACATACATTCTCGCGTTGCGGAGGAACTGCATAACGGTGCTGTGTCCCACGCTAAAAAAACTGCTCGTTACTGTCAACGGCGGACACCGCTGGAAGGGGATGTTTCCGATGTTTCATGTCTCGTCGCAAGGTCTCGATACGGAAGATTCAGTGTGTTTCCATCTCCAGAGAGTTGTTGTGCGCCGGTGGACTTGTGACCCACAAACCGCGGCGCATCGTTTCGTTCGCCTGCTCCACGCCGCGAGGAGGAAGTGGCGACGGATGCCGGAAGGAGCGCACGGCCTTAACACCGATGTCGAAACCGTGGATTGCATCCCCAATGGCGAAATTGTTGATCTTTGGCATTCAGCAGGCGGGTTGATTTCGTCAGCAAAAGCAGGATTTCGCAACGTGCTTGAGCGTGGCATGCAAGAAACAGCCGCCAAAGTCATGTGGTTCACTGGCGATTGTGGTTGAGGAGGTGTTCTGATCGGCCTGAACATCTTCATGCCAGCGTCCATTGTTTTGGAGGTTCTTGTCTTGCTTAAGATGAGGGAGAAGGGGTGGGGAGGTGTTTGGAGGTTAGCGGGATGTTGACACGCTTTCCAACGCCCCGTAGAGTGGGCTTGTTATGGGAGCGACGAGGTTTGGTCCGGGCACAGGGATGACCAATTTAAAGAAACTCAGCCTGTTGAAGCTGCTCGATCCCATCGCCGACGACTTGAAACGGGTCGAGCGGGCGCTGGTTGAGCAGGTGGACGGTTTTGCGCCGCATATTCGCGACCAGATCCAATATCTGTTGGTTGGGTCGGGAAAACGGTTGCGGCCTGCCCTTGCGTTGTTGGTGGGAGGCGCCACGGGTGGAGTCACCGATCTGCACATTACCATCGGCGTGGTGGTGGAACTGATTCATTTGGCAACCTTGGTGCATGACGATGTTTTGGATGAAGCGGAACTGCGTCATGGGCAGCCCAGCGCCAAAGCGCGGTGGGGCAATGAAATCAGTGTACTGCTTGGCGATTGTTTGTTTGCCCGCGCATTGCATCTGACCGCCAGCTATTCCACCACGGATGTTTGCCGTCGCGTCAGTGCGGCGGCCAATACGGTTTGCGCCGGCGAAATCCTGCAGAACCAGCGGCGATTTGATCTCGGATTGTCACGGCAACAGTACCTTGACATGATCAACATGAAAACGGGAGCGTTGTTTGCCGTAAGCTGCGAGTTGGGGGCATTATTGAACGGAGCGCCTGCTCTTGTGGTCGAACAGATGAGTAGGTTGGGAAGCGATCTGGGGATTGCCTACCAAATTTATGATGATTGTGTGGACATTTTTGGCCAGGAACAAAAAGCCGGAAAATCCCTGGGTACGGACATGAACAAGGGCAAGTTAACATTGCCGCTGTTGCTGTTGTTGGAGCACGTGGGCGCGAGTCGTCGCCAGGAAGTCGAGGAACTTCTTCAGAACAGTGATGCCGCGGAGCGGCGTCGTCTGATGGAACTGGTTCTGGGAAATGGTGTTGTATCGGAATCCCTCTTGACGATTGAACGCTATGTTCAGCAGGCGCGCCGACAACTGTCAGGCTTGGAAGACAACCATTATACGCGGACGCTCGACGGCTTGTTGGACTTCATCGGGTACAAAAGCCAGACATTGATGAAGGAGGCCGTTTTGGCATGACGACTTTGCGCCAACTGGCCGAACGCCTCAAGCCGTCTCCTGTCATGAAACAGCAGGCGGATCTGACGCACGAAGAAGATGAAACACTGGTTGCGCGGGCGCAAGGGGGCGATGCGAGCGCTTTTGACGTCCTGGTGGAACGCTACAAACAACGAGTTTACGCCACCGTGTATCACATGACCGGCAACCACGAGGATGCCAATGATCTCGTCCAGGACGCCTTTATCAAAGCCTACCGTAACCTTCACAGTTTCAAAGGCCAATCCAGCTTTTACACCTGGATCTATCGCATCGCGGTCAATCGCACGATCAACTTTCTGAAACGACGCAAAGATCGCGGTCACTTGAGCCTCAACGACATGGATGCCAATGTCGAAACCGACCCCGATTACGTGGAGTTGATGTCCCACATTACTCCCCGTCGGGAGGTGGGACTGAACGAGTTACAGGAAAAATTGAACGAAGCGATTCAAAAATTGTCAGAAGAACACAGAGCGGTTGTGATCATGCACGACGTGCAGGGTATGACCCATGCCGATATTGCGAAGGTAATGCACTGCTCGGAAGGCACGGTCCGATCAAGGTTGTTCTATGCGCGACAGCAGTTGCAGGGCTTGTTAAGCGACTATTTGTAAGTGTGACAACGAATATGGACTGCAAAAAAGCACAACGATTGTATCACGAACTGGCTGATGGCCGAGTCGCCGAACCAATGGCGACCGCATTGCGACGTCATTTGGACGAATGCAGTGATTGTCGCGTGTTTCAACAACGCGCCGCCCGCCTGCAACAGTTGCTGACCCTCAAACGCCACGAACAACCTCCGCCTGCCTATTTCGAGAATTTCCTCGGCGAATTTCATCGTCGTCTTGCCCTCGAAACCATGCGTCCTGTTTGGTGGGAACGGCTCTTCTCCATGATCACGCTCGATCTTCCTTCCACATGGCGTTACGGTCTGGCCGGCGCATGCAGCTTGCTGTTGGTGTTGGGATTTGTCTGGAAGGCGTCCGACCACCTCCACGGCGGCGCATCTCAACCACCCGTGGCTGCTGTCACTGCCAATCCCCCTGTGGCGACTGTGGCTCATGTCTCTACGGTCTCTGTTGACCCGAAACAGGCGGTTGCTCCGTCCGCATGGCGCACTGAAACCAGTGGGCCACAATACGTCTTGGAGCGCATCGCTGTTACTCCCGCTAGCTATGAGACGGCCAGTGTCCGTTTCTAAAATCGCATGGGCGGCGTTGTTCGGTCTGTTCCTCACAGTCAGCGCCCAATCCGCCGGATTGCTGGAAACAATGGACAGCGAGGTTAGCGCGCTTTACGAGCGCAACCGCGACGCGATTATCCGTGTCCACACCCAACGACAAACGGCTTTTCCGAATGCTCCCTCCCTTCGAGTGGGGACAGGTTTTTTTCTTGACGGCGAAGGACGTCTGCTGACTTCCGCCATGGTGGTGGAGGCTGCCGAGCAATGCTGGATTGACTGGCGTGGCCGCAAGATTCCTGCTCGTGTTCTCGGCTTTGATCCGCTGACCAACCTCGCTGTCCTCCAAGTCCAACCCGATCAATGCGTCGGCACGACGGAAAAACTTCCGTTTGTCACGCTCGGCGATTCCGATCAGCTAAAAACCGGTTCCCTGATCATTGCGATGGGCTATCCCTACGATCAACCCAGCGCTCCGGTCGTAGGATTTGTCCAGGGATTCGACATCAAATGCGGCTCGCGCACGTTTATTACCAGTCATATCCGTACCGATTGCCGGCTTCAACCCGGTCAGGGTGGCGGTCCTGTCTTCAACACTCGCGGCGAAGTTATTGGCATGGCCGTGGCCGCCCACATGGAAAACCAATCGTACGTGCTTCCGATCAAGGCGGCCAAAAAAGTGTTTGAGGACATTGTGAAACACGGCGCTCCGCAGTACGGATGGGTCGGCCTCAGTGTTACCGAACGGCGTTTTGTTTCCCTGTCAGGAGCCTTGGGAGAATGGGAGGTCTTTGTCGAACAGGTTTCTTCCAACACACCAGCGGCAAAAGCCGGTTTCCAAGCGCAAGACGTCCTCATTCGCATCGGCACCAACGAGATTCATCGCGCGGCCGACATCCTCAACACCATGTTCCACCGTCGCTGCGGCGATCGGGTGAACATGACCGTCGTGCGCATGGGAACCACGCAAGAAGTGGTGTTGGTCATCGGCCAACGCCCTCCTGAAGAAACCGAACTCGCCACTCGTCCGACGCTCCCACCGGTTTTGCCGGCGGCACCTCGGTTGAATGTCGTTCCGGCGGCGACCCCGCCTTCTCGCTGAGAGACGAAAACGCATTGAAAAACCGCTTTTCGATGCTTGGATAAGCATTGATAAATGGCCAAATATCGGCCTTCTCCCATCAAGAGGGAAGTGGGTGTGATCAAACGTGGTGAACAGCGTACTCCCTTGTAAGAGATGCTTACAATTTGTCCGCCAACGGAAGTACCGATGGCTCTCCGTTCGCAACACGAATTAAGGCAAGTTAAAAGCATATCCCAGGGGGACATCGCTTCTGAACCACACCCTGAGCGTTGCGCGTGCTGGCGTCTTGTGGCATTATGCGGCAAGCCCAGCAGGAGAAATGACGCCATGAAGAACTGTTCGTTGACCCGCCGTGAATTCATCGCTCGAACCGCCGTCCTGGCCGGCACCGCCTGGATGGGAGCCTGTGTAACCGTGCCTTCTGGCAAACGCACTGCGACGGATCTTGTTGCCCTCGGCAGAACCGGGCTCAAAACCAGCCGCCTTGGTCTGGGCACCGGCAGCAACGGTGGACGTGTGCAATTTGATCTCGGCCAGGAAGCGTTTACCAAGCTTGTTCACTACGCCTATGATCGGGGGATCCGATACTTCGATTGTGCCCTGAGCTACAAGACCTACCCGTGGATCGGCGATGCCATCAAGGGATTGCCGCGTGAAAAAATTTTCCTGCTCAGCAAAATCGGGGGTACTCCGGAAAAAACCGCCGAGGTCATTGACAAATTGTTGCTCGATTACAAAACCGACTACATTGATTGCCTCTTGGTGCACTGTGCGGTCACCAGCGACTGGCCGCAGGAACGGCGTCGCGTGATGGATGCCATTGACGCGGCGATCCAGAAAGGCAAGGTCCGCGCCAAAGGCGTTTCCTGTCATGCCCTGCCGGCACTTCGTGTTGCCGCGACCTCCCCGTGGGTGCAGGTCAACCTGGTGCGCGTCAACCCGCAGGCCAAACACATTGACGGTGAAACGCCCAAGTGGAATGCGCCGGGCAACGACATCGCCCCGGTGATGGAGTTGATCAAACAAATGCACGCCAACGGCCACGGCATTATCGGTATGAAACTCATCGGCAACGGTGATTTTACCAATCCCGACGATCGCGAAAAATCCATCCGCTACGCCATGGCACAACCGGAAATCCACGCCGTGACCATCGGCTGCAAGAGTCCTGCTGAAGTGGACGAAGCCATCGAGCGCATTAACAACGCTCTCGCGGCCTGATATGCGCTCGTGGCGATTTCTCGTCGCACTGTTGTGGCTTGCCGCCGCGCCGGTATTTGCCGCCTTGCGCGCCGGTGCGGCCAGGACCTGCATCACGCCGCCGCCCGGCACCATCATCAACGGTGGCGTTAGCCCCGTTGTTGCCAAACAGATTCACGACGACCTTTACGTTCGCGCGCTCGTCCTCGACGACGGCGCGATCTGTCTGGCCTTTGCTGTTGTGGACACCTGTTTGCTGGATCGTGCGGTTTGCGATGAAGCCAAGAAGTTGATCGGCCTGCCTTCCGATCGCGTCCTGATCTCCGCCACGCACACCCATTCTGGCGGCTCCGTCTGCGGTGCACACCTGAGCGAGGCCGACGAACCTTATCGCCGTTCGCTCCCGCCGAAAATCGCCGAGGCGGTGAAAGCCGCCATGGCCAATCTCGCGCCCGCGCAAGTCGGCTGGGGAAGTGGCAGCGTCCCGCAACACGTTTTTTGTCGCCGCCTCCTCGTCAAGGAAGGCGTCATCTATACCAACCAACTCGGCCAAACCACCGAGCGGGTGAAGATGAGCTGGGGATCACCGCATCCTGCTGACGGCGAGCCGGCCGGGCCTGTTGACCCTGAATTGTTTGTGCTCTCTGTCAAACACGCCGACGGACGGCACCTGGCGTTGTTGGCGAATTACTCGTTACACTACGTTGGCGGCGTTGGGGCGGGGGACATCTCGGCGGATTACTTTGGCGTGTTTGCCGAACGGATTGCCGAACTGCTTGGCACGGACAAATCGTTTGTCGGTATCCTGTCCAACGGCACCAGCGGCGATGTCAACAACGTGAATCCGAAGATTAAACCGGAAAGGCAGGAACCGTACGCGCAAATTCGCCGTGTCGCTGAGGACATTGCGCAGGAGACCCTGCGTGTCACCCGCAAACTGCGATACACCAGCAACGTGAAACTGGGGGCTGCCTTGCGCGAGTGCGTCGTTGCCACACGCCGACCGAGCGCCGCCGAGGTCGAACAGGCACGCACCGTCATTGCTGGAAAACAGTCGTTGCGCGGCTGGCTCGACAACTATGCCCGTGAGCAGGTTCTGCTGGCCGACCACCCGTTGGAAGTCTCAATGCCATTGCAGGTTTTCCGCGTTGGCGAACTCGCCATACTGGCGTGGCCTGGTGAGATTTTCGCGGCGAGCGGACTGGAATTGAAGAAGCGCGGGCGGTTGTTCAACATTGGGCTGGCGAACGGTTGGTACGGCTACATTCCGCCGTCGGAACAGTTTCCGCTGGGCGGCTACGAAACATGGCGGATGCGCACCAGTTGTCTCGAAACCAATGCTATTCCGAAGATGATCGCCGTTTTCGATGACTTGTTGAAGAGTCCATAACCGACGGTGCCTCGTGTTTTGTCGGCTTGTGCCTTCCTGAGAGAAGGGGCGCCGAGGGGGACGCCGTTCTGTTCGTGATTGGTGTTGCAGGGCGCTGATTCCCTTCAGATTTTCCACCGGAGGTACGATCTCCCCACCGATTTCCGCAACGGGCGTTTTTTCGCTGGATTTTTCGCGGAAAAAAGCGATTAGGTTAGCAATATCGCCATGAACTCAAATTCCAGTCGCAGAGGTTTTTTGCGGAAATCGTTGGGTGCGGCGCTTGCGGGGTCACTGGCGGTGAGTTTGGAGGAGCGCGCTCTCATGGCGCAGGAAACTCCGCTTGCCGCGAAGACAAAGCCTTCTCAACAAGGCTCAATGCCCAATGGCAAGATTGGCAAGGTCTCGATCAGCCGTCTGATTTGCGGGGGAAATCTCATCAGCGGTTTCGCACACAGCCGTGACCTGGTCTATGTCTCGGCTTTGCTGAAGCACTATTTTACGGATGAAAAAATCATGGAAACGTGGGCGCGTTGCGAGGAACACGGGATCAATACCATGGTTGCCTCCTTCAGTGACCCGCGCGCCGCCCAGGTTTACCGCAAGTACGTCCAACAGGGCGGCAAAATCCAGTATCTCGCCCAGATCAATCCGAATGAGGATAATCTCGAAACCGTCGTGCGGCAGGCTGCCGATGACGGCGCGGTCGGCGCGTTTTTGCTCGGCAACATTGGCGATCTTTGGGTGCGCCAGGGGAAACTCAAGGTGATTGGCATGCTCATGGATGTCATCCGCGACCATGGCATGATTGCCGGTATTGCCGGGCATGAGTTACGAACGCCCCGCGAGGTGGAGAAGGCGAAGATCGAGCCGGATTTCTACGTGAAGACGCTTCATCACACCAATTACTGGTCCAAACAACGTCCGGATCAGACCAAGGAAGTGATTGATAATTACGCCGTGGACAATTACTGGTGCCGTGAGCCGAAGGATACCATCGAATACATGGCGAGCATCAGGCGTCCGTGGATTGCCTACAAGGTGCTCGCCGCCGGGGCGATCCGTCCGAGGGACGGTTTTCACTATGCCTTCGCCAATGGCGCCGACTTCGCGTTGGTGGGGATGTTCGACTTCCAGATTCGTGAGGACGTTGAAATCGCCACGCAGATCATCGCCCAAACACAGAAACGCCAACGAGCATGGATGGCATGAGCGCTCCTGTGTTCGGTCGTCGTGCATGGCTCAAGACCACCCTGATGGCGGTCGGGGGCGTTGCCGTCGGCGCTGCACCGGATGTTGAGACGGACTTTACGATTCGCCACCATCGCATTCGTCAGTCCATTATGGGGTGGACGTACAACTTCATGCCGATAGCCGACCTGGCAAAGCTTTGCAAGCAGATCGGGCTTGTCGCAATGGAGGGGATTGACCCGAAACATTACCCGATGATTCGCGAACTGGGCCTGGCGGTGTCGTTGGTCGGCAGCCACGGCTTTGCGAAAGGCCCGTTCAACCCGGCCAACCACGAGTTCGTCGAGAAAAAACTCCGCGACGGTATTGATCTTGCCGCCTATGTTGGTTGCCCCAGCGTGATTACGTTCACCGGGATGCGCGAGCCGGGCATTAGTGATGAGCAGGGTGCCCGCCATTGTGTGGATTGTTGGAAGCGCGTGATCGGCTATGCCGAGGAAAAGAAAATCAACCTCTGCCTCGAACATCTCAACAGCCGCGACAACTCGCACCCGATGAAAGGCCATCCCGGTTATTTTGGCGACAACGTGGATTTCTGCGTTGAACTGATCAAACGCGTCGGCTCGCCAAACATGAAGTTGCTGTTTGACATCTATCATGTCCAGATCATGAACGGCGATGTCATCCGGCGATTGCGTCTCTACAAGGATTTCATCGGCCACTATCACACCGCGGGAGTTCCGGGACGGGGTGAGTTGGATGACGGGCAGGAAATCAATTATCCGGCCGTGATGCGTGCCATTGTCGAGACCGGCTACACCGGTTACGTCGCGCACGAGTTCATCCCGACATGGCCTGACAAGGTTGCCGCCTTACGTCATGCGGCCAAAGTCTGCGACGTGTAGCTACGCAACTTCGGGATGTTGCCAGGGAGCGCGGTAGGAGCGACGGAGGCGGTTGGTGGCGACGAGGTCGTTGACGACGACGCGTCGTTTCGGGTCGTACACCAACGGGCGGCCCAGTTCCATCGAGATATTGGCGAGGATGCAACTGGCCGTCGAGATGTGCCCCTCCTCGATGTCGGCCACCGGACGGCTGCGGCGTTCGATGGCATCGAGGAAATCGAGCATATGACGGCGGGTGGCGGGCGCAGCGTTCAGTTCGATGTCTTTTTCCGTCACGTCTTCGGGATATTTTTCCTTTTCATAGAGGCAGTCGAAATGCAGCGGTGTGCCGCCTTTGCCCGATGGGATGAAATCGGCGCGCATGGTGCTGGCTTTGAGCGTGCCCTTGTCGCCGTAGATGAAGAGTGCCCAGGGGTAATCCGGATCGGGTGGCGTGCCCCAGGTGCGGTGTTGCCAGACGCAGTTGAACTTGTCGTACTCGAAGATCGCGGTCTGGGTGTCGGCGATGTTGGATTTTCCGCCTTTCTGCACCAGGATACCGCCGGTGGCACTGATTCGTTTGGGCCAGCCGAGGCCGAGCATCCAGCGGACGGTGTCGAACATGTGGACGCACATGTCGCCCGTGATGCCATTGCCATATTCCATGAAGGTGCGCCACCAGCGTTTGTGCGGCAGCCCGTCGTAGGGACGCAACGGCGCAGGACCGGTCCACATGTCGTAATCGAAGAAATCAGGCACCGGTTCGACGGGGGGATTGCCGTTGGCGCGCATGTGAAAGTAACAACACATCTCGACATGGCCAATGGTGCCGAGCAGTCCCGCCTCGACCACCCGTTTCTTGGCGTCAATGAGGTGGGGCGTGCTTTTGCGTTGGGTACCGACTTGAACAACGCGATGGTATTTGCGCGCCGCGGCAACCATCGCTTCCCCTTCGATCACGTCCACGCTGATCGGTTTCTGGACATACACGTCGGCACCCGCACGGACGGCGGCGATCATCTGCAGGGCATGCCAGTGGTCTGGTGTGCCGATGAGGACGATATCGAGGTCTTTTTCCGCGAGCATTTGCCGGTAGTCAGTGTAGGTGCGTGGTGTTTTTTTGGAGGCTTGTCGCTGGCTGATCAATTCCGCGGCGCCCGCGAGCACCCGTTTGTCCGGGTCGCAGATCGAGACGACTTCGACAGGGGCGACCTGGATAAGACGGCAGAGGTCGCTCTTGCCATACCAACCCGCGCCGATCAGTCCGACACGGCACGGTTTCTGGTTGATCAATTCAATGCCGCGCGCACCGAGGGCGGCAAAGGCAAACGACGCGGCAGAGGTTTGGAGGAAACGGCGGCGAGAAATGTTGAAGCTCATCATACGCAAAACCTTATCGTTTTCGTCCATCGCTGTCCATACCAGAAGATTTGATTCGGTCGTGTCTGAAAGGTTCAGCAAAAAGACGTGGCATGGTCATGCTTCCTAAACCACAAACAACCACCACAACGAGAACCGTCCATAGTTCAGAAGCAACATTGCCTTGAGGTGACGAAACGGTGCCCCCGCAAGCGTTTTTGGAGGAGGCGATGGACGGGACGTTGCTGGGAAGCCACCACGAGCGCACGCCGGGACAATCGGCTTGCCCCATCGTCGGTCGCTTGATCGCGGCTCAACCGCCCGGTAACGCGTTGCTTGTTGCTTCGCCAAGAGGAGACACGGTGTTTCCCGCTCGCCTTGGTGAATGTTTGACAAGCGCGGCGTAGAGGTTGCAAGGGAGGCGTGCGTGCAGTAGTTGCGTTTGTCGGGCTTGAGTGGTGGAGAAAAGGCGTGTATCGGTAATCTTATGCGATGGGGAATGTTTATCGTTGGCATTGTGGCGGCGACACAGGGGTGGGCGACGGACATCACGTTTTTGGCGACTTCGGACTCGCAATGTGGTGTACCGGAACGGGACGCCCGCAATCAGGCCGCCATCCGTGAGATGAACGAGATGCCCCATCGTCGTTGGCCGGCAAAGTTCGGGGCCGAACCGGTGGGACGTCCGCGCGGTGTGGTGATGTTGGGCGATCTGGTGGAGCACGGGAAACAGGAACAAGGTTGGCAGCGGTTCGTGGCCGATTTCGGGTTGGATGGAACGGAGGGGCTGTTGAAGTTCCCGGTGTTTGAAGGGTGGGGCAACCACGATGGCGAGACCGGGCCGATGCGAGTCCGGGAGCGCAACGAGGCTCGGTTGAAAAAGAAACTGATTTCGAAGGTATCCGACAACGGTTTGCATTATTCCTGGGACTGGGATGGAGTTCATTTTGTGCAGTTGAATTTGTATCCGGGTAATCACGCAAAACCGCCAAACGATCCGCAGTGGAGCCTACCGTTTTTGAAGACGGACTTGGCCGAGACGGTGGGGCAGAGCGGGCGGCCGGTGGTGTTGTTGCATCATTACGATTTGCAGAACTTCAAGTGGTGGACGCACGCCGAGATGGAGGCGTACCACGAGGCGATTCGGGGATATAACATCGTTTTGATTTGTCATGGTCACAGCGGGTTAGGGGTCTATACATGGAATAACTACGACGTGATCAACACGGGACAGACGGAGAATGGTTTTTTTGTGGTGCGAATTACCGATCAGCAGTTGCGTGTGGCCTATCGGGGCAAACACGAGGACGGTTGGCGGTGGCATTTGATGCAGGAGCGGAAGCTCCGTCGCGGTCTCTCCGCGGAAGCGGTGTGGCTGGATGTGATTGCGTTGCCGAGGAAATGCTTGTGAGGAAATGGTGTGTCGTCGGTTTGTTGATGTGCCGTGTTGTGTGGGCACAACAGGATCGTTTGCTTTTTCTCAATGGCGATCAATTGAGCGGGGAATGGGAGGGACTCCGTGACTCGGCGGTGATGTGGAGACATCCGGGAGCATCCCGCGGTCTTTCGTTTGCCCTGGCCGGTATCGCTGAGGTTCAATTTCGAGAACGCGCGATCACCGGGATGCCATCGCAGAATGTGTCAGTGCAACTTACCAATGGCGATCGGTTACAGGGGAATCTTCGGGAACTTGATTCGGATAATTTGGAACTGGAGACCTGGTATGCGGGGACGGTTCGGGTTCGGCGCAATAACGTGTGTGCCCTGAGCTTTGGACGCGCCGCGGGCATGTTGCTGTGCGATGATCCGGACGGATGGAAGACAGTGGGAGGAGAGGAAGGCGAGATGTGGGAATTGCGCGACGGTTGTTTCACGTTGTTGCGCTCGGCTCATCCCTTGTTTCGTTCCGTTCCCGAGTTACCGGATAGCGTGTGTCTGGAGTTCACGGTTTCCTGGCCGCGCTCGCCCTATCTCCGACTGGGGGTGTTCGTGTCCGACGCGCAACGCATGGACGGTTACTGGCTTTACCTGGGTAGTTCTGGCAGCGCGAATCTCACGCGCGTTGTGGGCGGCGGTTCGCAATCGTTGCAGGGAGAGATGCGCAATGAGCGGATTACTTTTGCCAGGGAAAACCGGTTCGAGTTTTATGCCGACCGCGAGAAACGTCTGTTCATCCTCTCACTCAACGGTCGTCCCTTGCAGCGGTGGAGTGATCCCGGCGCGGCCAAGGCCGGGGGCAACGGGATATCCTTTCATCCTGCCAGCGGTTTGTGTGTGGGAATGAAGTTGTGGGACATCCGGTTGTCGCGCTGGGATGGTGAGCCGGCGGTGCCGAGCATGGAGACGGTTGCGCAAGAGAATGAGAAAGGCAACGATCTTGTTGTGCTGCGCAATGGCGATCGGTTGTCGGGGCGCGTTCTCGGCGCGAGCAACGGCGTGGCGAAGGTGCGGTTGGCGTATGCGACGTTGGAGGTTCCCGTCGAACGGGTGGTGCGGATGACGCTTGTGGCGGAGAAGGCGCGTCCTCTGGGGGAGACACGAGCGCATCTGGTGGGAAACGGTTTTCTCACCTTCCATCTGCGGGAGGGCGACGAGAAGCAGTTGCGAGGGACCAGCGAAATACTGGGCGAAGTGACGGTGAAACGGGATGCCGTTCGCCGTTTGGAGTTCCGATTGGGCCGGACGGATTCCGGGAAATGATTTTATTTGGATTTTACCTGCGTCCAAAGCTCGTCGTAGAGCTTGGAAGCCTTGCCGAGGTCCTGGAGGAACTCCACTTTTTTCATCATTTCCGCGGATGGATAAATGGCCGGGTTGGCGAGGTCTTCCGGTCGGATAAATGGGCGGGCAGCGAGGTTGGGAGTGGCGTACTGGTTGAAGTTGGACAACTGGGCGCCGACTTTCGGTTCGAGGATGTAGTTGATAAATTTTTCCGCCAGGTCGCGGTGTGGCGCTTTGGCGGGGATCGCCATGCTGTCCACCCAGAGTTCGCCTCCTTCCCGTGGGACGAAGTAACAGGTTTCGGAGTCATCCTTGGTGCCGCGCACGCCGTCGCCGTTGTACACCATGGCCATCACGCACCCCTTGGCCAGCACCTTGTTTTTTCCGCCGACACCGCCCTCGAAGCCGAGCGAGCGTCGTTTGGCGTCGAGTAACAGGTCGCGCGCTTCTTTGAGTTGTTTGGGATCGGTGCTGTTGATGGGGTAACCTTTGTATTTCAACGCGGCGGCGAAACAGGCCCGCACGTCGTCCATCAACAGGAACGGGCCGGGTTGTTTCTTCGCGTCAAAGACAAGCCCCCATGTTTCCTCGATGGGGGTGTCCTTGGGTTTGCGGATGAAAAGGCCGACCGTGCCCCATTGGTAGGGCACGGTGTAGCGGTTGTCGGGGTCGAACGGGCGGTGGGCGAACTGGGGATCGAGATTTTTCAGGTTCGGGATGTTGGCGTGGCGCAGTTCGGCGAGCAATCCCCGTTTGATCATGGCCGGCACGACGTAATCGGAGGGTACCACGATGTCATAGAGCGAGACGCCGCCACCGGCCAGTTTGGCGATCATGCTCTCGTTGTCCTCGTAGAGGTCAAGAGTGACCTTGCAATCGTGTTGTCGCTCGAAGTCGGCCACGATGGCGGGGTCAATGTATTCGCTCCAGATGAAGATGTTGAGTCGGGCTTTCTCGGCAACAGCGGTTGTCGCCGCCAGCAACAGAAGTGCGATCCATGTTTTCATCTTGTGGTTTCTCCCTGGGTGGGGCGGACCTGTTGCCAGAGTGTCACCCCGACGGTGCCGATCACCGAGATCAGCACGATCAGCGTGGACAACGCATTGATGTCGGGCGTGATCCCTCGTTTGACAGATGAGTAAATCAAAATGGGCAACGTGGTCGCTCCCGGTCCCGAAGTAAAATAGCTCACGACAAAATCGTCAATGCTCAATGTGAACGCCAGCATCGCCCCGGCCATCACACCCGGCCAGATCAATGGCAACGTCACGTGCCAGAACGTTTGCCAGCCGCTCGCGCCGAGGTCGCGCGCCGCCTCCTCAATGGTTGGGTCCATCCCGGCCATGCGCGCCCGCACCACGATGGCCACGAAGGGGATTTGGAAGGTGATGTGCGCGAAGATCATGGTGGTCAGCCCCAGTTCGAACAACCCCAGCCATTCACGGATCAGTGAGTAAAACAACAGCAACGCCACCCCCATCACGATATCAGGGATAACCACCGGGATGTATAACAGACGCGCGAAAACCCTTTTGCCGGGAAACCAGTACCGGCTCAGACCGTAACCGAGCGCCGTCCCCAGTAACGTCGCCACCACGGTACTGATGCCGGCCAACAGAAACGTGTTGCGGGCCGCCGCCAGGGCGGTCGGATTTTGCCAGAGCGTGTGGTACCATTTCCACGTGAATCTACCCCACCCGGCGCCGTAACGAGCGACGTTGAAAGAATACACGATGACCACGACAATGGGCGCGTACAGGAACAGATACAACAGCGCCGACAGACATCCCAGCCACCATCGTTTGCGATTCACAGCACCGCCTCCTCGCCGCGTTTGGCTGCCAGACGAGCGTAAACCCACAACCCCAGCATGACCAGGCCCATGGCCAGGACGGCAATCGCCGAGCCAAACGGCCAGTCGCGGCTGGCGCCGAATTGTTGCGCCACAGCGTTGCCGAGCATGACGGTTTTCGCGCCACCGAGCAGGTCAGGAATCACGAATTGTCCCGTGGCCGGAATAAACACCAGGATGATACCCGCGACCAGGCCCGGCACGATCTGTGGCAGCAACGCGTGTTGGAAAGTCTGCGCCGCGTTGGCCCCCAGATCGGCGGCCGCCTCAGCCAGTGTCCAGTCAATTTTCTCCACGCTCGCGTACACCGGCAACACCATGAACGGCAGGTAATCGCAAAACATCCCCAAATAAACCGCGCCGATGCTCGGATACAAAGGTTGCCCGTCGCCGACCAACCCGATCGCCGCCGCCAGACGCGCCAGCCAGCCGTCGGGCGCGAGGATGATCTGCCAGGCGTAGGTGCGGATGAGCAGGTTTGTCCAGAACGGGATGATCACCAGCGTTAACGCCACGTTCTTCCATCGCGCCGGTAGTCCGGCAATGAAAAACGACAACGGCAACGCGGCCAGCACTGTCAACAGCGCCGTGCCCGCACCCAGCGCAAGGCTGCGCAGGAGGATCAGCGGGTAAAGAGGGTCAAATCCCAGCGCGCCAAACCCGCAGAATCGCTGGTAATTCTCCCACGTGAACCGTCGTTCCACCTCTCCATATTCGCCCCGCGAAAGAAAACTCAGCACCAGAATGGCCGCCAGCGGCACCAGCAGAAACACCACGATCCAAAGAATGCCCGGCCCGCTTGTGAACAGGGAACGAATCGCCTGTTGGCGACAACTCAGGCGTTCCCCGAAACAGATTTCCGGTGGCGATGTTTTTCGCATCAATCCTCCAGTGTCAAAATAGCTTCCGGCGGCAGGTAGGCGATGACTTCCTGGCCCACGTCGAACCCTTGGCGGCCGGGTTTGACGTTCATGACTTCCACGCGCAACTGCTGGTCACCGGCTCGGACAAGATAGTGAGTTTCGGCACCGACGTAGATGACTTCCTCGACGCGGACGCGGAGATGATGCTCATCGGTGGGAATGTCGGGAGGGAGCAGGGTGATTTTCTCCGGACGGATGGCGCGTCCGTGCGACAGAAGATTGCAGGAACCGAGGAACTGAGCCACAAAACGGGTTCGCGGATGTTCGTAGAGCGCTTCCGCATCGTCCATCTGCTCGATGCGTCCGTTGTTCATGACGGCGATGCGGTCGCTCATCACCAGCGCTTCTTCCTGGTCGTGGGTGACGTAGATGAAGGTGATTTTGAGCCGACGCTGAAGTTCAAGCAGTTCGACCTGGAGTTGCTTGCGCAATTTCAAGTCGAGCGCGCCGAGCGGCTCGTCGAGCAGCAGCACCTGCGGCTCGTTGATGATGGCGCGGGCGAGCGCCACGCGCTGTTTCTGCCCGCCAGAGAGCTGGGCGGGACGGCGTTGTTCCAGCCCTTCGATCTCGCAGATGTCGAGAGCACGGCGGACCCGCTCGGCAATCTCGTCGGGCGGCTTTTTTTTCATTCGCAGACCGAATGCGATGTTGTCCCAGACGCTCATGTGCGGGAACAGGGCGTAGGACTGGAAAACCATGTTGACAGGGCGCTTGTGGGCGGGAATTTCCCGCGCGTCCACACCGCCGATGCGCACGGCGCCCGTGTCCGGCGTGTCGTGTCCGGCCAGAATTCGGAGCAGGGTGGTTTTGCCGCAGCCCGACGGTCCCAGCAGCGAGAAAAACTCGCCCTGGTGAACGGTCAGGGTCACATTGTCCAACGCCACAATCGCGCCGAAGCGCCGGGAAACGTTTTCGATTTCAATAGCAGCCCGTGAATCGGACATGATGAACATAGAAATAACAAAGTCGTTCTCCGGGGCAACGTCAAAGTGTGTCCGGGACGGCTTTACAGTGGTAGATCATCTCATTATGCTGCTCGCAATGAAATTGTGGAAAGCGATTTTGGGTTATGCCGTCGGTGTGTTTGTGCTGAGCGCCCTGCTGGCGCCGTGGTGTTTCTGGGTGGTGCATCCGTGGTGGGAGACGGTTCCGTTTCGGCGCGTGTTCAACCGGGTCATTCTGGGCGTGGCGTTGGTGGGGTTGTGGCCGCTGTTGCGGGCAGCACAGGTGCGTTCCTGGCGAGAGGTCGGATACGCAGCGCAGTCGGGCTGGTGGCGGCAGATGTTGTGGGGGGTGGGGTTGGGGTTGATCTCGTATGGAATCGGCGGGGTATTGTTGTCGCCCAGTCTGCAATGGGGGGAACGACCGTGGCGTGTGGCGGGGTTTGCGTTGACGGGTGTGGTGGTGGCGTTGATCGAGGAGACCTTTTTTCGGGGCGGCTTGCAAAATGTGTTCCAGCGCCAGATGAAACCGTGGCTGGCGGTGTTTCTGACGAGCGGAATCTATTCGGTGCTGCATTTCCTAAAACCGTCGGGCGCACACATTCCGGACGAGGCGGTGACGTGGGTGAGCGGATTTGAATATCTGGCGCGCGTGGCGGCCTGTTCGTTTCGGGAGACGGGCGTCTGGCGATCGGTGGTGACATTATGGTTGGCGGGCGGCGTGTTGGGATGGGCGTTTGTGCGGACGAAAGCGTTGTATCTGTCCATTGGGCTTCATGCGGGGTGGGTGTTTGCGCTGAAGACGTTATCGTGGATGGGGGGCGGCTCGGTGGTGAGCAACCCGTTGATTTGGCCGGTGATGGTATTAATGGTGGTGGGGATCGAATGTTGGGCGCGGCGAAACAACTGATTGGCGCGGTGGTGGACCTGTTGTACCCGCGCAACTGTCAGTTCTGCCGACAACCGCTGGCGGAACAGGAGCGGGGTGTCATCTGTTCGACGTGTCTGGAACAGGTGAAATGGATCAAACCGCCGTGCTGCCAGCGGTGTGCGCGGCCGTTTATGGGCGCGGTTTCGGACACATTCGAGTGCGGTTATTGCAAGGATCTAAAGCTGCATTTTCAGCGCGGCGTGGCAGCCTGTCTGGCCACGGGCATCGTGTTGGAGAGCATCCATCACTTCAAATATCATCGGCGAATGTATTTTGGCTGGCATCTGGCGGACTGGATGATAACGGCAGGACGGGAACGAGTGGACTGGGCGAGAGTGGACGCGGTGGTGCCGGTGCCGCTGCATCCCCGCAAAAAACGGGAGCGGGAATTCAACCAGGCCGAGTATCTGGCGGAAGCGGTCGGAAAGACATTTCAGAAACCGGTCTGGAACCGGGCGCTGCGACGGGTGCGCGACACGCCGACTCAGACCCATTTGGACGCGCTACAACGGCGCGAAAACCTGCGAGGCGCCTTCGCGTTGCGGAAAACAGCGGCGGTGCGAGGGAAACGGTTGTTGCTGGTGGACGACGTGTTTACCACTGGCGCAACGCTGGACGCCTGTGCTACAGTCCTTGCCCGTGCAGGGGCAACCGAGGTGACGGTATTGACGGTTGCCCGTGGAGCCTATGTATGAGCGTATTTGAACCAAAACCAAAACTGGCCGAGACAAAACCAAAAAAACGCGACATCCCCAGCGGTTTGTGGGTGAAATGCAAACAGTGCGGGGAGATGATTTTCAGCAAGGAACTGGAAAAGAACCTGAAAGTCTGCGCCAAGTGCAATTACCATTTCAGCATGACGGCCCGTGAACGCATCGCCTCCCTAGTGGATGAAGGCAGCTTCCAGGAGACCGACGCCGACATGGTGAGTGTGGATGTCCTGAACTTCACCGGTGTCGCCGCCTACACTGAACGACTCAAAACCTACCAGCGACAGACGGGCCTGAACGACGCCGTCCTGACCGGTCTCGCCAAAATCAACGGACACGATGTCTCGCTGGCAGTGATGGATTTTGCGTTCCTCGGCGCGAGCATGGGATCGGTCGTCGGCGAGAAAGTGACCCGCGCCATCGAGAAAGCCACGGAATTGCGGATCCCTGTCATCATCGTTTCCGCCTCCGGCGGCGCCCGCATGTATGAGGGGATTCTCAGTCTGATGCAGATGGCGAAAACCAGCGCCGCCCTGGCGCGCCACGCGCAGGCGGGGCTGCCCTACATTTCGGTGCTGACCCATCCCACCACGGCGGGCGTCATGGCCAGCTACGCCTCGCTGGGCGACGTGATCATCGCCGAGCCGAAAGCGCTGGTCGGTTTTGCGGGACCGCGCGTCATCAAGGAAACCACCCAACAGGAATTACCCGAAGGCTTTCAAACCAGCGAATTCCTCCTCGAACGCGGATTGATAGACCTCATCGTCCATCGCAAACAACTCCGCGAAACACTCGACAAATTGCTCAGCTATTTCTCCGGACGCGGCGGACGCAAGTTCAAGGCAGCGTGACCTATTCGGACGCGATCAGTTTCCTGTCGAGCATTCGCGTCTTCGGACAGCAGTTGGGTCTGGAGACCATGCGGGCGTTGTTGCGCCAAATGGGCAACCCCCACGAGTCGCTCCGCTTCCTGCACATCGCCGGCACCAACGGGAAAGGTAGCGTCGCCGCCATGTCGCAATCGGTGTTGACCGCCGCCGGCTATCGGACCGGCCTCTACACCTCGCCCCACCTGGTCTCATTTTGCGAACGCATCCAGATGGACGGACAACTGATCCCCGAAACAGAGGTCGCCCGCCTTGTCGAGGCCATCCAACCGCTTTTCTCTTCCACACCCCGCCATCCAACCCTGTTCGAGATCGTCACGGCCATGGCCCTGCAGTATTTCCGCGAACAACAGGCGGACGTGGTCGTCTGGGAAGTCGGCTTGGGCGGACGCTTGGACGCCACCAACGTCGTCACTCCGCTGGTGTCCGTCATCACCAACATCGGTTTCGATCACACCCAATATCTTGGTCATTCCCTTGCCGAGATCGCCACCGAAAAGGCCGGTATCATCAAACCGGGGGTCCCCGTGGTCACCGCGGCGGAAGGCGAAGCGCTGGAAGTCATCCGACAGGTTTGCGCCGAGCGCGGGGCGCCGTTGACGGTCGTGCGCGGCGGAGTGAATCGGACGCCGTTGCTCGGTCCTCATCAGGCGATCAATTGCGCGGTTGCCGAGGCGGCCTTGCGCGCCAGCGGCCTGAAAATTACCGAGGAACAAATGCAGCGCGGATTGGCGCAAACTCGCTGGCCGGGTCGCTTCGAGATCGTTCGCCAGAAACCATTGACCATCCTGGATGGCGCTCATAATCCGCACGGAGCCGCCGCCCTGGCGGCCACGCTGCGGGAACAATGCGGCAACCGAAAAGTGACGCTGATCCTCGGGGTGCTGCGCGACAAGGATTACCCGGCGGTCTGTCGCATTCTGGCGCCGCTGGCCGCGCGAATTTTTTGCGTACCTGTTCCCAATGAACGGACGGCGGCTCCCGAAGAAATTGCGCGCGCCTGCCTGCCATTCGAGGCGCGTGTCTGCCGGACCCTGGACGAAGCCTTTCAAAACGCGTCCGATGCGGATGTGATGGTGATTACGGGATCGCTTTTCCTTGTCGGCGAGGCGATGGCACGTTTGAAGGGGCTTCGCAAGGACGCTCAGGAGCTGCGGCTGCAGTAACACGCAGACGACACTCAGGTTTTGGGGGGCGACGGGCGGCGGGTGATCTTGCTGCGAACGTCACGGTAACCAAAGTCCACGGCGGCGATTTTTTTGAACTCGGCAATGGCTTTATCGGTTTCGCCGAGCGCTTCGTAGGCACAGCCGAGGTTGTAGGTGATCTCTTTTTTCACGCCATCCATCAACGGAAGTTCTTCGATGGCCTTGGTGTACTGGTCAATCGCCAGGTCGTGGAGACCGAGTTGCTCGAAACATTGTCCGAGATAGTTCAGAGAAGCGACTCGTCGTTGCGGCTGGCCGACCGATCGTTGGAATTGCTCGATGGCACCCTGAATGTTGCCCGTTTTCATGTAGAGGACACCGAGGTCGTAGCGGTACATGAGGTCGTTAGGGTATTTCTCGACCAGTCGGAGGGCATCCTTGAGTTGTAGTTCGTCCAGTTCTCGTTGGAGCACGGCCAGTTCCTGTTGGAGCGCGGCGTTGTCCGGCTGTGCCTGGATTTGTTGTTTTTTGGCCTCGATTTGATCGGCAACGCGTTTCTGGCGGACTTCGCTGATTTCCTTTTCGAGGGTTGGATCGGCACCGGCTTCGGAAGCAAAAAGCGCTTCAAGATACTGGAGAGCGCGGTCGTAGTCGCCTTTCTGCGCGTAAAGCTTGCCCAGTTCGCGGCGAATAACGGGGTTTTCAGGGTCGGTCTTGAGTTTGGTGAGGTTCTCGTGAATCAGGTTTTCAATCATGTCCTCGGCGCGGACGACGCGCGATTGTTGTTCGAGGGAGACCGCTTCCTGTTTGTCTTTGATGACGTCGCGGTACGATTGGGCCTGATCCCACCCGCCACCGTGCATGGCGCCGCGGGCCGTGGCGTCTTTGAGTCCTTTCTGGGCGTCGAAATCTGTCGGATTGATTTCGAGAATGCGCTCAAAGACTTCGCGTTCCAGATCGTGGCGGGAAAGAGAATTGTAACAACGGGCCAGCCAGTGGGCGGTCTTGGTGTCTTTGGGATAGAGTTTGGTGTAATGTTCGAGCGTTTGGGCGGTGGTTTCGGGGAATCCGCCGGCATCGGCCGCCTCGGCCAGGAGGAGAAGGGCCTGGGCATTTTTGGGGTCTTCGCTGAGGGCTTGCTCGGCCAGTGCCATGGCTTCGGCCGGGTTTTTGGAAAGGACGGCGCGCGCCTTCAGCAATGGCGCCTGTACCTTGGCGGAAGCCATGGCGCGTTTGAAAGCGCTCATGGATTCGGCGCGTTTCATTTGGACAGCGCGGAGATGTTTGCGGCCCTGGACGAAATTGGGTTCGAGCGCAAGGCATTGTTGGAGCATCTCGATGGCGTAATCGAGATTGTTGCGTTCGAGGGCGGCCAACGCCTTTTGATACTGTTCGCGGGCGACTCGGTTGAGGGCTTCAAGGGTCTTTTCTGGCATGGGTACTTTCCTGTTTGGAGCGAGACCTTACAACAGCCCGCCACACAGGGTCAATGGTCTTCCCGTGGTCAATGCCTGAGGAGGCACAGCTTCGCTGTTCATAGTTAACAGGAGAAGCTTGGATATTCCTTTATGCCCAGAGCATTACGAGCCGAATTCGAAGGCGCCGTCTATCACGTCATGACCCGCGGCAACGAACGCCACTCCATCTTCCGCGCCGACACCGACCGCCAGCAGTTCCTGGACACCCTCGCCGAAGGCGTCGAGCGGTTCGGCCTCGCCGCAAAAACGAGCTAATTGCGGTCGAGCGGCAAGGGGAGTTGGACGCCTTCCGTGAAGCAGCCATCAGGACTATGCCGGACTGCGGTCGGAGCCGTTGCGGTGGTTATGTATGGACTGGTTGGCGTACTGGGGCGATGATCCACAGCAGACGACGCGCCATGAAGAGCTTCGCCAGAAACTTGAACCCCTCAAATCCTCCATCAAAAGTGAACTGTGAAGAAGCGACCCCATTTTATTACGGCATCTGGAGCAACTGTTTTGATTTCCGTGATGGACTTGTGCGAACCGGCCTGCTGTTGTAGGGCGCGAAGCCCGTGGTCGGGGCGTACCGGTCGAGGGTTTCGCGCCGTGGGGCGTGGGGTGGATTCGACGCCTCGGCTCGACCTCAGGCTCGCGGCGCGATACCCCGATACGACACGGGGCATCGCGCCCTACAACTCTTGTGGGTGCAAGACGGCAGGATGAGGCGAGCGTATCGGGAAGCGGACGGGATACTTCGCCATGCTCAGCACAGGCACCGCGCGTTACTCCAAGAACTCCCGGCAAACCGATTCAACGGCAAACGATAGAAGCAAAAAGTGAAATATAAAGAGTTGCCCCCCCTAATTTTCTACCTCATCTTCCCTTACTTCACTTCCAGTTGTATTTCCTTGCTTGCTTCGAGCGTGATGGGGATGCCGGAAGCGAGGGCTTCGCCGGTGAAGGTGCGCGTGCCAACGGTATAACGTTTGTCGGGAACAACAGTGAACCATTCGGGGAATTGGTTGATGCGCGGGTAATCGAGCGGCAGGTGCATGTTCGTTTTGTGACGGGGACGATCAAAGATGAGCTTGCCACTCCACGGTTGGTCGGCAGTGAGACTGATGAGCAGCTTGTCGCCATCGCGCACTGCGCCGATGCGGACATCAGCGCGCCACGGTTCGATGCGGCAACCCTGCGTCTTCCAAAGCGCGTACATCAACGACGTGCGAGCGAAATTGCCGTCGCCATGCCAGCCTTCGATGACACCATCGGGTTGCTGCTTAGCCCACATCGTTTTGATTTCAGCGTCCACCCAATCGAATGCCGACGCGATGGGTTCACGATTCAAGAGCGTGATCGCGCCCTCGATGGAATCGGCGTAGCCGTCGGCGGTGTTGCTTTGGCACATGCCGCCTTGTCCGGTGTAATGTTCCTTCAGGTTGCTGAGCGCTTTACGGACGGCGTCGCGGTAAGCCGTGGTGCCGTCGAGCAGGAACGCTGTGTAAAGGCCATCGTAGTTGTAGCCCCAGTTGTCGGTCAGCGCATTGCTGTGTTCGCCGGTGCGCGTGTTGACCTTCAGATAGATCAACCCGTGCTCATTGCGGGCGATGTCGAGAATGCGGTCATAGAGTTCGTGGAGCGGTTTCTCGTAAGCCTTCTTCTTGTCTGGCGCTGCGTAGTGACAGGCAACGTAAAGTTCGGAAAGGCCGTTAATAACTTCGCAAGAATGATCGCCAAGTTTCAGTTCGGCCATGTCGCGGGTGGGATGCTGGTTGCCGAGTAGGTAATAGTCGCCAAGACGAATCGCCCAGTCGAGATACTTTCTGTCGCCGGTGAACCAGTAGAGACGCGAACAGGCTTGCAGCAGGTCGCCATTGACCTCAAAGTTTAACGTCGGGATTTTGCCAAACGGTGTCTCGATGGTCGCGTTCTTCCAGATGTCGTCAATGATGCCAATCATGCGCTCCGACCACGGACTCGGGCCGAGCCACTCGGCGATGTAGAGCAAGCCGTCCTTCACATACTCGGCTCCTTCGAAGATGAGAGCGTCGAGGTTAACCTTTTCGCGCCGCCAGCTTTGTGTGGCAAACGACCAGTCCTCCGGCAGCCGGTCCACGCGACAGGTCAGTTTGATTTCTGTCCGCAACATCTGCAGCATCCGTCCCTCGAATAATGCTCGGTCGGTCATCGCGGCGGTCAGCACCATGAACGGATAGTTGTCGGCCGCTGCATCGCGTCCGTTCCAATAATTCGATCCGCGCAGATTTCGCGGAATCAAGCCCGTCTTCGGGTCGGCGTGCGCCATCCAGCCGTCCACAAATTTCCGGCACCGGTAAAACGCCTCGGCCGCTTGGCGTGCGTTGCGCTCGGCGAGGGACGGTCGCACCGGTTCGCGGTCCCAAATCTTGCGCATTTCGGGAAATGTCTCGACGGGTTTCGGTGTTCCCACTTCAAGCATCGCGCTGACATTGTTTTTCGTCGTCACTTGAACCGCGGCAAGAAACGCCGGTTTCCCGGTGGAAGCCTTGTCGAGTATGATTTCGTACCGCTGGCCGGTCACGCCGTCGGGCATCGGAATGGCCAGCCAACGAAAGCCGTCGTAGCCGCCGCCGTTGACGGCGACAGTTTTGCCGTTGATGGTCAACGTTGCGGAGCGATGGTCGTTTTTCGCGCCCCATCTCAGCGCTACAACGTGGCCGGGCTGCGGCGCGACGGGAATTGTGAGTTTGATCGGGCCGTCGCCCAAAAACTTGTATCGTTCCCCCGCATAAGTCTGCGTAGCGTCGTCGAATTTGATTTCTGAGGCCATCGCCGAAGCGAAGGCGAGAAGCAAGAGTGCGCTTTTCATTGGGCAACACGGACAATGGCGCCGCCGATCAGGGAGTCGGGCGGATTGAGGACAACGCGGTCAGACGGCGAGAGACCTTCGAGGATTTTGACCACACGGCCAAAATCGCGCCCCAGCGTCGCTGAGCGCAGTTCGACTTTGTTGTCGGCCCGAACGACGCCGACTTGCGGACCTTCAGCGCGGAAAAACAACGTGTTGGCGGGCACTGTCAGCGCGGCCTCCTGCTTCGCTTGTGTCAATCGCACCTGCGCGTAACTGCCGGAGAAGATTTCCCCTTTTTCGTTCTCCACTTCCAGTTCCGTGAGCAACGTCCGCGAATCGGTGAACATCGCGCCGGAGGTGCGGACGACTTTGGCGGTGAATACGCGGCCTGGTAGTTCGGGAATGGTCAGTTCAGCGGTTTGGCCGGGAGCGACACCGAGCGCCAGACTTTGGGGAACCCTCACAAACACGCGTAGTTTGCTGATTTGCGCAATTCGAAAAAGCTCCTTGTCAACGCTGTCGGCAACGAGCAGACCGCCGATATCTGTGTTGCGGGCGACCACAACGTCATCATCAAACGGCGCAGTGATGCGGGTGAATGAAAGGAGGTCGGTATGGCCGGGCGCTGGCGCGACGACGGCGACCGTCGGCACTGCGAGTTCGAGCGTCTCAGCGCGGAGCGCGGCCTGTTGTTGGCGGCGCGGCAGGATGCCGGCGGTGGCCTCCACGACGATGAGCACAAGCGCGATCAATCCGACGTTGCGGGGCTTGGCGGACGACTCGTTCATGCCCGTTTCCTTTACATCTCCTTGGCTGCGAGGTCAAACTCCGATGCGCTGTGGTGGGAACACGGCACTGGACACAGGGAACTGTAGTCACGGTGCTCTCCCCCACAGCGGACAAGCGCCGGGAGTAGAGCGTAAAAAAATTGACCCTTATTTTTCTCACTTGGGCGTGTGAGGTCCCGATGTGGTTTCACTGAAAAATTATGGACAGACGTCGGCTTGATGAATAGGATTTTTTGCGGAGGCGCAGCCATGAGTGGCGTTCCCCCAACGGAAAACGCCGAAAGTGAAACGGGAGATGAGAGGGGACGTTTTGTCATTTCTCCTGTTGTAGGGCGCGAAGCCCGCAGGGTTTCGCGCCGTGCGGCGTGGGTGGTGGATTCGACGCCTCGGCTTGACCGCAGGCCCGCGGCGCGATACCCCGACACGACACGGGGCATCGCGCCCTACAACGATTTTGTGAACGGTCAGGTTCTCTTGTGGTCGCAAGTCGGCAGAATGAGGCGAACGTATTGGGAAGCGGACGCGATGTCTCATTACGCTCAGCACAGGTTCCGCGCGTCCATCCAAGGACTCCCGGCAAACCGATTCAACGGCAAACGATAGAGGCAAAAAGTGAACTGTAAAGCGTTGACCCTTCGTTTTTCAATTAGGGCAGGTTTAGTTGGAGCGATGGTTTATGCTGGAGCAGTTGGTTTGGCAAATAAGGCGAATGCTGATATGATAAATATTTTTTTAGTTGAACCTTCTAGGTATGATGTAGATGGATCAGAAGCATGGTTACGAAATATAGAAGGCGGGGAGTTGGGTGCTGATGAAAATGATAGTTTTTGGGTGGATGGTGGTCGCCCGCCAGGAAGTCCACCAATTTGGCTTCGTGTTTATTCTGATCAATGGAGAATTTATTATGGGGATCAAAATGCTCCTCTTTTAAATATAGACGCCCGTCCTTATTCTGGCACAGATGCGAACAAGCCGTTTCCTTTGAGGGCGGATGTTCAGG
>CAZISE010000034.1:0-20196 GCA_964541945.1 uncultured Verrucomicrobiota bacterium
TCGCTCGCGCCCCAGGCGGCGGCGAAGTCGCGCGCTTTTTCCGCCGTTTTGCGCAGATGCTCGTTCAAGCGATGCCATTCACACGATGGACGTCCTTCCCGTGAGTGAGCGTATTTTTCCACAATGTCCCCCCTTTTGTCGGGCGCCATTACAGCAGTCGCTTCGAGTTGAGTCAACGATAGAGGGGTACAAACTGCCCTGTCTTTGTCGGGCGACGGCTTCAGCCGGGTGCGCCGCGGGCGGCGGCCGCGACGGTTTCGAGGACGCGCATGTTGCCGCGGGAGTCGGTTTCGGAGAGGAGGTCGGGGGCGCGTCCCTGGCGGACGCAATCGCCAAAATACTTTAGTTCCAGCACAAAGGCGGCCAGCGGATGAGGTGGGGCGTCGGGCGGGTTGATGATGATGGTTTCGGCCTTGCCGTTGCGAATTAACACGAGGTTGGTGGGCCACAGGGGCGGGTTCCACGGGTGGGGAATCACCAAGCGTCCTTCGGTGCCGACCAGTTCGGCGGCGTAGGTGGCTTCGCCCTCAAAACTGCAGACAAACTGCGCGACGGCACCACCGGGAAATTCCAGTGTGGCCCACAAGGTTGTGTCCACGCCGCCGTCGGCGTCGTAGTGGGCGTTGGCGATCACGCGCGCGGGTTCCTCGCCGGTGAAGAGGCGGGCGAAATGGATGTTGTAGCAACCGAGGTCCATCAACGCGCCGCCGCCGGCGTCGCGTCGGTAGCGCGGGTTGCCGGGTTCGCGTCCGTGGGCGATGCGAGCGGAGTGCAGGTAGAGGAGTTTTCCGATGGCGCCGTTGTCCACGAGGCGTTTGGCTTCGGCGATTTGGGGGTGGAAGCGGTACATGAGACCTTCCATCAATTGGCGTTGGTGGCGGCGTGCGGTGGCAAACATTTGCTCCACTTCGGCGCTGGAACAGGCGAGTGGTTTTTCGCAGAGGACGTGTTTGCCGGCGGCCAGCGCCCGGCAACTCCATTCGCAATGAAGGCCGTTGTGCAGGGCGTTGATGACGACGTCCACGTCGGGGTCGGCCAGCAATGTCTCGTAGCCGGCGCAGGCGCGCGGGATGCCGAAGCGGGCGGCAGCGGCGCGGGCGCGGTCGGCGTCGCGGCTGGCGACGGCCACCAGCGCGTTGTTTTCGAGCCATTGGAAGGTCTCGGCGAATTTGGCCAGTTGCCGGCCCGTACCGAGGCAGCCCCAGCGGAGGATTCGCTCGCTCATGGGTGGGAGGGTAGCGGCGCGGGGGCGCTTGTAAAGGAGATTGTGTTTGGGCGGTGAGGCTGCTAGTTTGCGGCGCATGGTGCCGTTTGTGAAATGGTTTTATTTGGTGGCCCTGTCGGTGTGGGTGGGGAGCATGGTGTTTTTCACGGTGGTGGTGGCGCCGACGGTGTTTAAGACGCTGGGCGCGGAGGAGGCGGCGAAACTGCAGCGGGCGATTTTCCCGCGGTACTATCTGGTGGGGATCATTTGCGCGTTGGTGGGGATCGTGTGTGTGGGCTGGTTGCTGGCGGAGCGAGCGTTTGGCAAATGGCCGGGCATACTGAGTTTGGTGTTGCTGGCGCTGACGGGCGGAACGGACGGTTGGCTGTTGACGGTGGTGTTGCCGCGCCTGCATGAGTTGCGGGAACGCAAGACACCGGTCATCGGGAGCGGGAAACTACCCGATCCGCGTTGGGAGCAGGAGTGGAAGGAACTGCACCGGGCCAGCGAACTGTTGAACTTCGCGGTGTTGGCCAGCGCGCTGGCGTTGTTGTTCCTGGTAATCTTCTCGCGGGTGGCATGATTATGAAATGGCTCACGATTCTTTTCGGTTTATTGACGCTGGCGGCGACGGCAACGGTTTCCGCAGCCACAGACTGGACGGGCGGCGCGTCGGCCACGGTGGACCGGGCGGTGGCGCTCGTGAAACCCGCGCTGGTCCGCATTGAGGTGATCAGCACCCGGTTCCAAAACGGACGCGCTCTCAAACAGGAATCGGGCGGCAGCGGCGTCATCATCCGCAAAGACGGCTATGTCTTGACCAACCATCACGTCGCCGGACACGCCACGCGGCTGCTCTGCATCCTCAGCGACAACGAGGAAATCGAGGCCGAGTTGGTCGGCACCGACCCGCTTTCCGACCTGGCGGTGCTGCGCCTGAAACCAGCGCGGCCACGCGAATTTCCCTGCGCGAGTTTTGGCGACTCCGACCGCTTGAAAGTGGGCGACACGGTCCTGGCCATGGGCAGCCCGCTGGCGCTCTCGCAATCGGTCACGCGCGGCATCGTCAGCAACACCAAACTCATCATGTCTCGCGCCCTGGAAAGCGGCGGACGCTTCACGCTCGACGGCGAGGACGTCGGCAGCATCGTCCGCTGGATTGCGCACGACGCGGCCATTTTCCCCGGCAACTCCGGCGGCCCTCTGGTCAACCTGCAAGCCCAAATCGTCGGCATCAACGAAATCGGCTTCGGCCTCGGCGGCGCCATCCCCGGCAACTTCGCCCAACACATTTGCCGGGAAATCATCGAACACGGCAGCGTCCGCCGCGCATGGCTCGGCCTGGAATTCCAACCGCTCCTGAAAAGCGGTACCGCCGACAAAGGCGTGCTTGTGGCCAACGTCATCGCCGATTCACCCGCGGCCCGAGCGGGCTTGGAGCCGGGCGACGTGCTCGTGGCGCTCGCCGGCCGCCCGATCCACATCCGCCACACCGAAGAGCTTCCCCTGATGACGCAACAAATCGTGGCCCTGCCCATCGGCAAGGAAATCCACCTCACCATCCTGCGCGACGGACACCTGAAAACCATCCCTCTCATCCCCGTGGAACGCCCCCTGATGCAACCCAAAACCCGCGAACTGAAACCGTGGGGCATTACCGTCCGCGACCTCTCCTTCCTCGTGGCCAAAGAAATGCGCCTGACCGACACCAACGGCGTCCTCGTCACCAGCGTCCGCAACGGCGGCCCCGGCGGCGAAGCCAAACCACCGTTGCAACCCGGCGACGTGCTCCGCGAAGTCGCCGGCCACCGCATCCGCAACGTCGCGGAACTGTTCGCCATCACCGACCGACTCACCGACGGAAAAACCGAGCCCGTCCCCGCCCTCGTTTCCTTCGACCGCCGCCGCGACAACGCCCTCACCGTCGTCAACATCGGCCTGAAAGAACTCGAAGAACCCGGCGTCGAAGCGCGCAAAGCGTCACTGGCAGCCTCCTTCCAGGCCATTACCCGCGAAATGGCTTCCCAACTCGGCCACAAAGGCATCAGCGGCGTCCGCATCACCCAGGTCTATCCCGACAGCCCGGCAGCAACAGCCGGCCTGAAAGTGGGCGACCTCATCATCGCGCTCGACGGCGAGAAAATCCCCGTCAGCCAACCCGGCGACGAGGAGGTATTCGTCCAGATGATCCGCCAGTACCGCATCGGCGCCAAAGCCGACTTCACCATCCTTCGCGGCCAACAAAAACTCACCCTTCCCATCGAATTGACCGCCGCCCCCAAACCCGAACGCGAAATGCGCCGCTACCGCGACCCGAACTTCGAGTTCACCGCGCGCGACCTGACCTACTACGACCGCCTCGTCGCCGAACGCGCCGAAGACCAGCCCGGCGTCATCGTCACCGAAGTGGCCGACGGCGGTTGGGCCGCTGTCGGCGACCTGCGTGGCGGCGACATCATCCTGACCGTCGCCGGCGAAACAGTGGCCGACGTGGCGGCGCTGGAAAAAATCCTCAAACGCCTCGCCCAGCGGCGTCCCAAACAGGTCATCCTCCGCATCCAACGCGGAATCCACTCCCGTTTCATCGAACTCGAACCGGACTGGAACCAGAACGGCTCCGTCCCCACCCAGGAAAAACCATGAAATCCATCCTCTGCCTGTTACTGGCGCTCGCCTTGCCGGTGCGCGCCGATGAAGTTGCCACCGCCGCCCGCGCCATCCTGAAAAAACATCAGGACGCCATTGTCGGCGTCAAAGTCGTCGCCAAAGTCTCCACTCCGGGCCGCGAATCCACGCAGGAGATCAAAGTGGACGCCGTCGGCATCGTGCTCGACGCCGGAGGGCTGACGGTGGCGTCGTTGCGGATTGTTGAGCCGACAGAAGTGCTCAGCCGCGCAATAGGACGACAACTTCAGGCGGAAGTCACCGATCTGAAACTGGTGCTGGCCGACCGCACCGAGGTGGACGCGGCGCTGGTATTGCGCGACAAAGATCTCGACCTCGCCTTCCTGCGTCCGACCGAAAAACTACCCAAACCAGCCGCCACGGTCTCGCTGGCCGACACCGCTCAACCGCAGGTGATGGACACGGTCATCGGCCTGGCGCGCACCAGCCGCACGCCGCGGTTGGATCCGGTGTTGAGCGACGGACGCATCGCTGCCATTGTGGACAAGCCGCGCCTGTTTTACATCGGCACCGCCAATATCCAAAACCTCGGCGCCGGCTCCGCCGTGTTTGCGCTGGACGGCAAATTCATCGGCCAGATGCTGCTGCAACGCACCACAAAGGGCGAGACCTGGGCCGTCATCGTTCCCGCCGCTGACATTGCCGAGACCGCCAAACAAGCCCCCGCCGAGGCACCGAAATCCGCGCCCAAAGAAGCCCCGAAAGAAGAGCCGAAAGAGTCCGCGTCCGCCCCGGCAAAGTGAATCGGGAACAATTCAATCACCTGGTCCGTCGGCTGGAGCAGTTCGCCGCGCGTTACCCGTCGCAATACAAACTGCGCTGCGCCGCGCTGGCATTGCTCGGCTACGGTTACCTGCTGGCCGTGTTGGCCATCGCGTTGGGACTGCTGGCGCTGATCGTCGCAACCATCATCCACACGGGCCGCCTTTCGGGGCTGCTCCAGATCCTCTTCGTTCTGATGGTGTTTACCGGCATGATTCTGCGGTCGTTGTGGGTGAGATTTCCGCCGCCAGAGGCGATTGCGCTGTCACAAGCGGATGCTCCACGCCTCTTTGAGTTGGTGGACCAGATGCGCCGTCACCTGAAGACGCCGCCCATCCACGAGATCGCCCTGGACGATTCCTTCAATGCCGGCGTCCTCCAGCGTCCGCGGCTCGGCTGGCTCGGCTGGCATCGCAACCACCTCCTCCTCGGCCTGCCTCTGATGCAGGCACTCTCGCCTGAACAATTCCGCGCCGTCCTTGCCCACGAACTCGGCCATCTCTCCGGCAACCACGGACGATTCAACAGTTGGATCTACCGCGTCCGCCAAAGCTGGGACCGGTTGCTCGACCACCTCCAGCGGTCCGGCCGCGGCACGTGGTTGTTCGACCGGTTCCTGCGCTGGTTCGCGCCGCGGTTCAACGCCTATTCGTTTGTCCTCGCCCGCGCCCACGAATACGAGGCGGACCGTTGCTCCGTCGAATTCGCCGGTGCCACCCACGCCGCCACCGCGCTCGTGGCCACCCAACTCCAGAGCCGCCGACTCACCGACATCTTCTGGCCGTCCATCTACCAACAGATCCGCACCAGCGCCACACCGCCGACGGAACTGTTCGGCGCGATGGCACAAAGTTTACGCGCCCCGCTGCCGCCGCAACATGACCGCTGGCGACGCGACGCGCTCCGCGCTGAGACCAGCAACGACGACACTCACCCCTCGCTCTCCGATCGGCTCCGCCACCTCGGCCTCAACGCCTCCGAGATCGAGAGCAGTCCCTTGACGGTCAGCGCCGCTGAGTATTTCCTCGGAGAACGGCTCGACGAGCACATCGCCCGCCTCGACCAGCGCTGGCGCGCCGAGGTCGAACCGCAATGGCGCGAGCGCCACCAACAAGCCCAACAGGAACAGCAAGAACTTGCCGCGCTCGATGAACGCGCCGCCCGCGAACCGCTCCCGCTCGACGACGTCTTCCGTCGCGCCCAACTCGCGCAAGCCTACCGTGGCGACGATGCTGCGATACCGTTGTACCGCGAAATCCTCGCGGCACAACCCGACCATCCCGGCGCCAACTTCCAACTTGGCCAATGCCTTCTCGCCCGCGACGACGAAACCGGCCTCGCCCACGTCGAGCGTGCCATGACCCAGGATTGCGCCGCCACGTTGCCGGGTTGCCAGGTGTTGTGCGACTACTTCCAGCGCCATGATCGGGACGACGATGCGAACCGATACCGCCAGCGCGCCGAACAATTCCAGGACCTGCTCGCGCTGGCCCAGCAGGAACGCGCCGTTGTCACCGCCAGGGACACATTCGCGCCGCACGGGCTTGACGCGGAGCTGTTGCGGGCGTTGCGCGAGGGGTTGATCGAGTATGCGGAAATTGACACGGTGTATCTGGTGCGAAAGGTCGTGGAATATCTGCCACAGAAACCGTTCTTCGTGATGGTCGTCGTCCGCACCCGCACCTGGCGCGACCGGTTTCGTGGCGACGACGCGGCGCGCAACGCGCTTGCCGAATGTCTGGCCAACAAAGTGCGTCTGCCGTGGGGTGACGGACAAATCTCCGTCGTGTCCGGGCATCGGCATCCCCTGGTCAGGACGCTTCGGAGAATCCCCCACTCGATTATTTACCCGGCGTGACTTCGACCAACTCGATCTGTTTCAGGTCGTTCTTCCCCAAGCCGAGTCGGGCGGCGGTGGCGATGTGATTGGCCTTGTCGCCAAACGGCGGGATGCGGGCGGCTTTGCGTTTGGCTTCCAGCCGTTGCAGGCAAACGGCGTCCACCGCCACCGGATCGGCGCTGAAATACAACGTGTTTGGCTGCCATGAATATTGCGGACGAAACGCCGGCCCGCCGGCGTAACCGGCGACGAGCGCGTCCATCACGTTCAGCGCCAGCTTGCGGCGAATGGCGGGCAGGGCGCAAATCTCGGCGATGGCCGGATCGCCGTTCTGGTTGTATTGCTCGAAACGGCGCGCGTTGTCCACGGTGGCCATCGAGAGATTGTAAAGGCAACCGCACACACCGCAGGCGTCATGACTCTGAAGCACGGGAACGTTGATGAGTCGCGTAATGGTTCGTGTCAGAATCTTTGGCAGATGCGAGCGCGTGCTGAGCTGCTCATCATCGGCCCGAAACAGCAGGTCGCCCCAAATCAACCGTCCCACCAGCTTGTTCTCGTAAAACGCCTCCGCGTCCCAACCCGTGCCGTCGGTCACCGCCACCTCGCGTTCCGTCCCCGGCAGCGCGTAGCCGGCGGCGCGCATCTTCTGCAGGTCGCGGTCCCAAATCCAGATATGGTCGGCGGCAACCCCGGCGGAACGCAGCCCGGCGACAATGGCGTCCACAACGCTCCGATGCGTGGCCAGCAACGGGGCGGCCTGGGTGTTGATTTTGATACCGACCACATCGTTGCTGGAGACCAATGCGCCCCAGGCGGCGGCTTCATCGGCAGCGCCGGTCAGGGTTTTTACGCCCGCAACAACCATGGCGCGGACATCGGGGGGCGAGGACTCGCTGTGCACGGCCACCACGCGGCTGGCGGCGTGAGTGACGGCGCTGCCAGCCAGCCAAACGAGAATGGCAATCCATCGGTTCATGGGGAACATGATGCGGGGCGGAACCGATGATTGCAAGCGCGCAGGGATGGTATCGGGAGTCTCCCTACAGAAATTTCAGGGAAAGCCCGATTGCGGGGAAAAATCGGACTTACTATAGATAGCGGCGGTATGCAGGAGTCGAAGACAAACCCAACCGAGGAGACCAAGACGGACGGCGTCGTGGTGATGATTTGGACGTTGCTCGGTGTGGCGGCGGTCTGCACGGGCGTATTACTGTGGATGTTGCGATGAACAACACCATTGTCATGAGAACAAATGTGGGTCGTGTGGGGGGCATCAACGACGGCTCATCCGAAGTCGTGCATGCGTTTATCTCTCCTGGTTCAGCGCTCCTACCCAACGCGCAAAACCTCACCGTACGCATGCCGAAAAGGAGATAGCTGCTCGTTTGATGCCGTCCCCACGATCCGCAACAGGGGAATCGGAGACGGGGAACTGAGGGAAAAGGGATTGGTGTTGCGGTTCGAACGGGAGGGAGGGGCGACGAAGGATCGTCGCCCCTGCTTTTTTTGCGTCGAATGTCAGAACTTCATGGAGAGAAGGAATTCGGCGTTGGACCGGGTTTTTCGGAGTTTCTCCACCACCAGTTCCATGGCTTCCACCGGGGGCACGCCGGCAAGGGCTTTGCGGAGGATGTAGATGCGTTCCAGTTCGTCGGGATGATAGAGAAGCTCTTCCTTACGGGTGCCGCTCTTTTCGATGTTGATGGCCGGGAAGATGCGTTTGTCCACCAGGTGACGATCCAGGCACAGTTCCATGTTGCCAGTGCCTTTGAACTCCTCAAAGATCACCTCGTCCATCCGCGAGCCGGTGTCCACCAGGGCGGTGGCCATGATGGTCAGCGAACCGCCTTCTTCAATGTTGCGCGCGGCGCCAAAGAACCGTTTGGGTTTGTGGAGCGCGTTGGCGTCCACGCCGCCGGAGAGGATTTTGCCGCTGTGCGGGGCAAGGGTGTTGTAAGCGCGAGCCAGACGGGTGATGGAGTCGAGCAGGATGACGACATCCTTTTTGTGTTCGACGAGGCGTTTGGCTTTTTCGAGGACGATTTCGGCGACCTGCGCGTGGCGTTCGGGCGGCTCGTCGAAGGTGGAGCTGACGATTTCGGCGTTGACGGTGCGTTTGAAGTCGGTGACTTCTTCGGGGCGCTCGTCAATGAGCAGCACGATGACCACGCATTCCTTGTTGTTGGTGAGGATGGCGTTGGCGATTTTCTGCAGAAGGATGGTTTTGCCGGTGCGCGGTGGGGCGACGATCAGGCCGCGTTGTCCCTTGCCGATGGGGCAGAACAAATCCATTACGCGTGTGTTGATTTCCTCCGGTTTGGTTTCCAAGATGAAGCGAGAGGTGGGGAAATAAGGGGTGAGGTTGTCGAACATCACCTTGTTTTTGGCCTGTTCGGGGGGTTCGCCGTTGATGGTTTCCACCTTGAGCATGGCAAAAAAACGCTCTTTGTCCTTGGGAGGACGAACCTGTCCGGCCACCACGTCGCCGGTTTGAAGCTCAAAGCGGCGAATCTGGGAGGGAGAGATGTAGATGTCTTCGGGACAGGGAAGATAATTGTAGGCCGGCGAGCGCAGGAACCCGAATCCGTCGGGCAACACTTCGAGCACGCCATCGCCAAAGATTTGGCCGTTGCGGGCGGCGTTTTTCTTGAGAATCTCGAAAATAATCTCGTGTCGTTTGAGGATCGCGACGCCTTCCACGCCCCAGTCGCGCGCCTTTTTCTGGAGCGCATCAATGCTCATGGCCTGCAAATCGCCCAGGTTCATCGTCTCGCCCGGCGGCAGCTCAACAGCGGGCGGCGGCGGGGGAGGCGCCGTTTCGATCGTCACCGGCTCGGCCGGCATTTCAACCGGTTTTTCGGCAGTGATCGTTTCGGTTTGCGGGGGCGCGGCGCCGGCGGGTGTTTCCAGAGCCTCTGAAGAAGCCGGGGGCGAGACCGGTTTTTCAACAGCCTCTTCAACAACCGGCGGTTGTTCCTTTGGGGTTTTGCTTTTCTTGCTGGTTTTGCCTCGCGGCATGATGGTTCTCCTTGATGTGGTTCCAGATGATGTCGGCTTGTTCCGCCAACACGCGGCGGGAGCCGTCGTTCCAAATCACGTAGTCGGCGCGATCCATTTTCCGGGAAAGCGGCCACTGGGCGGCGATACGAGCGCGCGCCTGGCGTTCGCCGAGGCCTTTGGCCGCCAGCCGCGCCAGTTGGGTGGTTTCGCTGCATGCGACGACAACAACACAATCAAATTCGGTTTCCTCGCCCACTTCATACAACAGCGGAATCACCGCCACGGCAATCACGTCGCCACCGGAGCGGGTCAGGGCGTCGAGAATCGCCCGTCGTTTTTGGCGCACAACGGGATGGATGATCTGGTTCAACGCCTGTCGTTGGTCGGGGTCTTGGAATACAATCTCGCCAAGCGCCGGGCGATTGACGGTTCCATCCGGGTTCACGATTCCCCTTCCAAATCTCTGGACAACAGCTTGATACGACGGCGTGCCAGGCTCCAACGCCGCATGCGCCAGTTCGTCGGCATCAATCACCACCGCGCCTTTTTGTTGCCACTGTTGCGCAACGGTGCTTTTGCCGGAGGCGATGCCACCGGTGAGGCCAACTCGAAGGATGTGAGGGGATGAACACATGGCCACAAATGTGGAACCTGCGTTGTTTGGGAATAATATCGAACGGAAAATCGGCGCGGCTTTGTCTTGTGACGGTGGCAACGTATCCGCGTCCGCCGCATTCGTCAAGCTTTTGCTCGCAAGAAACAGCGGCAGGCCGTATGCTGGGTTTCATGCGGCAGGACTGGTTCCAAGCAAAATTGAAGGCACACGCCGAGAAGAGCCTCGCGATCAAGCCCGGCACGAAACGTTCCGAGGCCGTGCGTCTTTACAAGCAGTTTTTGAAGGTTGAAACCCACCGTTTGTTCATGGAACACCGTGGTGGCGCGGGAGGCTGCGAGGTGGCCCAGGGGCGGGCGGCGGTGCTGGATGTTTTGTTGCGGCATATTTTTTCGACCGCGCAGTTGAATCCGCCCGTGCCGGTCTCGGTGGTGGCCATTGGCGGATACGGGCGGGGGGAGTTGAGTCCGTATTCGGACATTGATGTGATGTTTCTGCACAACGAACCGGATCGTGCGCGTTTGGCGATGGTGGTGGAGAACACGTTGTATCTGCTTTGGGACATCGGCCTGAAGGTGGGCCATTCGACGCGCACAATGGACGAGGCCATCGAGCAGGCCAACGCTGACATGCAATCGAAGACCGCGCTCATTGAATCGCGACTGGTTGTCGGCAACGCCTCCCAGTACGATCGGTTTCGGGAGACGCTCCTCCGCAAGTGCGTTCACGGTCATGTGGACGAGTACATCGCCGCTCGCATGGAAGATCAACGCACCCGCCACGAGAAATACGGCGACTCGGTGTACATGCAGGAACCCAACGTCAAAAACGGTTGCGGCGGCCTGCGCGACTTTCAAAACCTGACGTGGATGGCGTTTTTCAAGTACGGCGTGCTCACGCTGGACGGTTTGCGCCAGAAAGGGTTTCTCGAAAAAGCCGAACAACGCGACCTCGAACGCGCCCACGATTTCATTCTCCGCGTCCGCAACAGCCTCCACTACCTCACCGGACGCGCCTGCGATACCATCAATCTCGCTCTCCAACCGCAAATCGCCAGCGAATTCGGCTATCGTCACCATGATGTCTTGCGCAAAACCGAGGCGTTCATGCGCGATTACTACACCCACGCCCGCAACGTCTTCCTCCTCACCAACGCCCTGGCCGAACGCATGGCCCTGACAGAACCTTCCCGCCTCAGCGCGTTGCTCCACCCTCGCGCGCGCAAGACCGAGGAGTTTGACGGATTCACGCTCCGCCACAACATTCTCAACGCAAAATCTCCCTCCATCTTCAAGGAAGACCGCCACCGGCTCCTGCGTGTGTTCCTTCACCTGCAACAACGCAATGCCAAACCCGGCCCCGAACTCTGTTCCCTCATCCGCCAGAACCTCCGCCTGGTGGACCGCTCCTTCCAACGCGCCACCGAAACCCGCGACACTTTCCTCGCCATCCTCCAACGAAAAGGCCAGGTCGCCCGCATCCTCCGCCTCATGCACGAAACCGGCTTCCTCGGCAAACTCCTCCCCGAATTTGGACGACTCACCTGCCTGGTCCAACACGAGTTCTTCCACCGCTACACCGCCGACGAACACACCCTCCATGTCATCGAACACCTTGACCGCATCATTGATGCCATCGAACCTCCCCACGCCAGCTACAAAAAACTCTTCCAAAACATCGAACACGCCGACGTCCTTTACCTCGCCATCCTCCTGCACGATGTCGGCAAAGCCGCCAATGCCCCCCGCCACGCCGAGGCCAGCCTCAAAGCCGCCCGCAACGTCGCCACCCGCCTCCGCCTCAACGCCGACGAAACCGCTCATCTCCTCTTCCTCGTCCGCGACCACCTCAAACTCGCCATGCTCTCCCAACGGCGCGACCTCGACGACCAAGCCACCATTGACGCCGCTGCCCGTATCGTCAAAGACCCGTCCAACCTCGACCTGCTGATGCTGATGACCTTTGCCGACTCCATCGGCACCGGCCCGAAAATGTGGACCGACTGGAAACAAGCCCTGCTCTGGCAACTCTACAACCACACCAAACAAACCCTTGCCGGCCCCGATCGCGCCCGCAACATCCTCTCCCGTCGCATCGAACAACTCTACAAAGAGGTCAGCGCCAAACTCCAAAACAAACTCCCCCTCGAAGAAATCTATTCCCACTTCGAATTGATGCCCGCCAGCTACTACATCAACACCAACCCCGACGAGATCACCCGACATCTCGGCCTCGTTCACCAATTTCTCCTCCGCCAACACCAGGCCGAGACCCCCGAAGACACCCTCACCCCCATCATCGCCTGGGAACCTTTCCCTGCCCAAAGCCATACCCGCCTCTCCCTGTGCACCTGGGACCGCGTCGGCCTCTTCTCCAAAATCTGCGGCGCTCTCACCTCCGCCAACCTCAACATCCTCAGCGCCCACATCTACACCCGCAGCGACCAGGTCGTCCTCGACTTCTTCGACGTCTGCGACCGCCACCTCGCCGCCGTGACCGACGAAAAAACACTCCGCGCCGCCGAAACCGCCCTCCTCACGGCCCTCACCAGCCGCGCCGACATTGATTTCGGCCATCTCCTCGCCAAAATGCGCGCCACACCGCGCCCGCCCGGTCGTTTCCGGGTCGTCACCATTCCGACCCTCATCGAATTCGACAACGAAACCACTCCGCGCCGCACCATCATCGAAGTTCAGACCGAAGACCGGCTCGGCCTGTTGTTTGCCCTGACCCAAACCATTACCGGTCTCGGGCTCGACATCAGTTTCGCCAAAATCTCCACCGAAAAAGGCGCGGCGATAGACACTTTCTATGTTCAAGACCACAATGGCCGGCCCGTGACCGATTCCGACCGCCTCGCTGCCATTCGCGCCCGCCTCGAAGAAGCCATTGCTCGTCTCGAACGTCTGAGCGCGCCTCCTAAAGCCTGAGTGCGCGCAAAGTCCCGGCGCGTTCCAATACCGAATCGGCATCCCCAACGACCGCTCGCGTCCACACCCACCTTCTGGACCGTCTCCCTCTCTCCGACCATATTTGTGTAACCGGTACTACACGAATATGGCCGGGGAGATAAGCGTCGCTGAGCGGAGGCAAGGCGAGTTTAGCGTTGCAGCCTTGCCCAGACAGCGGTACAAGCGCCACACACATGCGAGCCATCCGCCTGTTGTTGATGTCAATTTTCGGTTGCTTGGCGACGATCACCGCGTCGGCGCAGGAAATGTTGCGTCCCGACCAACTCACTCCTGGCATGAAAGGCTACGGCCTGTCGGTGTTCCGCGGCACCAAACCAGAACGATTCGAGGTCGAAATCGTTGGCACCCTCAAGAACGCCCTCCCAAAACAGGACATGATCCTCATCAAAATGAGCGGCGCCAACCTCGAACGCCACAAGGTCATCGCTGGTATGAGTGGCAGTCCGATCTACATTGACGGCAAACTGATCGGCGCGCTGGCCTACGGTTGGACCTTTGAGAACGACCCGCTGGCGGGTGTGACGCCGATTCACAACATGCTTGCCGAGATTGACCGCACCGGCGAGACGGGCGGCGCGCCCGCGCCCGTTGCCCGCGGCGCTGCCGAGGCCGGCCCGCAACCGTTGCTCACGCCGCTTTCGCTGGGTGGATTCAGCCCGCGGGTGATCACGCAAATGACCGACGAGTTTCGTCCCTTTGGCTTGTTGCCCGTCGCCGGCGGCGGCAACAGCGGGCCGTTGAAGCGTTCCTCTGCCGATTTCGAGCCGGGCGGCGCCATTGGTGTCCAACTCATCCGCGGCGACCTGAGTGCCACGGCGGTCGGCACTGTCAGTTACGTTGACAAGAAGCGCCATCGTGTGCTCGCTTTTGGTCATCCGTTTTTCCAGGCCGGGTTGATCTCGGCGCCGGCCGTTCATGCGGAGGTGCACATTGTGATGTCGAGTCTGATGCGTTCGTTCAAGATGGCTTCGCCCATTGCCGAAGGCGGCGCCATGATTGGCGACTGGCAAAGCTGCATTGTGGCCGATACCACCGCCGCCGCCCGCATGATTCCCGTGGCTGCCCGCGTCATCAACCGCGGCAGCGGCCACAACGAGACCTATTCGCTGGAAGTGCTCGATCATCCGGTATTGACGCCGCGGCTGTTGGTCAACGCCCTCGCCTCTGTCATCGAAGGCGCCTCCAGCTCGTCGCAGGACACCACCTTGCGCGTGGCGCTCACCGCCGAACTTTCCGACCGTGTCCTCAAACTGACCAACACTTTTTTCAATGCTTCCGGCGGCCTTTTCAACGCGGGCGCCGTCATGCCCATCACCCAGATGTTCTCCTCACCGTTTGGCCGTCCGCAGGTCAAACGCATCGAAATCACCGTGGACGCCACCCTCGACCGACGCACCGCCGACATCAAACGCGCCTATTTCGACAAAGCCCGGGTCGAACGCGGCGAGACGGCCCGTCTCCACGTCGTACTCAAGCCGTTCGGGCAACCCGAAGTCACCCGGACCATTCCCATTGTCGTACCGGCGGCCACCGACACGCAACGCGAGTTGGTTGTCGTTGTCACCAGCGGCAGCGCTGCGCCGCCCGATGTGGCTGCGCCCGACAATCTCAATGACCACCTGAACGCCATCCAGAAACAACATCGCTCGACCGATCTCGTTGTGCTCGTCCAATCCGCCAGCCAGGGCCTCCAATACCGCGGCCGGCTCCTGAAAAACCTCCCACCCAGCGCCCTCAGCGTGCTCGGCGACGACGCCGGGCGCGACGCCATCGGCGCCGCCGACATTCAGCAACGGGTGACTCCGACCGATTGGGTGCTCAGCGGAACCGCCATCGCCCGCGTTCCCATCCGACAGGAATGACTCCATGAAACGAATGCTTGTTTTGATCTCTGTTTGCTGTCTGCTAACCTCCGCTCTTGCCGTGAAAACCGAGCGTTGGGAGGTGAACACGCCCGGCGAGTTCATGCGCGGCAAGCTCCAGCGCCTCATCGTCTCCAGCGACGGCGAGTTGCGACTCGGCTACGCCGCCACGAAACTCGGCGAGTTCGCCAAGGAAATCTGGTGCGCTGCCACTGCGGCCGACGGTACGATTTATTTCGGCACCGGCTCGCCCGCCGACGTGTATGCCGTCGGCAGAGACGGTAAAGCCGAGCGGGTCTGCCAAACCGATGCCATCGCCGTTACCGCATTGGTTTGCGACGACAAGGGCAACGTCTTCGTCGCCACCCTGCCCGAAGGGAAAATCCTCAAGATCGGCCCCGACAAGAAAAGCCAGGATTTCTGCCGGCTGCGTTCGCCGTATGTCTGGGCGCTGGCGCTCGACAAGGACGGCGCGCTGTTTGCCGGCACGGGCGCTGACGGCAAAATCTATCGCGTCAGTCCCGACGGCAAAGCCGAGGAATGGTACACCGCCGAAGACTCCAACATCCTCTGCTTGGCCTTCAACGCCGACGGTCATCTGCTGGCCGGCGGCAGCGACCGCGGTCTGCTTTACTGCATCACCGCCAAAGGTAAAGGCAGCGTGCTCCATCAATTTGCCGAGGACGAAGTGAAAGCGTTACTCGTCAACGGCCCCGACCTGTTTGTCGCCGTCAACCGTCAGAAAGTCCGTCGCCCGCGCACCCCCACCACCGGTACCCAGCGCCCCAGCGCCGCCGAGTTCGAGGCGCTCGGTGCCCAGTTGACCGGCCAATACGGCGCCGCGCCCGCCGCCGAACGTCCACCCCAGGGACAAACGCCGCCCGAAACCCGCATGGCGAACCTGCTTTCCGGCGCGCTCTATCTGCGCCACGCCAACGGCCGCGTGGACCGCTGGGCCGCTTGGGAAAACGAATCCATCCACGCCATTGCCCGCGACGCCGACGGCGGTCTGCTGGCCGGCATGGCCGGAGCGGGGCGCGTGTATCGTTTGCCCGACAGCCAGCACTGGGAATTGCTCTTTGATCTCGACGAGAAACAGGCGCTCGCTTTGGCCATGCGCGACGGACGGCTCGCGTTCATCGGCGCCGGCAACATCGGCAACGCCTGGCTCGTGGACCCGCAGAAGGCCGCCAGCGGCGAGTACACCAGCGAAGTTCACGACTGCCGTTTCCCCGCCGCCTGGGGCAATCTCGCCTGGCGCGCCACCGGCCCCGTCACCGTCGCCACCCGCACCGGCAACACCGCTCTGCCCGACAACACCTGGTCGCCGTGGAGCGATCCGTTGTCGAAATCCCCCGGCAAAATCACCAGCCCATCCGCTCGCTACATCCAACTGCGCGCCACCCTCTCCCGACAATCCGAACCCGTGCTTCATTCCCTGACGCTTTATCTCCTGGTCCAAAACCAGAAACCCGCCATCACCGCCTTCGATGTCGGTGATAAATCGAAATCCGCCGCGCCCGCCGCCGCTACCAACGCCACCGTCGCCGCCACCACCGCCGCCGCGACCACTGCGGTCGCCCCGCCAAGGCCCGCTTCTACCGAAAGTTTCCGACCTAAACCGGCCAGCCCCGTCAAACGTCTTTCCTGGCAGGCAGCCGACAAGGATGGCGATACGCTGGTTTACCGGCTGTTCTACCGGGCCGAGGGAGACGAGGTTTGGATCCCGATGTTGCAGGACAAAAAACTCCACGCCACCGAGTATTCGTGGGACACTGACTCGGTTCCCGACGGTTGGTACCGGGTGAAACTTGTCGCCAGCGACGAAGAATGCAATCCGGCCGGCGAAGCGTTGGCCGACGAAAAAGTCAGCGACCCGATCAAGGTCAACAATTCCCGCCCGCTGGTCACCGGCCTCGCTTACGAGGCCGGCGTGTTGCGCGGTGTGGCCCGCTCCCAACTCGGTCTCATCCGCTTCCTCGAATACTCCGTGGACGGTACCGAGTGGACGTTTTTTGCTCCGCAAGACGGTGTATTCGACGACAACGAAGAATCGTTTGCCGTCAAACTCCCGCTTGTCGCCGGGCCGCACACCATCGCCGTGCGCGCCACCGACGAGGACGGCAATCTTGGAATCGGGAAGATCGCCCTCCGCGTTCCATGATCCGCCTCGACAACGTCAGCGTGACCTACCGTCTCAAGAGCGAGAGCGTGGAGGCGTTGCGCGGCGTCAACCTGCACCTGACCGAGGGCAGTTTTGTCGCCATCATGGGGCCGAGCGGCTCCGGCAAAACCACCCTCATCCAGGTCATCGCAGGTCTGCTCACGCCATCCGCGGGCGACGTGATCGTGGCCGGCCAGAACCTGCGACAACTGGATGACCGGGCCATCTCGGAGTTTCGGAATCGGACCATCGGGTTTGTCTTTCAGTTCTTCAACCTGCCCAGCTACTACACCGCGCTCGATAACGTCGCCCTCCCGCTGGTTTTCGCCGGCGTGAGCGAGGCCGAGCGACGCACCCGCGCCCGCGCTCTGCTGGAGGAATTCGGCCTTGGCGGGCGCGCCCTTCACAAGCCCGACCAACTCAGCGGCGGCGAGGCCCAGCGAGTGGCCATCGCCCGGGCGCTGGTCAATCACCCGAAGATCATCCTTGCCGACGAACCAACCGGCAACCTCGACCGCGACACCGGAACCCACGTGATGGAGTTGCTTCGGAAAATCTGCCACGAACGCGGCGTCACCGTCCTGCTGGTCACTCACGACGAGAAAGCCGCCGCCTACGCCCAGCAGACCCTGCGCATTGAGAAGGGAGTGTTTGTGTGATTCGGCGGCGCGACCAACTCCGACTCAGCCTCCAGAAAATCGGCCTGCGCAAGAAACGCGCCGCGTTCTCCATCGTCTCCGTCGCGCTCGGCGTCAGCGTCGTGGTCACCGTCAACTCACTGATGCGCGGTGTCCGCGACCTTGTCATCCGCACGGGGTTTACCGAGCAGATTGACCAGGATGTCATCCGCGTCAGCAACGAACCGCGCTCCAGCCTCTTTGGCGGCGACGAGGATGGCGGCGGGTCGCGCCGTCGCACCCAGTTCGTGACGGCGGAGTGGCTGGAAAAGGTTCGCGCCTGGAAAGAGGTCGAGGCCGCCGTCCCGGAGATTTCCGTCGAACCGATTCACGTGGACGCTCTGGCGGAGGCGCCGCGAGCCGCGGCACGGCGATCGGCGACCGGCGTGCCCGAAGCATTGTTGCGGCGGTATGCCGACGCCCAACAGCTTGCCGCCTGCAGCAATGCCATTCCACTGCTCATCGGCGAGCGGTTTGTGAAGCTGCGTTACAACGAGAAAACGAAAAAGTTCGACCTCGAAACTCCGGCGCAGGTGCGTGCCTGGATCGGGCGGGAAGTGACGTTGCGCATCGGCGATCCGATGGCGCAACTGGAACGGTTCCGCTACGATTCCCAGAAAAAACAGTGGTTCCGACTCAGTGAAGAAGAACTCGCCCAGCGCCGCCGGGCCATCATCGAGTCCTACGAATCGGACGGATTCGACAAACTGATTCACAACCGCACGCTGACATTGCGGGCGCGGGTCGTCGGGTTCTGTCCCGGCACGCGCCTGTTGATGCCGGAAGAGCCGGCCCGTTTGTGCGCAAAATGGCTGAAACAACGCGATGAGCTTGCCCGTTTGCGTCCCGCGCCGCCAGAAACCGAGTACACCCGCTATGGCCGCCGCTTGCCACGCGAGGGCGAACACACGCAGGCGCTCGTGCTCCTCAAACCCGGCGTCAACCCCGAACCGATCGTCAAACGAATCCGCGACATGGGATTCGAGGCCACCACCCGGCAAAACGCCTTCGAGTCGTTCCTCAAAGAGGTGGAAGCCGCCATGAAGGTCGTCAAACGCATCGTCTATGCGTTTGGCGCCGTGCTGTTGTTGATCGCCTGCGGCCTGCTCTGGAGCACCACCTCACGAATCGTCTCCGACAGCCGGGTGGACATCGGCCTGTTTCGCGCTCTCGGCGCCACCAAAAGTGATGTCCGCCGCCTGTTTTTGACTGAAACAGTGCTGCTTGGCGAACTCGGCGCGCTGGCCGGAATGTTGTTGGGCTGGACAACGGCCTACTGGATCAGCCGCGCCGTCATTCATTTTGCCTCGCTCGACATCAGTGACCCGGAAGAACTGCTCATGATCCCACGCAGCGTCTTTTCCGTGGACTGGACCGGTTGCGCCCTGTTGCTGGCGGGCGCTGCCGTGGTTTCCCTGCTGGCCGGTCTCTGGCCTGCCAATCGCGCGGCAAACGTGGACCCCGTCAAAGCCCTGAAGCGGGAATAAACAGTCGCTCCAACAAGGCCGACGACTCCCACGCGGCGATTGCGGACAGATCCGCTCTTCGGAATTGGTTTTGACCCGGTGAAGCGCCACGGGTGTGATCAAAAGTGTGGTGGATCGCGTGCTCCTGTGTAGGAGAAGCTTCCCGCTTGTTCACCCACGAAAGCGCTTTCGTCACCCCGCCCACAACACAAATGGGAACACGCTGGAAGCTTCCTCTGCCTTGACCGTCCCCTCGGATCACACCGGGCTGCAACAGGAAGCTTGACAAATACACAAGTACCAAAAAATTATCCTGTCGTCGGTCGTTCAACATCTCGCCTTGATCTCTGAGAGAGGCGAAAACCGGTTCATGCAAAATGAACGCAAAACGATCACGTTGGGAATAGGAGGTCAAACCATGAAACGTGTCGTCACTGTTATCGCCCGTCTTTTCGCCATCAGCCTGTTGTGGGGCATTCTATTGGCTGGCAAATCTGCTGTCGCGCAGAGCAATTATTTCGTCGGCGAAACGAGTCCGGCATCCTGGATCGTGGCCACCAATTGGTCACTGGGGCTGCCGACCGCCGACCAGGACGTGTTTATCACCAACGGCGCAGCGGTCTTCGTACCACCATCGCAAAGCGGTGTGGCCAGCAACCTGAACCTGATGTACGGAAACCTGTACCTGAACGTCGGCAGCACCTTGACCCTCGGCGGCTACGCCATCGTCGGGAGCGATACCAATTTTCATTCCAATGTGGCTGCTGTGAGCGGCGCCTGGTATGTAGGGGGGGCTCTCGTGCTCGGAGGAGGAAGCCTCAGCAACAGGTTGAATGTTATCTCAGGCGCCACCTTGCTCACGCACGGGGCCTATGTTGGCATTGGCCTCGGCCACGAAAACAACGCGCTGGTGACCGAAGGCGCCAGTTGGACCAACAACGGCTTTCT
>CAZISE010000034.1:20296-29382 GCA_964541945.1 uncultured Verrucomicrobiota bacterium
GCAGCCTCGGTATCAGCAATCGCCTGGTGCTCGCCGGCGCCGGCTCCGTCCTCACAGGACTCACAAACCTGTACGTCGGCTATCAGGGCGACGGAAACACCCTGATCATCAGCAACACGGTATCCGTTCAAACCGATGGTATCCTGTCAGTTGGCTACCAGGGCAGCAAAAACAGTTTTGTTCTGGGAAACGGTGCCAGCCTACTCACCCATGGGGCGCACATCGGTTTTGATGACGGCAACGAAAACAACCTTTTGTTGACCGAAGGAGCCAGTTGGACCAACCACGGCTCTTTACATGTAGGGGCAGCGGCTGGCGGAAACGTGGTCGAAATTCGCGGTAACCTCCAAATGGACGGCGATGGCAGTTCCCCCTTGTGGGTGGGCGTCTTGGGCATCAGCAATCGGTTGGTGCTGGCCGGTGCCGGCTCCGTCCTCACTGGACTTACGAACATATACGTCGGTGTATACGGTCAGGGAAACGCCCTGGTCATCAGCAACAACGTATCCGTTCAGACCGATGGTATCTTGTCAGTCGGCACCATGTACGGGCAAAACAGTTTTGTTCTGGGAGATGGCGCCAGCCTGCTCACCCACGGTGCCCAAGTTGGCATTGGCAACAGCCACGAAAACAACCTCTTGGTAACCGAAGGCGCCAGTTGGACCAACTACGGCTCCTTGCATGTAGGAGGACTGGCCGGCGGAAACGTAGTCGAAATTCGCGGCAACTTCCAAATGGACGGCGGCGGCAGTTCCCCCTTGTGGGTGGGCGTCTTGGGCATCAGCAATCGCCTGGTGCTCGCCGGTGCCGGCTCCGTCCTCACTGGACTTACGAACATATACGTCGGCGGAGGCGGCAACGGAAACACCCTGGTCATCAGCAACGGAACAACCATCTCCAGCGGAGACGGGCTGATTGGCAGCAGCGGCGCCAATAACCGCATGCTCATCGAAGGTACCGGCACGACATGGCAAATCGCCGGACAACTCGCCGTTGGCCCCCAAAACGCCACGAATAACGGCCTGACCATCGCCAACAACGCCTGTGTCTCGGCCATTTCCGCGCAGATCGGCGGAACCAATTCCGCCGCGGACAATTTCGTTGAAATCCGCGGCGGCACGCTCTCTGTCAGCGACCAACTGGACGTGCAAAACGGCGGATTATACCTGGCGGGCGGCACCATCACGGTTGGCACCCTGTTCGCCACCAACAACACCACCGACCGCATCGGTTCAGTCGTGGAACTGAACAGCGGCACACTGGTCACTACCAACGGTGCCGCCATTGTCATCCCGACCAATCAAAGCTTTTGGGTCGGCGGATCCACTGGAAACACGGCCGCCTGGACCATCAATGGAGGAAGCAACTACCTGATCCAGGCCGATGGCGGCGCGGGGAACACACTGCTGGGCGCGCTCACCGGCGCCACCGGCATTCTGACCGTAAACGGTGGCACCCTTCACTTCAACAACGGCCAACTGAATGTCGGCACCATTGGCACCGGTCAGTTCAACCTCAATGGCGGTCTCGTGTACCTTAACGCGCTCAACATCGGCACCAACGGCACAGCCCGACTGGGCGGAACTGGCCGGCTCATCCTTGCGTCCCCGACCATTCAAGATAACGGCACCCTGTCCTTCCATTTCACCGCCAACACTATTCTGCCCTACTCGGTGGAAGGAACGGGCGTCCTCATCCAAATGGGCACGGGCAACCTCATCATCACCAACGCCAACACCTACAGCGGCGGTACCATCATCACCAACGGCGCCGCACTTTACATCACCAGCGGCAACAACCTCGGTTCCGGCGCGGTGCACATGTTCGATGGCGCCACACTCGGTTTCCTCACCAGCAGAACCTTTTCCAACAACGTCGTCCTCCACGAGGACCCAACCTTCTACGTCAGCAACGGTGTCACCGTCATCGAGACCGGCGTCATCAGCGGCACCGGTGACCTCGTCAAAGCCGGCGGTGGCACCCTGACCCTCGTTGCCAGCAACACCTACAGCGGCGGCACATACAACAACGCCGGCTGGCTGGTCGTCGCCACCAACAGCGCGCTCGGCACCGGCTCCCTCACCATGAACGGCGGCACCCTCAGCAGCAGCGGCACCATCACACTTGCCAACCCGATCTATCTGGCCAATCACGGCACACTGGACACCAGCGGCGGCAACCTGACGCTGACCGGACCGGTTACCGGAGTGAACCTCTGGAAACTCGGCACCAACACACTCACTCTCTCGGGCAATACCAACATATACAAAACAACCTACATCGTTGACGCAACGGTGGCCGTGGCCAACAGCAGCGTCACCATCAATCAACAGTATATGTTTCTCGGTTACTTTACCAACAACACGGCGGCTGTTGTCAAAGACCCCGGTTCCTACTGGGAAATAAGAGGCGGCCTGTACATCGGATACTATGGCCATTCCAACTCGCTGACAGTGACCAACGGAGGACGCCTGAACACTCCTGGTGCGGCGGTGGGATGTCATGGTAACGGGAACATCGCTCTGGTCAGCGGCAGCAATTCCCTGTGGCAACTGGATGATGTGCTCTTTGTCGGCTGGGGCGGTTCTACCAACCGAGTGCTTGTAACCAATGGAGGCGCCATCACCAGCCGTGTGAGCTACATTGGTGGAGTGGGAAGTCACAACGAAGTCACCATCAGCGGCACAAACTCGGTATGGAACAACAGCGGCTCACTCTACATTGGACGCTTCAATGGCTCCGACTTCAACTCACTGATCATCACCAATGGCGGCGCCGTCCTTGCCGGCGAGAGTTTCGTGGGCAGCGACGACGGCAACAACAATACCGCGTTGGTCAGCGGCCCTGGCTCGCTCTGGAACAATACCGGCAACCTCGTGGTCGGCAATGGGGCTACAAACAATCTGCTCCTGATCAACAACAGCGGCGTGGTCAGTAACCAGACCGGTCTTGTGGGTTCCTACGGCAACCTCAACACCGCCATGGTCACCGGCGCTGGCTCCACCTGGATCAACCGCGGCGATCTTCTCGTGGGTGACAACGGCCACCAGAACACCTTGACCGTAGCTGCCGGCGCGTATCTGCAGGATCAAAACGGCTACGTGGCGCGATCAATGCCGACAACAACCGCGCGCTGATCACCGGCGCCGGCTCCCGTTGGGTCAACTACGGCGACCTGTTTGTCGGCTACGATCCGTCCTCAAACAACTCGCTGGTCATCAGTAATGGCGGCGTCGTCATCGCCACCAACACCTGGCTCGGCTACGACGCCGGTTCCACCAACAACAGTATCACCGTGACCGATCCCGGCTCACTCCTGCGCGACTACGGCGACCTCACCGTCGGCGTCACCGGCTCCTACAACTGGGTCTCCATCCTCAATCAGGGCGCCATCAGCAACAACAACGCCTTCATTGGACGCGAGGCAGCATCCGTCGGCAACCGGGCACTGGTGGATAACGCCTCATGGGTCAGCACCTCCAACCTGTACGTCGGCTTTGCCGGCGTCTCCAACTCCCTGACCATCCGCAACGGCGGCACCGTCAGCGACCTCAACGCCTACATCGGTTTCGATTACGGCGCCTATTCCAACTCCGCCGTCGTCAACGCCGGCACCTGGAACAACTCGAATGCGTTTGTGGTCGGTTACCGGGGCAGCTTCAACACGATCGTGGTCAGCAACGGCGGCGTGGTCCGCGACACGTGGGGTTACATCGGGATTCATTCCGGCAGCAACAGCGCCACCGTAAGCGGCGGGACGTGGCACAACAGCCAAGACCTCATGATCGGCTTTTACGGTGGATCCAGATACAACTCGTTGACCATCACCAACGGCGGCATGGTAACGGATGTGAACGGTGTGGTCGGCGAGAACGGCAGCAATAACACCGCTTTGGTCACCGGTGCTGGGTCCTCATGGACCAACAGCGGCAACCTGTACGTCGGCCTGAATAGCGCCTTCAATTCCCTGATCATCTGCAATGGCGGCTACGTTCAGGACGCCAACGGCTTCGTCGGATATAGCAATGCGAACAACAACACGGTGTTGGTAACCGACGACGGCTCCCGCTGGGTCAACACCGCCAATCTCAATATTGGCACCAATGGCAACCACAACAGCCTTAACATCTATAACGGCGGCGTGGTCAACGCCCTCAATGGCTACGTCGGCAACGGAACGAATGCCAACTTCAACCGGGTGGTGGTGAACGGCACCGGCTCGTCTTGGAATAACGCCTCCAGCTTGTTCATTGGACGCTTCGGCAATTCCAACTCCCTGGAAGTCTCCAGCGCCGGTCAGGTCAACAGTACCTACGGTTATGTCGGATGGTCCGGCACCAGCAACAGTGCCCTGGTCACCGGCACCGGCTCGCTCTGGAACAACATCTCCAACCTGGAGGTTGGTGAATACGGTTTCTACAACACGCTGACAATCCAGGCCGGCGGCACGATCAGCAACGCCAACGGCCGCATCGGTTATTATGGTATTGCCAACAGCGTATGGGTAACCGATACAAACTCACTGTGGAATAACTCCGCCAACCTACTGATTGGCGAACACGGCTACTACAACTCGCTAACCGTCACCAACGGCGGTGTGGTCCGCAGCGCCAATGGTTACGTGGGGTATAACAGCGGCAACAACAACCGCGTGCTGGTCACCGGCACCGGCTCGGTGTGGGCCAACTCACAAGACCTCTACATCGGCAACGGCGGTTCCTATAACCTGTTGTCTGTGCTCGATGGCGGTCTGGTCAGCAACCAAAACGGCTATATCGGCTACAGCGACATGCCGTTCAGTTACAACACCGGCGTCGTCAACAACGCCACCTGGATCAACACCGGCGACCTCAGCGTCGGTTACTACGATGACCACAACGCACTGATCGTCACCAACGGCGGCAAGCTCTATTCAGTCAGCGGCTTTGTCGGCGACGGCGGAAGCAACAATACCGCGCAATTGACCGGCACCAGCTCGCTCTGGAGCAACAATGTGCACTTGATCATCGGATACGACGGTGGCGCTCACAACACGTTGAGCGTCCGCGATGGCGCTCAGGCTAACTCGCTCAACGGCTACGTCGGCTGGAACGGCAACGACAACACCGCGCTGATCACCGGCACCGGCTCGCTCTGGAACAACGCCGCCGACCTGTTTGTCGGATTCAACGGCGGTTCCTACAACACCCTCCGTATCGAAACCAACGGCACTGTCGCCACACGCGACCTCTACGTCGGCGATTCCGACACCGCCGGCAACCTCGTCACCGTGCTCGGCGGCAACCTCGTCGTTACCAACCCCGCCGGCGGTTTGGTCCAGCTTGACTACGGCTCCTTGTACTTCGACACTGGCAACATCCTGCTCAATCACCTGCGCGTTAACGCCAACGGCGATTACACCGACACCGGCTCAGGTCTGTTGACGATGGTCAACTCCAATTCGACCATCGGAATTGCGGGCGGCAAGGTCATCGCCATCCACAGCATCATCGCCGGCAGCCAGGGCATGATCAAGGACGGCGCCGGCGAATTGATCCTCACCGCCGCCAACATCTACACCGGACCGACCTTCGTAAACCTCGGCACCCTAACGGTTCAGAACAGCCAGGGTGTCGGCTTCGGCAACCTGAACATCCTCAACGGCACACTGCGGACCGGCTCCGAAAACACCGCCAACCCGCTCGAACTCCAAATCGCCGGCAGCTACACTCAGGCAGTGAGCGGCACGCTGGAACTCGGTATCGGCGGCACCAACACCATCACCAACGACCGCCTCAACATCGGCGGACAAGCCAGCCTCAACGGCACGCTGCGCGTGTTCCAATTTGACACGTTCACACCGGCCCTGTTCGACGAATCGGTATTGCTCGTCGCCACCGGCGGCGTGACCGGAACCTTCTCAAACTTCGTCAATGACATCCCGACCAGCCCGATGGTGAACAGCTTGCTGGTGTACGGCGCCAACGACGTGATCTTGCGTTGGGAACAAATGTCGTTCACACCGTGGGCGATCACCCCGAACCAACTCGCTGTCGCCGCCGCGCTCGACAGCGCCCGGACCAACCCGGCCATGACCGAGCTGTTTACCCGCTTGGATTACCCGAACTGGCCAAACATTCCGACCACCAATGAACTGGCGCAAACCCTGCCGCGCGACTTCGATCTGATCGCGCCGGAGGAATTGACCGCTCTGTTCAGCCTGCCATTTGCCGCCATGGATATGCGGGGCTACGGCTTCCTCGCTCGAGTCCAGGAACTGCGCGCCGGCAACCGCGGGTTCAGTGCCGCGCGTCTCAGCCTCTTCGACTCCAACGGCCCCGGCAACTCCCGTCAACCCGTTCGTCAAAACTCACTCATGATCGGCGCCTCCGGTGCCGACATACTCCGTCCCGCCCCCGACAACCCGTGGGGACTGTACCTCGAAGGCAACGGCGAATACGCCGACATTGACAGCGATGTCAACGCCAGCGGTTACCACCTGCGCAGCGCCGGCGTCACCATCGGCCTGGACCGACGCCTCGGCCAACAATGGGCCGTCGGCCTCACCCTCGGGTACGCCTACGACCACGCCGGCCTCATCAACGACGGAAGCGTCAACGTGGACGCCGCCCGCGGCAGCCTCTACGCCGCCTGGTTCAACAAAGGCTGGCACATCGAGGCAATGGCACTCGGCGGCCTCAATTACTACAAGACCAAACGCACTGCCATTGACGGCGTCGCCCGCGGCGACACCGACGGCTACGAGTACGGTGGCCTGCTCGGCGGCGGCTACGACTGGCAAAAGGGCGTCTGGTTCTTTGGCCCGCAGGTTACACTCCAGTACAAGGGCGTGCACATTGACAGCTTCAAGGAAAACGGCTCGCTTTCGCCGCTGGACATCCTCTCCCAAAGCCAGGAATCCCTGTTCACCCGTGTCGGCGCCCATATCGGTTGCCGCGCCACGCCCGGCAAGGAAAGCAAAATCATCATTGCTCCCGACCTCAGCCTGGCCTGGCAACACGAATACCTGGACAACACGCTGGCCATTGATTCGCGCTTTGCCAGCGGCGCCGGCAACATCTTCACCGTCCACGGACCTGACGTGGGACGCGACAGCCTGGTCATCGGCGCCGGCATCTGGGTACAGTGGTCACCGACGGTGGGTACCTATCTGAACTATACCACGCAACTGTTGCGCGACGGCTACGAGCCACACAACCTCAACGTCGGCATCCAAATCCAGTTCTAAGCAACACGTGGTTTCACTCGCGCACGAGCAGCACCGCCAACACGGGTGGGTTGCCCGCGCGTTTTCTTGCGCTCCTTTATGGCGCGCGCCACCCCATTGCCGATGACAGCGCCTATCTCCGGTTTTCCAGCCAAAACAGTGACAAGCTTGCTCATCAGGAACTGATGGACTAGCATGAAAACATGAAGTCACTGTTTTCGATAACAGGTTTCTTGCTGGGAATCGGATTATGGAGCGCCTGCCTGGGAGCGCCAAATCCGCCCATGCACTGGGCCGACGCGACACGCAACGGACGACCCTTTGCCAAAGACCCGTCGGTGATCAAACTCAACGGCCGGTACCTGCTGTATTACTCGATGCCTCCCTCCACCAACCCGGCCGCTCCGAAAGGCTGGGCCATCGGTATCGCCGAAAGCCGAAACCTGACCGACTGGACGAAAATTGGCGAGATCCTGCCAGAACAAGAATGCGAACAAAAAGGCATTTGCGCGCCGGGCGCCCGCCTGCTCGATGGCAAAGTTCACCTTTTCTATCAAACCTATGGCAACGGCCCGCGCGACGCCATCTGCCACGCCGTCTCCGAGGACGGTCTGCGGTTCACCAGAGACCCCTCCAACCCCATTTTTCACCCCAGCGGCGACTGGACCGTAGGACGCGCCATTGACGCCGAGGTCATTGAAGACGGCGATCGGGTGCTGTTGTATTACGCTACGCGCGATCCGAACATGAAAATCCAGATGCTCGGCGTGGCCGTGGCGGATCGCCGATCCAACTTCGGTCGTGCCGCCTGGAAACCGCTCGGCAACGGCCCTATCCTCAAACCCGAATTGCCGTGGGAAAAACAGTGTATCGAAGCCGCCTCCGTGCTCAAACGCGGCGACACGTTTTATCTATTCTACGCCGGCGGCTACAACAACGAACCGCAACAAATTGGCTGCGCCATCAGCAAGGACGGCGTTCATTTTGAGCGGCTTTTTGTCGAAAAACCGCTGTTGCCCAACGGCCAGCCCGGCGACTGGAACTCCAGCGAGTCCGGTCATCCTGGCGTTTTTGTGGACGATGACGGCCAAACCTACCTGTTTTATCAGGGCAACAACGACAAAGGGCGGACATGGTTTCTTTCCTGGGTCAAACTTGAATGGCGTGACGGACGCCCCTGCCTTGTGGTAAAGTAACCGCGCACGACTTCGGAGAGGTGGCAGAGTGGTCGAATGCGGCGGTCTTGAAAACCGTTAGCCCTTCGGGGCTCGGGGGTTCGAATCCCTCCCTCTCCGCCAGTTCACTGTTTATCGGGAGTTCCCCTACAAAAAAATCAGGGAATCCCTGATTGGTCTCCCCCGACAAACTTTGGTATGGGAATGTGTTCCATGCGAAGCAATGAACAAATCGCTCTGGTTGTCATCGCTGCCATTCTGATTTTGTTGGCGATCGGGTTCTCCGTCCTCGTCGCTTACAAGTAACGTTCCTCTTATTGGTTCCGCGCGCAGACCTTTTCACTCTTATGCGGGGATTCAGACGGGCAATTTTCCGGGCTTCAATGAAGCGCAGGGTATCCCCGGCTCGGTGTGATTGGGATTTCTGCCGTGATGGGCCGTTTGCCGCGCAGCATCTGGATACCCTCACCGACCAGTCGTAGATACCAGTCGCTGGGCAGACCGTCGTAACCGACAAAGTGGCCCTGGGTCGGCGGATCGCTTGTGACTTTGAAAATTGCCGTGCCCTCGTCAACTTCGTCAAACATGGCGACATAGACCGAATCCACGCCCAGCTTTGCCAGTTCATGGAACTGTTCCCACAGAAACTGCCCGCCACGGCGCGCAATCAGCGTGCTGCCAGGCGGCTTCTGCTGGAGATTATC
>CAZISE010000034.1:29482-35348 GCA_964541945.1 uncultured Verrucomicrobiota bacterium
GCCCGCCACGGCGCGCAATCAGCGTGCTGCCAGGCGGCTTCTGCTGGAGATTATCCCAACTGAAGCCGGGATAGACGGACGGAATCCAGAGCGTGCCATTGCGTTCACATTCATATCGGTCATCGGCCCAGTAGGAGGTTGTCGCGTGTTTCACGCCGGACTTGTCGAGCCAGTGGTTACCGACGTTCCAGGGAACGTAAGCGTCGAAGCGACGGTAGAGTTTCTGCCAATCTGGATCGGGGTTTTGCCGCCAGTTCCAGTCTCCGCCGCCGACCAGAAAGGCTGTGTACGGTCCGGGTGTTTGGAAGAAGTCCATGCGTTTGTTGGCCACCTCTGGTGTCATGAGGTTGTGTTCGTTCTTGTGGTAGAAACCCCAGACCTGAACCACGGGTTTGCCGCTATGATGCAGGTAACGGGCGTCTGAGGTGACCTTCGCATCCACCATCTTCTTCCAGTCGTTGGTGAGCACCTCGAAAAGGCGGTCGGTCGGGGTACCCGCGATGTCGTATGAAAGCGCCCAGACGCGGCCGGTCTTCTGCGCTGCCTCACGGACATGGCCGAGCACACGCAAGCGCGACGGGTAACGTTGCGGTTGTTTTCCTCCGGGAAGATCAACCAAGAAATGCTGCAGCCATGCGCCGTCAATGCCGTAATCGCGCATCCACTCAAAGTGTCGCAGCACGGTTCTGGCGTTATCCGAACTGAACAGTTCCGCCTGGCGACCGTCGGGAGGGGTGAAGCCCGGCGCGGGATACCGTTCTTCGGCCGTGTATTCGCTCATGTCCGGCCACATCTCGAAACAAAGGCTCTTTGGGGTGATGGTTTTCGGATCGCGGCTCCAGTGAATCCATCCCAAGTTCGCCGCATCGCCCGGACAACGGAACCAGCCCTGATAACCGCACATTACTTTGCCCTTCAGCGACGTTGCATCCACAACGGACGGGTGCTCGCTTTTGACCGGAAGCCGCGAGGCAACGAACAAGAGGAGCGCGAGCCAAAACGTCCTCTTCATGGTGGGCCTCCTTTTGCAGTACGCGGTGCGCAGGTCATCAGGTCAGGCTCCAAATCACAGGACGATAAAATTAGCGTGTAACCTCCGGGAATAGAAGCCCAACAAGCTCCGTCCTCGTCGCTCGTGTAAACCGCTTGCCGCAGAGGCGGCCAATCCCGGTGGTCAACCGCCGCAAACCCTCTCCCCAACCAGCCGCTCCACAGGAGGAAAACGAACAACGGGGATTTCATCAGGACGGTGGTATGCCAGCCGGGCTGCCTGGCCGCAAGTGAATTTCGGTTGGACGCGCGCACGCTCTCGGTTACTCTGCGTCGCATGAGAACGCTTCTGATGGCGGCCATTGTGTTGGCGGCGGGAAAGGTTTCGGGAGACGAGGTGCAGGATCGCATCGCGCAGGCGTCACCCCATCCGCGCCTGCTCTGGACGGCGAACGGCGAGGCGATGGTGCGGGCGAAGATCAAGGACAGTCCGCCGTGCGCGGCGATGTGGGAGTCGGTGCGCGCTGCCGCGGATCGGATGCTCGATGAGCCGCCGGTGGCGTACCAAAAACAGGGGCGACGCTTGTTGCACCGGTCGCGGGAGGCGTTGGGACGAATTCTGCACCTGGGGTTTGCGGCGCGCATGACGGGCGACAAACGGTATGTCGCGCGCGCACTTACCGAGATGAAAGCGGCGGCGGCAATGCCGGACTGGAATCCGTCGCATTTTCTGGACACGGCGGAGATGACGCTGGCGTTGGCGGTCGGTTACGACTGGCTGTACGCAGAGTTATCGGCGTCGGATCGGGCGGTCATTCGGGAGGCGATGGAGAAGAAAGGGCTGGGACCATACCTGAAAGCCGGCGCCAAACATGGTTGGGAACGCGGCGGCAACAACTGGACCCAGGTTTGTCACGGCGGCATGGTAGCGGGTGCGTTGGCGTTGTTGGAGGAAAACCCGGCGCAGGCGGCGGAGGTTGTTTCGCGGGCATTGAAGGGGTTACCCCACGCCATGAAGGTGTACGAGCCGGATGGCACCTACCCGGAAGGACCGATGTATTGGGATTACGGCACGACCTATAATGTCCTCCTGATTGCCATGCTGGAATCAGCGCTCGGCACGGACTTCGGGCTTTCGCAAATGCCCGGTTTCCTGAAAACGGGCGAGTTCCTGCTGCAGATGACCGGGCCAACAGGCCAATACTACAACTTCAGCGATTGCGGCAGCAAAGCGAGGTTCTCACCCGCCATGGTTTGGTTTGCCAGCCGGACGCGGCGCGCGGAGTGGCTGTGGTTTCAGGAGGATTTGTTGCAGGGCGAACTTCGTGAAACCGAGCATGATCGTTTCTTTCCGTTGACGATTCTCTGGGCTGATCCAACCATGCGCCGCACAGTGCCTTCCGAACGATGCTGGTACGGGCGCGGTCCCAATCCACTCGCGGTGTTTCGCAGTTCTTGGACCGACCCCAATGCGCTTTATCTGGCCATCAAGGCGGGTAGTCCGGGCGCAAGCCACGGGCACATGGACATCGGCTCGTTCATTCTTGAGGCCGACGGCGTGCGTTGGTCGCTGGACCTCGGGCGACAGGATTATCACGCGCTGGAAAGCCGTGGGTTCGGCCTTTGGGACGGACGACAGGGCGGAGACCGCTGGAAACTGTTCCGCTACCACAATCGCGGTCACAGCACGTTGTTGGTGGACGACCAGGAACAGGTTGTCCGCAGTCATGCCCCCATCACGGAATTCTCCGCGGAACACATGACCGCTGTCGTGGACATGAGCGCCACCTACGCCGGTCAACTCGCCGCCGCCAAACGCCGTTTCCGCGTCGAGGAAGGGCGGCGCGTTGTGATCGAAGACCAACTCAAGGGCGGCACGAAACCGGCTCGCGTCCGCTGGACCATGATCACACCGGGAAAACTGCAACCGGACGGGTGCCTGGAGAACAACGGCAAATGGTTGCGGATCGAAGTCGTCTCGCCGCCCGGCGCAATGCTTCAATGCTGGCCGGCCGATCCGCCGCTACATGACTTTGATGACCCGAATCCGGGCGTCCACGTGGTGGGGTTTATCGCGCCGATCGCGGCCGGACAGGAGACGACCTGGAAAGTGACTCTGACACCGGGCAGATAAATCGTGTCAAATCGTTACCGAGCCAGGCGAGCGGCTTCGGAAGCAAGCGGATGTTTGGGATAGTTTTTGGCAATGCCATCCCAGAGCGCGCGGGCTTCGTCTTTTTTTCCGAGTGCCGACAGAGCATACGCCCGATAAAAATCCGTCTCGATCTGAAGAGGACCTTCCGCGTGGATGTTTCGGAACGAGTCCAGTTCGGCCAGCGCTTCGCGCGGACGACCGTACGCCATCAACATCCGGGCGCGCAACAACAGGAAATCGCTCTGGATTTTCGCCAGCGGATGCACCCGTTCCCATTCGGCGAGTTTGACGGCCGCCGTGTCGCGGTCGTCGCGCGCCAGCGCCTGCGAGACCAGCAGTGAGAACGCCCGATCCTGCGAGGGCAACTTGCGTCCATCGGTTTTATCCGCAACGGCCCGCTGTGCCGCGCGATAAAACTCAATGGCCTGCGGGATGTTTCCCGCCAGACGACAAAGGTCGCCGAGCCGGATTTGTCGCACCGCAGGATCAGCCAGCGTTTCAATGCGAACCGCGGCAGAAACATCGCGCACGTAATAAAGCAACAGGTCTATTTCGAGATCGTTGAAACGGCGGATGTGTGGCGGACGCGACGGCAGGTTGCGCACTGCGGCCAATGCCTGTAAGGCGTTGGTCTGCGCCATCCAACGGATGCGCGCCTCCTGCGCGGCCGCCCACAACTCGGAAGCGGAATCCGGATAGCGCCGCAGATAGCCATCCGCAATCCGCGCAAACTGTTCGAGTGTGCCAAACTCCTTTACCAGGGACACGGCCACGGGCGGCAGTTTCGAGGGGTCATCTTCGGCCAGCAACGCAACATATCGTTTGATGTCGGTGGAACGGTTGAGGGAAGCCTGTGGAAGATCGTTGCGGAACTCCAGGAGTCGAACACCGGTCAGCGTTTCGTCGCCATGTTTCAGTCGAAGAACGACCCGTTGCTCCGAGTTGGCTACGAGGACGCGCGTGACGACCGCGCCCGTCCGCGTCGCGCCATCGGCAAACTCCCATTCCGCCGTCCAACCCGTCGGCAGCGCCGGCGCACTCAGCGTCACGTCATAAAACCACGCGTCATTATATCCAATGTAACTGGAAATCCGCTCTTGCGGAGCCGGGGCCGGTCGGCCATCGCGTCCTTCCACCCGCACCACCCGCGCCTCACCGCTGTGCGCCCAGGCCGACGGCGGGATCGGCCCGTAACCGTGCAGACGCAATTCTCGTTTGCTCTGCGGATGCTCATCCTGCCAGCCCAATGTCATGACCGGACGATTCCCGTCGTCCGCTTTGACATGATAATAATCAATCCGCGTCAACGGCCCGCTCGCCTTCACGGTCGCCATCGGCGTGTTCTTTTCATTCCCCCGCGCCGCATGTGTACCGGGGGCCGACAACACACACTGACCGTTCACCAACACAAACGAGGCATCCGACGACAACGTGTACAGACGCATCTGCCGCACGTTCTCCGTCAACAGATACCCGCTGTAATGCGTCGCAAACAGATGATTCTCGCCAAACGGATTTTCCCCATGAAAAATCTGCGACACAAACCCCATCCCCTCCACCGGCCCCGACCGCTGCCACGTGTCCAGCATCTCACGCCAGTTGTTGAACTTCGCCCCACCGGCCAAACGTCGCGTCTCCATCAACAAACTCATCGCCCCCGGCGTCCACGGCCGGCGTTCCCGACTCTTGCCACCCCCAAAATAAACCGCATACGTCTCCCGCGGCCTCAACTCCTGCGCCAACAACAACGCCCGCGCCCCCGCCCGCAACCACATCGGATTCACCGGTTGCAAACCGCCCTCCGCATCGGTCAACACCACATCCGACAAATCCGGCTTCATCTGCCCAAAATCCGCCAACTCAATCGCCACCCCCGCCCCCGCCACATTCGGCGAACGCTCCAACTGCACCAATACCCGATACGGCGCATCCGGCACCGCCCACGGCACAACACCCACCGGTACCGGACGAGTTCGCGCCTTCCGCTCGAAAACATCCGGCCTCGCTGCAACGCCGCCGACAATCGCCAAAAAAGCCAGCAGCCCACAATAAACACGCCATGACATAAATATGTAGAATAACACCGGCACCACGAATTGGTAGCCGCATTTGCAACACCTGTGGGAACCGGTGGGGAGTTCGTGACCCTCTGTGGTGAAGTTGAAAGTGATGAGTACTCAGCACACGAGACAGCTACAAGCTACGCTCCGATCTCTTTCTCAAGCAGCACCTGCCTGCCACCCTGGGGGAGAGGACGGCAGGTGTGCGCCCGCCACCGCCACGCACTCCACGCTGGCAACCTAAATCAGTTCTCCGCTACAGCTTCCTCTTCATGCAACCCCTCCACTTCGCGCTGTATCGTATGAACACCAACCGCTGCTTCCTACGCTAGAAACTCGTCGCTCACGTCCGCACCCACGGGATCAAAGACACCGCTCGCGCCTTCGGCGCGCTCCCGCAACACCGTGCCAAGTGGCTGCGTCGCTACCGCCCCGGCATGCCCCGCTCGCTGTTGTCTCAATCACACGTCCTCACCGCTGTCCCCACAAAGTCTCCCACGCTGTGGAGGGGTTGGTGGTGCGCTTGCGACGCCAAGGCCGTTTTGGCGCCGAGCGGCTCAAACGCGAGTTTCAGATCCCGTACAGGGATAGCGTTACGTTCTGCGGGGTGCGCCCTTTGATTGTCTGGCCGCGTGGGCACAGGGGCGATGTGAGGCGATTG
>CAZISE010000035.1:0-32641 GCA_964541945.1 uncultured Verrucomicrobiota bacterium
GACCCGGCTGCCGTAGGCGCTGATGGCGTGCGCCGCATGGTCGTCGGCCATGATGTAGAGGATGTTCGGGCGCGAAGCCGCCCAGCAGGATGTGGCGGCGAGTGTGAGGATGAGTAGTGTTTTCATTGTCATTGCTCCAGTATTTCGGCGATGGCGATGCCTTTTTCTCCGGCGACAGAGTAAAGCAGATAAGTACGGTGGTCGTCATCCAAAAAAAATCGCGGGGTCGCGCAGGGCGTTTTCCGCGCCTTTGGCGGCGCCGGAGCGGGACGTTGTTGGCGGCAGGTCGGCGCCTTCCCAGGGCTGTTCGGGACGGAGAATGGATTGGACGTCCTCGGCTTTCCATTTTGTCCAGTCATCGGTGAGGCGGATGCGGCCGCGGACGATATGTTCGGGCTTATCGCCGATGTTGGACCAGTACACCCAGAGCGTGTCGCCGCGCAGATCGAGTGCGACGTGGCGCGGGTACACCATCGACGAAGATGGCAACGGATTGCCGCCCGACTCGAACGGCTTCAGGCCGTCTTTGGAGCGATACAAGCCGCCGCTCTTGGCGAGGCCGTACCACATGTCGTTCCAGCGAAACGCGCGCAGATAAAACGGACACAACGGCGTCGCGTCAACGGTGAAATGCAGGCCGTCCTTCGAGAGCGCGAAGAACGTCATCTGACTTTTGCCGGCCTTTGCGGGACCGTGGAAATACATGCGAACTTCCTTGCGTTCGGCGTCAAGGTGAACGTCAGGCGACGCGATGTGGTTTTTTGCGCCGGGAGCGTCCTTTAGTTGGAGCACGCCCGGATCGAAAATCTTCCACGGGCCGGCCAACCTGTCAGCGTAGGCGAGGCGGATGTAGGTGCCGTGATGATTCGCGAAATAGAGATAGTATTTACCGAGTGCATTCGGCAGCCACGCCGGCACACGGATTAACGACGGCCCGTTAATGTTCACCCCGTCCTTTCCCGGCAACATCTCCGGCCGGATGATCGGGTTTTCCTCAAACCGTCACACCGTTGTCTCGGCGATCGAAGACACGGAAATCAGCGCGACCACCAGTACGAAGACGAGCTTCATGGTTTTGTATCGGCAAGTGTACAAGGTTTCGAAGCCCAAAGTAGTGCGAGACCTCCGAGGAAGCAACTCAGCGCATCCATCGTCACCCACCAGCACGGCATTCCCACGCGCACGTCGATCCACCAAAACGCCGGCCCGCCGATCACACAGACGACACCGGTAAAAACTACCAGCGGACGGTAACGAACCACATCGCACGAAATGATCCAGAGCATCGCCGACAACGCGAGATAAACGAACGAGCCGCCGGCGGCCATGTAGAAGAGCAACGGCGCATTTGGTGGCTGACCAAATCCCAACAGCGACGACAGTTTCTCCACCGTCAACTGCGGCGCGAAGACGGCAGGCAAAGACGGCAACGCAACTACCGCCATGATTCGCAGGATGATCTTCTGAAGCCGCGTATCATTTCGTATCATGGCGTAATCTTATCACGATAGCGGATAATGTTCAGGTAAATCGGACCGTTACGGTGCGACTCCGGAAGGTTCCGGAGGTCAAGTTGCGGTTTGTCGGCAATGAAGAGTGACGCGTAGAGGGCATTGACGGCCATCACGCCTTGTGCCCGCAAGGTGAGCGGCATTCCGGCAAACTCCGGCAAACGGCGCACCGCAGCAACGGCCTGTTGGATGTCCCAGACCTGGCCGCTTTCCAGCGTCTCGCCCAGCAACAACAAACGGCGTCGAAGATGGGTTTGTTTGTTGGTGGAAAGGTTCGACCAACTGGTCGGGCCGACGCCGCGCGGACAGAAACAGGCGATGGCCTGGTCGGGGGCCGGATCGGGTCGGAAATCCTTGCATGTTTCGTCATCGAGAACGTGAAGGATCACGCGCTCGATCTTCCCGTTGCCGCGCACAAGACCCAGCTTGAAGGTGAACGGCGGTTCGCTCGTGAATTCCAGCGTGGCGGGATCTGCCGTGGCCGTGGCCTTTTCAGGCCAAGCACGAAAACAATCTCGACGGAGCGTGTCCAATGCCGTGGTTGGCTCGCGCGGGACAAACCATTCGTCCACTGTCGTGACCCGCTCGTCTTTCGGCAACTCGGAAAAGACGCGCAGCTCGAACGGATCGTGCCTCTTGCGAGACGGCTCGTCGGTCAGATGCATCGGGTCGGCGCCCTTGAGAAAGCGGTCCATCCAGTGGAACGCGCCGATGTTGAGGGGTTGGAGGTCCTTGTGCGGACCTTCGGCGATCTGGAGGCCGATGTTTTTCTCTTTGCCGAGCTTGCGGTAAAGCGACCGGACACGGTTGTAGATTTCCATCACGCCGTCCAGCGGAAAAATCTCGTCCTTGTCGGTGTTGGCAATCAACAAGGGACGCGGCGCCACGAGCGCGGCCACCCGGTCGAAATCCCAGCGTTCCGTGTTGACCATGAACATACAGTCGCAATGCCCCTCAATGCAGCCGTCGAGGACGTGGTTCTTCAACGTCGTGATGCCGGCGGTGGGAACGGCGGCCTGAATCCGATCGTCGAGCGCGGCCACCCACCACGAGTACGCGCCGCCGCCGGAGCGACCGGTGACGCCGAGGCGGGCGCGGTCCACTTCGGGGCGGGTCTCCAGATAGTCGAGCGCGCGGATGGCGTTCCATGCCTCGACCCCGGCGGGGGTGTAGCCGCAGGCGGGCCACCACCAGCGACCCAGTTTGTAGGTGCCATGGTGAACGCCCTGGATTTCGCCAAGCTGAATGGTGTCAATGACGAGGCAGACGTAACCGTGACGGGCAAACCAGATGCCGTGATGTTGGTAGCCGGTTTTGTTGCCGAGGCTGACCTTATTGGTGACCATCGAGGAGTGGCCGCAAAGGTAAAGGACGGCTGGCAACGGTTTCTCAATTTCCTTCGGACGATACAGGTTGGCGGTGACGTAGAGGCCGGGGAGCGACTGGAAGTGAAGTTTCTCGACGACATAACCGTCGCCGGGCACGGCACCGGTCACCACGGCGCCAAGCGGGCCGCGTTCGGGCCACGGATCAAGGCCGAGCATCCGTTGAAGTTGCGCGCGCATCGTCGCCTGGCGGGCAGGCCAGTTCGCCGCGGTAATTTCCGTCAACCAGTCGGCGCTGGACAGCTCGGCCACGCGCCGCGCGAAATAGCGGTCCCACGGCGACGGCAGGAACTCGCGCGATTCTCTGGTGGGCGCGGCCAGAGCCAGCACGGGACAGACGATGACGCAAAGCCAACGAATCATTTTGTCTTTGGTTGGGCGGACGGCCTGGCCGGGGCTTTGGTGCCCTCGGCTTTTTTCACGGTGGTTTTCGGCACGGGATCGCTGGTGCCGGCAAACTCGTTGTACGCTTTCTGAATCACATCCGCCGACGGCATTGCGCCGGCCACCAGCAGGAAACGAACGCGGAGAACCCTCTCCTCGCCGGCGGGGATGGTGTCTTTGAAGAACATCCCGAACCGACCATAGTCGCGGTAGGCCGAAGTGGCGGTGTTGCGAGGGTTGGACGGATGATTGAGGTAAATGACGCTGTAGCGACGCCCCTGCAGCATGAATGTCTCGCCCACCCAGGGATAATCCTTGTCCTTGTGCGGGTCAGCATTTTCTTTCGGGTACACATATTCGGTGGCGGCCCGGTCTATTTCCTGGGCGGGACGAAACTGTAATCCGGCGTGCTCGGGATCGCCACCGAGAACGGTCGGCCCGGCCACGGCTTTGAGTTTGGAGGTCATTTCAATGACGGCATAGGCGGGAGACGTCGGCGGGAGGAATCGGAATGCGCGTTCTTCTTCGAGCAGTATTTTCGGCTCGGCGGCGCGCCATTCCACCAAGGAGGTGAAACCGTTGCCATCGTCCAGGGCGAGGAATTTCGTGTGAACCTGCTCGCCGCCTTTCATGTGCCAGCGGTCAAAGACTTTTCCGCCAACGGTAAGCTTGTTGTAGCCGATGAAAATACCGCGATGATGAGTGTATTCGCCGCCGGGACCTTTGGTGATGGGCGCCACGCCTTCGGGATCGAAAACGTGAAGATACGGTTTGTAGGTGGCGTGCAGCGAGTCTTTGGACGACGGATCGTAGGCATACATGTATCGGGCAACGATCTTGCCGTCACGGATCACGTCCAAGTATTGGCCGCTCTGGTCTTTCAGGGTAAAGCCGGCAACGGCCAGAAGAAGAGGTAGCAGAAGCGTTTTCATCGTATCAATCTTGTAATCCCATTGACGTGCTGACGGCAAGCTTGATTCAACCGAGTGCCCTGTTACACTGCCACCCGCATGGCGACCATCGAAGGCCAACCCACTCGCATCGGCCCTTACGTCATCCTCGGCAAGTTGGGCGAGGGTGGCATGGGAGCGGTGTATAAAGCGCATGACCCTTCGCTGGACCGTTTGGTGGCGTTGAAACTGCTTCCACCCCACCTCGCAAACGACCCGGATTACGTCGCTCGCTTCAAACGCGAGGCCACCGCCGCCGCCAACCTCAGCCACGCCAACCTCGTCCAACTCTACACCGTCGGCGAGGATGCGGGCACGCAGTTTATTGCGATGGAGTTTGTGGAGGGGCGAACGTTGCGCCAGCACATTGACAAACATCAGCGGCTCGACTTCCGCGAGGCGTTGGCCATTACCGTCTATGTCGCCGAAGCTCTGCGCTACGCCTGGAACAAGGCACGCCTGATCCATCGCGATGTCAAACCGGAAAATATCCTGTTGTCCAGAAACGGCACCGTCAAACTCACCGACCTCGGCCTGGCCAAGAGCCTCGGCGCCAGCGGCCTGACCGTCACGGGCACGGGTACGGTCATGGGCAGCCCGCACTACATCAGCCCCGAACAAGCCCGCGGCGACAAGGAAGTGGATTTTCACACCGACATTTACAGCCTCGGCTGCACCTTGTTTCACATGCTGGCGGGGCACCCTCCCTATCCCGGCAACGACCTGATGCCCCTGCTCTACAAACACGTCCATGAACCGCCGCCGGACCTCTTGAAAGCTCGCCCGGATTGCCCGCCGGCATTGGCCGAACTGGTCCGACGAATGTTGGCCAAAAAACCCGCAGATCGCCCTGCCAGTTACGATGCGTTGATTGCCGAGCTGCGACAGTTGCACAACCAAATCATGCATGCGGCGCCACCCAAACCGCGTGACCCGACCCTGTGGTATGCCCTCGTCGCCATGCTGCTTGTCGGCGCAGCCGCCGTCCTGATCCTATGGGCGCCATGGGAACAACTCACACGCCTGACATCGCCTCCGACCGCCACCTCGTCCAATGCCGCCACAGCATCCACGCCACTCCCGCCGCCACCACCACCCACCGCGGAAGAGCAACTGGCCCAGTTCGTGGCCAAAATGAAAGAACTCAATCCGGGCTTCGATGGCCGAACAAAACACAAGGCCGACGGCGGTAAACTGACCGAACTAATGTTTTCCACCGTGCAGGTGACCGACATCTCGCCGATCCGTTCCTTGAAAGACCTGCGCATCCTGAGCATGACCGCACAAAAAGACGAACGAGGATTGCTGGCGGATCTGACGCCGTTGCGCGGGCTACACCTGTCGCGCCTGGACTGCCGATGGTCGGAAGTGGCCAACCTCGCGCCCTTGAAGGGAATGAACCTGACGCACCTCACTCTGCGCGGCTGCTCCAAGCTCAAAGACCTGTCGCCACTTCAGGGAATGCCACTTAAAGACCTCGACATCACCGGTTGCCCCCAACTGCGTGATCTCTCGCCGTTGAAAGGACTGCCGTTGACCGACCTGAAATGCGATTTCCCAGAGCGCCATGAAGACGTGTTGCGTTCCCTGACGACCCTGAAAACCATCAACGATGTGCCTGTCACCGATTTTTGGAAGCAACTCGAATCGGAACGAGCCACTCAAACGACCACCGCGACAACCACCATGGCCACCGCCAGGCTCGCCACCAACCTCGCCGCGGCGGCCAACGATGCCATGGAGTTCGTGAAAACCACCGCGGCACTCCCGCCCGAACAACAGGTAACCGCCATTGCCACGCGGTTGAAAGAACTCAATCCTGGTTTCGACGGAAAACTAACTCCCAAAATCGAGGCGGGCGCCGTCACCGAGTTGGCCCTCTCCACCGTGGGCGTCACCGACATCACGCCGTTGCAGGCTCTGAAATGGCTGACAAAGCTCTCCGTCGCCCCGGCGACGCTCAACCAAAAAGGCGCGCTGGCCGATCTCTCCCCCTTGAAAGGACTCCCGCTGACCGCTCTGTGGTGCCAAAACAACCCCATCACCGACCTGAAACCGCTGGAAGGTATGCCGTTGACCGTGCTCAGTTGCGGTGGCACCCTCATCACCAATCTCGCCCCGCTGGCAGGGATGAAACTGAGCGTCCTTAGCATCAACGACACCGCCATCAGCGATCTCACGCCGTTGGAGGGAATGCCGCTTACCGTGTTCTGGTGCCAAAACACCAAGGTCACCGACCTCTCTCCCATCAAGACCGCTCCGTTGCAGGAATTGCGATGCGATCCCACCGTCGCCACGCAAAACGCCGCGCTCCTGAACGACATCAAGTCCCTCATCAAAATCAACGACACCATCGCCGCCACGTTCTGGAGCCGTCCCGCCGCCGCGCTGACCGACACGACCGCACCTGCCGCCTCTTCCATCCCCGTGCCGCGTCCCAGCCTCTTTTCCACGCCGTTGCCGACCGAGGGGTTAACCGTGCAATTTCAGATTGACACCTTTGTGCGCAAAATGCGGGACCTGAACCCGGATTTCGATCCCACCACGTTGAAGTACAACGTCGAAGACCGCAAGGTGACGGAATTGGAATTCTCCGCCATCGGTGTCACCGACATCTCTCCGGTGCGGACGTTTATCGCGTTGCAAAAGCTGACCTGCACGGGCGTCAGTGCCACCCGCCGCTCTCGTTTCAACGATCTCTCCCCGCTGCGGGGAATGCGCCTGACATCGCTCGTTTGCGATTACACCGCCGTCAGCGATCTCTCTCCGCTGAAGGGAATGATGCTCACCTCGCTCAGCATCGTCGGCACACAGGTCAAGGACCTCTCACCGTTGAAGGGGATGGTGTTGCGGGTGTTGCACTGCCACAAAACGCCCCTGACCGACCTCTCGCCGTTGAAAGAAATGCCGCTGGAAACTCTTTCGGCCGACTTCGACATGAAACGCGACGAATCGCTACTGCGTTCCCTCCGATGGCTGGAGACGATCAACGGCCTGTCTGCCGCCGAGTTCTGGGAACGGGTCGCTTCCGAGGACTTGCCCGTCGCCAAGTGAACCGTAATCGCCCTACTCCGATGCCGCGTTGATCGCGCGAGGCAACCACGCCGCGGCGACGACGGATGGTCTTCAGCACTTGCCCCACTGGCGGAGTGTTTCGAGGCATTTCTGGATGCTGGTCAGCGGGGGATAAGCGTCGCTCTCGTACTCGACGATGTACCACTCGGTGCCGCCGATGGACTCGCAGGTCTGGAAGATTTCCTTCCACGGCAACTCGTCCTCGCCGATCAACGCTTTCGGCTTGGATTTTGAGAACGGTTTGCAATGGACCGTGACGGCGCGCCCCGGATACTTCTTCAGGAACATCAGCGGTTCACCGCCACCGTGCATGGCGTTGCCGGTGTCGAACTGCATGATGACCTCTTTTTTGGTGCGCCCAAAGAAGGTGTCCCACGGTAGTTCGCCGTCGAGCGGTTTGAATTCGATGCTGTGGTTGTGGTAGCCGACGCGCATTCCGTGCGGTTTGACCTTTTCGGCCAGTTCGTTGAACAGTTCGGCGGTCTCGATCCAGGCCTGGCGTGTCTTGCGGTATTTCTCTGGCAGGCTCGGCACAATCAGATATGGGTTGCCGAGGATCCGGTTGAACTCGATGGTCTTTTCCAATTCGGCGCCGAGCAAGGTTGGCAAAGCAGTATGCGTGCCGCAACATTTCAACCCGGCATCATCGAGCATGGCCCGCAACGTTTTGGCGTCGCGCCCGTAATAGCCGGCGAATTCGACGCCTTTGTAGCCCATTTTGCCGATGGCGGCGATGGTGCCCGGCAGGTCGGCAGCACATTCGCGGCGCACAGAATAAAGTTGCACGCCGATCGGGATCGTGTGGCCGCCGTAGTCGCCCGCGGCCAACGACCGCGCAGGACGAATGGCGAAGGTCGCCGCGGCGACGGCGCCGAGCTTCAGGAAATCACGACGGGTGAGGCTTGGGTTGTTCATGGTGGTTTTCCTTTATTTTCCTTCGATGATCAGGTCGAGACGGCGACTGTGTTCCGCCGGTGAGAGGGAACCGCCTTCCACGGTCAGCCAGCCGTCGTAGCCGACTTTGTCGAGCGCGGCGCGGACGGCGGGCCAGTTGACGCTGCCGTCGCGGATGTTGACGAACTTGCCGTTGCCGCCCGGATCGTCGTTGAGCAGGAAATCTTTGGCGTGACATTTGGCGATGAGCCGGCCCAGCGCGGCAATCCACTCTTGCGGCGGGGCGTATTTGACATGGTTACCGATGTCGAAGTAGGCCCGGACCCACCGGCTTTTGAAACTGCCAACGAAGTGGGCAAACACTTCCGGTTTCACCCAGAGATTGTTCCAGACGTTCTCGTGGGCGATGACAACTCCGGTCTTTTCGGCGACCGGGATCAGTTGCTCGAAGGCGCGGCGGGAGGCGTCCACGGCGTCGTTGTGTGCCTTGATGTAGTCGGTATAGGGCGAGTTGTCGCCCTCGACCACGCGCTGGAGATGGCCCGTGTTCTCGTCAAACACGATCTGAAACTCGCGCGGCTTGGGCATCTTCATCCCGGCGATGCGGCACGGCACCACCAACAGGGCATCGGCGCCGAACAACTGCGCGGTGCGCAACCCGGTCTCGATGCTGGCCACGCTCGCGTCGAATTGTTTTGGGTCGTTGACCTGCGCCCAGCCCCGCAGGACGCTGTGAATGCGCAGTCCGAAGCGTTCTGCCAGTTGGCGGGCTTGCTCCGCTTTCGCCGGCTCGGCGTTCCAGGCGGTGCATTCCATGCCGTCGAAACCGGCCTCTTTCAGAGCGGCCAGCCACTTCTCGTCGGGCAAGCCGTAAATGAGCGCCTTGCGAAGTCGTTTCGGTTCCGCCCGCACCGGCAGACGGCTGGCAAGGACGGCGCAGGCACTCGCGGCGAGGAATTGTCGGCGCGACAAGGTTTTCATTGGTTCATTGTTTCCTTCCAAGAACGGCGTTCACGCGCTCTTTCAAACGGGCGTCCTCGGTGGATTGCAATACCTTCTGCAGAGCTTCGACGACCTCTTTGCGGTGCGTCTTCACCAGTTTTTCGCCAATGGCGGCAGCAGCAAGCCCCGCTTCGGTTTTCGTGGCGGCGTCGTTCAGATACGGCAGAACCATCGTCAGCGCCTCCCGATGAGCAATACCGCCGAGCGCGCCGAGCAACAACCGTTTCTCTTCGGGGCGTTCCACTGCCGTCGTCGCCGCCTGGCAGATTTTCAAGCGTTCCTCCACCGGCAACGACGGGTTGGCGGCCAGCGTGATGGCACCGCGCAAACACAGCAGCCGATCGGTCGCCTCCGGCAGTTCCTTGGCAAATCCCAGCAGGTCTTTGGCGGCCTGGGCGTCCTTCCACGTTGCCAGCGCCCGAACCGCCGCGCGTTTCACGTCGGGATCGCTGTCGGTCACCCCAGCCCGCACCGCCGCGAGCGCTTTCGGGCCGCCCAGCGCGCCGAGCACGCGGAACAGCGAGCTTTTCACCGACGCCGTCGCCCCGGTCAACCGCGCCGTCACCGGCTCCACGGCATTTGGCGCGCGCCCGCAGACGCTGATGAGCGCCTGTTCCACCGCGTCGCCGCCGCCGTCGGCCAACAGGTCGAGCAGCGACGGGATTTCCGATTCGCCGGCCAGTTCACCGATGACTTTCAATGCCGCGCCGCGCTGTTTCGTGTCTTTGGCCAGTTTCATCAACAAAGGCAACGCGGCCACCATGTGGCGGCGGCTCGCCAGCGCAATTGCCGATGGACAGGTGGCGGCATCCTGGAACAAGGCCAGGACAGCCTCATCCGCCTCGCGTCCCGGCAAAGCCGCCAGCGCTTCCTGCGCTGCGGCACCAAGATCGGCGTCAGTGAGCGCCGCGACGAGCACCGGCACCGCTTCCGGCCTGCCAAACTGTGCCAGCGCGCGAAACGCCGCCGCGCGCGTCGTGTTGTCACCGCTTTTGGCCGAGGCCAGGACAACGGGCAATGCCGCCGGATCGCCCCGGTTACCGAGCGCCGTAATCAACAGTGGTTTCATCACCGGCGACAGTTTTTGGAGTTCGCCGGCGGCGGCCAGTGTGACCGCCTCGCCGGGAAGCTCCTGTTGGAGCGACTTCAACGCGGTCGCAAACGCCACCGGGTCGTCCTCGACAAGCAGCGACGCGACCGGGACCGCTGCGGCCAGCAACAACCCGCGCAACGCGGCGGCACGAACGTGGGGCGTTTTGTCGTGGCGAAGCCGTTGATAAATGGCAATAGCTTCCTGGCCGCCGAGCGCTTCGGCGCACCGCAACGCGGCGTCGCCGCCAAGCTTCGGCGCGGCCTCGACACTGCCGAGTTTGCCCAGCGCCGCCGCCGCGGCGTCGGCCACGGCGGGGTCGGGGTCCTGCCACAGTTTCAGAAGTTGGGGGATGGCTTTTTTGTCGCCGCGAACGGCAACGGAATTGATGACGCCAATGAGGAGGTTACCCTTGAGTTTGCCGAGCGCGTCGCGCAACGCCTCGTCGGCGGACGGGTCGGGGATCGGTTCCAGGGCGAATCGGGCCATGTGCGAGAGTTTCTCGTCGGCCAGCAATGGAGCGAGCGCCGGTACGGCTTGTTTGGTGCCGATGGTGGCAAGCTGGCGGCAGGCGGCGGCTTTTTCTTCGAGTTTGGCGTCGGATTTGAGGAGGGCGATGAGTTCGGCTTCGCTTGCAAAGGCGCGCGGCACGGCAAGCAGGATGGCAAGCAGTAGGGGGTATTTCATATTCGTCATATCCTCCACGATCCGCGCCGTACGCGAGCGTGGAGACGATCGGCGTCGTCGCCGCAAAAAGTTTCAGGGCTTGTTTTGTGGGTGAGTTCCACTTCAACGACCTGGGTGGTTTGTAGGCAATAGGGTGATGTTTGTCAATTGTCGGGTGTGTTTGGGGTGTGATCAAAAGCGTGCTTTCTTGTGGAAATGCCTCCCGCTTGTCCGTCAATGGAAACACCGCCGGCACTTCGTCCACAACCCGAATTGGGGCAAGCAGGAAGCTTGCCCTGTCTTGACCATCACTTCGGATCAAGGCCGTGCGTTTGTCCGTTGCGGTCGGCACACGCTTCTCCTCACATCCCGTTCGATCGCGGCAATCGTCCCACCTGCCGTTGCCAAAACCCTTCCAGCGCTGCTCTGGCATCGGACAGTTGGGAGGCGCTCAAGTGCACCCGTTGCGCTCCGGCGATGTTGGCGGCAGCCAGCGATTCCAAGACGCGACCGATTCCGCGTGTCTGTTCCCAGGACGGTTTCCAGCCCGCAGCCGTCAGCAATTGCAGGGCAAACCAGATCATCAGTACCGTGGAGGGGCTTTTTTCCAACGCGCTCATAGTCTGGACCAGAAGATCGAACACCTCCGGTTGCGGGTCTTCCGTCGCTGTCGCCAGTTCGACCAGTTCGCACACATAGGAAGCTGCCTGCAACTGTCGCGCCGATTCTCTCAAGCGCGCGTGCGGGTCCACCAGGTAACAGTCATGGAGCAAATGCAGTTCGCTGCGACGACTCCGCAGAAACAACAGTTCATCTTGATAGAATAAATCCACTTTCCCGCGAAACGGGCTTTTCAGCCGACGCGCTCCCCTAGCCAACGTCTTGAGTTTTCCAAACTCGCGCGTGAACCAGGTGACGATCAGACTGGTTTCCGTCACCGGCTGGCACCGCAACACCACTCCTTCCCCGCGTTCAACTTCCATCGTCTTTCCTGATGACCGTCGGCCAGGGCGGCACCACGCTTCCGCCCGAAATTACCATTTTCATGCCGTCGCCCACGCTCATTTCCAGCGGAATCACTTTTTGTTCCGGCACCAACACCAGAAATCCGCTGGTCGGATTGGGCGTTGTCGGGACAAATACGTTCACCACACGTTCCTGTGTTTTGGCCTGCGCTTCTCCTCCCGCCTCACTGGTCACAAACCCGATGGCATACATCCCTGCCCGGGGAAACTCCACCAGCACAACCCGCGTAAACATCGTTTTGCGTCCCGACAACAATGTGTGGCTGATCTCTTTCATGAAACTGTACGTCCGATTCAACACCGGTATTCGCCCGATCATTTCTTCGCTGAGGTTCACCATCCGTTTCCCAATCATCAGGCGCGTCACCCAACCCACCAGCGTCGTCAACACCACAAACAACACAAACGCGGCGACCCGATACAGCGGCGTCAACATCTTGTCCCGCAACGCGGGCGGCAGCATGAAATCGGTCACCCAGTTGAACAACCCAACCAGAATCATCACCGAAGCCGCCACCGGCACCACCACCAACAGCCCTGCCAGAAACGACCGCCGTAACTTCGTCATCAGTTCTTTCATGCTGCGCATCCTACCATCTCAAATCTTCCATCTCCAATTCCAATTCTTCTCCGCATCATGGTATCTTTCCCCCATGTATCCACTCCTCACTGTCACCCTCCTGGCGGCCGCTCTTCCCCAGCAGGCTTACATTTGGCAGCGTCACTGGGACGACGCTCTCCTCCGCGCCATCTCCAACGCCGCCCCCGTGCTCGACCGCCTCGTTGTCCTCAATGCCGAAGTGGATGGACCGCGCACCGTCATTGTCGCACCCCGTTACGACGCGCTCCCGCGCCACGTCGGCCTGGCCCTTCGCGCCAATGCTGCCAGCGTCATTCCCGTCGCGTTGGCCACCAATCTCCTCGCCAACGCCCGCGCGCAGGGCCTTGCGCCGTCCGAACTTCAGATTGATTTCGATTCCCCTGAATCCAAATTGGATGATTATCGTCGCTGGCTGATCCCGCTGCGCGACGCCATTGCCCCCACTCCTCTCACCATCACGGCACTGCCCTGTTGGCTCCGACACGAAACCGAATTCCGCCGCCTGGTTGCCGTCACCGACGGATTTGTTCTTCAAGTCCACTCGGTGGACGCCAATACCCGCACCCTCTGCGACACCGATGCCGCCCGCCGCGCCATCGCGCAAGCGTCGCGCTTCGGCAAACCGTTTCGCGTCGCTCTCCCAACATATACACACCCTGGCGGTCTCCGTGCCGACCCGGTTGCGCTCGCCGCGCTCGTGCGCGAACTCAACGCCGCGCCCCCTGCCAATCTCACGGGCATCCTCTGGTACCGCCTCCCGACCGACAACGAGAAACTCAACTGGCGCTGGCCCACACTCGCCGCCGTCATGGACGGCAAACCGCCGCGCCCGGACCTTGTCGTCGAGACGCGCCAGACACAGCCCGGCCTGGTCGAGATTGACCTCCTCAACCGGGGAGACGACGATGCGCTCGCCATCATCACCATCGCCATCCGTTGGCGTGATGCCATGCTTTCGGCTTGCGACGCGCTCGCGGGGTTTGATACAAGCGTTGCCGTCGCGGCGACCAATGCGACGCGGTTCGTGGGGAACCCGCGCCTTGCGCCTGGCCAACGTCGCACCATCGGCTGGCTTCGTTTCCGCGACTCCAAGGAGGTCGTTTGTGAAGCTCGCATTGAGTAGTCTGTTTTGCGCCGTGTCGGCGTTTGCCTGCGGCCCGTTTTTTCCGAACACCATTCTCGATCAGCCCTCCGAAACACTTCAAACCGCGCCCATCGCCATGTTCGCCCGCGAACTGGAACCGCTCCGCATCCCCACCCCTTGGCGCGCGCGCTCCAACGACACCGCCACTGCCGCGCAAAACGACCGTCGCGCCGCGGAACTCCATTCCGAGCCGCTCGCTGAGTTCGCTGATTACCAACGTGGCGCCGATCTCTGGCATGACGGAAAAACCAACGACGCCCGCGCCGCGTGGACCGCGCTCCTGAAACGCCCCGCCAACGAACGCCGGTATCGCAGCACGTGGGCCGCGTTCATGATTGGCAAATCGTTTCTCGCCACCGACCCGGCAAAATCCGTCCCGTGGTTTCGACGGACCCGCGCACTTGCCGCCGACGGTTTTCACGACACACTCGGTCTTGCCGCCGCCAGCCTCGGCTGGGAAGCACAAGCCGAACTACGGCAAGACCATCTCGAACACGCCACGGCCCTCTACCTCCAACAACTCTCTACCGGCGATCCCACCGCCGTGCCGTCCCTGCGTATCGTCGCAGAACGCGCCCTCCAATCCGATCTGCGCCGTTTTGCGCGCGATCCACACACCCGCAACGTCATCACCGCCTACATCATCTCCCGCGAATCGCCCCCTGAAGCCACTCGCGCCTGGCTTGCCGCCATCGAGGCCACCGGCGCCTTTCACCTCGACGGCGCCGACCGCCTCGCTTGGGCCGCCTATCAGACAGGCGACACCGATGGCGCCGGACGATGGCTCCAACGCGCCCGCGCCAATACCCCTATCAGCCGGTGGATTCGCGCCAAACTGTTGCTGCGCGCGGGTAAACTCCAGGAAGGCACAGCCCTGCTCGCCAGCCTCGTCCGAGAGTTCCCGCAAAACAACGACTGGCGCGACGCATATAAAATCAACGAACTCGCCGACGGCGACACCACGCATCGCCCCACCCCGCAACAAATCGCCGGCGAACTGGCCGTGCTCCAAATGTCACGCGGCCAGTTTGTGGACGCGCTCGACCTGCTGTTGCGAAACGGCTACTGGTGGGACGCCGCCTACGTTGCCGAGCGCGTCCTTACCGCCAACGAACTCAAACACTACGTGGACCGCCGTTGGCCAAAACCTCCTCACGAGGTTTTGAATGACGAGAGGTTCGACGCTTCCCGCCAAATCCGCTGGCTGTTGGCCCGACGCCTGGCCCGACTCGAACGTTTCGAGGAAGCACGCGCCTATTATCCCGATCGTTTCCGCGAGCCGTTCGACACCTACGTCAGCCACCTCCGTGACGGGCGCGATACGGCCCGTCCCGACGCCGAACGAGCAAGAGCATTGGCCAAAGCGGCACGACAGCTTCGTTGGTGGGGGATGTCCCTGATCAGCACCGAGGGAGAACCCGATTTTCACTGTGTCGAGGGACAATATGCCTTCGGCTTCACCCTCTCCAACCGCCTTCAGATCGCCGCCCACCGGTGGAAAGACCAGGAGCTTGTCACCGTCGCCGAACGCCAACGCACCGAACAACAACAACCCGCCATCGTCCACGAGCGTTTCCACTATCGTTACCTCGCCGCCAACCTCGCATGGGAGGCCGCGCAACGAATGCCCGACAACAACGACGAGACGGCGCGCCTTCTCTGTGAAGCAGGAACATGGTTGAAGAACCGCGACCCGAAGGCCGCCGATCGTTTCTACAAGGCGCTCGTCAAACGCTGCGGCAAAACCGCACTCGGTCAGGCCGCCGACAAGAAACGCTGGTTCCCCACTCTTCCCAATTCGGAAACTCCGGCCTCATAACCAACGTCAGTATGATGCGTTTCCGGTCAACGTAAACACGCAATCCGGCGGAATGACGGTTTCAAACACGCCATTGGTAACCAAAACCGAAGCACCACTGTAAAGATTCGTCGTGGCGGTCGTGTAAACCAGATCCAGTTTTGTCACGGATGGCAACGCAACAAGCTGTCCGGACACCGTAATTGGATTGCGCGCAGTGTTGATGCCGATGAGATTCAGTTGGCCGTTGCCGGAATGATAGAACGCCAGCAGTGGCATTGAAGTTTTGCTCACGCTGATGCGGCGGGCGCCGGGGCGGACAAAGCGGCTGATCTGAGCGACGGTGTAGAAGTTCTTGCGGGGCGTGTACGTCTTCACGGCGGCCTTCTCGTTGTCCACACTGAACAAGCCCCAATAGCTCCACGTCGAGGGCGGGTGCAGATAAAAACTGTCGTACCCTTCCCAGACGATGCCGGCAGAGGCGCCGTTGGCGAGATGGCGGAGCAGGTACTCGGCCGTGCCCCGGCAATACTTCCAGTCGTACGTGCCGCGCACGCCGCTGTCGCAGCCGTCGCACCAGACGTTGAACTCGGTCACCCAACAGGTTCGGTCGGTATCCTGAATGATGCCGGCATCGGGGCCGTAGCTGTGGACGCCCCAGTGCGCGAGCTTGGCCATGATGATCGGGTCGCTGGCAAGAGCCTTGCGGTAGGAAGCATCGTTACCGGCGAGATCGGGGGCGATGAGGCGCACGTCGCGCAGACCGTGGGCGTCGAGTTGCTCGGCGAGTTTGTGGAGGCAGGTTGCGTATTGGGCCGCGCCCATGCGGATTCCTTCGTTGGCGATATCCGGTTCGTTGTCCGGCGCAATGAGGCTGAACTGAAGATGTTGCTTGTGGCGGGCGTGAGCGAGCAACTCCGCGATCATCTTGGCCCAGTCGTCCTCCTTGCCGGCAATGAGCGTGCCGCCACCGAGTGATTTTGGACCGGGCCCCATGAAGTTGAAGAAGACGCTGTTGGTCAGGCCACGACCGTTGAGATAGGCGAACATATCCCAGAGCGGCGTGAGGCGCGCGTCGGTCGGACTGGACCAGTCGGTGTTGTCGAAAACAACACGAAACAACGTCATCCCGGCTTGGTCAATCAGCGCATCGAGCACCGGTTTTAGTTCGTCACCGCGCCAACTGCGGTGATTGGCGTTGACGCCGAAGCCGTCAATGATTTGGTAGGTCTTCGCCCCATTAATCGTGACCGTCTCGTTGCCGGTGGCGCGCTGGTTGCCGGCGTAGATGCAGTAGGTCATGTCGCCCCCACCGGTGAGGTTGAGCGGGTCGGGCCATGCGCCGAAGTCGTAACGCCCCCAGCGAATCGTGCCGCCGGGCTGGGCGTACACACGGGCGTTGGGATCGTCGGACCAGATGGCGAGCCAACAGTATTGCCCCTTGACAAGCGTAACGGGCGCGGCGAGCGGGAATGTCTGCCAACCGTCGCCGGGATTTTTCACGGCGCTCGTGGCGCGGAGGAGCCGGTGGTTGTCATCGTAAATGGCGCATTGATAGCGACCGGGGATGGCGGTGACTTTGGCGAAGATGTTGGAGACGGTCAGGTCGTCGGCTGGAAAGCGGCAGGCGTTGATCCACGCGCCGTTGTTCCAGATGGAGTCGGTCTGTGTGCCCTCACTCCGGTTGCCGATGAACGAAGCGGCAGCGTGAGCTGGCTTGGGTCGCGGTGGGCGGGCGGCACCGGTGATGCGGATTTGGCCGGCTTGCTGGTGAAGGATGGTGACAGCGTAGTCGCCGTTGTCGAGCGGTCGTTCCTTCCAAGACAAGGGAGAATTGTTCAGGGTGACGGCGGTCGGTTTGTAGCTAAGACGGAGGTATTCGGTGCCGATGGCGTCGCGAGCGGTGTAGCGGACTTCGCCGGGGCGGTAGGCGACATCGGTGAGGATGCCTTCGCTGTAGAGGATGTGGTCCTCGCCGGGTGGCGCCCATTCGGGAACGGCGGCAAAGGCGTGGTAGAACATGCGTGGACATTCACCGTAACAGTCGGACCACCACGTGGCGATGTTCAGCGAGTACGGGCTTTCGGTGGCGCGGCCGGTGGCGTCGCTGCAATACGTAACCCAGTTGAGGCTGCGGTAGGCTTTTTCGCGGTAGCTGGCATCGCCGGAGACGGCGTACCAGCGGGCGCACTCGGCGGCGTGGCGGGCGGTTTGGTAATCCATCTTGTAGATGAAACCGTCCTGTTCGCCGACGATTTGCGCGCCGAACGCCTCGGCCGGTTCGGGGGCGGTGACGCGATAGACGAAGTTGGTCTCGGTCCACGCGATCAACATCGGGATGTGCGCCCGCCAATCGGGATCAAACTCGGGGTGGTCAAAGAGGTAGAGAGCAATGTTGGATTTGGTTGTGTTGCTCTTGTGGGTGTGATTGTTGACCGGGTTATCGGAGTGGCCGCAGGTCCAGCAGCCGGTTTTCATCGGGAACTGGAGGATGAAGTCGCGGGCCAACGCACGGGCGCGGGCGTAAGCGTTCGTGTTCCCAAAGCCGCCCTTGATTAGGTTGTCGAGCAAAGCATAACAACCGATCCAGTTGGCGCCGTACTCGGCGGTGATTTTGCCATCATCAAGTTTGACGCGGTAGGGCCAAACGGAGTGGGTCGCGGTGCCTTTGCGGACATTGGCGGCGAGCGCGTCGGCGACATGCAGCGCGTTGGTCAGGTATTTCGCCTCGCCGGTAAACTGCCAGAGGCGGAAATAGGTCAACCCCATGTCGCCGGCGAGGTCAACCTGAACCTCGTGCTTGGCGAACACCGGCGTGAAGCCTTCAAACTCGGTGTCGTCAGCGCGGGTGGTGGTGTGCGGGAAGTTTGGCCATGCGAAATTCGACGGGCTGGTACCGTGGGCGATGGCGTAATCAACCAGTGCGCGGGCGATGGCCATGACGTTGGTGTCGCCCGTGTAGGCGTAGTAGAGGCGGGCGGACTCGAACCAGTTCGGGATTTTCTCGCCGACATCGTTCATCGCCTTGTCGGGCACGATGGTCGGTGCCGTGGAAGAGAAACCGTTGCAGAAATAGTACAACGGATAGCCTGAGGGATGCTGCGGCACGCCGGTCTTGATGAAGTTCCATCGCTGACGAAGAAATTCGTCGTAGACGTTTGCCGTCGGCTGGAACCACGGGATGATCTTGCGGGTGTTGTCGAGCGCCACACGATGCCCGTTCAACGTCGGTGTTTCCGCCTGTCCATCGCCCCCAAACAGACCGGTTAGAATGACGAGCAGCGCAAGTTTGAGCCGAAACTGCGCCATGTCTATTCCGAGAAGAATAGATTGGGCGTTTCGGCTTTCAACAGTGTCATCATCCCCTGTTCGGCAGCGCGCATCTTCCGTCGTTCGGTCGGCTTGAGATCGTCATAACCGTGGAGGTGGAGAAGACCGTGAACAACGTACAGGGCGAGTTCGCGGGAGGCAGTATTGCGATAGCGTCGGGCCTGGGCAACCGCCCGTTCGACAGAAATGATGATTTCAGCCTGTCCTTCGCCGTAATCAAAGGCGAGAACATCGGTGGGGTTGTCGGTGTGGTGAAACTCGCGGTTGAGTCGAGTAATGGCGGCATCATCCACGAGTACGATGCCGATGTCCATTTGTGAGTTTAGTTGTTGGAGGATTTTCCCGGCCAGCCGTTTCAACACGGTTGCGCGAATTTTGTGTTGTCGCTGCTGATTGCGGACGGTAATCGGCATCAGTCTTTGGGTTTGGGAGTGCCTTCCGCGGCGGCCTGGCGGCGGCGTTCTCGTTCTTCCTTGAAACGGGTGTAGGCAGCGATGATTTTCTGGACCAGTTCGTGGCGGACAACATCTTTTTCGTCGAAGTAACTAAACACCAGGCCGGGGATGTTTTGGAGGACATCCTGAATTTCGATGAGACCGGAGACTTTGTGGCCGGGGAGGTCCACCTGGGTGATGTCGCCGGTGACGACGACCTTGGAGTCGAAGCCCATTCTTGTCAGGAACATCATCATTTGTTCGCTGGTGGTGTTTTGGGCTTCGTCGAGGATGACGAAGGCGTTGTTGAGGGTGCGTCCGCGCATGTAGGCCAGTGGCGCAATCTCGATGACGCCGCGTTCCATGTTGCGTTGGATTTCATCGGGGTCCATCATGTCGTAGAGCGCATCGAGCAAGGGGCGGAGATAAGGGGAAACTTTTTCCTCCAGTGAACCGGGCAGGAAACCGAGCGCTTCTCCGGCCTCGACGGCCGGGCGGCAGAGGATGATACGGCCGACCCGTTCGCGGCGCAGGGCGTTGACGGCCATGGCCATGGCGAGGTAGGTCTTACCGGTGCCGGCGGGGCCAATGCCGATGACGATGTCATTTTTGCGGATGGCTTCGACGTAGCGTTTTTGTCCGGGCGTTTTGGGCGCGACGGCGCGGCGGCGGTTGGAGACCTCGATGCGTTCTTCGCTGAGTTCGGGCAAGGGCGGCACTTCGTTGCGGGTAACGGCGTTGACGGCCTGGGTGAACTCCTGGCGACGGATGACGGCGCCGCGGGCAACGGCTTTCTGCAACTCGCCAAAGAGCCATCGAGCTTTTTCGATGTTGGCGGGGTCGCCTTCGAGGCTGATCCAGTCCTCACGGGCGGCCACGCGCAGGCTCAACAGGTCTTCGAGGAGCCGGAGATTTTTCGGTTCGTTGGCGTAGAGTGCCTGTGCCTGGCGGGCGTTGTCAAAATGCAGAGTTTCGCTGGCCATGATGGGGCCTAGTCCTGCGGGATGGTCAGAACCTGGCCGGGATAGATTTTGTGGGGTGATTTGAGTTTGTTTTTGTTGGCGTTGTAGATACGCGGCCACTTAAAGGGATTGCCGTACACGCGTCCGGCGATACGCCAGAGCGAGTCACCTTTTTTGACGGTATAGGTGGTAGGTTTGGCGGGTTTCTCGGCTGCTTCCACTTTGGGCGCGGGTGTTTCGACGATGGCGGGCGGCGTCACAGGAGTGATTACGGGAGGTGCCACCACCGGGGCGGGCGGCAACGGTGTCAATTGGGCTTCGACAGGAACCACGTTGGTGGCAACGCCGCCGGTGATGTAGCCGCGGTTGCCCCACTGGCCGCGGTCCACCCAGTAATGTTGACGCCAGAACGGATAACGCTCTTTCACGAAGTCGGCCCAGTCGGGTTCGAGTTCGGGTTGTTGGACGACATCGAGGCCTTTGAGGATCTGGCTCTGGGGCGGCGGGGTGGTAACGGGTTGAAGTTTTTTGGGACCGGTGGCGCATCCGGCGTTGATGAATGCGACGGCGGCGCCACACAAAAACAGGGAAATATACTGGTGACTACTCATGGTTACTTTGCGTCCTCCTTGCGGGCAAGGCTATAACATCCGGGAAGGTGGGGGTCAACGTTTTTCGCGGTTCTTTTGTTGAAAGCGCGGTAAAGCGTTTTATACTGCGGACACTGTGAGCAGAGTCTTTGTTTTGATTGCGGGTATTTTCCTCGCCGCCGCGTCGAATGGATGGCCCGGCAACGGGGGAAATCTTCCCTTTGAGGTTGGAGAAAAGCTCACCTACCGGATCTATTGGGGGCCGTTGGTGGCGGGACAGGCGACGTTGGAGGTCGCGGGGTTGGAGGCCGTTGAAGGACACGAGTGTTATCATCTCGTTGCCAGAGCGCAGACCACCGGGCTGGTGGACCTGCTTTTCCATGTGGACAGCACCACCGAAAGCTGGCTGGACGCGAAAGAACTTTGTACGCGCCGTTATCGTCAGAACCGCGTGGAAGGCAAACACATTCGTCGCAGCGAGACCCGCTACGATTACGCCCAAAGCCGTTTCACCATCACCAACCATCTCAACGGCGTGGAACGAACTCTGCCGCTCCAACAACCGCTTCAAGACATCGTTTCCGCTCTCTACTATGCCCGCACTCAGCCGCTTCAGCTCAATCAACCACGGACTTTTCTCGTCAATGCCGGCGACACCAACCGTCTGGTTCGGCTCTTGCCCGACCAGCGCAAGACCATCTGGACCAATCCGCTTGGCGAAGTCCCCGCGTTGCGAGTGGAACCCAATCCGACTCTGACCATCGTGGCTGCCAATGGAGGACGAATGTGGGTTTGGATCAGTGATGATGACCGACGATTGCCGTTGGTATTGATCTCCAAAATGAAAATCGGCAGTGCCCGATTCCAACTGACCGAAGCACAGCTCGCCTCTCCGGCGCTGCCGCAACGCCAGCGACTGGTTTTCAAGGATTGAACATGAACTTTCCCCCGCTCGATTTTCGCCAAATCCGAACCTACCCGCTGCGCGAGCGCGACAACAAGGTCCACCACAACGACCTCGCCCGCGCCTGGCAACCGGGCGGCTCGTTTGCCGCCTTCCTCGAATCGCTCCCGCGCATCCTTGTCGGCAATGATTTTCGCGCCGTGGTCACTGCCACTGCCGACGCCGTTCGCAACCGGCGTCCTGTTCTTCTGATGATGGGCGCACATCCCATCAAATGCGGGCTGAATCCAATCCTGCTCGACCTAATGCGGCGCGGCATCCTCTCCGCGCTCGCCTTCAATGGCGCCGCCGCCATCCACGACTTTGAGCTGGCTCTCATCGGCGCCACCAGCGAAGACGTTCAACACGGTCTCGACGACGGTTCTTTCGGAATGAACGACGACACTGGTCGTCTCATGAACCGCGCGCTGGCCGACGGCGTTGCTCAGGGCATTGGTGCCGGACGCTCGCTCGGCGAGGCGATTGTCAAATCCGATTTTCCCCACAAAACGCTCAGCCTTCTCCATCAGGGAGTTGTCTCCAACATTCCCGTCACGGTTCACATCGCCATCGGCACCGACATCATTCATCAACATCCGACTGCCGACGGCGCGGTGCTCGGCGAAGCCAGTTACCTCGATTTCCAGAAACTGGCCTCCGTCATCGCCCGACTGGAAGGCGGTGTTGTGCTCAACGTTGGCAGCGCCGTCATCATGCCGGAAGTTTTCCTCAAGGCGCTAACCATTGCCCGCAACCTCGGTCACACCGTGGATCATTTCACCACCGCCACCTTCGACATGAACCGCCATTACCGGCCCACCGAGAATGTGGTCCGTCGCCCCACCCACAAGGGCGGACGCGGCTATTACATCATCGGCCATCATGAGTTGCTTCTCCCGTTGTGGGCGGCGGCCGTTTTGGAACAGCTAAAAAGCTAACACCGAACTCCGCGAGTTTATGAAATCATCCATGACCTTTCAGCGTCTTCAAACCATTCTCAAACGGTTCCCCCAACAACGCCTCCTGGTGGTCGGCGACCTGATGCTCGACCAGTTCGTCTGGGGCAAGGTCAACCGCATCTCCCCCGAAGCGCCCGTTCCCGTCGTGGAAGTGGTACGCGAATCGTTTTTCCCCGGCGGCAGCGCCAATGTCGCCCGCAACATTCGCGCCCTCGGCGGCCAGGTCAGCGTGCTCGGTTTGATCGGCAATGATCATGGCGGCGAAACCCTGCAAAACCTCCTGGCCGACCAGGGGGTGGAAACCGACGGTCTGATCGTGGACGACCAGCGACCCACCACCATCAAAACCCGCGTCGTCGCCCACCACCAACAGGTGGTCCGCTTCGACCGCGAACAGGTGCAACCGTTGTCCCCATCGCTGGAAAAGGTGTTGCTGGAAAAATACCGGCAACAACTCGATTCCGTCTCGGCGGTGGTGTTTGAGGATTACGGAAAAGGCTTGTTGTCCCAGCGACTTCTCGACCTGATGCACCGCCAGGCGCGCGCGCGCGGCAAAATCACCACTGCCGATCCCAACTCCCGCCATTTGCTCCGCTACGCGCGTCTGACCGCCATCACCCCCAACCGCATGGAAGCGTTTGTGGCCGCCGCCAGACCGCAGACCGAGCCGTTGGACGAGGTGTTGCGCGACGAACCGCTGTTGGAGGTGGGCGAAATCCTGCTGCGAAAGTGGCGTCCCGAAAACCTTCTGATCACACTCGGCGAACACGGTATGTGCCTGTTTCGCCGCGGCAAGAAACCGCATCACATCCCGACCGTGGCGCAGGAGGTGTTCGATGTGTCCGGCGCGGGCGACACTGTGATTGCGACGCTGACGCTGGCGCTTGTTTCCGGGGCCAATCCCGTGGACGCGGCGGAGATTGCCAATCATGCCGCCGGTGTGGTGGTCGGCAAGGTCGGTACTGCCACCTGTTCGCCCGAGGAACTGATTCAGAGTTTCGCCCGCCAGCGACAATGAACGGGCATCGTCCGTTTGCCTGCTCAGGCGTCGAGCGCTTCGCGGACTTTTTGGGAGAGGATAACGGGGGTGAATGGTTTGGGCAGGTAAAAGATTTCGCGGGAGAGACTGCTGGTGATCCATTCCGCCTCGGCGGTGTAGCCGGTGGTGAAAATCACTTTCAGATTCGGGTCGGCCTTGCGCAGGCGCTCGGCCAGTTCGCGTCCGCCCATTTGGGGCATCACGACATCGGTCAACAGCAGGTCAATGCGCCGGTCGCGGTGTTGATGCACGAGTTGTAACGCTTCCAGGCCGTTGCCGGCGCTCAGCACCTGATAGCCCAGTTCTCGCAACACCATTTCCGCGAGGGCGCGTACCGCCTCCTCGTCTTCGACCAACAGGATCGTCTCGCCCGCCTTGCTGCGGGGCGATTCTTCGGCGGCAGCTGCGGCGTGGCCCGATCCCTTGGTTTCGCCGCCCATTCGTGGCAGGTAAATGTCAAAGGTGGCACCCGATCCAACCTTGCTGGTGACGATGATATGGCCGCCGCTTTGTTTGATGATGCCGTAACAGGTCGCCAACCCCAGTCCCGTGCCCTTGTCGCTGCCTTTGGTCGTAAAGAATGGCTCGAACAGATGAGCCTTGACCTCTTCGCTCATGCCGACGCCGGTATCGCTGACGGAGAGCAGGACGTAGTCGCCGGGGCGCAAGCCGACATGTTCACGGGCGAAGGTTTCGTCCACGGTGGTGTTGGCGGTGAGGAGGGTGAGTTTGCCGCCGAGTGGCATGGCGTCGCGGGCGTTGACCACGAGGTTCATGATGACCTGTTCCATCTGGCCGGCGTCGGCCTTGATGGGCCAGAGCGAGGGCTGTTCGAGAGCGATGACCAGTTCGATGTCCTCACCGATGAGGCGGCGGAGCATGCCCTGCATGTTGGTGATGAGTTCGTTGAGGTCGAACAGTTTGGTTTCGAGCACCTGTTTGCGACTGAAGGCGAGCAACTGGCGGGTCAGGGTCGAGGCGCGTTCGGCGGCTTTGAGGATTTCCTCGATGTTGTGGGCGAGCGGGTCGCCGGGGGGCAGTCGGCGTTTGCTGAGTTCGCCATAGCCGGTGATGGCGGTGAGCATGTTGTTGAAGTCGTGAGCCACGCCTCCGGCGAGTCGTCCGATGGCCTCCATTTTTTGGGACTGGAGCAATTGCAGTTCGAGGGCGACCTCGCGGGTGACGTCGCGTTTGACGGCCACGTAACTGGTGATGCGTCCGGTGGCGTCTTTCAGCGGGGTGATGGTGTCTTCTTCCTGATAGAGGGTACCGTCTTTTTTGCGGTTGAAGAAGAAACCGCGCCAGACTTCGCCGCGGGTGAGTGTTTCCCAAAGCTCGCGGTAGAAGGCTTCGTCGTGTTTGCCGCTTTTGAGGATGCGGGGTGTTTTGCCAATGACCTCGGCGCGGTTGTAACCGGTGATGGCTTCGAAGGAGCGGTTGACGTAGAGGATTTTGCCCTGCGGGTCGGTGATGATGATGGCTTCAACGGTCTGCTCGACGGCGGTGGCCAGTCGCTGCATGGTTTCCTGAGCGCGTTTTTGTTCGGTCAGGTCGCGCATGGCCACCACGCGCACCGGGCGGCCTTTGTAGGGCATGATTCGGCTGCGGACCTCCACCGGGAAAGTGGTGCCGTTTTTGCGTTGGATGACGAACTCCAGCGCCCGTCCCGACCCACTGCGTTCGTGTTCGATCAGGTTCGATTGCGCGTCTGGCGCGAACAGGCTCGCCAGCGGTTTGCCGATCAACTCCGTCAACCGATATCCCAGCATCTCGACCAGCCGCGAGTTTGCGTCCAGAATCCGTCCCATGTCGGTCAACACCACGCCCTCGAACGTGGCTTCCGAAAGATGTCGGAAGCGCGCCTCGCTCTCCAGCAGGGCAATCTCAGCGCGTTTGCGGTTGCTGAGGTCGCGCACGTGCAACAGCAATGCCGGTTTACCCTCGTAATCAATGCGGGCCACGTTGATTTCCACGGGCACCACCTGCCCCGATGCGGTAATGCTGTTGCCCTCGAAAAAGGTCCATTCGCCGCTCACCACTCTGGCAAAATCGCGGGCCATCTGCTCGCGTTGATCGGGCGGCACCAGTTCCGTCACATGTTTCCCCACCAGTTTCTCCTTCGGTAACCGATGCAGACGACAGGCCGCGGGATTCACATCCAACACCACGCCATCAAAGTCCTCGACGAAAATGGCGTCCGGCGAGTTCTCAAAAAGCTGGCGAAACCGTTTCTCGCTTTCCCGCAGCGCTTCCAACGCCCGTTTGCGCTCGGAAACGTCCGAAAACATCACCGCCATGCTGCCCGGCACCGTGCGAAAAGCGAACACCTCTAAGGCAGCATCCACCCGCTGGTCTTTGTAGCGAATCTCCTCATGGTGCCACGGCACCCCCACCACGCACACTTCCCGATAACGGTCCGGCACCTCCGTGCCGGACAACGATGGAAACGCCTCCAAAATCCCTTTGCCAATCAATGATGTGTGCTCGATTCCCAAAATCTCATCCGCCGCCCGATTTGCTCCGGTAAACACCAACCGCCCATCGGGTTGCAACCGCCAAAAATGCATCCCCAACGGCGAGGTCTCCACCACCTGCCGGAACCGTTCCTCCGACTCCGCCAACTGCGCCGACTGCGCCGCCAGGGCGGCGGCCATTTCATTGAAAGCGCGCCCCAGTTGTTCCAATTCGCCTTCATTACCCGCTACCTCCACCCGTGCCTCCAGATCGCCTTCAGCCAATCGCCTGGTCGCCGATACCAACGCCCGAAGCGAACGCCCCAGGAACGCATAGCCCGCCCCCTGCACCGCCAGCAACGCCAACAACACGGCAATCCCCCACACCACAACATCGTGAATCAGGTTCTTTTGTGCTCGCGCATAGGCCACGGCAGCAGGAATGGAGACAGCGACAAATGTGTTGGCCTGGCTCCCTCCCACGCGCAACGGCGCCACGCCGTAAAGCCGTTCCCGACCTCGCACCGCACCGGGCATGGCTTGTTCGGCCACCGCCCGTTGCAAGGCCAGCGCCACCGCGCCGCCTTCCCGCGTGTCTTCCACCGAGGGATGCCGCGCCAGTATCTTTCCATCACGATCAAAAATAATCACCACCGTCCCCGGTGGAAGTTCCATCAGCCCGCTCAGATGTGTCGCCCACCCCAGGTCCAAGGAGGCGAACACCACCGCCTGAACCGTTCCCTGCGCATCCAACAACGGATGTGCCGCCGTCATCAGCGGTCTTCCCGCCCAGGAACTGTTCACATACTCGCCCACCACAAACGCGCGCGCCCGAACCGCCTCTTGAAACCAAGCCTCTTCTGCCACACGGCTCTGCTCCCCCAGGGACACGGCGCTGCCGATCACCCTCCCCTGCGCATCCGCCACCCCCAGATTTACATATCGGATGCGCAATTTCTGTTCTTCGGCGAGAAAAACACGGCAACGCTCCGCGTTCAGCTCGCGAACGGCGGGTAGTTGCGTCATGGCGAACAAGAAATGGCGTGTTCCCTCCACCAACTCGCGCTGGGCAAACGCAAATTGCCGCGCCAGCCCGACAACCCGGTCTTCGGCCTCAAGCCCGTCCTGTTGCCACTGCCGCCAGCCCGTATAAACCGTCAGGCCAAGCACCGGCAGCAACGCCACCAATACCACCACACTCAACCGGGCACGCAGGCTGGAAAAAGAGAGACGCCACATGGATGCGCCCTATATACCGCGCCCGCCGCTCTTTTGCAACCGCCCGCCTTGACTTGCTCCGCGCCTTTGGCCATAGTCCGCCCCACTATGGCCGAGAAAAAAGATATACCCGCAATGGACAAAATCGTCGCCCTCTGCAAACGGCGCGGTTTCATCTTCCAATCCAGCGAAATCTACGGTGGTTTCAACGGCTTCTGGGACTACGGCCCCATGGGCGCCGAACTCAAACGCAACATCCGCGATGCCTGGTGGAATGATGTCGTCCGACGCCGCACCGATGTCGTGGGCATTGACGGCGCCATCATCACACACCCCCGCGTCTGGGATGCCAGCGGTCATACCACCGCCTTCACCGATCCCATGGTGGATTGCAAAGACTGCAAAAAACGATACCGCGCCGATCAACTCTGCGAGGAAAACGGCAAATCCCTCATCATCGAAACCGGCAGCGCCGCCGAGAAAAAACTCAAACTCCCCGAAGGCATCACCTGCCCCGCCTGCGGCTCCAAAGCCCTGACCGAACCGCGCGCTTTCAACCTGATGTTCAAGACCTACGCCGGCCCCGTCGAGGACGAATCCAGCGTCTGCTACCTGCGCCCCGAAACCGCCCAGGTCATCTTCGCCCAGTTCCAAAACGTCCTCGCCGTCAGTCGCCAAAAAATCCCTTTCGGCATCGCCCAGATCGGTAAAGCCTTCCGCAACGAAATCAACCCACGCAACTTCACCTTCCGCAGCCGCGAATTCGAGCAGATGGAACTGGAGTTCTTCGTCAAACCCGGCACCGACGCCCAGTGGCACCGCTACTGGGTCGCCGAACGCCTCCGATGGTACGAAACCATCGGCCTGCCCAAAGAAAAACTCAGCATCTACGAATACAAAAAAGACGAACTCGCCCATTACGCCAGCGCCTGTGTGGACGTCATGTTCGCCTTCCCCTTCGGCGTCCAGGAACTCGAAGGGATCGCCGCCCGCGGCAACTTCGACCTCAGCCAACACGAAAAATTCTCCGGCAAATCCATGGCCTATTTCGACGACGAGACCCGAGAAAAATACATCCCCCACGTCGTCGAACCCAGCGCCGGCGTGGACCGCATCTGTCTGGCCCTCCTTTGCGCCGCCTACACCGAAGAGGAAATCGCCCCTGGCGATACCCGTGTCGTCATGAAATTCGCGCCGCGGATCGCCCCCGTCAAAGTCGCCGTCTTCCCCCTGTTGCGCAACAAACCGGCTCTCGTCGAAAAAGCCCGTCAGGTCTTCGAGCTGTTGCAACCCCATTTCACCACCGAATGGGACGACCGCGGCAATATCGGCAAACGCTACCGCTACCAAGACGAACAGGGCACCCCGTGGTGTGTAACTGTGGATTTCGACACCCTCGGCGAAAAAGGCCCAGAACTGGCCGACACCGTGACGTTGCGCGACCGCGACACCATGAAACAGGAGCGCGTCCCCATCGCCGACCTCGTCCCGCTTATCAGCCAGAAATTGCGCACCGGGCACTGAACAACACCGCTGCCACAAGCGCGTCTTCTCAATGAAACCAACTCCGCTCACCCGTGCAGGTGGCCGGAGGAAACAGGCATCCTGTACCGGCAAAAATTGCCCGCACTCACCACTATCCAGCAGTTGCCGGTTCCCTGCCCCGCTGCTACCATACACCGCGAATGAACGAAACCAAACTTCGCCAATTGCTGGCCGATGTCCGTGACCGCCATCTCAGCATTGAGACAGCCGGACGACGCCTCAAATCGTTGGCCATCCACGACCTCAACTTCGCCAAGGTGGACGGCCATCGCTCCCTGCGCAAAGGCTTCCCGGAGGTGATTTACTGCGAAGGAAAAACACCGACGCAGATCGTAAAAATCGCCGACAAAATCCTCCAGCACAATGACAACCTCCTGGCCACCCGGTGCGCCCCCGAAGCCGTTCGCGCCCTGCGCCGCGCCTTCCCAAAAGCCCGTCATCACGCGGCGGCGCGCATCGTCACCGTGGTCAAAAAACCGTTGCCCAAACACCCCGGCGTGATCGCCGTTCTTTGCGCTGGAACGACCGACATCCCCGTCGCCGAAGAAGCCGCCGTGACCGCCGACATCATGGGCAACACCGTCAAACGCTTCTACGACGTCGGTGTCGCGGGCCTGCACCGGCTGCTGGCCGTCAACGAGGAACTGCTCGCTGCCAACGTGCTGATCGTCGTCGCCGGCATGGAAGGCGCCCTGCCGAGTGTCGTCGGTGGCCTGGTGGACAAACCCGTGATTGCCGTCCCCACCAGCGTCGGTTACGGCGCCAGTTTCGGCGGTATCGCCGCATTGCTGGCCATGCTCAACAGTTGCGCCAGCGGCGTGACCGTCGTCAACATCAACAACGGTTTCGGCGCCGGCTACGCCGCCAGCCTCATCAACCAATTAGCGCCGAATGAACACCGATAACACAGAATTCTTGGCATCCGTGCGCATTCGTGTGAATCTGGAGCCGCGATGAAACTCCTCTACCTCGACTGTTTTGCCGGAATCAGCGGCGACATGTTGCTCGGCGCATTGCTTGACCTCGGCGTTTCCGAAGAACATCTCCGACGCGAACTGGCCAAACTACCGTTGTCCGGTTACCGAATCGAAATCCGGCGCGTCACCAAACAAAACATCGTCGCCACCAAATTCGATTGCATCGCCGGGCACGGGCACGACCACCGCAGTTACTCCGAGATAGCGGCAATGATTTTCAACAGCGCCTTGCCCGACGGCGTGAAACAACGGGCCACCAACGTCTTTCACGCCCTCGGCGAGGCGGAGGCCAGGATTCACGGCATTCCGCTGGAAAAGGTACATTTCCACGAGATTGGCGCGGTGGATTCCATTGTGGACATCGTCGGCGTGTGCATCGCGCTAAGAGCGTTGGGCGCCGAAGAGGTACAGGCCGCGCCGCCGCCGCTCGGCGGCGGGTTCGTCGAGACGGCGCACGGAAAATTCCCCATCCCCGCGCCCGCAACACTGGAGTTGCTAAAGGGTATCCCCACCCAATCGTCATCGGAACGTTGCGAGCTTGTCACTCCCACGGGCGCCGCGCTTCTGGTAGAATTCTGCCAGAAGTTCGGGCCGATGCCGGCGATGTCGGTCGAAAAAATCGGTTACGGCGCGGGCACCCGCAATTTGGAAACGACGCCGAATGTGCTGCGGGCCGTACTCGGAAACGTCTCGACGGGCGAGGCGGACATCGTGACCGTGATCGAGGCGAACCTTGACGACATGAATCCACAGTGTTTCGGCGACGTGATGGAGCGGTTGCTGGTCAACGGCGCGTTGGATGTGTTTCTAACGCCGGTCCAAATGAAAAAGAACCGGCCGGGAACGTTGCTCACGGTGTTGTGCGCGCCGTCGGAAACGGACCGTCTCGCGGAGTTGGTGCTAACGCACACCACGACGTTTGGCGTGCGCATCCACGAGGCACGGCGGCGGAAACTGCACCGCGAGATCGTGACGGTGAACACGTCGTTTGGCCCAATCGAGGTAAAACTCGGTCGGCTGGCCGGTCGAGTGGTCACCCGCTCACCCGAATACGAATCTTGCAAACGCGCCGCGGCGTTGGCAAATGTCCCGGTGCGGGATGTGTATGCGGCGGCCGTGCGCGCCGCGGAGGAGATACGATGATTGACAAGGAACTGTTGGAAATACTGGTTTGTCCAAAGTGCAAGGCCCCGGTAAAGGAAGAAAACGAGAAACTCATCTGCCAGAACCCGACCTGTGGATTGCGCTACCCGATCCGCGACGGCATTCCCGTCATGTTGATTGACGAAGCCGAGTCCCCCCAGGGCAAATGACCGAGCCGACCCTGTCCATCATCGTTCCGGCATGGAACGAGGAAAAATACATTGCCCGGACCCTTGATTCCCTGCACCGGGCCGTGGCCGTGTACGAAACGGAACGCGACGCCACCGCCGAAATCATCGTGGTGGACAACAACAGCACCGACCACACCGCCGAGATCGCCCGCAGCAAAGGCGCCCGCGTCGTCTTTGAACCGGTCAACAACATCGGCAAAGCCCGCAACACCGGCGCAAAGGCAGCTCGCGGCAAGTACATTGCGTTTTGCGACGCCGACAACCAGATCACCGAAAACCTCCTCGTCCTCATCCACGACCACCTAGAAGACCCCCGAATCGTCGGCGGAGGCACATGGATCGAACCGGAACGCCGAAACCTGAAAATCAGCTTCTTCTATTTCATCTGGGGCATCTATGTGCGGTGCAGCCGGGTCGGCGTTGGCATGATGCACTGCCGGAAAGCGGACTTTGAATCCTTCGGCGGATTCGACGAGAGCATTTACGCCGCCGAGGACGTGCAACTAGCCTACGACCTCAAAAAACTCGGCAAACCGCGTGGACAAAAGTTCGAGCTGATCAAAAAGGGCTGGATCATCACTTCTACCCGCAAGATTGACCAAACGCCCCTGTGGACAATGCTGGCCAAACTGATCGGCTTCGGATTCGGTCTCCAGAAAAAAATCCGCAGCAAGGACTATTGCGAACACTGGTACGACAAGGCCGCCCGTTAAATTTCTCAGCCCATATACCATAGTTTGGGGAGACAAATAATCAATCATCTTTGACACCAAGAACTTGCGAATTATTTCTATATTGCCCTAAGACTGAATGGCCGACATCTGAAGTTGTTCTTGCTCTGTTGAAATCCTGTCAGGGTTAACAATGGTCCGCGTAAGGGTGGAACCACATGAAAGTCCAATTGTCGTTGGCCGGTGCGCAACGCGCCCACCATCTGGCACAGCGAGCAATGCTCATCTGCTGATGCCACCGAAAAAACCACCTGCTGATTTTTGCTGGGAGGGAGCAATTTCCGGTACCTTCGAGAATCAGCTTTGCAACAGATCACGAGCTTGCCCGCTTTTTCCATGCAACAATCTCTCTTCGGCCTCGGCTCGCCCGTCGGCAACCGCACCAACAAAACCCAGACGACAACAGGCATTCTGCCGGTTCTTTCCGAAGCCTACAGCTACGACGCCGTTGACCAGGTGATCGGCGTTGCCTATGCTACCAACGGCATCGTGAACCGCACCGTCAACTACGATTACGATCCCGTCGGCAACCGGCAGCAAGTCACTGACAACGGGCAGATCACCGGCTACACGGCAAACCATCTGAACCAATACACCGTCG
>CAZISE010000036.1:0-32393 GCA_964541945.1 uncultured Verrucomicrobiota bacterium
TAGAAACATGCCGAAAACCGCTCATTCCGTCTCCCTCCGACGGCACCAACCGTTTCACACAACATATCTTATGAATAAACCGACTAATACACGCACACCGGCGCCAATGCGTGGAGCCGACATCGTCATCAAATGCCTCGAACTCGAAGGCGTTGAGGTGGTGTTCGCCTACCCCGGCGGCACGAGCATGGAGATGCATCAATCGTTTTCCCGCTCCAAAAAAATCCGGGTCGTGTTGCCCCGCCACGAACAGGGTGGCATCTTCGCTGCCAGCGGCTACGCCCGTTCTTCCGGCAAAGTCAGTGTTTGCATGGCCACCAGCGGCCCCGGCGCCACCAATCTCATCAGCGGCCTGGCCGACGCCTATATGGACTCCATTCCGTTGGTGGCAATCACGGGCCAGGTTCCGCGCACCATGATTGGGCGAGGCGCCTTCCAAGAAACCGATTTCTTCGGCATGACCCTGCCGGTGGTCAAACACAGCTACCTCGTCATGTCGGTCGAAGACATCCCGCGCATCATCAAGGAAGCCTTCCACATCGCCTCCACGGGACGGCCCGGCCCGGTGGTCATTGACATCCCCAAAGACATCCAGCAAAGCAGTTGCGAAGTGGTCTTCCCCAAGGAAGTCCACCTGCGCGGCTACGACCCCGTCAAACAAATCAGCCAGGCCGATGTCGAACAGATCGCCGCCCTCATCGAGAAAAGCGAACGCCCCGTCATCTACTGCGGCGGCGGCATCATCGCCGCCGAGGCCAGCAAGGAATTGCGCGAGTTCGCTGCCAAAACCCAGATACCGGTCACCACCACGCTGACCGGTATCGGCGCGTTCCCACAGGACGATCCGCTCTCCCTGCACTGGCTCGGAATGCACGGCACGGTGTACGCCAATTACGCGGTCAACCAAGCCGATCTTTTGCTGGCGTTTGGCGTCCGTTTTGATGACCGCGTCACCGGTAACGTCCGCGAATTCTGCAAGCACGGCACCATCGTCCACATTGACATTGACGCCAGCGAACTCAACAAAAACAAACCCGCCCATCTACCGGTCCAGAGCGACATCAAGTACGCCCTCCAACAACTCAACAAAATCGTCAAAGCCCGCAAACACGGCGCCTGGCTCGCCCAGATCGCCGAGTGGAAAAAACAGTTTCCGCTTCATTACAAAGTTACCGAGGAAGTCCTCCGTTCCCAGTATGTCCGCGAGTTCCTCGCCGGCGACATCCGCGAAATCATCATGCCGCAATACGCCATCGAACTGCTCGACCAGTTGACCGGTGGCGACGCGATCATTACCACCGGCGTTGGCCAACACCAGATGTGGACGGCCCAATACTACCTCTTCAAACAACCGCGCACCCTCATCACCTCCGCCGGGCTTGGCGCCATGGGTTTCGGTTTCCCCGCTGCTCTCGGCGCCAAAGTCGCCTTCCCCAACAAACAGGTCGTTGACATTGACGGCGACGGTTCTTTCCAGATGAACATCCAGGAACTGGCCACGGCTCACATTGAGCGCATTGCCGCCAAGGCGATGATCCTCAACAACCAGCACCTCGGCATGGTGGTTCAGTGGGAAGACCGTTTCTACCAGTCCAATCGCGGCAATACCTACCTCGGCGACCCGCGCAATCCGCACCAGATCTACCCCGACTTCGTCCAAATCGCCAAGGGCTACAACGTCCCCGCCGAGCGCGTCACACGCAAAAGCGAACTCAAACCCGCCATCGAACGGATGCTCGCTTCCAAGGAACCCTACGTCCTCGACGTCATCGTCCCCTACACCGAACACGTTCTACCGATGATCCCCGCCGGCAAAACCGTCCACGACGTGATTATCGAATAGGCCAATCCCAGCGCGCCCCTTCAACGATTGTACGGATTCGACGCGGGTTTGCCGGCCACGCCTTCGGCGGCGCCTTCCATCACCGAATTCGGCAAACGACTGACGCTGCCAACCGGTTGACTGGCCTCCCGAACACCCTGATGGACGCTTTCACAACCCGCCAGCCATGCGACGGCGACGATAAGGATGAAAATGCGAAAGGCGCTCATGGATTCATTTGTCTCCTGTGACTGACGCGCGAATGATGTCTCCCTGTGCGGCGGCAGGTTCGAGTTTACCCTCGGCTTTGGCTTTGGCGAATTTCTCCTGCACATCATAGACCTTGATGACGCCTTTTTTCTTCTCTTCCGAGCCGAGTTTTTCCCCCGTATCGGGGTCCACCAGCGCCTCGCCTACGCTGAACACGGTAAATGTGTCGCCCACCGCGCAGCCGTTCCGCTGTCCGGCATTGATGTAAATGTCGTCGCCGCTGACCTTGATGACACGCCCCTGGTAGGGCACGTTCTTCAATTTGCCGGCAATGTACGCAACCGCATTGTCAATGGCAATCTGAGTGGCCTTGCCCAGCGGGGTTTTGCTGAAACCTTCCGTGCCAAAATCCACGCCGCCAATGTCAACACCGACTCCCAACCCGCCGGCGGTCGCCTTTCCTTCCACCCGCTGCGAGTCCAGTACCTGGCCCGTGGTCGTGTCAATGAGGCGAATGATGAGGCCAACATGCGCTTCCTCGCGTTTGTTGGCCAGTTTGATGCCGCCGAACCCGATACCGGTGCCGCTGCCGGCAGCTTTGTTTTCGAACTCGGTGATGGTGCCTTTGATGAGAACCTGGGCACTGGTGAGTTTGCCGGTCTGTGCCGCGGTGGATTTGGCGGCTCGCCCGCTGGCAGCCAGGTCCTGTTCGGCCATCACATCCCCGAGCGTCTGGCGCTCCAGCACCATAAACTCGCCACTCTTGATCAGCGCATCCGTCAACTGATCGGCCATCCCATCATCGAGCATCACCTGCCCTTTCCATGAGGTCTTGTTCTCGAACCGCGAAACGGCCACGGTTTTCTTCAGGCTCGCCCCGAATGCCGACGATGCCAATGCTACGCCCAGCCATGCGACCAACAACCTTCGACCAATCATGAATTGCCTCCTTCTCTGGTTGAGTTTCAAGCAAATGGTACAATCCCGTTACGTCGAGTCAAGCGCAGGCTACCCGCGGCGCTGCTTCCCGCGCCGCGCGTGCGCGGATTCGTGGCGTTGCGGCGGGTCGTGTCGCCCGCTTTTTGTGGCGCGATCGGCCCGGAGCCGCTACAATACCGGCCATGAACCGACAGGGGGTGCGTATCCTGATCGCGCTGAGCGTCTTCGCCGTGGTGTTCCTCGCGCTGACCGTCGGCAGTTTCACGCAGAAGTCTGCCACTTGGGACGAGCCGTTTCCCGTCACGGGCGGATATGCGGCGTTGAAGTACGGCGACTACCGATGGAGCGCGGATCATCCGCCGCTGTTGAAAATGTGGTGCGCGCTGCCGTTGCTGGCGATGCCGGGCGTGAGGTTTGAGGTCGGCGCCAGTCCGATCACCAACAGTGTGGACTGGATGTTTTTCCGCCAGATGCGCGACGCGGCAGAGTTCCTCTACAAACAAAACGATACCGAACGGATTCTGTACCCGGCCCGGTTCATGATCACGCTGCTGGGCGTCCTGTTGGGAGTACTGGTGTTCTGCTGGGCGTATGAGCTGTTCGGGTTCTGGCCGGCGGTAGCGGCGCTGGCGCTCTATACGGTCGAGCCGAACCTTCTCGCCCATGCCGGGCTGGCCACGACGGATTTCGGAATCGCCTGTTTCCTGTTTGGGGCGGTCTATTTCCTCTGGCGGACGACCCGAAAGCTGACGGTCTGGAATGTGATCGGATTGTCGCTGTTTGTCGCGCTGGCGGCGGTCAGCAAGTTCTCGGCGATCCTGTTGGCGCCGATTCTCGGACTGCTGTTGTTGTTGCGGTCGTGGAAAAAACTGCCGCTGCTGGCGCTGCTGGCGGTTGTTGCCTACGGAGCCGTCTGGGCGGTGTACGGCTTTCGTTATCCCGCCTCAGCCCGGTTCAACGACCGGATTCGTCTCCAACACGAGGCCTACATTCGACAACGGATTCCCACAACCGCCACGATCCTGACCGTAGCGGACAATCACCGGTTGCTGCCGAATGCCTGTATCCAGGGATTTCTGTTCAACCAGGCGCAGATGCAACAGCGCTCCGCGTTTCTGGCGGGCCGCTACAGCGCCAAAGGCTGGTGGTATTTCTTTCCCGTGGCGTTCCTGATCAAAACACCCATCCCGTTGTTGGTGCTGTTTCTGGCGGGACTGGGGTTGTGCGTGTGGCGGTATCGGGAATGGCTCGCCGACGGCTTGTTTTTGCTGTTGCCGCCGGCGGTGTTCATGGGCGCGGCCATGCTGACGCGCATCAACATCGGCCTGCGCCACGTGTTGCCGGTCTATCCGTTTGTGATTCTGCTGGCCGCGTATGCGGCCGCCCGTCTGGAAATCCCTTTTCGCCGCATCGCGGTGTGCGTATTGATCGTCATTGCCGCGGCGGAATCGCTGATCGTGTTTCCGGATTACCTGGCGTATTTCAACCTCCTGGTCGGCGGCTCACGCCACGGCTACAAGTATCTGGTGGATTCCAATCTCGATTGGGGACAGGACCTCAAGGGGCTAAAACGCTGGCTCGACCGCCAACAAACGAGCGCGCCGGTTTACCTTTCCTATTTTGGCACCGCCCAGCCGTCGTACTACCGCATCGAGGCAAAACGACTGCCCGGCTATCATGATTTCTTCGGCGGCGCGGAGCTGATGCCGTTGCGCGGCGGTATTTATTGCATCAGTGCCACCATGCTCCAATGTGTCTATACCCCCTACCCCGGCGTCTGGTCGGAAGACTACGAGAAACTTTACCAGCAGACATTCCAAAACGTCGCCGTTTTCGAGCGCGCCCAGGCCGATCCGGCGGCGCGAGAACGGCTGTTGCGGGAACAGGGCGTGCCGTTCTGGAACCAACAGTTCGAGGCGTTCAACCAGTTGCGGTTCGCCCGTCTTTGCGCGTGGCTGCGGCGCCGCGCACCGGACGATCAGGTCGGTCATTCGATTCTCATCTATCGGCTGACCGACCACGATCTGCAAGAGGCGTTGTTCGGGCCTCCCGCCACAAATCCCATTTGACGCGCATCAGATTCAAGAGAAACCGCCACGTCACCCGCCAGAGGTTGAACTGGCTTTTCCGATCGTCGCGCCAGCGAACGGGAATCTCCTTGATCCGACAGCCCTTCGCCGCGGCCCGAATCAGCATCTCGGTATCCATGAATCCTTCGCTCAGATGCCGGGTCTGTCGCACAATCTCGTCGCGCACCCGTCGGTTGACGGCCTTGAACCCGCACTGGGTGTCGGAAACATCCAGCGAAAAGAGCCATCGTGTGAGCCAGTTGTAGCCGCGGGAAATCACGTTCCGTTTGACGCTGCGGGCGACCGTGGATTGCGGCAGACAGCGGGAGCCGATCACCAGATCGTAGCCCTCTTCAATGCCCGCCACCAACTCCGGCAGATGAGCGATGTCCGTGGAGAGATCGGCGTCCATGTGAATGTAGAGGTCGGCCTCTTCCGACAGCCACGCCTGTTTGATGGCGCCACTTTTGGAGCGGACAGGAAACGATTGAAACGAAAACTCCGCCGCCGGGTTTTGCGCCGACAATTCGCGCAGGATTTCCAGCGTCCGATCCGTCGAGCCGTTCTCGGCCACCAGCACCCGCCAGGCGAATCCGCGTTGCTGCCGCAGAAACTCCAGAACACGCGTGACATTCTGTCGGAGGAGTTTTTCCTCGTTGTAGGCGGGGATGACGATCAGCGCCTTCATGAGCGCGTTCATAACGGATGATGGCTTGCCCAGCAAGGGCAAAGAAGTACAATGCCGCGTGGTTATGCCGCCTTCGCCACGAAATACCGCCCTGGTGCTGGGGACCTTCGCGCTGGTGTTTGTCGCGCTGACATTCTTCAGTTACACGCGGGAATCGGCCACGTGGGATGAACCGCAACACCTCACCGCCGGGTACGCGGCGCTGACGCAGCGGGACCATCGCGTGGACCCTGAGCATCCGCCGCTGGCGCGGATGTGGGCGGCCCTGCCGCTGGCGTTGAGTACCGGTATTCGATTCGACACCAACAGCCCGTTTTGGAAGGAAGGACCCACGTGGTTTTTCTGTCATCAGTTCCTGTACCGCGACAATCAGGCCGACTGGATGTTGTATCGGGCGCGGTTCATGATCGTGTTGCTGGGTCTGTTGCTGGGGGCGCTGGTGTTCTTCTGGGCGCGTGACCTGTTCGGGTTCGGCGCCGCCACCGGGGCGCTGGCGTTGTACTGTTTCGAGCCGAACCTCCTGGCCCATGCTCGATTGGTGACCACGGATTTCGCGCTGGTTTGTTTCAGTTTCGGGGCAATTTATTTCCTGTGGCGGCTAACCCGCCGTTTCAGCGCGGCCAACATGGCCGGGCTGACGGTTTTCTTTGTGCTGGCGCAATTGACGAAGTTTACCGCGCTGCTGTTGTTTCCGATTGTTTTTGCGCTGTTGATTCTGTTGGCCACGCTGACGAGACGGACGTTCGCCGCGTTCGGCCTGGCGGTGTTGCTGGTCGTCGCCACCTACGCGGGCATCTGGAGCGTGTACGGGTTCCGGTACCGCGCGACGACCGCCACGGCGCCGCGATTCGCGTTCGCGTTTGAAAAAAACGATCGGGTGCGGGCGGCGGCGCCGTTGTTGTGTGAGGCGACCGGCTGGATCACCGCGCACCGGCTTCTGCCGCAGGCCTACGCGGAAGGGTTTCTGCTCGGCCAGGCCAAGGCGAAGGTTCGTCCGTCCTTTCTGGCGGGCCAGTACAGCACGCGAGGCTGGTGGTATTATTTCCCCGTGGCGATTCTGATCAAGACCCCGGTGACGCTGCTGGCGTTGTTTTTGGCCGGACTGGTGGTGTGTGCGACGCGGTGGCGGTTGGATCGGTTGTTTCTGCTCGTGCCGATGGTCGTGTTTCTGGGCGTGGCCATGAGCGCCAACATCAACATCGGTCTGCGCCATGTTCTGACGATTTATCCGTTTGTGATTTTGCTGGCCGCCGGGGCGATGGCCCGACGGGAATGGCTGCTGGTGGCGGCGCCGTTGCTGGCAGCGGCGGAACTGGCGTTGGTCTGGCCGCATTGTCTGGCGTCGTTCAACGTGCTCATCGGCGGCCCGTCACGGGGCAGCGAGTATCTGGTGGATTCGAACATTGATTGGGGACAGGACTTGAAAGGGCTGAAAGGTTGGATGGACAAACACGGGGTAACGGAGATCAATCTCAGTTATTTTGGCACAGCCGATCCGTCGTACTACGGGATTCGATACACGCCGCTTGTGGGCAGCCCGTTTTACCTTCAGTCGCAGGTTCGCCCCCCCAAACTGCCGGGTTACGTGGCCGTGAGCGTGACCAACCTGCGCGGGCCGGGCCTGAGCGAGGAGCAACGCCGTTTCTTCGAGCCGTTACAGGATCGGAAACCGGTGGCGGACATTGGCCACTCGATTTTGATTTACTGGATGGAATCGCCCTGGTGGTGAGCGCTGCGCGCTATTTGAACAACAGCCAGTGCGCTCATGAGCGGTAAACGGGCTTTTATTCGTGCTCGTCTTCGGCGGGACCGTTGTCGTCTTCGCTTTCCTCGTTCATGCGTTTGAGGACTTCGCTCATGTCCTCGACCATGTTGAAGACCCTGGTGGCAACGTAGATGGGGCATTTCTGTTGGACGGCCAGCGCGATGCAGTCGCTGGGGCGAGCGTCAATCTCGACAATTTTGGTGCCGAGTTCATTCTGGGCGCGGAGGATGAGGCGGGCGAAATAGGTGCTGTTTTTGAGGTTGTTGATGATGACGCGCTCGACTTTGACGCCGAGGCCGGTGAAAATGTGGCCGATCAGGTCGTGGGTAAGAGGGCGTTCTTTCGGGGTGTTGCGCAGGAACATCGTGATGGCGGCGCCGACGGAGTGATCCACGTAGATGACAAACACTTTTTCGTCGTTGCCGACAAATACGGCGCAGCCGTTGGCGGTCGGCAACACGCCTTTGACCTGGATCTCGACAACGTCGTTATTCATGCCACCTCTAAAATAGCATAATCGCCGCCGCCAGCACGGTGGTGTACAATCCTTGCGGATTTCCAACAGCCGTCTGGGTGATGTTGCTGACGCGAACGATTTTGCCGCTGAGTTTGTAAACCTGTTCTTTTTCGTCCCAACTGGCGTCCTCGTTGAACTCCACGCCCAGCGTCGAGGCCAACATCGCCGCCGCCATTTCCTCGGCAAAATTGCCCGCGGTGGTGTCATTCATGCCGTATCCGTGCAATTCGCTCAGATAACCGTAGGCATCCTCTTCGGCGGGTTGAGCCACGCCGATGGAAGCGGCAATGAGACGGTGGGGTTCATTGGTCGAGCAACGGGCCACGACCGCAAAGGTGATTTGGCCGGGTTGCAGGAGTTGTTCCCCCTGTTTGCGGGAGATGATCCGACACCGCGGCGGTAGGATGCTGGAAACGTGAACCAGGTTGCACATCTGGATGCCGGCATCGCGCAACGCCAGCTCGAAACTGCGCAGCTCGTGCTTGTGCGTGCCCACGCCCTTGGTCAGAAAAATCCGCGACGGTACAAAGTGCATACCTGTTTTGTAAAAAAGCAGATTCCCCAACCCAATGCAAGCTGCAAACGCAGAAAGACCTTTGACGGAACGCCAACTCATCCTTTATTATCGGCGCGGAGAGTATAATCATGGCAAAATTGTTCCTGTTACCCGACGCCCCCGGAAACGAGCCGCTCGAAATTATTGAGTCCATGGTCCTCATCGGTCGCAGCGCCGAGACCACGCTCCAGGTCGAAGACACCAATGTCTCCAAGTTTCACGCCCTCCTCATCAAAACCGAGGACGGCTATCGTCTTTTTGACCTCTACTCCGCCAATGGCACCTATGTCAACGATCAGCGCATCACCACCAGCGCGCTCAGCAACAAGGATATTATCCGCTTCGGCACTGTGATGTTCCGATTCGAGTGCGAAGCCGGACTGGGAACCTCACCGCAGCCATCGCTCGCCTCAAAAGTTCGTCTGAAAACCGGTCCCACCTTGGGACGAAAACCCGTTTCTGCATCCGCGCCGACCTCCGTTGCCTCGCCCGTTGCGAAACCGCCGTCAGGCCCCATCCCCATCCCGGCCGCTCCCCCATCGCCACCGTCTCCTGCTGCCGTCACTCCATCCACACCCACTCCTTCGACCGCCGCCGGAGCCGCTACGCTACCCAAGCCGGTTACGCCCATCTTGGGCAAAAAAGAAGAACCACTCGTCTCCATTCGCATCCCGGAATCCAAGAAAACTCTTCTCACTCCCTCGGCTGCCGGCTCCGACGCCAAGGAAACCCAGGCAACGCATCCGGTTGTTCCCGCGGCTCTGCCCGCGACGGAACCGGAAGCAAAACCGCGTCTCGGTCTCGGACTGAAGCGTCCCACACCGGCTCCCGCTTCTGTGCCGGCGACGGCTGCACCAGCGCCGGCTGCGGCGCCCGGTCCGGCCGCGCCAGCCCCGGCTGCTGCGTCAACACCAACAAAACCGCGTCTCGGTCTCGGTTTCAAAAAACCCGCACCGGCGGCTCCCGCGCCGGCACCTGCCGAACCCGCTCCCGCTGCCGAAGCGAAACCCATCCCTAGATTTGCTCCTCAACCTCCGCAGGAGGTTGTTCCGTCTCCTGCCGCGCCGCCAGAGGCTGCGCCTCCACCGCCACCCGCATCTGCGACCGAACCGCCTCCGTCGCCTTCACCTGCCGCTCCTTCCGGCCTCGGCGCTCCCAAGCCTCTTGCGGGCGAACGCAGTCTTCGCCCCAAACTCGGTGGCGCCGGTGGTGGCGGCGGCGGATTCAAGCTCAAGAAATAAACGGCATCAGGATTTGCTGAAGACCAGCTCACCGGTTTTCTTGTCGGCATCCACCTTGATGCGGTCGCCTTCCTTGAACTGGCCGGCGAGCATCTGGAGCGCGAGCGCATCCAGCAGTTTTCGTTGGATCACGCGTTTGAGAGGACGTGCGCCGAAAACCGGGTCGTAGCCTTCTCTGGCGAGGAGGGCTTTGGTGGCGTCGGTGACGGACAGCGTGATATGCTGGTCGGCGAGTCGTTGGCTGACGCGGGTGAGTTGGATTTCGACGATTTGTTTGATCTCCTCGATACCGAGTTTGCGGAACACCACGATTTCATCCACCCGGTTCAGAAATTCCGGTCGGAACTGTCGCCGCAGTTCTTCGCGGACCAGTTTCTCCACGTCGCCCGTTTCGTCCTGATAATACTGGCTGCCGATGTTGCTGGTCATGATGATGACGGTGTTCTTGAAATCTACCACCCGCCCTTGTCCGTCGGTCAGCCGTCCGTCATCCAGAATCTGCAACAGCACATTGAACACGTCGTGATGCGCTTTTTCAATTTCGTCGAACAACACCACCGAGTAGGGCCGTCGGCGGACGGCTTCCGTCAGTTGTCCGCCCTCCTCGTATCCGACATAGCCCGGTGGGGCACCGATGAGACGGGCGACGGTGTGTTTCTCCATGTACTCGCTCATGTCAATGCGAACCATGGCGGCCTCATCGTCGAAGAGAAACTCCGCCAACGCGCGCGCCAGCTCGGTTTTACCAACACCGGTCGGGCCGAGGAAAATGAACGAGCCGATGGGACGGTTCGGGTCCTGCAATCCGCTGCGTGCGCGGCGCACGGCGTTGGAGACGGCGACCACGGCGGCGGGTTGGCCGACGACGCGTTGTTGGAGTCGTTCTTCCATGTGGAGAAGTTTCTCGCGTTCGCCTTCGAGCAGGCGGGAAACGGGAATGTGTGTCCAGGAGGCGACCACCTCGGCGATGTCGTTTTCGGTGACTTCTTCGGCGAGCATGCCGCCGGTCTGTTGGGTTTTGGCCAGTTTTTCCTCGGCGGCCTTGAGTTTTTTCTCCAGTTCGGGCAAGCGTCCGTACTGGACCTCGGCGGCCCGGCTGAGGTCGCCGGCGCGTTTGGCCTGCTCGATTTGTTCTTTGGAAAGCTCGATGGCGGATTTCAGGTCACGGATTTCGCTGACGACGTTTTTTTCATTTTGCCACTGGGTTTTGAGTTTACGGCTTTTTTCCTGCAACTCCGCCAGTTCGCGTTCGAGTTTGGCCAGGCGTTCTTTGCTGGCTTTGTCGGACTCTTTCTTCAAGGCGGTTCGTTCTATTTCCAACTGCATGATTCGCCGCTCGATCTGGTCAATCTCCGTCGGCATTGAGTCCAGTTCGATTCGTAACCGTGACGCCGCTTCGTCCACCAGGTCAATCGCTTTGTCCGGGAGAAACCGGTCGCTGATGTAGCGGTGCGACAGTACCGCCGCGCTGACCAGTGCTGCGTCCTGGATGCGTACGCCGTGATGGACTTCGTAGCGTTCTTTGAGTCCGCGCAGGATGGCGATGGTATCTTCAACGGAGGGTTCGCCGACCAGTATCGGTTGGAACCGGCGTTCCAGGGCCGGGTCTTTTTCGATGTATTTGCGGTACTCGTCCAGGGTGGTGGCGCCGATGGTGTGTAATTCGCCGCGGGCCAACGACGGTTTGAGCATGTTGGCCGCATCCACGGGGGCGCCTTCGGCTTTTCCCGCGCCGACGACGGTATGCAATTCGTCAATGAACAGGATGATTTTACCTTCGCTGGCGATGACTTCTTTTAGAAAGGCTTTCAGGCGGTCCTCGAATTCGCCTCGGTATTTCGCGCCGGCCAGCATGGCGCCGATGTCCATGGCCACGACACGTTTGTCTTTCAATCCTTCGGGCACATCGCCGCTGACGATGCGGCGGGCCAGTCCCTCGACGATGGCGGTTTTGCCGACGCCGGGGTCGCCGATGAGCACGGGGTTGTTTTTGGTGCGGCGCGACAACACCTGCATCACGCGGCGGATTTCGGTGTCGCGTCCGATGACGGGATCGAGTTTGCCCTTGCGGGCTTCCTCGGTCAGGTCGCGTCCGTATTTCAAAAGGGCCTGGTATTTGTCTTCGGGGTTTTGGTCGGTGACGGTGGCGTTACCGCGCACATCGCGGAGCGCTTTCAGGATGTCGGTTACCTTGGCGCCTACCTTCTTTTGCTCGGCCAGTCCGAGCAACAGATGTTCCGTGCTGACGTATTGGTCTTTGAGTTTGTCCGCGTGCGATTGGGCGGCGTCCAACGCCGAGCGCAACGCCCGGCTGAGCGTGATCTCGACCTCGCCGTGAACCTGTGGACGACGGTTCAACTCGTCGTCGAGTTTCTTCAAAATCGCGTCGGGCGCCAGGCCGAGTTTCTCCAGCAACGGTCGAACCAGCCCGTCGGTTTGCTGGATCAGCGCGGCGAGCAGGTGCTCGCAGTCCACTTCGGCGTGGTTCTGTTTCTGGGCCAGCTCGTGTGCCGCTTGCAGGGCTTCCTGCGCTTTGATGGTGAGTTTATCAAATCGTATCATGGCGCCTTTCGAGAATGCAGATGCCGTGCCGGGCCTGTTTTACCCTCTTTTCGCGCCATGTTGACTGGAAATGGTGGGACAACTCCGTCGGCAGGTGTGACAGTACGGCACGATTCAACCGCGTTCAGTCCGTTGGCAGGGTTCTCAGAATTGCCGCGTTGGAAGCGCGCGGAATGCACCCTTCTTCGGCGAAGAAATAATCAGCCGGCGGTTGTGTCCAGCTTCGCTTTCAATTCGGCCAGGAGCTTTTCGATTTCGCGCAGTCGGGTGGCGGTATCGGGCAAATGTTTGATGGCGGCAATGATCCGTTTGGCTTCCGTGTGCGGGTAGGCGGGCGACCCCAACATGAGCGCGCCGGCAGGGACATCTTTGTTGAGGCCAGATTGGGCCATGATAATGACGTCGTCGCCGATGGTGAGGTGCCCGGCAAGGCCGACCTGGCCGGCGAGGGTGACGCGATTGCCGAGGATGGTGCTGCCGGCCATACCAGCCTGCCCGCAGATGATGCAGTCTTCGCCGATCACGCAGTTGTGGGCGATCTGGACAAGATTGTCTATTTTCGTGCCGCGGCCAATACGGGTTTTACCGAACCGGGCCCGGTCAACCGTGGTGTTGGCGCCAATCTCGACATCGTCTCCCACCTCGACGATGCCGACCTGCGGAATCTTTTGGTATTTGCCGTTGACCTTTTCGTAGCCGAACCCGTCGGCGCCGAGGACCACGCCGCTGTGGAGAATGACGCGGGCGCCAAGAACCGTGTATTCGCGAAGGGTGACGTTGGCATAAAGAAGACAGTCCGGTCCGATCACGCAACCGGGACCGACTACGGTGTTGGCGCCGATGACGGTGCGATCGCCAATGACAACGCCCTCTTCGATGACGGCATGAGGTTGGATGGAAACGTCCTTGCCGAGTTTGGCCGTGGACGCCACGCAGGCGGTGGGATGAATGCCAGGCGCAAACCGAACGGGCGGGGGCATGACGCGCATGACCACCTGCGTGAAAGCCTGAACGGGATTGTCCACGCGAATCAATACACGGTCGAATTCGACTTTGGCGTCGCGGGCAACGATGACAGCGTCGGCGCGAGTGGTTTTCAGGGCACTGAAGTATTTCGGGCTGGCGATAAAAGAAAGGTCGCCAGCCTGTGCTTCCCGAACGCCGGCGATACCTGTCAGGATCACTTCAGGGTTGCCGGTCAGTTCGCCGCCAACGAGTTGGGCAATGTCACGTGCGGTCAGGTGCACGTTTATTTCTTCTCGGTCTTGGGGGTTTCCGTCGCGGTCTTAGGAGCGTTTTTGTTGAGGACCTTGAGGATGTCTTCGGTAATGTCGAGGGAATCCTGGGAATAGATGATCGTGGGAACGCGATTGAAGGTAACGCCGGATTTGTCGAGAACGTAGAGGTAACCGAGATCGCGGGCTTCTTTGGCGATGACTTCCTGGATTTCCTTGAGGATACCCTGGCGCATCCGTTCCTGTTGTTGTTGGAGCATTTCGGCATGGGTGCGACGGTAGTTTTGGATCTCCTGCTCTTTGGCCTTAATCTGGTCAAGCTTGGCACTGACGAGCTTGCGTTTCTGGGCTTTGACTTCGTCGGTGTATTCGGGTTTGTCCTGTTCTTCCTGAAGTTTGGCGAGTTCGTCGCTGAGTTTGCGGAACTGAGCGAGCAGTTCGTCCTGCTCTTTGTTGTAGGACTCGGCAGTCTCTTTCAGTTTCGCGGTGGATGCGACCGTTTTGTAGTACTCGTTGAAAACACGGTTGAGGTCCACAGTGACAATGCGCCCGCCGGACACCTGGGCGCGGGCAACCCCCGTGAACGCCATCGCGACGGCGCAGACCAGTAGGATTGTTGTTTTTTTCATGTATGTGATTGGATGCCTTTCTTCGTTACGTTGGTTGGACACAAGCATGGTGAAATCTATCAAAATTGGTAGCCGACACTAAATTGTATTTTGCCGGCTTTGCCAGTCGCTGAATCGGTCATGATGGGATAACCGTAGTCGAGACGAATGGGACCGATGGGCAGGTTCAGGCGAACACCGACACCGGCATCGGACTTGAGGTTGCCGATGTTGAACGAATAGGCGTCGCGTTCCACTTCACCGATGTCAAAAAACACGGCAAACCGGATGCGTTCGACGATGGGGAAGGTGTATTCGGCGGTGGCATGATAATAAGAGTTGCCGCCCATCGGCTCGCCGTTGACATCGCGAGGGCTGACGTCGCGGTAACCAAAGCCGCGGAGCGTGTTGGCGCCGCCGAGGAAGTAGCGGTCAAAGATCGGGACATCGTTGACTTTGACCACGGTTCCGTTGGTTTCCGTGACGGTGGGGCCACTGCCGCGGGTCTGGCCGTAGGCGTCCACCACGCCGGCTGCGCCGTACAGTTGGAGCACTTGGCCGTTGAAGCTGGGGAAGAACCAGGAGGTCTTGGCGTTGAGTTTGTAGATGGAGACGTCGCCGCCGAAGGGGCCGCCGACCAGTTCGGCCGTCAGTTCGCTGCGGTTGCCGCGGGTGGTGATGAAGACACTGTCGCGGCGGTCATAGACGAGCGAGGCGAGAACGGAGCTTCGGGTACGGCTGCCGGCCTGGGATTTGAGTTCTTCGGAGACGTTGCCACCGATGCTCATGTCAATGAGTTGGATACCGTATTGGAGGTCGAGGCGGAGGAACTGGTTGATGGCTTTGCCGAGGCGGAGGTCGCCGCCGGTGCGGGATTCGTCGTACACGTCGCTGTAATAGTTGGCTTCGGTGTGGAAGACGTCGAACCCGAAGGAGAGTTGTTTGTCGAGGAACCACGGTTCGGTGAAGGAGAGGATGTAGTCTTGGCGTTCGAGACCGACCTGGGCGCGCAGGCGCAGTTTCTGTCCGGCGCCGGTGAAGGTCGGCGGGTTGAAGAGGTCGAAGTTGCCCTGGGTGACCTCGACGAAGCCGACCAAGCTGTCAATGGAGCTGAAGCCGGCGCCGAAGGTGACGTTGCCGGTGCGTTGTTCCTCGACGTTGATGGAGAGGTTCTTGCGACTGGGGATGGGGGTCGGTTCGGGACGCGGTTCCACTTTGGAGAAGAATCCGAGGTTTTTAAGGCGTTCCATGCTCTTTTCCACGCGGACGGTGTTGTAGATATCGCCGGGGGCAACAGCGAGTTCGCGGCGGAGGACTTTGTCCTTGGTTTTGGTGTTGCCACGAATTTCGATCAGTTCGATGTAGCAGAGTTCGCCTTCGCGGACGGTGTAGGTCAGGTCCATGCGACCGGTTTCGACATTGGGGATGCGGACCGCCTGGACATTGGTGTCGAGGTAGCCGCGTTCGCCGTAGTAGTCTTCGATGGCCTTGGTGTCCTTGTTGAAGCCGTCGGGCGTGAACACCTGGCCGGTGGTCATCTTCAGCCGTTTCTGGATGTCGGCGACAGGGAACAGTTTGGTGCCTTTGATTTCGATGGTGCCGACGCGGTACTGGGTCCCCTCGAACAGGTCAATGTGCAGGACCATCCATTTCGGTCCGACCCGTTCGACGCGTGTGCCGCGCACTTCGGCGTCAATGTAGCCTTTGGACTGGTAATGTTCGCGGAGTTTTTCGAGGTCTTCGCGCAACTGGTCTTCCTTGATCACGCCGGTGCCGGACAGCCAGGACCCCCACCAGTGGCGGCGGGTTTTCATCAGTTTGAGAAGGGCATCGGTTTTGATGGCGCGATTGCCGTGAATTTCGATTTTCTGGAGGAGAACGCGGTCGCCTTCGTTGATGACGTAGCGGAGGATGGCCTTGCCGGTGTCGCGGTCGGCGGTGATTTTCGGCTCGACTTTGACGTCGGGGTAACCAGCTTTCTGGTAAAGCTCGACGATTTTCAGGGCGTCCTGGTGAGCCTTGTAAGAGTCAAGGATGTCGCCGGGTTTCTGGGTGGTCTCCCGGCGAAGGCGTTCGGGCTTGTACCGTTTGGACCCTTCAAAAACGACTTCCTGGAGGGTGGCTTTGCCCTGCACGCGAAAGATGACGCGGACGCCGTTGGGAACAGGTTCCTGAGCGACGCGAACGTCAAAGAAGTAACCGGTGGCGATGAGGTTGCGGACATCCTGCTCGATAACGTCGCGGGAGACAGGTTTGCCCACGGCGGTGCGGATGTTGCTCATGACGATGGCCTTGTTGACGGTCTCGGGGCCTTCGAACTCGATTTTGATTTCCCGGACCACGGGACCTTCTTCTTGTGCCCGCAGCAGTGGCGTACCCGACAAGCAGATGATCATCACGGCGGCGATCCAGCATAAGTATTTCATGCTTCTTCTCCTCGGTACTCCTCTGGCACGTCTTCGTCCTCGATTTTGGCGGCGTTTTCGAATCGCGTGTATTCGCTGCGAAACGTCAGGGGCACATCCCCGGTGGGACCGTTGCGTTGTTTGGCAATGATCAAGGTGGCCTTGCCTTTTTTGTCGCGACGGTCATCCTCGTCGTCGGCGTACACCTCCGGGCGCACCAGCAATCCCACAATGTCGGCATCTTGCTCGATGGCCCCCGACTCGCGCAAGTCAGAAAGCTTCGGTTTGCCTTCTTCGCGCTGATCGGGCTGACGGTTGAGCTGGCTGAGCACGATGATCGGGATACCGAGTTCCTTGGCCAGCGCTTTGACACCGCCGGAAATGTCGGCAATTTCAACCTGACGGCTGCTGTCGGCACGGCGCGAAGGAGCGCGCATCAGTTGGAGGTAATCAATCACCACCAACTGAATGTCGTGCTGCAGTTTCATCCGACGAGCGCGGGCACGAACCTGATGGATGGTCAACCCGGCAGTGTCGTCTATGTACAACGGCGCCTTCATCAGAGCGCTAGCGGCACCGGTCAGTTTCCCAAAATCGCGATCCTGATTGACGAATCCACCGGAAAAAGCGCTCAGATTCACCTCGGCACGGGAACAGATCATGCGTTTGACAAGTTCCTCGGCGGACATTTCGAGACTGAACACGCCGACCGGTTTGCCGTAATCCACCGCGACGTTTTCGGCAATGTTCATGGCCAAACTGGTCTTTCCCATGGACGGACGGGCGGCAATAATGAAAACGTTGCCAGGATGCAACCCCCCGGTCAGGCGATCGAGATCGCGAAAACCGGTCGGCAACCCGGTCATGCCGCGAGAATCCATCAGCTTCTGGATGCTGTCCATCGCCCCCTTGATGATGTCGTTGACATGCACCGCGCCCGTGCTGGTGCGCTCGGCAGTGATATTGAACACCTGCTGCTCGACTTCATCCACCCAGGCTTTGACATCGTCCTGCTGCTCGAAGGAACGGGTCATGATGTCGTGGCTGACCCCGATCAGGCGGCGCAAAAGATGTTTCTCCTCAACAATCTCAATGTAATGCTCGATGTTGGCCGCCGTGGGGACGTGACTGATGAGGTCGGCCAGATAGGCCGGCCCGCCGACCTCTTCCAAGAGGTTTTTGTCGTGAAGCCGCTGAGTCAGCGTCACACTGTCCACCGCCTGCATGCCGTCGAGCAGGGCGCTGATCTCGCGGAAAAGAACCTGGTGGGCGGCGTAGTAGAAATGCTCCTCGGTCAACCGCCCCTGCGCCAGAGAACCGGCCTCCAAGGGACTGAGCAACATCGCGCCGAGCACAGCCATTTCGGCGTCCCGGCTGTTGGGCAGGACGCGATCCACGGCGAGTGCGCTTGCCGTGCGACTGCCTCCCGGCAGCGGTGCCTTCGATGCGCCGGAGGCTTTTTCCGCAACAGGAGATTTGGTCGCGGCCATGCCGTTGTCCGTGCGATTACTTCTTTTTGGTCTTCTTGGGGGCGGCGGGTTCGGCCGCCGGGGGTTCTGTCGTCGCCGACGTGGCTGGTTCTTCACCGCCGACGATGTGAATCTTGACCTTGGTGGCCACTTCGGGGTGCAGTTTCACGTCCACATCAAATACGCCCGCAGTGCGGATCGGATGTTCCAGGTGAATCTGTTTGCGGTCAACGTTGAGCCCTTCCTTTTGAAGAGCAGCCGCGATGTCCTGGGCGGTGATGGCGCCGTAGAGTTTGTCCTCGGCGCCGACCCGGGCGACAATCTCAAAGGCCTGTTTGGTCAGTTTCGACGCGATCTCCTGCGCCGCGGCCAGGGCGGCAGCGGCCTCGGCGGCGCGTTTTTTGCGCTGGGCTTCGAGGCGTTTGAGATTGGCGGGCGTGGCGGGTACGGCCAAGCCGCGCGGGAACAGGAAATTGCGGGCATAGCCGTCGGCAACGGACAGCGACTGGCCTTCCGTGCCGAGGTTTTCGACGTTGGTGGTCAAAATAACTTGTGTGCTCATGGGTCTCCGTTTAGCGCACCAACAACATGACGCGAGCCCGTTTGATGGCGGTGGTGAGTTCGCGCTGGTGCTTGGCGCAATTGCCCGAAATCCGCCGCGACAGGATTTTACCGCGCTCGGTCATGAACTTTTTGAGCAGGTCGGGTTGTTTGTAGTCAATGACGATCTGGTCTTTGCACAGTTTGCAGTCGCGCTTGACGACGATTTCGCGCTTCTGCCGTCGTGATTCCATGCTTTCTCTGGCCATAGTTTCCTTCGTTTGTGGTTAGCGGTTAAAAGGGAATGTTGTCCTCGGTCTCTTCCGCCGGCGGCTCCGGTTCTTCCGGTGGCGGCGGCGCGGGCCGGTTCGCTCGCTGTGTCGGACGCGGGTTGGACGGCGGCGATTGTTCGCTGAACTCGGCGTTGCCCTTGGGTGTGCCGAGGAATTGTACGCGCTCGGCCACCACCTTCAGTTTGCTGCGTTTCTGGCCGCTGTCCTTGTCATCCCACTGGTCCAGTTTCAGCCGTCCCTCGATGAACACCGGTCGTCCTTTCGAGAGGTACTGTCCGGCAGTTTCGGCCTGGCGGCCCCAGACTTCGATGTCCACAAAGGTGACTTCTTCCTTTTGTTCGCCGCTTTCGGTCGTGTAGGCGCGGTTGACAGCCAGGCCGAGGTTGGCGATGGCGGTGCCTTTGGGTGTGTACCGCACTTCGGGGTCCCGTGTTAGGTTCCCCATCAGGAGCACTTTGTTGTAGCTGGCCATAACGACCTTTCGTGGCGCGGCGGGGGCGCGTCAGATTACGATTTTTCGGTCTCTTTCTCTTTTTTGGGTTCGCGCGCCGGAGCTTCCGGCAGCGGTTCGGTGAACTGCCAGCGGAACAGGTCGGTGTCGAGGTGGAACTTCGCGTCCAGCGCCGCGATCGCTTTCGGCGGGGCTTGGAAGATGAAGTTCACGTAAGTGCCCGCGCTGCGTTTGCGGGTCACCCGCGCAAACGGTTTCTGGCCCATCTTTTGCACGGTCTCGACCTTGCCGCCGACCTGCTGGATTTCTTTTTGGATGTTCTCGATGATGTCTTTTTCCGCGTCTTCACGGCCCACGGTGTCCAAAATCACCAGAACCTCGTATTTTTTCAGGTTTTTCTGTTTCTTCTGCTTTTTCAAGCTAACTCTCCTTCTTGCCCCGCCTTGGGCGAGGCTTTCCGATTAAACCGATTCATCGCCTTCGTCAATCCTTCTTTAACACAACAAACCACCGCGTCGGCGGCTTCCGCCACCGCCGCCTCGGCAGTTTCCCGTTCCGCCGCGGCAAACCGTCCCAATACGTGGCCGGTAATGTCCTCTCCCGCTGCGCCACGTCGTCCGATGCCGACACGCAGTCGTGCAAACTGCTCGCTGCCGCCGAGTGCCTCGATGATCGAGCGCAACCCGTTGTGGCCGCCGCTGCCGCCGGACTCTCGCAGCCGAAGCTGCCCCAACGGCAGGTCCGCATCGTCCACCACCACCAGCATTTCTGCCGGGGTGACTTTCAGCCACGCGAGCATCCCCGCCACGGCCAGACCGCTGCGGTTCATGTAGGTTTGCGGTTTGGCCAGCACGAGTTTGTTCTCGTCCAGGACGATCTCGGCGACCTCCGCGGCAAACCGCCATTTTCTTTTGAAAGAACCGCCGTGGACCGCGACGAGGCGATCCAATACCGCGAATCCGATGTTGTGACGTGTGCCGACGTATTCGCGGCCGGGATTGCCCAGCCCGACGACCAACTTTGTGCGGGCCGACACGACGGCGCGCTCCGGTTATTTCTTCTTGGCTTCGGGCTTGGCCGCCGCAGCGGGCTTGGCTTCGGCCTTGCCAGCTTCGGCCTTGCCGGCTTCCGTCTTGCCGGCGGCCGGTTTGGCTTCGGGCTTGCCGGCTTCGGGTTTGCCCTCGGCAGCGGCTTCGGCAGCTTCGCCTTCGGCTTTCTTTTCGCCGATGACTTCGGGTTCGGCCGGGCCGGCTTGGGTCGGCACGGCTTCTTCCTCGGCCATCGGGGCAGCCACGGTAAAGACCGCACGGTCTTTCGGATCCAACAAGGTTACGCCGTTGGGCGGAGTGATGTCTCCGACGGTAATGGTCTGGCCGATGTCAAGCGCTTCGACGTTGATTTCGATGACATCGGGAAGGTCTTTCGGGAGACATTCGACGCTGAGTTCGCGCAGGACGAATTCGAGAGTGCCGCCGCCGTTTTTGACGCCGGTCGGTTCGCCGAGGGGACGAACAGAGACGGTGGTGCGCATTTTCTCGGTGGCGCTGACCTCGCGAAAGTCCACGTGCAACACTTCGTCGCGGAAGGGGTGATGTTGGACATCCTGGATCAGGGCAAGGCGGTTGGTGGTTTTGCCGCCTTCATCCACCTGCAAATCCACCAGCACGTTGCCGCTGATGGCGTGGGCGAGCACTTCGCCAAGTTCCTCCAGGTCAACGGTTACGTGGAACGGTTTGATTTTGGGTCCGTACACAACGCCGGGAACCACACCGCTGGCGCGGAGCCGTTTGACGGTGGTTTTGCCGGTTTCGGCGCGCACTTTTGCTTTCAACTGTACTTGCTTTGCCATGGTAGTCTCTTTCTTCTTCTTGCTCTTGCTGTTGCATCAGCTTTCCGCCCGGGCGCCGTTGATTTCGAACAACGACGACACAGATTCGGATTTGTGGATCCGCAATATCGCTTCGCCCAACAACGGCGCAACGGATAACTCGGTGATTTTCACGCCGTTGATCTTCTCCCGCCACACCGAATCGGTGGTGATCAACTCTTCCAGTTTCGACCGGCGCAACCGTTCGATGGCCTGCGGGTTGAGGACGGCATGACTGACGGCAGCATAGATTCTCTTTGCGCCCTTCTTGCGCAACACTTCCGCGGCGCGGGTGAGCGTTCCGGCCGTTTCCGTCAGGTCGTCCACCATCAGGATGTTTTTGCCTTTGACCTCGCCAACGATGTTGAGCACCTCGACCTCGGAGGCCGACGTGCGTTTCTTGGCGATGATCGCCAGCGGCGCGTGGAACATCTGGGCATAGGCGTTGACCATCTTCACTCCGCCAATGTCGGGCGATACGCACACCAGGTCGCTGATTTTCTTTTGCTGAAAATACCGATAAATGACCGGCGCGGCGTAGAGATGATCCACCGGGATGTCGAAGAACCCTTGCACCTGTTGGGCGTGCAGGTCCATCGTGATGATCCGGTTGGCCCCCGCCGCCACCAGCAGGTTGGCCACCAGCTTGGCGGTAATCGGCACCCGCGGCTGGTCCTTGCGGTCCTGACGAGCATAACCGTAAAACGGAATCACCGCCGTAATACGACGGGCGCTGGCCCGACGCGCTGCATCAATCATGATCAACAACTCCATCAAATGCTCGTTGGCCGGCGGCGAGGTCGGCTGAACAATGAACACGTCCCGTCCGCGGATGTTGTCGTTGATTTTGACCCACGTCTCGCTGTCGGGAAACTGCGTCACCACGGCATCGCCCAACGGCACCCCCACATACTCCGCGATTCGCTGAGCGAGGGGGCGGTTGGCGTTGCCTGAGAAAATTTTCAGTTCCGTTGATGGTTCCACTGTGAACTTCTTTCTGCCGAAAAAACAAGGCCACCCACACGACTTTGTGGCCTTGCGCGGGGCATCTTCTACACTACCCCCCCCGGTTTTTCAACCGGAATCTTTTGCCCTATCAATAACACATGAAGTTGACCGCTGTTGGTAACAAGTGATCTGTCCGCTTTCCGTTGTTGGTTGGCGTCCTCCTTTCCTTTTCCACGAGGAGGGAATTTCGGCCCATTCAGGCCGCCCGTTTCAGGTTCAGCTTCAGTGCCCGATCGTCGGCTGAGTACCAGCCCAAGACGTGTGGCCCGTACTGCACTGACCAACGCCCATCCAAGTGTTCGCACAGCTTGTCCCGACACTGCGCATCGCTCCACCGCGACGACTGTGGCGCAATCTGCAACCGCAGTCCGCCCACCACCACCCGCTCGCGCTGCGCGCTGAAGATCGCCTCCAGGTCCACGTTCCCGCACGGCACAAACGCCGTGCCCGGCTCCGCCGCCGGCTGCGTCCAATGCCGCTGATGCCACGGCAGAAACTTCTCCCGAATATAACACGGTTGTCCATCGTCCCACTGGCCTTTGGCGTGTGAAAGAAATGGCTGCCGTCCACATACAACATCATCCCGCGCAACGGTCGGCACGGTCGGCGTTGATGGTGACGGCCGCGTTGGGCACGAGGCGCGACCAGCCCGGCGATTGGCAGGGCGGTCTTGACCCATGGATAGAGGATAGATGAGCGGGATGTCATGATGCTGACGCAATTGGTCGCAGAAGTGGGCGACGTTGTCGGCTTCCAAGAAACCGATGCACCGTTCGTCCCAGACTTCGCCTTGCAGCGGCGCGCGAAGCGGGTGCGCCAACGGATCAGTTGTTCTTCACGGCTGAGCGAGATCATTTTCATGTCCCCGTTATGGTGTCATTTCTTTGTGAGGCAATGACCTTCTTTTTGCCCCTCTTCCCCCACCGCTTCAGTGTCATTTGATTTGAGGCAACTCGGATCAAGGTTTCCGACTGAGAATCGGTTTGACCCTGACGGCGCTCTCCCCTAAAGTCCCCGCCGCAAGTTCATGAAAATCCTCGTCATTGGCAGCGGCGGGCGCGAACATGTGCTCGTCTGGAAACTGGCGCAAAGCAAACTGGCGACCCGTTTGTATTGCGCGCCGGGCAACCCCGGCATTGCCCAGTTCGCCGAGTGCGTTCCCATTGCGGCCACGGACATCCCGAAACTGGCCGATTTTGTCCAGCGCAAATGCATCGGGCTAACCGTTGTCGGCCCGGAAGCGCCGTTGTGTGCCGGGATTGCGGATTATTTCCAAGCGCGACGGCTCCGTCTTTTCGGGCCAAACAAAGCCGGCGCACAACTGGAAGGCAGCAAGGTCTTTTCCAAAAAGTTCTTCCTCAAATACGGTGTGCCGACCGCTCGCGCGGAAATCTTCGCCGACCCCCGCGCCGCGCGTGACGCGCTCCGCCGATGGGGGACACCGGTGGTGGTCAAAGCCGACGGGTTGGCCGCCGGCAAGGGTGTTATTGTCGCCCACAGCCTGGCTGAGGCAGAACAGGCCATTGCCGACATCATGGAGAAAAAGGTGTTCGGCACGGCAGGCAACCAGATCATCCTCGAAGAATGTCTGACCGGCCAGGAAGTCTCGGTCATGGCGTTGACCGACAGCAAGTGCTACCGAATCCTCGCCGCCGCGCAAGACCACAAACGAGTGGGCGACGGCGACACCGGCCCGAATACGGGCGGCATGGGCGCCTATTCGCCGACACCGGCCCTGGACAAAGTGCCCGAAGAACAGATCCGAAATATTTTCGACCGGACCCTGGCGGGATTACAGGCCGAAGGCATTGAGTATCGAGGCGTGCTCTACGCGGGACTGATGTTGACCAAGGACGGCCCGATGTTGTTGGAGTACAACTGCCGTTTCGGCGACCCGGAAACCCAGGTGGTGTTGCCCCGGATGGATTTCGACCTCGCCGAAGCCTGCCAGGCAACGGCGGACGGAAAACTGGGCGAAATGACGTTGCGCTGGAAAACGCAGGCCGCCGTCTGCGTGGTTCTGGCATCGGGCGGCTATCCCGGCGACTACGCAAAAGGCAAACCCATCACAGGACTTGCCGACGCGGCCAAACTGGAAAACGTCACCCTCTTCCATGCCGGCACCCGCGTCGGCGCCGACGGCCAAATCCTAACCGACGGCGGGCGCGTACTGGGTGTGACGGCTCTGGGCAACGACCTCACAGGCGCGGTCACCCGCGCCTACGAGGCTGTGACAAGAATTCATTTTGACGGAATGCATTACCGGCGCGATATTGCTGCCCGCGCGCTTGGCGCAAAGTAGGAAAAAATCATGAAGAAGTTGCTCTTGGGAATCTCCATCGGCCTGGCGGCCTCCATCAACATGGCCGCCACCAACGACATCGAGCTACAGCAAGCCACCGAGATCATCGGCCTGCTGAAAACCCATTACGTGGACGGCGCTCAACTCGACCCCAAACGCCTCACCGACGCTACCGTCGGCGGCCTGCTGAAATTCATCGGTCAGGGCGCCCAATTACTCACCGCTGAGGAGGCAAAAACAAAACCTGTCGCCGAAATCAAGCCTTGCGCGAGCGCCGGCCAAGCACTGGCACGAGCCGAAGTAATTGACCCGAAAATCGGCTACATCCGAATCGCCGATGTCGAAAAAAACACCGTAACCGAACTCGATGCCGAACTGTCAAAGTTTTCCGCGGCAAAAACCACCGCCTACGTGCTTGACCTGCGATTTGCCGACGGCACCAACTACGCGGCCGCCGCCGAATTGGCCGGACGTTTCCTGCGCGACGGCCAGGAACTCTTTACCATCCACTCTGCCAACCAACCACCCGTCCCCTTCCGTTCCGATTCTCAAGCCGCGACCAAACTAACCGATGCGCCTCTGATGATCCTCGTCAACCACTGCACCCGCGGCGCCGCCGAGGCGCTCGCCGGCGCCTTGCGCGCCCAGGACCGCGGCATTGTCATCGGCGCCGCCACTGCCGGCCAACCACTCGCATGGCAGGACCTGCCGTTGAGCGACGGACGCGTCCTGCGCGTGGCCACCTCCAAAATCGCGCTGCCCAAAGGCCGCCTCTTTCCCGACGGCGTCATCCCCGACATCCCCGTCAAAATAGACCCAAAACAGGAACAAGAACTTGTCCTGCATTCCCCCACCAACATCACCCTCACGGCCAGCCTCCAAACCCAGGAAACGCACAAAATGATGACCGAGGCCGACCTCGTGAAATACCATCGCGGCGAAGCATTCGACCTACCGACTCCTACTGCCTCCACCAACGCAACCAACACGACCAACTCATCCTCTTCCAAACCCGCCGCCACTCGCGACATTGTCCTGGAACGTGCCGTGGACATCTTGAAAGGAATTCGCGTCCTCCTCTCCTGGCGATAACCCCACCCCAACCTCCCAAAATGAAAACCATCCTTTTTGTCTGCACCGGCAACGTCTGCCGCAGCCCAATGGCCGAAACCCTGATGCGCCAACAACTCAAGGGCAACCCCAACTTCCGCGTCATCTCCGCCGGCCTCGGCGCCATTGACGGCCAACCCGCCACCGACACCGCCGTCAAGGTCATGGCCGAACTCGGCCTCGACCTCAAAGACTTCCGCAGCCAATCTCTCCACTCTGGATTAATTGAGGCCGCCGATTACATCTTCACCATGACCCAACAACAACAGGATGCCATCCAAACCTTTTACCCCGCTGCCGCCGAAAAAGTCTTCACCCTCCGCGAATTCCAAGAAGGCGAAATCATCGGACGCGACATTCCCGACCCCATCGGCCAACCCATCGAAGTCTATCGCCGTACCCGCGACCAAATCCAAAACGCCCTCCCCAGCATCCTCGCCTTCATCGAACAAAACGAAGCCGCCCGCACCGCCGCGGCCGAAGGAACCGCCGCCCCCTCCCAACCTCTCCGCATCGCCATCGCCGCCGACCACGGCGGCATCGCCCTCAAAACCGCCCTCAAAGACTGGCTCCTGCAAAACGGCTATCCCTGCACCGACTTCGGAACCCATTCCACCGACTCCGTGGATTACCCCGATTACGCCTTCGCCGTCGCCAAAGAAATTGTCGCCGGCAAATTCGACCGCGGCATCCTCATCTGCCGCAGCGGCATCGGTATGAGCATTGCCGCTAACCGCGTCATTGGCATCCGCGCCGCCCTCGTCACCGACGAACGCTGGGCGCGCGTCAGCCGCCAACACAACGACGCCAACGTCCTCGTCCTCGCCGGCAACGGCGGCGACGTCAACATCGAACAAGCCAAATCCATCCTCAACGTCTGGCTCAAAACTGAATTCGAAGGAGGCCGCCACGAACGGCGCGTCAAAAAAATGGATCATCCCCCCCTCTGCTCCCAACCCACCCACTCCGCCATCGCTCAGGTTGACCCCGAAATCTACAACGCCATCCAACACGAAACCCGTCGCCAACAGGAAAACATCGAACTGATCGCCAGCGAAAACTTCGTCTCCCCCGCCGTCCTCGAAGCCGCCGGCAGCGTCCTCACCAACAAATACGCCGAAGGCTACCCCGCCAAACGCTACTACGGCGGCTGCGAAGCCGTGGACATCGTCGAACAACTCGCCATTGACCGCGCCAAAACCCTCTTCGGCGCCGAACATGCCAACGTCCAACCCCACTCCGGCAGCCAGGCCAACATGGCCGCCTACTTCGCCGTCGCCAAACCCGGCGACACCATCCTCGCCATGAGCCTGAACTTCGGTGGACACCTCACCCACGGCTCCCCCGTCAACTTCTCCGGCAAACTTTTCAAAATCGTCCCCTACGGCGTCAACCCAAAGACCGAACAGATTGACATGGACGAAGTCGCCCGACTCGCCCGCGCCGAAAAACCGCGCATCCTCATGGTCGGCGCCAGCGCCTACCCTCGCACCCTCGACTTTGCCGCCTTTGCCGCCATCGCCAAAGAAGTCGGCGCCGCGTTCATCGTGGACATGGCCCATATCGCCGGCCTTGTCGCCGCCGGACTCCACCCCAACCCCGTCCCCCACGCCGACATCGTCACCACCACCACCCACAAAACACTCCGCGGCCCCCGTGGCGGTCTCATCCTCTGCAAAGAAACCCACGCCAAAGCCGTCAACTCCCAAATCTTCCCCGGCATCCAGGGCGGCCCGCTCGAACACATCATCGCCGCCAAAGCCGTCTGCTTCAAAGAAGCCCTCCAGCCCGCCTTCAAAGAATACCAACAACAGATCATCAAAAACGCTGCCACCCTCGCCGCCGCCCTCGCCAAAAACGGCTTCCGCATCGTCAGCGGCGGCACGGACAATCATCTCATGCTCGTGGACCTTCGCCCCAAAAAACTCACCGGCAAAATCGCTCAGGAAGCCCTCGACAAAGCCGGCATCACCGTCAACAAAAACATGATCCCCTTCGACCCCGAAAAACCCACGGTCACCAGCGGCATCCGCATCGGCACCCCCGCTGTCACCACCCGCGGCATGAAAGAACCTGAAATGGAACAAATCGCCGGCTTCATCACCGAAGTCCTCGACAAACCCAACGACCCCGCCGTCGCCGACGCCGTCCGCGCCAAGGTCCGCGCCCTCACCTCCCGATTCCCGCTGCCGTATTGAAGCGGGTCCACCGATGAAAACCCGCTTTGAACACGCCTACGCGCTCAACGTGATGGCCGACGACCGTCCCGGCATCATCGCGGCCGTCAGCGGTGTCATTGTCGCGCTCGGTGGCAACATTGACGCCTGTTCACAAACCGTTCTCGGCGGTTATTTTACCCAGATTCTGGTTGTCAGTTTTCCGCAGGCCATCGCCACGCAGGACCTCGTCACGCGTATCCAGAAAGCGGCGCCGCCGGGCGGTCCGCTGGAAGTCGCGGCTCGCGCATACGTCGCCCCTGCCGCGCCGCGTGCGCGTGAACCGGGTGAACGATTCGTTATTACGGCGCTCGGCAAGGACAAACCGGGCGTCATCCATCGTTTCAGCCAATACCTGGCGGGTAAAGACATCAACATCGTGGACCTTTACTGGGATTGCGCGGGAGAAGATTTCGTCCTGACGGCACAGGTCGAAATCCCGAAACGCTGGGAGCTTGCGTTGTTGCAGGCTGACCTCGATGAAATGGGACGCGAAGAAGGTTTCAACGTTCGCGTCCAGCATGAGAACATCTTCGTCGCCACCAATCAACTCCGCCTGAAATGACCCGCTGACAGGAAATCGCTTTCCGAGGCACGCGCATGGGCATCCGCAACAGGAAGTTCATTGCAGGTCATGAGCAGACGCGGCGCGATCAACGGTTCCCCGCTACCTGGATGACGTTATCCTCTCGCTCCAACCGCCCGATCCGACCTTCGCCAGAACATTCGGCCCGTTTCCGTTTCCTCATCGGCCAATAACCACAGCATCCGCGCAATCGCCGCCTGCTCGATCAGCTCCTGCGATGGCGAATTTTGCCATCGTGACCACGCGACCTCGCCGTTACGTCGCGCTCGCGCCAGCAATGTGGGATCGCTCGTCGCGCGATACAGTTCAAGGTCTGCTTCCACCAAGAGGTGCGAAAATTTAAACGCGTCACGATAGGCTCCCGTTTTCCGATCCACGAAGAAGCTGCACGCCGCCCCAATCCGTTTGGCCTCGGTGAGAAACTTCGTTTCGCCCGTCGCCCAGTACAATCCGAGGTTTGCCCGCAGCATCAGGGCCGCGTTGTATGTAAGTTTCACTTTGTTGATCTGCCCATCCGCCACGCGCTGGTTGTCAAAAAACAGGCCGTCCCGATCCTGAAGATGTTCGCTGGTCCACGTCACCAGTTTCCTTGCCCAATTCACATTTTCCGTTGTCTGACGATACCGCGCCACCCGCAAACACGCCACGGCAGCCGGCCCGTTGGCGCAGGTGTTTTTGCTTCCCTCCTTGTGCATCTCATGCCACCAGATGCCTCCGCCAAGCTGTTCATCCCAACCGCTCAATGAAAACGCCAATGCCTGCTGCGCGCGGTTAAGGTATTTCACCTCATGGGTTAGTTCATAAGCTTCCATGAAGGTGATGACCATCCATTCGTTATCATCGTAATATTTGTCGTGCCCGTTGCCAGCCGTCGGCGACGGCTCATATCCTGGTATTTTGGCTTTTCCGTCCCAGTACCGATCCATCGCCGTGAAAAACCGATCCATTACCGGACGATAAACGCCCGGTTCATGACGCGCGGCCGCCACCAAGGCCGAGAACATGACTCCATTCCCCCACATGAACTCCGGGTGCCGTTGGTTCAGGCTGTGGATATACAATCCTGTTTTCGGATTGTAATAATCCTTTTGGATCGCCTCCGTTACCGTGCGTGCCGATATCAAAAACGATACCCCTCCCGCCGTCATTACCGGGCGTGTCTGCGCCAATACTGGTAGAGCGACCAACATCAATACGAGCGCGACAAACCGAAACCCTCTTCTGATCATCATTTTCTGATAATAGAAACCCAACTTCAGTCTGGCAAGTTTCAGAGGGAGCAAAACCGGTCAACACAGCAGGGAAAAGAGCGTCATCGCCGTCAAAATCAGACTGACACGGACAGCGGTGATGTGCGCACGCACATCGCCGGCCACAACATCAACGGCGCCAGTTCCGAGCTTGGATTCATTTCGGGCGGCTGCTACCATAAGTCATGTGGAACGTGCTCTGACCAACGCGCTGCGAAACGACCTGCAGAAACTGAAAGCCCGCGCTTTCCACCGTGACGAGTGGGCGGAAGAGGTTCTACGACATTATCACGCGCTCCGTCCAAGGCTCAATGAGGCGGCGCGTCAACAGCTTCAGCCCCTTTACGACTGGATGTTTGTCCCGCCGACGTTGTGGCCGTTCAACATTCAGGACGCGCTGGAGGATTGCCTGGCGACATTGGAGAAAAGGAAACGTCTGAACTCCCGGCAATGTCTTCTCCTCGAACTGCTGCCGCCCCCGCCCAGCGAAGCGGTTTGCGCCGTTGTGGCGGAACACGAACACCAAGTCCAGCAAGGCCGCTACGAGGACACGGTTCGCGCCCAAGCCAAGTATTCGCAGATGGAACTGGCCATCACAACCAATCCCGAATTGCGACAGCAATGGGAACGCATCAAAGCCGTCTTCAACGTCGCCGCCTACCGCGATCACAAGGGCGTCATCCGCCGCACGATGGGCGCGGAGCGCAACCTCCGCCCGTCGTTCTCCGTGAACCTGCGGCGGCGTGACGACGCATTTCGCGCCGTGTTCGACGCGTTTTGTCTGCGCTGGAACCTCTACGGGATGCAATACGACAAACCGCTGCTGCTGAAGTTGTCCGTCAACCTCACTCCCTACGGCACGATGATTCACATCCCGGCCTACTGGTCGTTTGATCGCAGCCGCGACATCCGGTGGCGCGCCATTGCCAAGCTCCACCGCATCCGTGTCCCCGGTCGTCAAGGCGCCGCTCTCGCCGAAGGATTTGCTCAGCGGATGAAAGAGGCCAAAAAACTTCGCCAACTGGATCAAAAGGCCGCTCGGCTCCGCTTGAAAGGCCGAAAGAAACACGAGTTCCTCTGCAAAGGCTTGAACTGGGACGTGGGTACCGATCCCAAACGCCTCACCCGGCTCCGCGACGAGTTCAAGAAACTCTTTCCTCTATAGCCGCAGCACTCCGCTGCCGCGCCCCCCGGCGCGACGAAGTTTGTTCCGCTAGCCGGAGAGCGGGGCGGCTAGCAGCGGTATTTGGACAAACTTTGTGCACAATCGTTTCCTTTGCGCCGCTGCTTTTTCAGGCGCATTCTGTTGCCAAAAACAAACCGCGCACATGAAAAGAGTGAACAAACAACGCAATGACCCGAAACAACGGCAAGTTCCCATGCAAACCGGACCAGCCGCGTCTCGGCGCCGACCGCCAGAACACGATGTGGTCACAGGGATTCGGACCGGCTTTGGCGACTTGGACCGTCTCATCGGTGGACTTCACAGCGAAGAAATCTTCGTTCTGGCCGGTCGCTCCGGCATGGGCAAGACCGCATTGGCCATGAACATCGCGTCGTATGTGGCAATCCATTGCAAACAACCGGTCGGCGTATTCAGTCTGGGCATGTCAGCGGAGGAATTGCTCAGACGCATGTTGTGTTCGCTGGCGAAAGTGAACAGCAGTTGCTCGCCTGACACCATGTTGAGTGGGCGGGATTTTCACCGGTTGACGGAGAACGCGGGCAAGTTGATGCGAGCGCCGTTGGTGATTGACGACACGGCAGGATTAACGATTGAGCAGCTCTGCGCCCGGGCGCGGCAAATGAAACGCAACCACAACCTCCGGTTGCTCGTGGTGGACTCGCTGCAAGAAGTGGCGGCACCCGCAAGCGACTCAACCCGAAAACGCCGAGCACAAATCGCCGAAATCATGCGTGGACTGAAAGCGTTGGCCAAAGAGAATGGTATCGCGATTCTGACGCTGACACGCTTGGAGACAGAACAACTCGGCCATTTATTGCTGAAGACACAAAGAGTTTCAAAAACTGCTCTCATTGCAAAGGAAGCGGATGCAGTGTGCCTACTGGTGCGCCCGGAGCTATACGCCGATACCGACAAGGAGCGTCAAGCAGCAAAAGGCAAAGCGACCTTGGTCATTGCCAAGCATCCCAGCGGCAGCACCAGCAGCATCGAACTGAAGTTTTTCAGTGAGTACGGGCGGTTCGAGGAACCGAAAACCATGTCCACCGATTGAGAACAGAAGCCGATGAATACTACACCACCATCCCACACAAAGGAGGCGAATGGCACGTTTTGCCGGGCGGCGGACAGAAACCCGGTGAATCGCTGCATGGAACCGTTCGACGCGAGTGTCTGGAGGAGATTGGCGTCGAAGTCCAAGTCGGGGAACTGCGACTCGTTCGCGAGTACATCGCCAGGAACCACGGAGCAGACGCATCCGATTGGGGCATTCATCGGGTGGAGTTCATGTTTGTAGTGCTCCCCGTGAATCAAGTGGTGAATTGAGGAGTCCATTGGGTTGAGGGTTGTGGTTGGAACGACGCTTCGAATTGTTGAGGTGTTTGGTAGCCGATGGCGGAATGTGGGTAGTCCTCGTTGTACTCATGAACCCACCGCGCCAGAGCTTGTTCAAGGTCTTCGACCGCCTGCCATTCGCGGGGCCAGATGAGGTCTTCCTTGA
>CAZISE010000037.1:0-32077 GCA_964541945.1 uncultured Verrucomicrobiota bacterium
CCTGCCGCGAGAATAACCGCTTTCACAATGGCAGCGCAGAATGCCGCAACCGCTCAGAGAAATCAACCACGGGCGCAACGCACCGTAAAACCACGAAGAACATGCAGCATCCACAAGTGTCACGACGGACCGGCAATAGCCAACGCCCGTTGAATCTTCGTTAGCGCCCGCTGACGGCGTTTGCCATGCAACTCATGTTCCCAGATTCGAACAACCTGCCAACCGGCATTTCGCAGCAATCGGTTTACCAACCGGTCGCGTTGTTTGTTGGCAACCAGTTTTTCACGCCAGAATCGTTTACCGGTTCGTCGCGACTTTGTGCCTCTGCGTGAAGCGGCTGTAACCGGCATCGCGCTTTTCCGCAGCCATTTGGCCGGCGGGGAATGTTTCGGGCACCCGTGCCAGAAACACCCGTCCACAATAACTGCGCCGGCGCAGACTCTGAGTCCGAGTTGCTTTCCGTTGGCTGATTAGTCGTCGCAGATTTCATCTCGCAGTTCGAATAGGCGGACACTCAATAGCGGCTGCGGCAGTTGACGGAGCGTCTCCCACTCCGTCAGAATCCGTTGCATTAAGTTGTTTTGACAGTCTGCTTTCCCTTGCAGGTAGATTCTGCGCAATATCTGCGGCTGGTTCTGTTGTTGGTATTCAAGATCGCGAATGATCCGAGCATAATAATGGGCGATGTTTATGGCTTCGTGCTCGTCACTGCATTCCTCTGGGGTAAAGGAATCGTCAGAAAGGTAATAACCCAAAGCCAAGTATTCGGCTGTTTTGCGCCAAGATTCTTCACGGGCGCGTAAACCTTCAAGAATTTGCCCCAGATCGTGTTCTGCCAGTCGTAACAGATAGGTATTGCTCATGGTTTTTGGGATTCTCGCGGTGGACCGCACGCTGTCATAATTTGCTTCTTTCAAAGTTTAGTTGGTTCTGCCAATCTTCTGGCATGGACAAAGCACCGCCGGTCAAGTGGACGCGCGAGCATTTTCTTATCGCCCTGAATCTGTATTGCAAACTGCCATTCGGGAAACTCCACAAAGGCAACCCCATCATCGTGGAGGCCGCTCGGCGAATGCGCCGAACACCAAACAGTTTGGCGATGAAACTGTGCAACTTCGCCGCTCTTGACCCTGTGCAACGCGCCCGTGGCATCCGTGGCTTGTCGGGTGCCACGAAACAAGACCGGGCGATGTGGAATGAGTTCTTCGCCAACCTGCCCACGCTCGGTCCTGAGAGCGAACAGTTGCTGCACGACCTCTTCACCACCGACGAAACGAAGGAGGTGGACTTGCTGGCGCGTGACACAGTCCGTCTGGTGCGACCAAGTGGCCCGACAGAAATCCACGCCACCGTCAAAACCCGACGCGGTCAGCAGTTCTTCCGGCAAGCTGTTCTCACGGCCTACGGGCTGCGTTGCTGTGTGACCGGTATTCCTGTGCCTCGGTTGCTGGTAGCGAGCCACATCAAACCATGGCGCGATTTCCCTGATGAGCGGTTGAATCCACGCAATGGTTTGTGCCTCTCGGCCTTGCACGACGCCGCATTTGACGATGGATTGTTCACGCTCGATGAGGATTTGCGTATTGTCCTCAGCAAACAACTCAAGCGTTATTTGCCACAGCCAGCGTTGGAACAATATTTTGTGTGTTTTGAGGGACAGCAGATCAGCCTTCCAGAGAAACTTGCTGAACCCAATCCCTCTTGCCTCGCCTACCACCGCGAACACGTTTTCCAAAACTGATTGCATCGCGGATAGTTCGCCGAAACAGCAGACAAAAGTCCATAGACGATGAGTCAAGTTGTGTGTGGGGGCAGCGGGGCGGCACCCCATCTCTGCTGTTCTATGCGGGTTCTGGCGGCCAATTTGTCTGTGCCGATTCGTGAGGATTCATAACCCAAATTTCCTTAAATCAGCGTTCATCCATGACTCATTTCAGCCAGCGGATTTTGATTTCGCCTTCGAGCGGCTTGAATTCGGGGTCACCGGTAATGAGGATAGCTTTCTTTTGTTTGGCCAAGGCAGCGGCAAAGGCATCGGCCAACGACATCTTTTGTGTGGCTTTGTAATGGGCAGCGTGCTCAGCCAGTTCCCGGTCGGCAGCCACGACATCCAGCGGCATGGTCTGTTCAAAACGTCGGGCGACAGCCACGCCGTCCCGTCCCTGGCGGCGTTCGACTTGATACAGCGCCTCGGCCCAGTTGACCGCTGTGATCAGTACGGGACGGTCGGCTTCCCCAGCCTGGTGCAGGGACTCTTTCACCAACTCCGCGCCCGGCTCCTCAAACCAGAGCGCGAGCAGGGCGAAGCTGTCAAACACGGTGGCGGACAAGTTTTTCTTCCTCGCGGCGGACTTCTTCCGCGTGTTCCTCAATCAATTGTTGCGTGACCGGTTTCTCGCCCGGCTTGCGTTTGAAGATGCCACAGAACGAATCAATGTATTCGCGGGTCACCGGCTGAAAGATAATTCGACCATCTTCCTCGATGAAATTGACCCGTGTGCCGGGCTTGATACCGTATCGGCGTCGGATCCGGGCCGGCACGACCAATTGCCCCTTGGAAGTGACATACGCAGTGTTCATCTTTTACTTATAGTACTGCACTAGTGCGATTGGTAAAGCAAGTGCAAAATGTAAGACAAGATTCCGCGTCTTACCTTACCCGATGCAGAAGGCGGAGTGATGGAGCGCCGTAACTACCGCGATTGAGGGATGTCTCCTTTGGGAGGCGATGACTTGCGGCGCTTGCTGGCACATTCTTTTGAGCTGGCTTCGCCTTCTCCGCTGCGCTCTCGCACGTATCGGGAGAGGACTGCCCAGGCTTTTTGCAGCGCTTTGGCGCGGTGGCTGATGCGGTTCTTGATGTCGAGCGGCAGTTCGGCAAACGTTTTGACCTGTCCGTCGGGAATGAACAGCGGATCATAGCCGAACCCGCCGCCGCCGCGTTCTTCTTCGATGATGAGGCCGTTGCAGATGCCTTCGACGGTGTCCACCAGGCCATTTTCGTCGGCAACCGCCACCACGCAACGGAATCGGGCGGTGCGTTTTTCCATCGGGACACCGTGCAAGGCGGCGAGCAGTTTCTTGTTGTTTTCGTGGTAGGAGGCTTTTTCGCCGGCGTAACGGGCGGAGCGGACGCCGGGGTCGCCGCCCAGGGCGTCCACTTCAAGGCCGGTGTCGTCGGCCAAGGTCAACATTTTAGCCAGTTTCGCGGTTTCGACGGCTTTTTTGATGGCGTTTTCGCGAACGGTGGGGGCGTCTTCGACGATGTCCGGCAGCCCTTTGCGGTCGGCGACAGAAATCACTTCGACAGGAAGATCGGCCAGAATGGCCGAAAGTTCCTTCAGTTTGTCTCGATTGCGGGTGGCGACCAGTAGTTGCATGGCGGCGGATTATATTTGGCGTCGTCAAAAAAAGAAGCATATAGTTCGTCTCCCATGCCGAACCAACTTTACATCCTTTACGCCGTCTCTCTGCTGATGGACATGGCCGTGGCCGGGGTTGTTTTTTCCGTGGGCCGTCGGGCGGCCGAACTTGGCGCCAGCGCGGGCGCGCTCGGAATGCTCGGCGCAACCTGGCTTGCGCCGTATGCCGTGATGTCGCTGATATCGGGACGGCTTTCCGACCGATGGGGGAGGCGGCGGGTGGCGTTGATCGGGCCGGTTCTGACGGGCGCAATGACATTGGCTTGCGCTGCCACCACCAATGTTAATCTGTTGATTGGGTTGACCGCGGTTTTCGGGTTGGGGCTGGGTTTTTTCTGGCCGCCGGTGATTGCATGGATCAGCGACGGAGCCGTCGGTCGGTCGTTGCACGCGCGGCTGACGCGGTTCGGGGTGGCGTGGAACATTGGGTTGTTTCTGGGGTTTGGCATGACCGGCTGGGTATTTCAGCGATGGCCGGGGATGGCATTTTACATTCCTGCGGCGGTGTTGGCGCTGATTTTCGTGTTGCTGTGCGTGCCGGCGTCTCCCGCGCAGGACGAGTCACTGACGGAACTGTCCGCCGCAACGGAGACGGTTCCGTCCGGACGAGGATTTCGAAAAACGGCGTGGCTGGCGAATTTCGGGGTGCGAATGACCAACGCGGGCGTGGCGGCCATTTTCCCTCAACTGGCGACTCATCTCGGTATCGCGCCGGACACGCACGGCGGGTTGCTGGCGTTAAGCAACGCGGCAGCACTGGGAATGATTGTCGCGCTTCAGTGCTCGGTTTACTGGCACAGCCGTCTCTGGCCGTTGTGGCTGGCCCAACTGTTGGGGGTACTGGCGGCGGCCACGGTGGGAATCGCGGGACAGGTGTGGCTGTTTTTGGCAGCATTTGTCGTCATGGGGGCGGTGGGTGGATACAGTTATCAGGCCAGTATTTTTTTTACGCTTCAGGAGATGACGGAGAAAGGCAAGGGCAGCGGTTTGCACGAGGCATTTCTGGCGTTGGGGATGTTGACCGGCCCCCTGCTGGCCGGCGGAGCCGGTAATCTGGTGGGGCTTCGCGCGCCCTATTTCGTTTGCGCGACAGCGTTGCTGGCGGTAATCCTCGCGCAAGTGGCAGTTGTGATTTTGCGCCGACACGAGTATGTTGCGAGCCGACCGGAGACAAGAGCATGAATGAACATTTGACCCGACGCGATTTGTTGCGCAAGCTGGGGCTGGGCGCTGCTGCCATCACCGCCCGTCCGCTCAATCGCGTGATGGCTGCTGCCGGTGAGGCACTGGAGGAACGCCCCGCGGAATTCACATTGCCGCCGTTGCCCTACGCTTATGACGCGCTGGAACCCTACCTCGACGCGCGGACGATGGAGATTCACCACGGCAAACATCACCAAGCCTACGTCAACAGTCTCAACGCCGCGCTCAAAGACCATCCCCGACTTCTGGGCAAACCGATCGAACAACTCCTCGAACACCTCGACGACGTACCTGAAAAAGTCCGCACCGCTGTCCGCAACTTCGGCGGCGGCCATTACAATCACATGCTCTACTGGAACTGCATCAAACCCGGCGGTGGCGGTGAACCTACGGGCGACCTTGCCAGGGCCATTTCTCGGAAGTTCGGCAGTTTCGCCGAGTTCAAAGACCGACTCAGTGCCGCCGCCATCAGACAATTCGGTAGCGGCTGGGCCTGGCTGATCAAAACCCGACGGGGCGACCTGGAGATTGTCGCCACCTCCAATCAAGATTGTCCTCTCAGCCAGGGTCAGACTCCCTTGTTGACCGTGGACGTGTGGGAACATGCCTATTACCTCAAGTACCAAAACCGGCGCTCTGAGTTTGTGACCGCCTGGTGGAACGTGGTCAACTGGGACGCCGTGGCGGCGCGTTTCGCCTGCTGACACTGTCTTACAAGAACACGTGAAGTTGGCCGTTGTGGGTGACAAGCGATCTGGCTGTTTTGAGTGCGGGCAGTAGCTGCACGTTCATCAGAACCTCCTTTGATGGATGGCCTATTCCTGCTCCTGCCCTGGGTAGCTTGTCCACTGGTTATTGCTCACGATCATATCGCTCTTGCGAGTGCAGGAACTCTTTCCGTGATTGACGCAAAGAGGGCGGAAGGCTATTTTCTGCGCCCCTATGAGCAAAACCTATACAGTGGCAGTGGTCGGCGCAACCGGCGCGGTTGGCATCGAGATGATCCAGACGCTGGAAAAGCGCAATTTCCCCGTCGGAAAATTGCGGCTCTACGCCAGCGAACGCAGCGTCGGCAAACGACTGAAGTTTCGCAACGAAAATATCCCCGTCGAACTGTTGACGCCGCACGTGTTCGGGGGTGTGGACTTTGCGCTGTTCAGCGCGGGCGCGTCGCGTTCCAAGGAGTTTGCCGCTGCAGCCGTTGCCGCCGGTGCGGTGGTCATTGACAATTCCTCCGCCTTCCGCATGGAGCCGGACGTGCCTTTGGTGGTGCCGGAAGTGAATCCCGAAGATGCAAAGAAACACAAGGGCATCATTGCCAACCCGAATTGCTCAACCGCGATCATGCTGGTGGCCGTCTATCCACTTCACAAGGTCAATCCGGTCAAACGTATCATCGTCTCGACCTATCAGGCCGCCAGCGGCGCGGGCGCCAAGGCGATGGCCGAACTTGAAGAACAAACTGCCAAGGTTCTGCGGGGCGAGACCGACATCCATGCCTCCGCCCTGCCCCAACGCATTGCGTTCAACCTTTTCCCCCACGTGGATGTCTTCCTCGACAACGGTTATACCAAGGAAGAAATGAAATTCGTCAACGAATCGCGCAAGATCATGCACCATCCGACGCTCATGATCAGCGCCACCTGCGTGCGCGTGCCCGTCTATCGCGCCCACAGCGAAGCCGTCAATATCGAGTTTGAGCGTCCCATGACACCTGCCGAGGCCCGCGAGATTCTGAAAAAATCCCCCGGTGTCCAGGTTGTTGACGATCCCGCCAACAAAAAGTATCCGATGCCGATTGACGCCAGCGGCCTGTACGACTGCCTCGTGGGACGCATTCGCCAAGACGTCTCGCGCACGGACGGGCGCGGCCTCGACCTGTTCGTCAGTGGCGACCAGTTGCTGAAAGGCGCAGCCCTCAACGCCGTCCAGATCGCCGAGCTGTTGATCTAACACGGCGCCCTACCGATCGGACACGGGACTCAGCCAAGCGCCAGAACTGCTGTCTCAACGGATTTTGTGTGGCGGGTTTACCGTTTCCATCAAATCAATTTTGTGGCACGTGCTACAAAATTGATTTGAAGGGAGGCGGCTACCCCAAAAGGACTAGAAGCATGACAACCTATTGCGACGACCACCAACAAACCAGTGCGACGGCAACGAAATAAAGAGACAAGGCCCGTTTTTCCGTTGCGACGTAACGAGCGAGGCTTTAGAGTCGCCGCGACCGATGAAACTCGCACTCGCCCAAATCAATACCACCGTCGGCGACCTTCACGGCAACGCCGCCAAAATCCTCGATGCCTATCGTCAGGCCGCCGCCGTCGGTGCCGAATTGGTCCTCACGCCCGAACTTGCCGTAACCGGCTATCCGCCACGCGACCTGCTTGCCAAACGACGGTTTGTCGAGGACAACCTCCGCGTTCTCACCGAGATGGTCCCGCAAATCGGCCAGACGGCCCTCATTGTTGGTTATGTGGATTTCAATCCGGACGTGTTTGGCAAGCCCTACTACAATGCCGCCGCCCTGCTCCAGAATGGCCGCGTGTTGGCGCGACGTTACAAGACGTTGTTGCCCACCTACGACGTTTTTGACGAAGACCGCTATTTTCAGCCCACCCCGCGCAACGAACCGTTCCTGCTGGGCAACTGCCGCCTCGGCATCACCATCTGCGAGGACATCTGGAACATCGAACGATTCGCCCCCATTCGTTACGCGCACGATCCGCTGGCCGATTTTGAGCACGCCGGTCTGCGTCTTTTGGTAAACCTCTCCGCCTCGCCCTATCATCTCGGCAAGGGGCGTCTCCGTCACGAACTGCTCCGCGGGGTTGCCCGCCGTTATCGGGTACCGCTCGCCTACTGCAATCTCGTCGGCGGCAACGACGAACTCCTCTTTGACGGGCGCAGCATGGTGTTTGATGCCGACGGTAATCTCCTCGGCCAGGGCAAAGCGTTTGCCGAGGACCTGCTCCTGGTGGACATGGCGGCTCCTGCGCAGACGTTTCAGCCCCTGGAACAGGCATCGGCACTCCACGATGCCCTGGTCCTTGGATTGCATGATTACGCCGTCAAATGCGGCTTCAAAAGCGCCGTTCTCGGCCTCAGCGGCGGCGTGGATTCCGCCGTCACCGCCTGTCTCGCGGTGGACGCTTTTGGAAGGGAAAACGTCCTCGGCGTCTCGCTGCCCTCCCAGTACTCCTCCCAAGGGAGTCTTGATGACGCACGCGAACTGGCTCGCAACCTCGGTATCCGCTACGAAGTGATTCCCATCCAAGCCGCCTTCGAGCAGTTCAAAGCCACTTTGCAACCCATTTTTGCCGGCCGCCCCGAGGACACCACCGAGGAGAATCTTCAAGCCCGCATCCGCGGCACGCTGTTGATGGCCATCTCGAACAAATTCGGCCATCTCCTCCTAACCACCGGCAACAAAAGCGAGATGGCCGTCGGCTACTGCACCCTTTACGGAGATATGAACGGTGGCCTCGCTGTCATCGCCGACGTACCGAAAACCATGGTTTACGAGTTGGCCCGCTTCATCAACCGCGAACACCCGATCATCCCCGTTTCCACCCTGACCAAGCCCCCCAGCGCCGAGCTTCGCCCCCACCAGACCGATCAAGACAGTCTTCCACCCTACGAAATCCTCGATGTCATCCTCAGAAAATACATCGAGGAATCCAAGAGCGCCGCCGAGATCATTGCCGAAACCGGTTATGACGCGCACCTGGTCCGCGACATCGTCCGCAAAATTGACCTCAACGAATACAAACGCAAACAAGCGCCTCCCTGCCTGCGCGTCACCACCAAAGCCTTTGGTATCGGCCGTCGCGTCCCCATTGCCCAACGTTATGTGGAGCGCTAGAACGTCGCTCGCCGTCTCATGTTTGCTTTTGACTGTCTCGTGCGGTCTTGCGCCGGAAACGGTGAAAATGAACGATCCTCGGGTGACAGAACTGCTCGCCGCCGCGCGGCAGTTCGACCGTGAGCGGCACGGATTCACGCCGATCCCGTCCCATGCCGCTGTCCGCCTCGAAATCCGCCGACCAGGCGGCGCCTATGATCGGATGCTGCATTTCCACGGACGCACCTCGCGCACCATCGCCTTTCGCAAGACCCCCAATGGCTGGCGCTGGATACACGAACAGGAGATATTTCAAGGACCGAACAAGTACACCACCGTGGACGGCACTTTCAACGAATCCATCTGCCTGACGTACGAGACCGAACGAGTCGCCCACCACCGCCTGAACCAACTGAACATCTCCTACAGTGGCGAAGACAAACGCCTGGCATGGCCCAAGGAACCCACGCTCGACGACATCCGCCCCGTCCTCCGCGAATGGGGCTATTGAGTTTCGCTCTCTCCTTCGCTATGCTCCGCGCCATGCTCCAGTCGTTGCGCATCCGAAACATCGCCATCGTGGAAGACCTCGCCGTCGAGTTTGGTCACGGCCTGAACGTCGTCACGGGCGAAACCGGCGCGGGCAAATCGGTCATCGTGGGCGCGCTCAATCTCATCCTCGGTGAGCGCGCCGACAAATCGCTTATTCGCGCCGGCGCGGAACAGTGCGCGGTCGAGGCGGTTTTCTCGGCGGCGCCACGTGGCGTGCTCGAAGCGCTTGGCCTGGAGAATCACGGCGAGTTGATCATCCGCCGCCAGTTCAACGCCAACGGAACCAGCAAAGTGTTCATCAACGACTCTCCCGCCACCGTGCAGGCGCTCAAACGCCTCGGCGACCTGCTGGTGGACATGCACGGCCCGCACGACCACCAATCGCTGCTCAGCCGCGAGTTCCAGATGGATCTGCTCGATGCCTTTGGGGGCCACGACCACACGCGACGCGCCTACGAAAACGCCTACCAACACCGCCAACAGCTTCTCCGCGACCGCGCCGCGCTGGCCGAAGACGGACGCGATCCGTCGCAGGAAATCGAGTTCCTCCGCTTCCAGGTCCGCGAAATTGAAGAGGCCAAACTCTCGGACCTCAACGAGGAGGAACTGGCTGCCGAACACACCCGCGTGGCCAATGCTCAGCGCATTCTGGAGTTGGCCGACGCCCTTCACGCGGCGCTGACCGACTCCGAGGCCTCGGCGTTCAACGCGCTGGCCGCTGCGCAGAAACAGCTCGGCGACCTGGCGGGCATCGTCCCCGAAGCCAAACCGTGGAAGCAGGAGGCGGCCGCGCTGGCCACCCAGTTGCAGGAGTTGGACCGCGCGATCACGGATTTCGCCCGCCGCATTGACGCTGACCCGGCGCGGCTGCGCGAGTTGGACGAGCGTCTGATGCAGATTCACCGGCTCAAACGCAAGTACGGCGGCAGCGTGGCGGAGGCGCTTGCCGTGTTGGCAAGAGCCAGGGAACGCTTGGAGTTTCTCCAGACCCGCGGCGAACGCGCCGCCCAACTCGACGCCGAAATCGCAAAAGCGGCGGCGCAAATCGAGCAACACGGGCGCGACCTCCGCAAGCTCCGCCAATCGTCGGCAAAAAAACTCGCAGAGGCCATCACGCGGCAACTGCGCGACCTCGGTTTCGATCACGGCCGTTTCGAGGTGGCGCTGGCGGCGGCGGCGGAACCGACGGCGAGCGGCCTGGACGAGATCGAGTTCGCGTTTGCGCCGAATCCGGGGGAACCGCCGCGCCCGTTGCGGCAGATTGCTTCCAGCGGCGAGATGTCGCGGGTGATGCTGGCGGTCAAGGTGGTGCTGGCCGCGCACGATCGGATTCCCGTGCTGGTGTTCGACGAGATTGACGCCAACGTCGGCGGCGAGATGGGCAAGGCGGTCGGCGAGAAGTTGCGTGTGGTGGCCGGCGCCCGCCAGGTCATCTGCATCACTCATTTGCCGCAGGTGGCGGCGTTGGGCGCGCGCCATTACGTGGTGAGCAAAAGCGTCCGTAACGGAAGAACCACCGCCGGGATTGTGCCGGTGTCGGGACGGGAACGCGCGGAGGAACTGGCCCGGATGTTGGGCGGGCGCGACCTGACGAGCGTGACGTTGAAACACGCCGAGGAGATGTTGGCCAGAGCCGCTCAGCGACGTTAGCGAAGCGTCTCGGCCAGCGCGGCGTCGCGGTCGAGATCGAAGTCCATCATCATCTGAACAATCTCACCGGCGGCGCCGTTGCCGAGCTTGCGATAGGCGGCGGGCAGTGTGAACAGGGTGTCGTCGGGTTTCTCGGTGTTGATGTTGGTGAAATGCAACACCTCCATCGAATCGTCGCCGTGGTCCATCTGGCTTTTGAGGATAAAATTCTTCAGGTCGGTCGCCTCCCAGATGGTGATCACCTGGCGGGACTCATCCGCGTTGACAATGGTCATTTCTCGGACGGCACAGGGATGGCCGTCCACGGTTTCCATCCGTAGGAACTTGCTCTCGGTGTGGGCGGGTTTGGCCTTGGCGTCGGGCGATTCGACGATCGCTTCGATGTAGGCTTTTTTGGCGGGGAAAATCATGTACGCCTTGTTGGGTTTGGATAGCAGGAGGGTGATCACGGTGTCCACTCCGGCCTGTTTGAGTCTCTCGGTCTGTTTGGCCAGGGACGGTTCCAGAAGCGGTTTGTGTTCCACGCGCAGGTTATCACCGTTGACGGCGATGCGGTTCTCGGCAATTTTCACCTGTTTTTTCCCTTTTTGTCGCGACACGGTTACGGTGGCGCTGAAGACGCGTCCCGTGCCCATCAGTCGGGTAACCGTCTCCACCTGGGCGGCCGAGGTGTCAAACAACTGGCCGCGCACCGCGGAAACGGCACAACAGAGAATTGTCAGGATCAAAATGTTTTTCATTGGGTACCGAGTTTGGCAAGCAGCCCTTTGCGCCGCGCCACGTCGAACATATAACGGAAAAAGAACGCCGTCGCCACCAGATAAATGGCGTTGAGGACAAACGCCGTCGTCAGGCTCCCGGCCGAGACGCCTTCGCCGCGCAGGACCTGACGCATCCCCTCGAAGACGTGCGTGGCGGGAATGGCGAGCGCGATGGGCTGAATCCAGCGCGGCAGCACGTCAAGCGGATAAAACACCGCGGCAACAGGTTGAATCAGAAACGGCACGCCCCAGGCCAGCGCTTCGGCCGCCTGTCCCCAGCGCATGATGAGCGCGGTGGTGACCATGCCGAGCGCCCAGCCCATCAACAGGAGGTTGGCAAAGAACGGCACAAGACTGATACCGAGGGAAAAGATGTTGAACGAGTAAAGCGCGTAGGCCAACCCGGCCAGCACGCCGATGGTCACGCCGATGCGCACGAGGCCGACAAGATAGGTCGCCAGCACGAACTCGCCCACGCGCACGGGTGCGACGAACACGTTGAGCAGGTTGCGCGACCAAATGTCTTCCAGGAACGACAGGGTTACGCCCTGTTGGGCGCGATACAGGATGTCCCAAAAAATCATCGCGCCGAGCAGGAACATGAAGGCGTTGGCCGGGGTCGACACGCTGCCGACACGTTGCAGGTACAACGTCACATATCCCCATACCAACAGGTCCATAAGCGGCCAGAAAAAGATTTCCGTCACGCGCGGCACGCTCCGGGCGTAGAGGTAGGTGTAACGCAACACCAGCGCCTGAATCCGTTGCCAGCTCATGGCGATGGCGCCTCCAACAGGTCGCCACTGCGGGCCACGGTGATGAAGACTTCCTCCAGCGATTTTTGATTGAAACGAGCGATGACCTCCTGGGGCGACCCCTCGGCGATGAGGCGGCCTTTGTGCAGGAAGAGCACCCGGTCACAGACCTCCTCGACATCGCGCATGTTGTGAGAAGTGTAAATCATCGTGATCCCCTGCTCGCGCTGGATCCGTCGCAACAGTTTCCGCACCTTGTCGGCGATGTTCGGGTCAAGACTGGCTGTTGGCTCGTCCAGCAAAAGCAGTTCGGGGTCGTTCAGCAACGACTTGCACAGGTTGACCCGCGTACTTTCGCCCGAAGAGAGACGACCGGTGATCTGGTTCTTCAGATGAGCAATCTCAAACAGCGCCAACAAACGGTCCATCTTGTCGTTCCAATGGGTCACGCCGTACAAGCCGCCCGCCACCCGCAGGTTTTCGCGCACCTTCAGGTTGGACGGCAACGCGGTGTAGGCCGAACAGAAATTGCATCGCTGAAGAATCTCGCAGCGATGGCGTTCCAAGTCCATGCCAAACAGCCGCACCGTGCCCGACGTGGGGGTCGTCAGGCCAAGCAACACCTGGATGGTCGTCGTTTTGCCTGCGCCGTTGGGGCCAAGCACGCCGACAATTTCGCCCCGTCGCACGGAAAACGACACGTCCGCCACCGCCACGGTGCCGTTGAACTCCTTGCGCAAATGCTCGATTTGGACAACTGCCTCGCTCATGTTGGCGGGCACCATACCACAACGAACGGTTGCGCGACAGTCACCAAACCATTACCATGCGCGCCGTATGAATCGTTTCCTCTGCCTGACGATTGCCGCGGCTCTGTCGCTGGCGGCACAACCCCGCGCCGAAACCAATCTTCTGGCCACATTGCGCCGCGATCATCCACGTCTCCTCGTCAAACCCGGCGAGTTTGAGCAGTTGAAGGAAGCCATCGCTCACGATCCGCAACTCCAGCAATGGCAGGCTGCTCTCCGACAAAAGGCCGACAAGGTCCTTCGCGAGCCGCCTTCCCGCTATGAGATACCCGACGGCAAACGGCTGTTGGCCACTTCGCGCCGCGTGCTCACCCGCGTCCAGCTTCTGGCCTGGATGTACCGCACCGAGGGCGGACGCCCCTACGCCGAACGCGCCTGGCGTGAATTGGAAACCGCCGCCGGTTTCAAGGATTGGAATCCCTCTCACTTTCTCGACACCGCCGAGATGACCCACGCCTTCGCCATCGGTTACGACTGGCTGTATGATGTTTGGACTCCCGCCCAACGCGCCACGCTCCGCACCGCCATCATCGAAAAAGGCTTCAAACCTGGACTCGCCGTCTATCAACGCAAAAGCGGCTGGCACACCTGTCATCACAACTGGAACCAGGTCTGCAATGGAGGCCTCACCACGGGCGCGCTGGCCATCGGCGATGAAGCGCCCGAACCGGCCGGCGAAATCCTCCGTCACGCTCTTGCCTCCGTCCCACTCGCCATGGCCGAATACGGCCCCGACGGCGGCTGGCCGGAAGGCCCCGGCTACTGGCATTACGCCACCATGTATAATGTCGCCATGATCGCCACACTCGAATCCGCCCTTGGCACGGATTTCCGGCTCGCGGCGATTCCCGGCTTCTCCGAAACTGGTCTGTTTCCCATCTATATGTCTGGCGCCACTGGTCTGTCGTTCAACTTCGCCGACTGCGGCGAAGGCGAACTCCGCCCGTCGGAGCTATTCTGGCTGGCCCGCAAGTTTCAGCGACCCGAATACGCCGCCTACCAGCAACGCAAAGCCACCCCCGGTCCGCTCGACATCCTCTGGCACACCACACCGACCAACCACCCACCAGAGTTGCCCCTCGACAAGTTGTTCCGCCATGTGGAGGTCGTCTCCATGCGCGGCGCTTGGAATGACCCCAACACCATCTTTGTCGGGTTCAAGGCCGGCGACAACAAAGCCAACCACAGCCACCTTGATCTGGGCAGCTTTGTGCTCGAAGCCTCCGGTATCCGTTGGGTTTCGGACCTCGGTTCCGACAACTACAATCTGCCCGGTTTCTTCGGCAAAACGCGCTGGGATTACTACCGGCTCCGCGCCGAAGGCCACAACACTCTTGTCCTCAACCCCGGCAAAAACCCGGACCAGAACCCGCGCGCCGAAACCCGCATCACGCGGTTCGAATCCAAACCGCAACGCGCTTTCGCCATTGCCAACCTCACTGCCGCCTACGCCCCGCACGCCAAACTCGTCCAACGCGGCCTCGCCCTTCTCGACCGCCGACAGGTCCTTGTGCAGGACGAAATCCTCGCCGAACAGCCCGCCGACCTGTGGTGGTTCATGCACACACCCGCTGACATTGCACTCGCTCCCAACGGCCAGACCGCCACGCTCACCATGAAGAAAACCTCCGGCAAACTCATCGTCCAACTCCTCGCCCCCGCCGAGGCGCGTTTCACCGTGATGGACGCCAAACCGCTCTCCTCTTCTCCCAACCCCGAAGGACAAGCCAAAAACAACAAGTTCCGCAAACTGGCCATCCACCTGCCCTCTGTCACTGCCACACGTCTGGCGGTCGCATTCACGCCGTGTACCGACGCTGATCTTCCGATGCCGCCCGCCGTGACCCCGTTGTCGCAATGGTAGTAGCGCCACACGCGGTTTCGCGCCGAGACAGCCAAAATGCTTTTCTCCGGGGTAAAATTTGCTACCTTCGCCCCGTGAAGCACGACTACTCCGAAAAACTTTGGCAGGAAGCCGTCCGGCTGCTACCCGGCGGTGTCAACTCCCCGGTGCGCGCATTTCGCGGCGTGGGCGGCACGCCGTTCTTCACGCAACGAGCCAAGGGCAGCCGGCTCTGGGACGTTGACGGCAACGAGTACATTGATTACGTCGGCTCGTGGGGGCCGATGATTCTCGGGCACGCCCATTCCAGAGTCGTCAAAGCCGTACAGGAAGCGGCGCGGGACGGCACCAGTTTCGGCACACCCAATCCGCGCGAAATCCGGTTGGCACAACTGGTCCGCGAAGCCTATCCAAGCATTGAGAAAATGCGGTTCGTCAACTCCGGCACCGAAGCGACCATGTCGGCGATCCGTCTGGCGCGGGGCTTTACGAAACGCGACAAGATTGTGAAGTTCGAGGGGTGTTACCACGGTCACGCCGATTCGCTGCTGGTCAAAGCCGGCAGCGGCGCGGCGACGTTTGACGTGCCCGACAGCGCGGGTGTGCCGTCGGATTTCGCGCGACACACACTGACGTTGCCGCTAAACGATTTTGACGCGCTGGATGCCGTGAACTGGCGCGAGATCGCCTGCGCGATCATTGAGCCGGTCCCGGCCAACATGGGATTGATCCCGTTGAAGCCAGGTTTTTTGGAAAAATTGCGGACGATGACGCACAACGGCGGAGCGTTGCTGATTCTCGACGAGGTAATGAGCGGGTTCCGGGTGGCCAAAGGCGGCGCCACGGAGCTTTACAGGATTAGCGGAGACCTGACCACGCTCGGCAAAATCATCGGCGGCGGATTGCCGGTTGGCGCCTTTGGCGGACGGGCGGAGATCATGGATTGTCTCGCGCCGACCGGACCGGTGTATCAGGCAGGCACGCTCTCCGGTAATCCACTTGCCATGGCCGCCGGCATCGCCACGCTCGAAGAACTTTTCAAGCACGGCAACTACCAGAAACTCGAACAACTCAGCGCCTCTCTTGCCGATGAACTGAAAACGATCGTACCCGGTCATCATGCGCGGGTTGGGTCGAAGTTCTGCGTATTCTTCACCAACACGCCGGTGGTGGACTACGTCACCGCCAAGACCAGTGACACGGCGAAGTACAGCCGCTATTTTCACGCCATGCTGGAACACGGTGTGTACCTGGCGCCGTCGCAGTTTGAGGTCGGATTCATGTCGCTGGCGCACACCACTGAAGACATCGAGGCCACATTGCGCGCGGCGCGGGAGGCGGTGAAGGCGCTGTGAAACTGGTCGTGGCAGCCACGGGAGCCAGCGGCGCGATCTACACGCAACGGCTCCTCGACAATCTTGGTGGGCACGAAGTTCACTTCATCGCAACCCGACACGCGCGCGAGGTGGCGGAGTTGGAGTTGCCGGGCGGGTGGCGTCTGCCACCGGGGGTGAAGGCGCATGAGGAAAACGGTTCGATGTTTGTGCCGTTTGTGAGTGGTTCGGCGCGGTTTGACGCGATGGTGATCATCCCCGCCTCGATGGGCACAATCGGACGGATTGCCAACGGCGTTTCCGACACCACCATCGCGCGGGCGGCCGATGTGTTTCTGAAAGAACGACGACCACTCATTCTGGTGCCACGCGAGGCGCCGTACAATTTGATTCACCTGCGGAACATGGCGGCGCTGATGGAAGCAGGCGCAACGATCATCCCGGCCAGCCCGTCGTTTTACACGAAGCCGCAGACGATTCCGGAACTGGTGGATACCATCGTGGCGCGCGTTCTGGATCATCTGGGGATTGCGCAAGAGTTGGTGAAACGGTGGACGGGGGTGAACTGAGCGCGTCCGCTTGCGTTTCCCGTCAAGACGCGCTATGGTCTTGCGCGTCGGGAGTCGTCACGCATGCCCAAACACATCACCGAACACCTGAGTCGCGCCACGGCGTATTTGAGTCTGCCTGTTCCCATGGAACAAAGCGCGTGGACGCCGAATACGGATGTGTATGAGACACCGCACCATCTGATCGTAAAGATGGAGTTGGCGGGCATCCGCAAGGAAGATTTGGAGATCACCCTGCAGGATCGTCTGCTGGTGGTGCGCGGGCATCGCGCGGACAACTGTCCTCACCGACGACTGCGATGTTCGTTTCGGCAAATGGAGATTGACTACGGATACTTTGAACGGCGCATCATCGTTCCGGTGACAGTGGACGCCGCTTCCTCTCAGGCGCATTTTCACAACGGGATTCTCCGCATCGAACTGCCCAAGACGACGCGCGCGACGCCCTCCGCGTTCACGATTGTCATCGAGCAAATCAGTTAAGGCTTGCGCTTCCTCCAAATGCCCCGCAATATGGAGGATGGGGAAGGCGGACGCGCCCCGTGGAATTACCATGAGCGACACGACACAACCGAAATCCTCCGCCGTTGACGCCGTCCCTACGCCCGTGGCCTCCGGTCAGTTCCCCACCCAATTGCCCATCCTGCCTCTCGGCGACCTGGTCATCTTCCCACACATGGTCGTGCCGTTGCTGGTCACCAGCCCGCAATCCATCCGTCTCATTGACGACGTGGTGGCCGGCGACCGCTATGTCGGGGTCACGCTCCAAAAGATCGCCGACCAGGAACACCCGCGTCTGGCCGACCTCCAGGAGTACGGTTGCGTCACCCGTGTCATGCGGATGTTGAAGTTTCCTGACGACACCGTTCGTGTTCTCGTCCAGGGACTCAAACGGATGAAGCTTGTTCGTTCGGTGGCCGAAACCCCCTATCTTGTCGCTCAAATCGAGCTTCAAGAAGACATCATCGAACCCGGCATCGAACTCTCCGCGCTTACCCGCACCGTCGCCAATCAGTTCCAACAGGTCATTGATCTCTCCCCCAACCTGTCGGACGAACTGAAGATTGCCATCCAAAACATTGACGATCCCGGCAAACTCGCCGATGTCATCGCCTCCAACATCAACCTTTCCCTCGAAGAAAAACAGGGCTTGCTTGAAACCAATGACATTCGCGTCCGCCTCAGTCTTCTGAGCACGCTGCTGAACCGCGAACTGGAAGTCCTCCATCTTGGCAGCGAAATTCAAAACAAAGTCACCAAATCCATTACCAAAACCCAGCGCGAATATTTTTTGCGCGAACAACTCAAAGCCATTCAAAAGGAACTTGGCGAATCCGCCGAGAACGGTGGCGAGATCGGCGAACTGCGCGACAAAATTGAAAAAGCCAACATGCCCGCCGATGTCCGAAAAGTCGCCCTCAAGGAACTGGATCGTCTTGCGACCGTCCCACCGTCCGCCGCGGAATACACGGTCGCCCGCACCTACCTTGACTGGCTCATCGCCGTCCCCTGGTCCCAGAGCACCGAGGACAAACTCGACATCGCCCGTGCCCGTCGCATCCTCAACGAAGACCACTACGACCTCGACCCGGTCAAGAAACGCATCCTCGAATACCTCAGCGTCCTCAAGCTCAAGAGCGGCGGAGGCAAGGAAGCCGCCGTTGGTAAAGGTCCCATCCTCTGTTTTGTCGGCCCTCCCGGCGTCGGGAAAACCTCCCTCGGCATGAGCATCGCCCGCGCTCTTGGCCGCAAGTTTGTCCGCCTTTCCCTCGGCGGCGTTCGCGATGAAGCCGAGATTCGCGGCCATCGCCGCACCTACATCGGCGCCCTGCCGGGCCGCATCATCCAGGGATTGCGACGCGTCGAAAGCAACAATCCCGTCTTCATGCTGGATGAAATTGACAAGGTCGGCTCCGATTTCCGTGGCGACCCCGGTTCCGCACTGCTCGAAGTCCTCGACCCGCAACAAAACAACACTTTTTCCGACCACTATCTCGAACTGCCGTTCGATCTCTCCCGCGTCATGTTCATCACCACCGCCAACCTCCTGGAGCCGATCCCGCCCGCTTTGCGCGACCGCATGGAGGTCATCGAACTGCCCGGTTACACCGAGCAGGAAAAAGTCCACATTGCCACCAACTACCTTGTCCCCCGCCAACGCGCCGAACACGGCCTCCAACCGCGCGACCTCACGCTTCAAAAAGAAACCCTCCTCCGCATCATCCGCCATCACACCCGCGAGGCCGGCGTCCGCAACCTCGAACGCTGCATCGCCACCATCTGCCGTCGCACCGCCCGTCGCATCGTGGAAGGACGTGCCCGAACCGTTCGCGTTACTCCGAAAAACCTCAAGGATTTCCTCGGTCCGCCAGAATTTTTCCACGACATGGCCGAGCGCCCGCTCGAACCCGGCATTGCCATTGGCATGGCCTGGACCAGCGCCGGTGGCGACATTCTTTTCATCGAAGGCACCCAGATGCCCGGCAAAGGGCATGTGACCATCACCGGTTCGCTTGGCGACATCATGCGCGAGAGCGCCCAGGCTGCTCTCAGCTATGTCCGCGCCCATGCGGCCCAGCTCGGCATCGAACCCCGCTTCTTCGACAAACACGACATCCACATCCACGTCCCCGCCGGCGCTATTCCCAAGGACGGGCCCTCCGCCGGTCTGACCATGGCGGTCACACTCGCCTCACTGCTCACCCATCGCGCCGTCCGTCCCGGTCTTGCCATGACCGGCGAAATCACGCTTCGCGGCAAGGTCCTGCCCGTCGGCGGTATCAAGGAAAAAGTCCTCGCCGCCGCGCGCTCTGGCGTTCATACCGTTCTGTTGCCCGAACAGAATCGCAAAGATATCCGGGATGTGCCGGTGGAAATCCGCCGGAAAATGAAGTTTGTCTTTGTCAGGACAATTGCCGACGCTTTCAACACCGCCATTCCCGCGCCACGACGGGGCCAACGTTAGCGGCCCGGCAGAAAGACAATGTCCACCAGTTCGCCCGGTCTCACTCGCAGATTCGGTGGGATGCTGACGCCGACGGGCAATCCCATGTCCGCGCCCGTCAGTTTCGCCAGAGTGGCAAGCGCCGGAGGGAGATTTTCGAGTTGGCTGCCGACTTCGGTGATTTGCGCCCGTCCCACCTCACGACGGAACCCGCGTGTGCGTACTTCCACCGTGCTTCCGATTTTAGGTTCTTCCTGGATCGGGGGACGGAGGTAGCCGACGATCCGGACAGGTTGCATCGTGGCAATGGACACGATGGGTTAGCCCGCGACGACCGCTTCGCCGGACTGATGGAAAATCGAAGCCACAACGCCGTCAATGGGCGCCCGCAACGGAATCGGGCTTAGCTCCGCTTCCGTGAGTCGCAACTTGGCTTCCTGCACGGCGATGGCGGCGCGGAGGGGATCATCAGTCACTTGCGAGATGGCGGTGGTGTTGGTGTTCTGAAGCAGTTTGAAACTCTGTTCCCCTTCGCTCACCAATCGGCTCAACTCCTCGACCTCCCGTTGTAGTCGTTGCTGGGTGGCGCGTGCCTGATCGAGCACGCCCTGCGAGACGATGCGGTCTTTGAACAGCTCCTCGGTACGCCGCAATTCGGTTTCCGCCAGTTGCAGGTTGACCTGGGCCGAGGCGAGGGCGGCACGTTGTTTCATCCAATCCAGCCGAAGCTGGCTGTAATCCATGGCCGTCCGTTGCTGGAGAGCAATCGGACGCAGATCGGCCCGGAGCATGTCAATCTCGGAACGGATGACCGCCAGTGACGCTTCGAGCACGCGCGGGTCGGCGACAAGGACATGCCCGATCACGTCGCCGTCTTTGACCCGCTGAAACCGGGTCACCTGGAGTTGTCCCAGGACGCCCGGTTTATGGGAGCTGACATGGGCCACGACCGGTTCAGCCTGGCCGACCATCGAGGGAGCTGCCACATGGTTTTTCCACAAAATTCCGATCATCGCCACGGCGCTTCCAAAGACAAGCACCGGCACGGCGCGCAACCGCACATCGCGCCAGCGCTCACGCAGAGGCACAGGAATGGGGGCATTTGCGTCTGTTTTCATAGCTCTGATTGGTCATCCGCGGGCAAACTCGACACGGCGCGCACACCGGAGATCGTTCTCAGTTCGTCCAGAAGCTCCTGGCTGCGGGCGGGGTCGCACAAGCGCAGATGATAGGAAAGATCCAAAGTTCCGTCGCTTTCCTGGAAGTGTTGACTGGCGCACAAGATGTTCCGACAGTGGCGTCGCAACACGGCGCGCAGTTCTTCCAGTTCTTGCGGGGTGCGGTCCCATTGGATGTTGAGGATCAGATTGTAATGATGTCGCGTGCCGAAAGCGGTAAACCAGAAGTAAAAAATCAATCCCACCGCCGACAGGCATCCGATGATTGCCGAGGTGAATTTGAGAGTGCCGCAGGCCAGCCCGATCACAATCACCGCCAACACACAGGCGGTATCCAGTGTGTCGCGCAGGATGTTGCGGAATCGCACCATGGCGAAAATGGCCATCAACCCAAAGGCCAGGATCAGGTTGTTGGCCAAAATCATCATCACCAGCGTCACCATCACCGGCATGAAAATCAGCGTGTTCACATACGACCGCGAATAGGACAGCCCTGTGTGCGTGAACATGTACGCCCACGCGACCGCATGGCCGCAGACAAACGCCAACAACAAACCCATCGCCATGATGGCGTAGTTGGTCGGAACCACGCCGTAATCGCCTCGGAAAAACCAGTCATTCATCGCGCTTCACTCCTCGCTCTCCACAAGGCAGGCAGAGGTCATTGCGAAGTGCTGGTTTGGACGACTTGCCGCGGGGGTGCGGTGAAAACGATTCTCGCCGATCGTGAGCACGCCCGTGGTGTATTTGCTAAATGCGGAACGGACAAGATCAAACCGTTGCACCATCGCGTTGAACCAGTCGGGAAACCGTTCGGTAAATTTCACTTCCAACACGATCTCGTTGTTTGCCAGGCGTATCGGTTGCCTCATCCGCAGGACGGGGTGCGGCTGAAAACAAGGTTCCACCAGGATGTTCCGGTCAAACGTGATCCGTATGTCATTTCCGCGCGGACAGACCCAGGCCTCGCGCAGGTAGCTATTGTGCAGCTTGGGACGAGCGCGAAACAGGTGTAACCGCCGACAGAACTCTTGTAACGTCGCCCAATGACGCGGTTCCGGGGACAATACCTGTTCTTTCTGCGGCATCCGCCCGGCGGCCAGGGACGCAACGGCATCGCGGCGCAGGCCACACCGCCGTTTCAGGATGCAATTGTCGGCCCGCCCTTTGATCTCGCAAAAGACCGGTGTCTCCGGGTTTTCGTCGTAGTAGCGTAACCGCAGCTTGAAGCGGTTGCGGTTCCCGTTGATGGACGCATGGCAAAATTGGAAATCATCCGAATCGAAATAAATGCTGTGAACGGGATACGAGAGATTCGGACGCCCCACCGCATAGTCGTCCAGTTCCAGATAACTGCTCACATAATTCCGCAACCGCCGCGCAACCTCCTCCGTGATGAGGTACTTCAACTCAAACCGTTGTTGCTGCAATCTATGAATTTGTGACATGCTTCTGCGCGTCAGAGGGCATTTGTCACAAATTTGTAACAAATCGTTTTGGCAGATTCAACCTCGAACCAACTCCCAATAGTTGTAGAGTGTATCTGAGATACCGCCACTCTGACAGCAAGGAGAATGTGTTGTAGGATGCGATGTTTGTCGTGGAGGTATCGTACCCACAAATCACGGGCGGCAGTGTCAAGATAAGCCCCAGTCCAAAACCCTATTGCCATGCGTGCGTCATTTTGGATAGTCTTCCGCAGAAGACGACACGCATGACGTTGTGCAAAGCACATTGCCTTTGGCTCCTGGCATTAACGGCCCTCCTGTTCCTTGCCAACCGACCGGCCAATGGCGCAGACCCGCAACTAACCGGCACGATTATTGGAACCAGCGGATCCCTTAACGACGCCGGCAACACCCGCGAAAAGGCGATGGATGGCGACCTTGACACGTTTTTCGAGGCGCCCATCGCCGACGGTGCCTGGGTTGGGTTGGATTTGGGACCGGGTCCCGGCGCGTTGGTAACCTCGGTCCAATTCGCGCCCCGCGAAGAATGGGCCAGCGCCATGATCGGCGGCGTGTTCCAGGGCGCCAACAACTCCAATTTCACCGATGCCGTAACGCTGTACACGGTCACCACACAACCCAATGAAGGCGGTCTGACCACCGTGACCGTCAGCAACCCAACCCGATTCCGTTATCTCCGCTACCTCGGCCCCGATGGCAGTTACGGCAACATCGCCGAAGTGCTGTTCTTCGGGCAAATGCCGCCCCCGCCGCCAACGGGACTGAAGGCGTTGCCGTCCAACGGACAGATTTCGTTGAGTTGGAACGCTTCGCCCAATGCCACCAGCTACTATCTAAAACGAGCCACCGTCCGCGGCGGCCCGTACACGACAATCCGCACCAACACCACCACCAGCTACGTCAATACCGGCCTGATCAACGGCACCAATTATTACTACGTCGTCTCCGCCCTCAACGCCTACGGCCAGGGCGCCAATTCCGACGAATTGAGTGCCACGCCACGGGCCACGTTGTTTGCCATCAACGCCGGGGGAGCCGCCTCCAGCCCGTTTACAGCGGATGCCTACTACTCCGGCGGCGCCACCTCCTCCACCACTTCCGCCATGGACCTCAGCGCCGCGCCGGGACCGGCGCCGTCCGCAGTGTATCAATCGGACCGTCTTGGCAATTTCTCCTACACGTTCACCAACCTCCTGACCAACGCCAACTACAAAGTCCGCCTCCATTTCGCCGAGTTTTATTTCGACCGCATTGGCCAACGAAAGTTCAACGTCTCCATCAACTCCACGCTCATGCTCAGCAACTTCGACATCTTCGCCAGCATCGGCGTCAAAAACAAAGCCATTGTCCGCGAGTTCGCTTCCAATGCCGACACCAATGGCCAGTTGCTTCTCCAGTTCACCTCCCTCGTCAACAGCGCCAAGGTCAGCGGCATCGAAATCCTCCAGGGCGGCATCTCCAACGCCCCGCCCGCACCTGCCTGGCTCACAGCCACCGGCGGCAATGCCGTGGTCTCGCTGGCCTGGGCGCCCTCAACCAACGCTGTCTGTTACAACCTCAAACGCGCCGTCACCGGTGGCGGCGCCTACACCAATATCGCCACGCTCACCACCAATCTTTACTTCGACACCGCCGTCACCAACGGACTCACCTACTCCTACCTCGTCGCCGCCGTCAACGCCGCCGGCGAAAGTCCGGACTCGCCCTCGGCCGTCGCTCGTCCGCGCCAGTCGCTTTCGTTTGGCGTGTATCGCGAGTTGTGGACCGGTCTGCCCTCCTCGCCCAACAATCTTGCCGCTCTCACCAACACCACCTACAACCCCAACTGGCCCGACAACCCCAACGACACTTACACCAAGACCTTCGCCACCTTCGAAACCGAAACCAATACCGGCATCACCTATTACGGCCAACGCCTGCGCACCTTTGTGGTGCCTCCTACCAACGGGTTGTACCGATTCTGGATCGCCAGCGACGACACCTCCCGCCTCTTCCTCAGCAGCAACGAAAATCCTTCCAACACCACCGCCATCGCCTGGGTCAATGGCTGGACCAGCTCGCGCCAATGGACCGTCGAAAGCAACCAGCAATCCGCCGCCATCTATCTCGAAGCCGGCCGTCGCTATTATCTTGAAGCCCTGATGCAACAGGGCGGCGGCGGCGACAACCTCGCCGTGCGCTGGCAGTTGCCCAACGGCGCGTACGAAGAACCGCTCACCTCCACCGGCAGCTACGGCACCGTCCTGATCCCTTGCAACGGCCTTGACACGATTCCGTCCATCTACCGCCAAAGCACCAACACCACCGTCTTCGAAGGCAGACCCATCGTGCTCTCCGTGTTGGCCACCAACCAGGCTCCCCTCGCCTACCAGTGGATTGCCAATGGCGTTGCGCTGCTCGACACAAATGCCTCCAAATCAGTGTACACCATCCCACGCGCCTCGCTCACCCTCAGCGGTCAGGTCTTCTGTTGTATCCTTTCCAATGCCTCCGGTGTTGTCACCAGCACACCTGTCACCGTCAGTGTGTTGATGGACGACATCCCGCCAACGGTCATCCGCGCTTTCAACGCCGGCACGACCAATATCCAAATTGTTTTCTCCGAACCGGTCGAAACCGCCAGCGCCACCAACATCGCCAACTACGCCTGCACCAACGGCATCGCCATCACCAGCGCCCAAATCTCCTCCGACAACACCACCGTCACCCTCACTCTGGCGTCCCCGATGGTCAACGGCACAACCTACGGCATCCTCCTCAACGGTCTCCGCGACACGGCTACCACCCCCAACTTCATTTCCCCCAACACACTCGTCAGCTTCGTCGCGCTGCCGTATCTGCTGAATGACATCGGCGTTCCCGCAATTCCCTCGCGCATGGCATGGAACGACGGCGGCATGGACGTGACCGCCGCTGGACAGGCCATCGGCGGTAACAACGACCAGTGCGGATTCGCCTACCAAACCCGCACTGGAGATTTCGACATCAGCGTTCGCCTGGCCGGGTTGGACATTTCGGATGTCTGGGCCAAGGCCGGTTTGATGGCTCGCGACACGTTCGATTCCGCTGGTCGTTTTGCTGCCGTCTTTGCCACGCCCTCCATGAACGGCAGTTTCTTCGAGTACCGCAGCAGCGTCTCCGCCGCCAGCCAGACCAGCGGCAGTTTCCCCGCCAACTTCCCCAACACATGGCTGCGCCTCACCCGCGTCGGCAACACCTTCAGCGGCTACGCCAGCTACGACGGCGAAACATGGACGCGCCTCGGTACCATCACCATCGCCATGCCAAACGAAATCTACGTCGGCCTCACCGTCACCAGCGCCAATCTCACCCAAACCACCACCGCCCAGTTCCGCGACATCACCAACAACACCGGCGCCGTCACACTCGGCACCATCCTCGACCCGCACGAACCTCTCGGCGTCTCCAGCCGCAGCACTCCGCTGGTTATCTCCGAAATCATGTACAAACCCGCCCCACGCGACGACGGTCGCAACCTCGAATTCATCGAAATCTACAACACCAACCCCTGGTTCCACGACCTCAGCGGCTACCGCCTCACCGCCAACAACCTCTCCTACACCTTCCCCGCCGGCACCCGCCTCGCCGGAGGCGCCTTCCTCGTCATTGCCGCCGTCCCGTCCGACATCCAGGCCGTTTACGGCATCCGAAACGTCGTCGGCCCCTATACCGGTTCCCTGAAAAAATCCGACACCATCGAACTGCGCGACGAACAAAACAGCATCCTGCTCTCCGTCCCCTACAAAAACCGACGCCCCTGGCCCGCGGCCGCCGATGGCACCGGCCACTCGCTTGTGCTCGCTTATCCCACCTACGGCGAAGCCGACCCGCGCGCCTGGGACATCAGCGACATCATCGGCGGCTCTCCCGGCCAACGCGAAGCCTATCGGCCCAGCCCGTTGCGCAACGTTCTCATCAACGAATTCCTCGCCCACACCGATGATCCCCAGGAAGACTTCATCGAACTCTACAACCACAGCACCCAATCGGTAAACATCGCCGGCTGCATCCTCACCGATGACCCGACCACCAACCGATTCGTCATCCCCAACGGCACCGTCATCCCACCCACCGGTTTCGTCGTATTCACCCAGTCCACCCTAGGATTCTCCCTCGATTCCACCGGTGAAATCATTTACTTCAAAAACCCCTCCCAAACCCGCATCCTCGATTGCGTGGACTTCGGCGGCCAGGAAAACGGTGTCGCCATGGGACGCTGGCCCAACGGCGCCAAACCTTTCTACCGGCTGGCCACTCCCACACCGGGCGCCTCCAACGCCGACATCCGTCTCCCCGATATCGTCATCAACGAACTGATGTACCAACCCATCAGCGGCGATGACGACGACCAGTTCATCGAACTCTACAACCGCACCAGCAAAACGATCAACCTCGGTGGCTGGCGACTCAGCGACGGCATCAGCTTTACCTTCCCTACCGGCACCGTGCTGGCCGCCAACAGCTACCTCGTTGTCGCCCGCAACGCCGCGCATCTGCGCCAGCGCTATCCCCATCTCACCACCGCCAACTGCCTCGGCGACTTCAGCGGCCGCCTCGCCCACAGCGGCGAACGCGTCGCCCTCGACATGCCCCACTACGACATCATCGGCGGCGTCACCAACCTCTCCATGTACGTCACCATCAACGAAGTCACCTACGGCACCGGCGGTCGCTGGCCCCAATGGGCCAACGGCGGCGGCAGCAGCATGGAACTCATTGACCCCAACAGCGACAACCGCCTGGCGGCCAACTGGGCCGACAGCGATGAGACCTCCAAATCCGTCTGGACCAACATCGAATACACCGGCACCCTCGATCTCGGCAGTAACTACGATCCCTCCATTCTCTACGCCCAGATCGGCCTGCTCAATCCGGGCGAATGCCTCGTGGACGACATCGAAATCATCGGCTCCGCCGGCACCAACCTCGTCCTCAACCCCGGTTTCGAAAGCGGCACCAACAACTGGTATTTCCAAGGCTGCATGTCCCGCTCCAGCCTCACCAACGCCGGTTACTCCGGCAGCCAGTCTCTGCTCATCCGTTGCAGCGACCAGCTCTGGACCGGCGCCAACTCCTGCGAAATGGCCCTCGCCACCAACACGCTCGCCTCCGGACAGACCGCCACCCTTCGCTTCAAAGCCCGTTGGCTCCGCGGATGGCCCGAAGTCCTTCTGCGACTCAACGGCAACTGGCTCGAAGCCACCGGACGATTGCCCGTCCCCACCAACCTCGGTACTCCTGCCCAACCCAACAGCCGCCGCGTCGCCAACGCCGGCCCCGCCATTTTCGACGTGAGTCATTGGCCCACCGTCCCCGGCACTAATGAGCCGGTCGTCGTCACCGCCCGCGTCCACGACCCGCAAGGCATCGCCAGCTTCACGCTTTTCTATCGTGTGGACCCCGACACCAACACCACCGCCGTCGCCATGCTCGACAACGGCACCGGCGGCGATGCTGTGGCCGGCGATGGTCTCTACAGCGCCACGATTCCGGGACAATCACTCCGAAAAATTGTGGCCTTCTATCTTACCGCCACCGACGGACTCGGCGCCACAAGTCGTTTTCCCGCGCTGCGCGATGACAATGCTCCTGTCCGCGAGTGTGTTGTCCTTTTTGGCGACGAGAATCCGTCTGGCAGTTTTGGCGTCTATCACCACTGGGTCACCACCAACAATATCACCCGCTGGATCAATCTCTCCAACCTCAGCAACGAATCTCACGACGGCACTCTGGTCCACGGCAAACGCATCATTTACAACATGCAGGCGCGCTACGCCGGCAGCCCCTACCACCAGAACTTCAACACTCCCACCGGCAACCTTTGTCACTACGTCTGGGAATTCCCCAACGACGACAAGTTGTTTGGCGCTACCTCCTTCAACAAGGTCCACCAGCCCGGCAACAGCGCCGGCAGCGACACCACCCTCCAGCGCGAACAAACCGCCTACACCTTCATGCGCGCCCTCGGTGTGCCGTGGCTGAACCGCCGGTATATCGCCGTGTACGTCAACGGTGTCCGACGCGGCACCTTTATGGAAGACACCCAGCGTCCCAGCAAAGATTTCATCGAACAATACTGGCCCGATGACTCCGACGGCTGGCTTTACAAAATGCAGCCCTGGTTCGAGTTTGGCCCTGCTCCGAGCGGCACCTCAATTTCCTTCGCCAACAAGGGCTGGTGCACCCTCCAACGCTTCCTCTCCGGGGGCCAACACAAAACCGCCCGCTACCGTTACAACTATCTTGTCCGCCGCACTCCCGATAACTCCATGAACAGCTTTGCTCCCGTGTTCGCCCTCGTGGACGCCGCCAGCACCACCGGCTCAGTCAACTACGCCGCCAACATGCAACATCTCGCCGACATGGAAAATTGGATGCGCGTCCTCGCTGCCAACCATGCCGCCGGCAACTGGGATTGTTTCGCAGTTCAAAACGGGCAAAATCTCTACGGTTACATGGGAACAAAAGGCACTCGGTATTCCCTCCTGATGTGGGATTTCAACATCGTGCTGGGCGGTGCCGGTTCCTGGGGGCCGGGCAGCAACCTGTTCAGCACCAGTTCGCTGGACGGTGTTACCGCCTATCTCTACAAGGAACCCGAATTCCGACGAATGTACGTCCGCGCCCTCCAGGAACTCGTCAACGGCCCCCTCGATGCCTCTCAATACACGCCGTTGCTCGACGCCAAATACCGGGCTTTCCTCGCCAACGGACAGAGCAGCGTTGTCAGCCCCGACGCCATCAAGACCTGGATGGCACAAGCCCGCGACAGCATTGCTGCCCAACTCATCGCCTCCAACGCCAACGCCAGCTTCACCGTCAACCCCGGTGTCACCGTCACCAACAACATCGCCATTCTCTCCGGCACCGCTCCGGTCGCCGTCAAAAACATCCTCATCAACGGCACCACATGGCCCGTCACCTGGACCAGTCTCACCGGCTGGACAGCCCGCATCGCCATCAATCCCGGCACCAACTTCCTCAACATCCTCGGCGTGAACATGCAGGGCCAAGCTCTCCCCGGCGCCAGCAACACCGTTACCGCCGTCGGCACCGGCGCCATCCCATCCGCCGTCGGCCAGATTGTCATCAACGAAATTATGTACGGCCCCGTCATTCCCGGTGCCGAATACGTCGAACTCTACAACACCTCCACCAACATCACCTTCGATCTCTCCGGATGGCAGTTCAACGGCCTCGCCTACACCTTCCCACCCGGCACCCTCCTCGGCCCCACTAACTTCCTTGTTCTCGCTGCTAACGCCTTCGCCTTCGCCCAAGCCTACGGCGCCACCAATGCCATCTTCGACACCTTTAGCGGCTCGCTCCAGACCAACGGCGAAACACTCACCCTCATCCAACCAGGCCCCACCAACACCACCATCGCCAAAGTCCGCTACGACGCCACGCTCCCCTGGCCCACCAACGCCCTCGGCACCGGCCTCTCCCTCCAACTGCGCGACCCGCGTCAGGACAACTGGCGGGCCGGCAACTGGACAGCCGCCGCCCCCACACCGGGCGCCCCCAACAGCGTTCTGACCAACCTCCCGCCATTTCAACCCCTCTGGTTGAACGAACTTCAGCCCGACAATCTCACCGGCATCACCAACAGCGAAGGGAAACGAACCTCTTGGATCGAACTTTACAACCCCACCACCAACACCGTCTCCCTGGCTGGTCTCTATCTCTCCACCGCCTACACCAATCTCTCCCTCTGGGCGTTCCCCACCAACGCCGTCATCGGCCCCGGCGAGTTCAAAGTCATTTTCGCCGACGGTGACACCGATGATTCCACGCCCGAGGAATTGCACACCAGCTTCACCCTCTCCAGTATGTCAGGCGCGCTCGCCCTCAGCCGTTTCACCAACAATCAATGGCAGGTCCTCGACTACATCAACTACAACAACGTCGCCACCAATCGTTCCTACGGCTCACTGCCCGACGCCCAAAGCTTCACCCGCCAGGAATTCCACTACGTCACCCCCGGCACAAACAACAACGGCGCCAGCCTCCCCATCACCGTCGTCATCAACGAATGGATGGCCGACAACACCCGCACCCTCGTCAATCCCATCAACGGCAAATACGATGACTGGTTCGAACTCTACAACTACGGCACCGATACCGTGAACCTCGCCGGCTACTACCTCACCGACACCGCCAACAACCCCACCAAATCCGTCATCCCCAACGGCTACACCATCCCTCCCGGCGGCTTCCTCCTTGTCTGGGCCGACAACAAAACCACCAACAACACCCCCGATCTCCATGCCAACTTCGCCCTTGCCAAAGACGGCGAAAGCATCGGCCTGTTCGCCCCCGACGGCACCGCCATTGACTTCATCAACTTCGCCGCCCAATCCGCCGATGTCAGCCAGGGCCGTTACCCCGACGCCGGTTCCAATATCTGTTTCATGTACACACCTACCCCGCGCACCAACAACATCATCCCCATCATCACACTCACTACCCCCGTCTCCACCGCCTACGAACACGGCCCCATCAACGCCCTCCTCCAACTCGTCCGCACCGGCGACACCAACGCCACTGTCACCGTCACACTCCAACTCGACGGGACCGCCTCCAACGGAGTTGACTGCGCCACCATCCCCACCACCATCCTCCTCCCCAGCACCTGCACCAGCACCAACATCACCATCGCCCCTGTTGCCGACAACCTGGCCGAGGGCGACGAATACCTTGCCGTCACCATCCAAACCAACCCCACCCGCTACGCCATCACCCCACCCGGCTTCGCCATCGTCACCATCAAAGACGCCCCGCTGGACGCCTGGCAATTCCAACAGTTCGGCACCAACGCAAACAACCCGCTCATCAGCGGCCCTACCTGCGACCCCGACGGTGACGGCATTCCCAACCTGACCGAGTACGCTCTCAACCTCAACCCGCTTCTGCCCAGCGTCACTGGCCTGCCCACCGTCACCATCACCAACGGCCATCTCACCTTGACCTACACCCGCCCCAAGTCCGCAACGGATGTTACCTATGCAGTCGAAGTCTCCGGCTCGGTCGTCAACGGCTGGAGTTCCGCCAGCACCGAGGTGGATCAATTCTGGCAGGTCACCGACAATGGCGATACCCAGACCATTATTGCCCGCGACAAGATGCCCCTCACCAACGCTCCCTGCCGGTTCATCCGTCTGCGCATCAGCCGCCCCTAACCCAAGTTCGTCAGGTCAGGGTAAATTTTTGGAAGTTTGGTGGGGGCGGACGTATAGATCGTTGCGGCGAAACACTCGCTTCTCCTCAACCCCCTTGTAGTGCAGAACAGCCTCTTGCCGACCTGCCGCTCCACGACACCAGCATGTTTCTACGCCACCATACCAAACGAGTCGGCAGTGCTGATTACGCCTATTGGTCGTTGGTCAGGAGACCGTCCGCGCCGCCAAAGAACCACACCATGAATGGGGCACCCATCTCAGCAAGCTCACCCCGGACAAAGCGCATCAGGCCCGCGAATGGTCAGGCTTGAACACGCTGTTGGAGTGCAATCCACCCGCGCAATAGTTGTCGCTCGGACACCCCGCACCACTCCATCACAAGTGAACGATGAAGTCCCAACCCTATTTTGCCCCCTTTAGACTGTCCTCCTCACCGAATCGCGACTCCTGTGACGAAGAGCATGGCATCATTGGGGACGGATTGGCCTTTCTTCGAGCCGCAATACATGCCCCAGCGAAATTGGATTTTGTTGTCCTTCGC
>CAZISE010000038.1:0-32006 GCA_964541945.1 uncultured Verrucomicrobiota bacterium
GCGTGGGACGCTTCTGTAGTTGTCACGTTAGAGGGTGGCGTGTTATGTTTCGGCGCGATATGCGAGTTTGGCTTGTCAGTTGCGTTGTGTTGGGGCTGCTTATAGGAGTGGCACACGCAACGTTTGTGGCTGATGACTTCAGCTACCCATCAGGAGTGCTGTATTCCAACAATGCTGGTGTCGGATGGACAACCCCATGGGGGCGAAACGCCGTTTCCGGACAATACAGCAGTCGAGTTTTGGTCAACAGCGGCTTCAATCTCACCTACAGTGGCAGCGGCGGTTATAACATCTCTCAAACCGGCAGCGGTCATGTGTATGGCAACTACGAGAGCGGTTTCCGCGGGATGAACCGCGACCTGACCAATTTGACGGGCACGGTTTGGTTTTCGGCCCTGGTACGAGATGAGGTGGCAATGGGTCATGCGGGCATTCAGTTCAACAACCCCAACTCGACGGACTACCTTCAAGGAGGCTGGGACATAGACCTCTGGAATACCAACCTGATTGTGCGTTACAACAGCGTGGCAACCACGAACACCACGATAAACCTTGCTCTTTCCACGACGCATCTGATTGTGGGCCGCATTACCTTCCAAGCCAATGGCAGTAATGACCGTTTTGAAGTTTGGGCCGATCCAATCAACCTCACCAACGTGTACAATGGCACCGAAAACGCCCTGTTCAGCGCCGACACGGCGGATATGGGTACTTCTCTCTTCCGTGTGGGTGTTTTTGGTTGGGGAACTAACGCCACTTCACTGGCCATGGTGGACGCCCTGCGTCTCAGCGATGGTGGCGGCGACACGATAACGGCTTTCGCAGAGGTCACCGGGGTAACCATTCCAGAGCCTTCGGCCCTTGTTCTCGTTGTTGCCGGGTTTGGTTTACTCTGCGTATTTCGCCGGTGGCGTTGATCATCCATCGGCAAAGCGTGTCAATTGAGTTGAACCAACCGCAGACCAGACTTCTGCTTCACCGACAGGCTGAATGATGTTTGTCCCTCCGCGGAGGGCAATGGCAGGATTTAGAGGGGAGGCATTTCCATGTCGGAGACATTGTCATGAGCCACGCGGATGTGGATTTGGTCTCCAACGAATGTGTTTGTTTTGCTGATGGTGCCGGCGGGAAGTTCCATCACGAACAATGCCCTGTTCAAGAGGCAGGCACGAAAGGGTGGCATCTCCTTGATTGTGCGCAGGACACGAAGATTTCTGTCAAGACACAGGACATCAATGGGGAACCGCATTCCGATGGTATGAATACCGAGGCAACGGTCAAGGAGAAGTCCTTCGCCTTCCGCCACGTTTTTGCGGTCGAGCAGACCGATCATGCGTTTCCAGATGGAATTGGCAAACCGGCAGCGGTCGGACAGGAGGGTGTTTTTTGTGGCGTTGATGACGATCATAGGGGAACACCGTTGTTGGCTGACCGAGCTGAGGTGATTCGATGAGAGCGGTTCATTGCCAGAATCCAAACGTTTTGTTGATGTTCAACATGCCCGGACCGAGCACGACCATGAACAGGGCCGGAAAAATCAGGAACACCAGGGGGAAGGTCATTTTCACGGGCGCCTTCAATGCTTGTTCCTGTGCTTGTTGACGACGGCGCACACGCAGGGAGTCGGCTTGCACGCGCAAGGTGTTTGTGATGCTGGAGCCGAGTCGGCTGGCGTGGACCACGGCGGTGAGAAAAATCTTCAGGTCTTCGACCCCAGCGCGAGTCCCCAGGTCTTCCAGGGCTTCCAAGCGGGGTTTGCCCAGGCGGATTTCGTTCAATGATTTGGCGAACTCCTCCGACAGAGGGCCTTTCATCTTGCGCATGGCGTAGCCCAGGGCGGTATCGAAACCGAGACCCGCTTCCACAGTGATGGTAAGAAGGTCCAGCGCATAGGGCAGGGCAAGAAGAATCTGTTCCTGGCGCTTGCGGATTCGACGACTCAAGATGAATTGCGGGAGGATATAACCGCCGGCAAACCCTGCGAGCAGATAAAGCAGGACGGGGCCAACCTGGAGTGCATCGCTGAGCCTCTGACTGCTGCCCGTGCTCATCAACAGCAAGAACATCAACAACGCACAGGTGGCGCTGCTCAGCCAGCAAAAACCTTGGAATTGAGACGGGGTCAGACGCGTTTCGAGATTGGCCATGACCAGCCGTTTTTGGGTGCGTTGCGCCACTTCTGCCGGCATGACATCGTGGAAGAGACGAGCCACCTTTTCGCTGAGGGGGACCATGACGCGCTGCAGAAACGGAAGGTTTAATTCCTCGGCCCGGCTTTTGCCCGTCTCAAGGGCAACGATCGTATCAAGGCGACGTTTTATGGTGGCTTGTGGGCGGCTGTAATACATTCCAACCACAACCAGCACAATCGTGGCAAACAACAGGATGATGGTGAGTTCAAGCATGATTACACCTTTATGGATACAATGCGGTAAATGGCGTAAGCGCCAATGATTTGGAAGATGACCGCCATGCCCATCATGGCTACTCCCAGCGGAACGCTCAACCCCAGGAGATTGAGTAGCGGAGGTTCCAGTAGAACGGCAAAATAACCGGGATTGGTCAGCAGGATGATTCCGAAAATGGCGAACGGGATTATCGCCACCACCACGCCCGCAAGACGGCCCTGGGCTGTCAACACATGCACATCAGCCTGGATACGCAACCGTTCACGGATGGTCTCGGCAACTTTCTCCATGAGTTCGGTCAGGTTGCCGCCAACGTCCCGTTGCACGAGATAGGCGCTGACGACGATCTCCAGGTCGGGATTGGCGACCCGCTCGGCAAGACTCATCAGCGCCTGATCCACCGTACTGCCCAGTTGCACCTCCCGCAGAACACGTTTCAGCTCTTTGGAGATGGGATCGTCCATTTCCGAAGCGACCAACTCCAGACCTTTGAGAAAACTGTAACCGGAACGCAGAGAGCTGACCAGCAACATGAGCGCGTCAGCCAATTGCCGCGCGAATTTGGCCCGTCGCCGCTGGTGTTGAAGTTTGGTAAACACCACCGGCGCGAGCCAGCCCAACAAGGTCAATATCAAACCGCTGTGTAAGTAGCCGAGCAGATAGTATCCCACGAGAAACCCCAACGTTCCCAGTGCCAGGCGCAACACGATAAATTCTATGGGGCGAAGAGGAAGGTCTGCTTGGGCCAGATCACGGGACAGTTGTTCCATGTAGTGACGGGGATACGGCAAACGCTTCCCCGGGAAAAGCCCCCCTTCATGGGCACCCACCACTGCGGTGGCCGCTTGTTTCTCGATGTCCGCGTAGGCGCTGAGACGGCTGGCAACGAGCGTCTTGTGGCGAACCGAGACGGTGTACAAACCGCCCGTCAGCAGGGCCACGGCCATACCGGCCAGCACCACGATCAACAGTTCCAGAGTCATCGCTCAGTCCTCCTGTGATGGCATGGAGAAAATCTCCCGGGGCAGGTGAATGCCGCGCGAATGGAAGATGTCCATGAATTTCGGGATCATGCCCGTCGGATAGATCTGTCCCAAAACTTTTCCGCCCTCGCCAATGCCTTTTTGGCGAAAGACAAAAAGGTCCTGAAGGACGATCACGTTGTTCTCCATGCCGTGAATTTCGCTGACGTTGACCACCTTGCGGCTGCCGTCCGTCAACCGGCTGACGTGAACCAGCATGTGGATGGCAGAGGCCATCTGTTCGCGGATGGCGCGTGACGGCAGTTCCATGCCCGCCATCATGACCATGGTTTCCATGCGCGCCAGAGCGTCACGCGGGGAATTCGCATGGATGGTCGAGATGGAGCCTTCATGGCCGGTGTTCATGGCCTGCAGCATGTCGAGCGCTTCTCCGCCACGCACCTCGCCGACCACAATGCGGTCGGGCCGCATGCGCAGGGAGTTACGAACGAGATCGCGAATGGTGATTTCGCCGCGTCCTTCGATATTGGGGGGGCGCGATTCTAGTCGGACCACATGAGGCTGGCTCAGGCGCAATTCCGCCGCGTCTTCAATGGTGATGACGCGCTCTCCCGCGGGGATGAACGAGGAGAGGACGTTCAGCAGAGTGGTTTTACCCGAACCGGTGCCGCCCGAGATCAAGATGTTCAATTTCGCTTTCACACAGCCTGCCAGGAAGGAGGCCACACCCTGAGTAAGGGTTCCAAATCCGATCAAGTCGTCCACGTTAAAGGGATCCACGGCAAACTTGCGGATTGTCAGCACGGGGCCGTTGATGGACAGGGGTGGGATGATCGCGTTGACGCGAGAACCGTCTGGCAGGCGCGCATCCACCATGGGACTGGATTCGTCCACGCGACGGCCCAGGGGCGTGACAATTTTGTCAATCACATGCCGAATGTGTTCGAAGTCGCGGAAACGGACGTCGGTCAGCTCCAGTTTGCCGAAACGCTCGCAGTACACTTGATCAGGACGGTTCACCATGACTTCAGTGACCGTGGGATCACGAAGAAGCGGCTCGATCGGGCCGTATCCGAGAATTTCATCCGCAATATCCGAGACCAACCGATTTCGCATCTGACGGGAAAAAGGCAGCCGGTCAATCCGCAGTTTCTCATCAACCAGTTCCTCAACCCGCTGACGCAGAAGTGCCTGGTCGCCTTTTTCCAGGATGTTCTGGTCAATGTTTTCAATCAGATAGGCCAGGATGGCGTTCTTGGATTCGTTGTACACCTGGCTCATTAGTTCGGGTCCGGCGCTCATGATTTCCCCTTCAGGGTATCAGGCGAAAAATGTGAATGCCGACTTGTGTTTCGGGGGTTTCGGTGTGGAGGAAATGACGAGACTTTCCGCCAGGTTTTTTAGCACGCGGGACAACGGTTTGTGCGGCGCCGAGATGACAAAGGGTTGTCCGAGGTTGACGGAAACCCCCACCAACTCGTCGTCGTTGGGGAGTTGTGCCGTCACGGGAAATTCCAGGATCGCTTCGACCTCTTTTCCGGGAATTTCCTTGGTGACACCGGTGCGGTTGACAATCACCCGGATGCGTTCCTTTGGGTAATTAGCGGCGATCAGGTTTTTCAAGTATTGCTTGCCGTCCCGCAGCCGGGGCAGGTCATTGCCCACGACCACCAGGATGATGTCGGAGGAATCCATTGCCGCCAAGGTGCTTTCCAGGTTGGGATATCCGGTGTCGGCCACGGTGTAGGTGTAACGGTCGCGAAGATAGCGCAGGAGGTTTTGAACGAGCGGGCGGGACATCACGGCGCTGTCAAACGTCCCGCTCAAAGGAGCGGGAATCACGGAAAGACCCGAACTGTGTTTGGCCGTGACGCTGGACATGATGTCGTCATCAATCCCGACAAATGTGGGCAAAAGGTCTCCCAATGTCCGTTGCGGCATCAGATCGAGCAAGACTGCCACGTCGCCGCCCGCCAGGTTCAGGTCGAGCAGGGTGACTTTCTCGTTGTGGGTGGCCAGGGCAACGGCCAGGTTGGTGGCAATCACCGTCTTGCCCGTGCCGCCGCGGGGCGCGGCGACTGTGATGATGAGGCTCTTGGGTTTTTCGATATTGGCGGCGGACGATGTCTGGGCGCTTTTGCGGGCGCTGGCCACCCGACGAATCTCCTCGATCACGAGGTCGGCCGGGGTCGCGCGCGTGATGAAATCGCGGATGCCGGCGCGGAGCATTTTGTGCCACATCTCCTCGCCGGCGGGATTGCTGAGCATGAGGATGATGCCCGTTTCGCTGCTGCGTTCGCTGACCTGCTCGGCGATATTGAGTCCGCCGAGAACGGGGAGTTCATCTTGGATGATCAAGATTTGCGGGTGCAATCGCGTGGCCAGATCAAAGCATTCGCGATCGTTTTGGGCTTCGGCGACGACCTCAATACCAGCATGGGTGGCGAGTTGTTTTTTTAGCCGCTCGCGTTCGGCAAACTGGCTGTTTGCGATCATCACTGTGATGGGAGTTGTCATATCGAACGGAGTTGTTTGTTTGCTGGATGATGAGTTGTTTTGGCGGCTTCCTTTCTTTTGCCTACTTGGTGGTGGACGTGGCGGGGCCGAAGTTGGTTGTGGGCGGTCTTTTCGCCGGCGCCGGTTCTTTGGGTTCTTCGGGTGCCCCTTTCAGACTCAGTGTACGGGGTTCATCTTTCTTGGGAATCTCCAGCACGTTTTCGTTGGCTTTCATGTTGTTCCACTGCCGCATGAATGGTGTTCGGGGCGCGGCGGCGGTTTCGGCATCAATGTCTTTCATCACCGAGGGGGTCATGAAGAAGAGCACCTCGCGTTGGGAGAGGTCGCGCTCCCGGTGTCGGAACAGATAACCGAACAGCGGGATGTCGCTGAGCCAGGGAACCTTTCGGAGGGCGTCGCGGCTGAGATTGTTTTCCAGCAAACCGCCGATGACGATGGTCTGGCCGTCATTGACCTGCAAGGTAGTATCGGCCGTTTTCGTGCCAATGATGGGGATGTCATACTGGGGTGTCAGGCCGATCACCTGGCTGACCTCGGCATGGATGATGGTGTGGATTCGGTTTTTGCTGTCGGCGGTTGGTTTGATCTTCATGTTGACGCCGACTTTCTTGTAGTCCACGGTCACGGAGTTCGGCAGTGTCTGGACGATGGGTCGTTCTTCGCCCACCAGGAAGCTGGCTTCGTTGCCGCTTTTCGTGATCAACGTCGGTTCCGCCAACAGGCGGGCATAGTTGTTTTCCAGCAGCAACTGAAGGATGACGTCAATGCTGACGCTCTGGGCGAAACTCTTGGGGACAGTGTCGCCGGTGGAACTCTTGGGTTGGAGGAACCCGTGCGGAATCGGCAGGACGGAAGCATCAATCGCCTTGAAATCCATGGCGTATTGGAGTTCGCCAGCCGGACCGAACCATTTGAATCCGACCTTCTTGGCCATCTCGGTTTTGACTTCTGCCACGCGCGTGCGGATGATGATTTGGCGGGGTTTTTTGACTTCGATGAGGTTGACCGCCTTCATTTTACAGGCGTCGGCCAGTTGGAGCACGCGCGCCAGTTGGAGTTCATCTTCGACCTGTCCTTCGAGGACGATGGAATCGCCGATTTCCCTGACGGTGACGGCGGGTTGTTCAAGCAGTTCCCGGAAGGTTGTTGCCATGGAGGTGTTGCCGACTTCCACCTGGTAGGTGTCCGTTGGCATGGTGCCGGTGTGACTGATGGTGAGGGTGGTCACGCCGGGTTTTTTGCCGATGACACTGATCTCGGTTTCCGAGAGCAGGACCACATCAGCGATGTTGGGGTCGGCGATGGCCATCTTGGAGATGTTGGTGGTGATGACGCTCACCGCTTCACTCATGTTTACGCGGACCTTGCCGGACGTGGCGGCAGCAAAGGTGGGTTCAATGCTCCAAAGGACGATCAACAGCACAAGCAGGGTCCGTGCGGGATGTTTTCCGGATTGGCTTTGAGTGGTGCGTTTCATGAGTGCGTTCCTTTCTGGTTACGGTCTCACTGGGCGTGCATCAATGCCCCGGAAGATGGTGATTTCTTTCACGGTTTCCTTTTCGGGTACGTTGGTTGTCGTAATGATGACCGGCATCGGCCCGGGTTTCGGAGTCGGCGTGAGCGGCGCGGGAGTGGTGGGAGGCGGTGGCGGCGGTTCGACCCGGACTTGGATTCCCGAGATGTCTTTCACCGTCACACCCGGACTTTTGATCACGGTCGTGTCGGTTGGGGAACGCAGGGAGACTCGCAAAACGCCGGCGCGATCGGCAGCCGTCAAACGTTCGGTCTCCTCTGGGGCGACGGCCAGGGTCATGGATGTTTTGGCTCCCTCGGCAGTGGCGGGGTCTGTTTGTCCGCGATTGACAGCCAGCACGGGCACATTTTGGAGGATCATCTGCGTGGTTTCTTCTTTTGCGGTGGGATCGCGGTAGGTGGCAAGGATGTCCACGCGATCACCGGGCTTGATGACCGACCCCACGGCCGTCACCTCGTTGGCGGCAATGGCGATGGCGCGTTTTCCTTCGGGGACATGCTGGGCAAGGCTGGGGATTTCGTTTTCCGTCATCAGATCCGATTTCAGGATTTGTTCGTGCGGCTGTATGGCGTGCCGAGCCACTTTGCCCTCGATCCCTTTCACTTCGCGCAGCGCATCCGGGACAATCAACTCGGGGGGCATTGTGGTAATGGTGACCATGGCGGGGGTGATCTTCGCGTGGCTTGGAATCTGTGTTTGAGCCACCACGACGCGCTGCCAGTGTGCACGCGGATGCTCGTTGACCTTGCGAAGATAGACATAAAGCAGCGCCGTGGTGACCAGTCCCAGGGCAACGCCTGCGAATAACACTTTTGTTCCTACGGGATTTGTTGCCATTGGCGGTCCTCCGTTCTTCTCTTGTTTGTTTAGCTCACCTTTCTTTTGCGGCTTTGTACCTGTGGCAAATCTTCATCGCACCAGGGCCACCGTGTTGACGCCGACAACCACGGGAGGCTTGCTTGGATCAATCTCCGTACCGGAATAAGTTTGCAGGAATCTTCCAGTGACCTGTCCGCCGACAGGGTCATCCATCGCAAACACCCAGAATTGTTTCACCACGACCTTGCTGGTCTGATAGCCCTGGTTGTCCGTTACCACCACAATGGCCAGACGTTGACTGGGCACTACCGTGGGGTTGTTGGGATCGCACTGATAAAGCGGAGCACCCAAGATACGGGCCTCCAGCCCTTGTTGGGTCGGGCCGACTTTGTTTCCCGTTTCCGTGTCAATCACATCGCCGATGCGCACGATCCCCTGATAGCCATATTCGACGTTGTTTCGATACCAATCGCCTCCTGATCCGCCGGGGAAACGCAACGACCCGAAGTTACCCACACCGACACAGGGATTGTCGTTCGGCCCAAAATCATTGATGTCGCTGTACTTCAGGACAAGCGGTTCACAGGGTTGCGGGGTTTGGTTGCCTTGTGCGCACTTGAACCACGGCATCACCCCAAAAGCGGCTGTAGCTGGTCCCGCGATCGCAATAGACTCGACACGAGGGTTCATCTGATGAATGCCGAGGACTCGCGCGAAATACATCGGTACTCCCCGTTGCGCGATCACGCGCACCGCCGGCACGGCATTGTTGTGGAAGTTGTGCGACGAGTCGGCCGTGAATTGTTTGTTGGCTGCGTTCCAAACACCGGGTGTGATCGAAATAATGTCAGCCGCCTGAACCGCATTGTTGGTGGCGACCGCCGTGCCGACCTGAACGGTGTCGGCTACTGCGTCGTTTAGCGCCCATATTTGAACTGCCGCCAGTGCTGCGGCATCCGCGCCTGATTGGATCAGGTGGCGTTGGACATAGACATTGCCCATGTCTATGGAGAAAGCGGCAAAGGCAAGCAGGACGATCAAAAATACAGCCGTCAACACAAGGGCATTTCCTCGTTCACCCTTTGGAGCGTCCTTGTCGCGCTGTGGTTTGGTGTTCATGATCTGCGATAAAGTGCGGCGGCTCTGATCATCAGCGTGTTGTTGGTGGTTCCCGGTACAACGAAGCGAAGATAGAGCGGGAATCGGTATTCCAGTCTGACATAATAAGCATCGTTGGGGGAAACGATTGTCCGTGTTTGGACAATGACAGAAGTCAGGTTTGCCGGGTCCAACGTCGGCTGAATCGCCTGCCTGGCGATGGCAGGGGCGTTGTTGGTGATCGTCCCTGCCAGCGCCAGGGTCCTTGCCGTAACATGCGCGCCGTGTCGCACAGTCATGTAGGCATTGAATATGAAGCCATACTGAATGATCGCAAACAACAGCAGCGCAAGCAACGGCACCACCAGAGCAAACTCAACCAGAGCCTGTCCGCGCGATTCCTTCACGCCCTTGCTGTTGAATGTCACTCTCACAGCCTCACCCCTTTCTGGCGCGTTTTTCATTCGCGCCTTTTGAAGGGTTTGCAGCGGCAGTTTATGGGGCCGTGCCGGCAGACAGCCCGGAGTTGGCAGCGCTGAGTTGATTCTGAACGCCGCCGCCGAGAGCTTTCAGCAGCACGATGCAGATCACAACCACAAGAGCCAGTACCAACGTATATTCAACCAGACTCTGGGCTGACCGCCGGTTGAATTTCCCCATCATCTTCTTGAAGACTGTCTTCATGGTCTTACCTTTTCTTTTTACAGTTCCCTTTACTCAGAAGATTGGAGCCGCCTTTTGAGAACAGTAAAAGCGGTTCCGCTCGTTCATGGAGTTGTGCCGGCGGCAAGACCCGAATTCGCCGCGCTCAACTGATTCTTCACGCCGCCGCCGAGAGCTTTCAGCAATACAATGCAAATAACCACCACCAGAGCCAGGACGAGCGTGTACTCCACCAGACTTTGTGCTGAACGCTTGTTGAACTTTCGCGCCAGTTGCTTGAGCATTTTGTTTCACCCCCTTCTTGCGCTTGTATTCCACCTGTTCATTTTCATTGCGCTGCCTTTAGGAGGTGCATGGTGTATGCCATGTGGTTGTAGTTTGGATCTGGGAGATTAAAGTTGGAGTGTAAAGAGCTTGATTTCCAAGCGTTCTCGGCGGTGCAACAAAAACGTTTTGCTTCCCTTTTGATCGTGTTCAGGGTGTTCAAAAAACTGAACACCTTCTCTTCGTGTGTCCAGTTATTGGGCGCTTTGGCGCGGCCCAAACTTGCTTTTTTTGCTGAAGATGCTTATCATAGCCATGGTGCGAGGTGGAGGTAAGGAGTGGGTAAACGGCTATTATTATTCGACGAAGATTCCAAGTGGACGCGCTTTGCGTCCGAAACGCTGATCAAAGAGGGGCATGACGTATTTTGTGTGGCGACATTTGATGGGTTGGTGCGGATGTTGGCTGCGCATGATTACGACGTTGTAATTGCGGACATTAATTTCAGCGTTGCCGATCCGGATGTGGCGTTGCGAGAGTTGTGCAATGCTGCCAGGCAGGCGGAGGTGATTGTATGCACCGCCCGTCCATCTCTGAGACAGGCAACCTATGCGGGGAAATTGGGAGTGTCGGATTATGTGGATCGGACGGAGCATTTGTCTGCCTTGGCTGTGTTGCGAAAACACCTTGTTCCCACCCCGTCTTCCCCGGTTGAGGGCGATGTGGTAAACAATCGTGCTGTAGGTGAACCGACAGAAACGACGGCGAAAGGAGTCTTCCGGGGGATTGTCAGCCGCAACTGGAGGATGCAGGGGATTTTCGAGTTGATTCAGACGATTTCAACCAGTTCGGTTAACGTGCTGATTGAAGGGGAGACGGGTACGGGCAAGGAGTTGGTGGCGCACGCCATTCACGATTGCAGCACTCGTCGAAACGGGCCATTTGTCACCTTGGATTGCTCAACGCTGGCCCATGAACTACTGGAGAGTGAGCTATTTGGGCATGAGAAGGGTGCTTTCACCGGAGCGCTGGGACGGCATATCGGACGGTTCGAGCGGGCAGATGGCGGGACATTGTTTTTGGATGAGGTTGCCAACATTACATTGCCTGTGCAGGCGAAACTTTTGCGGGTTCTTGAAACGCGGACATTTGAGCGGGTGGGAGGACAGAAGCCGATTGCGGTGAACGTGCGTATTGTCGCCGCCAGCAATCGTCCGCTTGACCAATGCGTGGCAGATGGCGCATTCCGTGAGGACCTGTATCATCGCTTGAACGTCGTTCAGATTTTGATCCCTCCTTTGCGGCAGCGGAAAGAAGATGTGCCGTTGTTGGTGGAGCACTTCATTCATCGGTTTGCGAGAGAATACCGCAAAGAGGTGCAAGGTGTTACCAGTGCGGCGCTTCATCTTTTGAGTGCCTACCACTGGCCGGGCAATGTGCGTGAACTGGAGAATGTCATTCTCCAATCGGTGATTTTGACGCACTCTTCTTTGATTGATGTGATGGATTTACCCCCGCGGATATGGGGTACACATGAGCCGACGGGAGGCGATGTTTCCGCTCGATTGGCAGACCGGTTACGCGAACCGGAAAAAGAAATTTTGTTGTCCACCTTGAAACAAGTCAATGGCAACATCAAACAAGCAGCCAAACAACTCCAGATCAGTCGGACAACCCTATACGCGAAATTGAAGAGATATGGGATTGAGCCGCATCATGTTGCCCATGCAGGGAATGTGGCGGGTGCATCGTCTTGCCACGACGAAACACAGCCGCTACCGGGTCCACATGAACCTGCTCCCAATCCTGACGCAGCTTCAACAACTGATTGAGAGGGTGGACAGTCGGTAAAAGCGTCCATTCCACGTCATACTTGTCGAGAATTCCCAACCACTCCGGTTCTCCACGAACCACCTCTAAATAATCGTAAAGCAACGCCCTCCCATAAAATTCATGGCGGCTGTCCATGAACACTTTTTGTTCGGGTAACTCGACCAAAAGATAACCGCCCCAATGATCCGGGTTGAACATCCGTCCCCGCATTGCATCGGGATGGCTTTTTAAATACTCAACTGCCGCCTTCGGAAAAACTTCCGATGACGGCTCTGTGGGCGGCTGCAAAAGAAGAACACATCCAAAGGCCACGGCCATCCATATCTTCCCCGCAGCAGAGCGGTTGATAGCCTCGATGTGGGAGACAAGAGTCTCCCACCATTGCGGGAAGTGTTTCTTGAGATGCTCAGCGAAAATCGGGGTGACAACCAGGGCGAAAATCGGCACATTGCGAACCGAGTGGAACGCGAAATATCCCCATGCGCCGATCAACAGGATTTCGCTACGGCTCCACGGCGGGCGGATGCCCAGCAACAGCAAGCTCAAGAGTAACAGTTGGATTTCAAAACCGCGCATGTCGGCCGAATGAAAATTCGGCGAAAGAAACTCGTTCACCTGGCCGACAAATTCAGAATGACGCAAGTAGTGGATGATGATCTGGTGGAGTTTCCATCCATTGGGGTTGAGCAATGTTGCCGCCGAACAGGCGGCCAGCAGGCCGCCAAGGACGCGCATGTTTCGGATTTGCTCGGGACGCCTGCCGCAATTGCCGAGAAAATACAGTCCAATGATTACCAAACCGACGGGAAATGCCCCGTGTAGATTGGCCCAAAAAATCATCAGTGGCACCAGCCACGTAAACAGGCTCCGCGCCGAAGTTCGGCCCTGCTCGAAAGCTCGCAGTCGCCCGTTGAACACCACCGTAAATAGTTGCGTAAACAACAACGGTCGGGCGAGCCAGTGCATGGAGCAGGTCAACGCCGCCAGCAAGGTCAACAGCGTTGCCGTCAACGCATCTGTGCCTTCCGCCTCGATTTGGCGTTGGAGCAAATAAACCGTGCTTGCAATCAACAAAGCGGCCAGTAAGACCAACCCATTCCAGCCGAGTGTTTGCCCTGCGGCACCCCAGAGAACCGCTGCCAACCATTCCTTGGTCACAACGGGTGTATCGGGGCGGGTGTGGGAGAATGAATCCACGCGTAGCACGGCTCGGTGTTCGATCATCCATTGACCAACTTTCCAGTGTAATGCCGCATCTCCGTCGCCGCTGATCAGTCTGGCACGCCACGGCGAACAACTCAGGCCGACAAACAACGTCACCCAGAGTGTCACCGCCAGCGAGGGCAGCCACCGATGTTGCGAGATCATGGGAACCTCCGATAGATGGCAGCCACTTCGTCGGTGTACACACAATGCCAGGAAGGCAACTCGGCCAGCGCCTGATTGAGACGGTCGCGTTTTGGCAACAGTGTCCAGCGCACATCATGGGACTTCAGCGTCGCCAGCCAGTTGGTTTGCAGCGTTGTCGTCGCATGATACTCGCGAATCAAGGCTTCTCCGTAAAAATCGGTTCGCCCATCCACGAACACCTTGTGTTCCGGCAACGCTTTCAGGAGATAACCACCCCAAACGTAGTCGTTGAACATCCGTCCTGTGAACTCGTCGGAGTGTTCTCGAATGTATCGCACAGCGCTTATCGGCCAGCGATCCGACGGCAATTCCGTGGGGTGGGGGATGCACACAACGATCATCCACGCGACCATCGCAACGACCGGCCAGCCGTTGGCATGTTCCTGGCAGCCGCGCAGCCGCTCGGACATGGCGCGCCAACGTTGCGAAACGGCCTCGGACAGCGCAGGAGCAATGAGAGGCGCGGTGAGAAGAACCATCAACGGGATGTTGCGTCGCGAATAAAGGGCAAACCCCGTCCAACTAACCAGCAACAGTGCCTCGCCACGCGACAACCGCGGCCGCCGCCAGGCCAGCGTCAGAAACAGCAATCCGAGCCACACGAGAAATCCACGGGCTTCGCGTGACTGGAAACTGATGGAACTGTATTCGGCCAGCCAGTTGACCAGAAATTCTGAACGCAAAAACGACAAGTTGTGCCACGGAAGTTTGTAACCACTGGGATTTAGCAAAACCGCCCCGGCGCAGACCAACATGGCAATACCAAGACGACGGAACCGGAGGGTGTCTCCGATGGCACCCAGCCAATACGCGCCCAGCACGAGAAAACCTGCCAGAAAACCGCCATGCAGATTCACCCAGCACACCATCAACGCTGCCATCGTGGCAAGCGTCAAACGTGGTTGTGTTCCCCGATTCATCCGTCGCACTGCCTCATGCCACACCACCAGTAACAGGAAACTGAATAGATGCGGACGGGCCAGCCAGTGCATACTGCTAGCCCAGGCTGCCAGCAGTGTCACGGCGGTGGCGACCAACAGGTCGTTACCCTCGCGCCGCAACTGCCAGTGCAGAAGCACAAACGTCGTGGCAATGATCAACGCGGCCACCAGGCTCAGCCCAAACAGCCCCGCCATTCGGCCGGCACCGGCAAAGATCAGTTCGGCCAGCCATTCTTTCGAGATGATGGGCGCTTTCGTTCGGGTGTGGGAAAACTCATCGTGGCGGAGGATCGTTTTGTGTTCCAGCATCCAATCGCCGACGCGCCAGTGCATGTGCGGATCGCCGTCGCTGGCCACCATCGTGGTGCGCCATGATTGGCTCAGCAGCATCAGCAACAGCACCAGCCAGAGCCATTGACTGAGGGACGGCAACAACCAGCGCGTGATACGAGGGAAGGGGGGCGCGGTGGACTGTTCGCTCGTCGCTTGCCGTGGCATCGGCTTTTCCCCTTCGGTTGGGCGCAACGGGATGTTGTTGCGCCGGTTCAGGTTGTCGTGAACGGTTCGCTGGCCACTTTTTCGATCAGATCAATGACTTCATTGATGTGAAACGGCTTTCGGATGTAGCCATTCAGGGCGTGCTGTGCCGCCAGTTGACGCAACCGCAATTCGTCCGCGCCCGAACAAATGATTACCTTGATTTTCGGATTGAGTTTGCGCAGCCATTCAAATGTGGCTGCCCCGTCCAAATGCGGCATATAATAGTCGAGCAGGACGATGTCGAAACTCTCCTTTTCGCGGGAAAACAGTTCCAGCGCTTTCACCGGACTGCCAAGCGCCAGCACATCGAATCGAGAGGGTTCCAGAATGTCCTTGATGAGTTGACGGAACTCATCGCTGTCGTCAATCACCAGTACGCGGATGCGTTTCTTTGGTTCGGATGGGGGTGGCGTTTCCGGTTTGGAGCCAAAACCAAACATTAGAACCCTCCTGCGCGTGGTTGTTTCATACGCTGGCAACACAGACTAGACCTTTTGGCGGAAAATGCAAGTCCATCACATGGCGACATTCCCAAAATGTTTGGCAGCGGGCCTTCTCTTTCCGCTATATTGTGAGCAATGCAACACTTGGTGGACGCCTTTCTCGAACATCTCGCCATCGAACGCGGGCTGGCGGCCAACACGCGGCTGGCTTATGCGTCCGATCTGGCGCGATTCACGGCTTACCTCCAATACCGCGGCATCACCCAGATCAATTCCGTCCAGCGTCAGCACATCACCGATTACCTGATGGAACAACGCAAACGGGGGCTCTCCGCTCGCAGTGTTGCCCGTCATCTGGCTGCGCTGCGCATGTTTTGCCGGTTTTTGTACCGGGAGAAAATGCTCGCCAACGACATTACCCAACTGGTGGACACACCCAAACTCTGGCGTTCCCTGCCGCAAACTCTGAATTACGATGAAGTGGATCGCCTCTTGGCAGCGCCCGCTGTTCGCACCAAGGTCGGCCTGCGCGACAAGGCGATGTTAGAATTGATGTATGCCACCGGCCTGCGCGTCAGCGAAACCGCCCGACTCAAACTCAGTGAGATCAATCAGGAGGCCGGTTTCCTCCGTACCGTGGGTAAAGGAAGTAAAGAACGAATCGTGCCCGTGGGCAAACAGGCCATCGAATGGCTCCAACGCTATCTCACCGAGGCGCGTCCGCACTTTGGCAGGACGCCACCCGCCTGCGGCGAAATCTTCCTTTCCACCCGAGGCAAACCGCTCAGTCGCAAAACTATCTGGCACCTCATCAAAAAATATGCGCGTGCCGCCGGTATCCGTAAAAACATCACCCCACACACCCTCCGCCACAGTTTTGCCACCCATCTTCTCGAAAACGGTGGCGACCTCCGGGTCATCCAAGAAATGCTCGGTCATGCCGACATCTCCACCACCCAAATCTACACTCATGTGGATCAAGGACGCCTCAAAGACACCCACTACCGTTACCATCCCCGCTCCGGTCGGCGGTGAAAGGACGCAAAAATGAAACCCAACAAAGTCCCGCTCCTCATTTTCAGCGTGTGTGGAGTGCTGTGGCTGGCTGTTGCGGTTTGAGCTGTGAATCGGTAGTGGCGAGTGGGGCCTGGCACGCTCACCGTGAATACGGTGAAAATATCGTTCTGCTCGGCGGCGTGACGCCGTTGATGAGGGTCACTGGCGACACCAACCTGGCCCAGAAAGTGGGAAGCCATTACCGCGCATTTCGGGCGATCTGTCGCCGGGGTAAGGAACCAGTTTTGGAAGTTTGCGTCAGCACCGATGAGATTCAATCGCCTGCCGCTATTTCAGCAGACGTTGGCGCGAATGACCGGTTACTTCGGGCAAACAGATTGACCTGCACAACGAGGCGTTCTGGGGACTGCGTCGCAAAAATATCGCCAGGTCCTGCGCGATTTCCCCGAGATCCGCTACGTGATGGTGCGCACCGGCGGAAACTACTCCCACCGCAGCAAGGGAGCGTATATCTAGGCAGATGTTGACGGACCGCAAAGGCCGGCGCGGTGGTCCGGAATATCTCTGCGCCATGCAACGGTTGATCAATAAAACACGCTGCGTGGTTGTGGGAGAGTGTGGGCGAAAACTGATCTGACACACCGGTGGCGGCCTGAGCGGAACGAAGGTCCAGTCCGACCCCGTTGATTCCGACTCAACATCGAGCCCAGCGTCAAACACGTGAAACATCCCGACGCCGATCCGCGCCAACTCGACGAACAGCGGGCCGCTGGCGAGTTCGGAGACGCTACCCTGGTCGGATTTGCGACTCTGGCGCGAGGCCTGGCGTCGCTACCCGATGTAGGTCCTTCCACGGACGGGATCTGCCACCCTGTATCAATCATGCAATAGTCAAGACTCCGACGACAGCGGGACAATGGCCGACACCTGTGAGAAGGCGCTCCGCGAACAGGGATGCATTTTGCGCTCGATTTTTCCCGATTTTCCCATAGGATTTCGCCTCGTTGCTGTTGGATTTCAGCTTCGTGATGAGGATGCGAAAAGGAGGCTCGAAGCTCAAATCCCGCCGCAAGACAACCGGAGTAACTCATGCCTTTGCAAAAGTTGCAGAAGACGATTGATTACGAATTCAAAAACCCGGACCTGCTGGTGGAGGCGCTGACGCATCCGTCGCTGGCGCACGAGAAAGGACGGGAAAACACGCACAACCAGCGTTTGGAATTCCTCGGCGATGCCGTTCTTCAACTGATGTTGACGGACCGCATCTTCAAACTATACCCGGACCTGCCGGAAGGGAAACTGACCCAAATCCGCGCTCATTTGGCCAACCGTCATGCCCTGTTCCGACGGGCACAGGCTATTGAGCTGGGCAAATGCTTATTGCTCGGCAAGGGCGAAGAGGCCAGCGGCGGACGCGAACGCCTTTCCAATCTGGCGGATGCTTACGAGGCGTTGCTGGGAGCGATTTATCTCGATGGCGGAGTGCGCGCGGCACGGCGGTTCGTCCATCAACAGTTTGCCGACGAGTTCAAACAGGCGCACTGCGGCGTCCCCCGGCAAAACCCCAAAGGACAACTTCAAGAACTACTCCAAGCCCGTTCCCCTTCCAACCCCTGCTATCGCGTTGTCCGAGAATCCGGCCCCGATCACAACAAGTATTTCGAGGCTGTCGTCGAATGGGAAGGAAACGAAATCGGACGTGGAAGCGGATCCAGCAAAAAACAAGCAGAAGCCGCCGCTGCCCTTGCAGCCCTAGTTATGTTGGAGGAAAACGGAGGAGGATTAACCAACAATTAGTCAACCACAGCCGAGGGTGGAATAAAACCCTCAACCACATCCACCAGTTCCTCGCGTTTCTCCAAAGTCGGCTCGGTGTACTGTTTCTTTTCCATAACGCTATTTTTTACGTGAACGATGTCGGCATGTAAAGCACAGATTTGTTTTTTACGGGGTCATCATCCGCTGATAAATCTCCCGAATGGCGTCCATGGCCAGACGACAGGCGCCGAGCAGGTCGTCCCGATTCGCCAGGCCGAGACGGCGGGCCAGCAATGCCTGTTCATGTTCATCGGATGGCAGGCGCGAAACGCCGGCATTTTCGGCACGGCGAAGCACCGATTCGATACGTCGCAGAAACAGATAGTGACGCCGTAGCGCGAGGCCGTCGGCTTCATCCACCAGTCCCAGCGAAGTCAGGCGGTTGAGTGTGGCCAGCGTGTAAGGGCTTCGTAACAGGGGATGAGCATGACCGTGACGCAACTGGAGTGTTTGTACGAGAAACTCCACATCCATCAATCCACCGGGGCCGGTCTTGAATTCGAGGTTGGCCTGTTTTGGGTCGGCCCGTTCCGTCTCGATTCGTTGTCGCATTCGTCGGATTTCCGCGAGGTCGGTTCCGGTGATCGGCGCGGCGTAGAGGATGTTGTGGACCATCTCCACAAACTTGCGTCCAAGCGATTCATCGCCGGCGACAAAACGGACGCGGGTCAGAGCCTGCTTTTCCCAGAGACGGGCGCGATGCAGATAGTAATCCCGATGCGCCGCCAGAGGAGCAGCCAACGGGCCTTTTTCGCCATCGGGACGCAGACGCGTGTCCACGACAAACAACGTGCCGGCCTCGGTCGGTTGCGACATGAATTCGATGAGTTTGGTGGCCAGTCGGATGGCATCAGAGGACGGTTCTCCGACGAACAGCACGTCCAGATCGGCCCCGTACCCGATTTCCTCTCCGCCGAATTTGCCCATGGCGATGACGGCAAACGGTAGCACCGGCAGGTTCAACTCGCGGCGGGCCTGGTGCAGCGCGAAACGAAGTGTGGCCTCGGCCAAACAGGTGATTTCCCGGTGCAAATGCTCCAGGTCCACCAGCCCCATCACGTCTTCGATGCCGACACGGAGCAACTCGGCTCGTTTCCACTGGCGCGCCACGTTCAAGGGCGGCACATCGGGCGCGTGGGCAACAGCGGCGACCAGTTCTTCGCACATCCGTGCGAGGTTTTTGGGTTCCGTAAGCGCGGTGCCGCGACAAACCTCGTCGAACAGGCCCGGCTCGCGTTCGAGTGTCTCGGCAAAATATCGGCTGGCATCGCCCAGCCGCAGGAGGATTTCCACCAGCCGTGGGTTGCGGAGGAACAGCTCATACAAAAGGCCGCGTGAGCCGTAGGCAGCCACAAACCGGTCGAGGTGAAACAATGCGGCGTCGGGATTGGCCAGTTTGGAAGCGATGTCCAGCACTGCGGGGAAAACGGCGGTGAAAAGTTCCTTGGTGCGTTGGGAAACATGGGCGAAGCCGGAGCCGTGCAGCAGGTTATGAACAATTCGCGTGGCGGCCGCGATGTCGGTAAATCCGGCGTGGCGGAGCGATTCCGGCTGTTTGTCCTCGGCCAGAAGGTCAGTTCCGGGAGAGCGCTCGGCGTGGGCGAGGACGGCCTGGTAGATGCGGCGGACGGCGGTGGTGTGTTGTTGTTGGGCGTTGAAAAACGCCTCGATCGTCGCAAACCCAAGACTGCGGGCCAGACGCGCCAGGGCTTGTTCCTCGTTGGGGATGGTATGGGTTTGCAATTCCATTTCCATCTGGAGGCGGTGCTCGACATTGCGGAGGAACCGATAGGCATGGGCGAGCGTGGCGGCCTCCTCGGCGGTCAACAGTTTCGCCCTGGCCAGCAACGGCAGCGCACGCAGCGAGTTTCGTTCGCGCAGTTGAGGAACACGCGCGCCGCGCAGGATTTGGAACGACTGGATGATGAACTCGATTTCGCGGATGCCACCGATGCCGAGTTTGACGTGGCGGGTGAGACGATCATCGGTCACGATCTCGCGTTCGATGCGGGCCTTGATGGCGGCCATTTGACGGATGACGTTTTCGCCAGCGTGTCGGGCGAACACGAATGGCTGAATCATGTCGAGAAACTGCTGGCCAAGCGCAGTATCGCCGGCGACGGGACGCGCTTTTAGCATGGCCATTCGTTCCCATGTTTCGCCGCGTTCGGCGTAGTAGTTTTCGCAGTTGGACAGTGACCATGCCAGCGGGCCGCTGGCGCCTTCCGGACGCAGCCGCAGGTCTATGCGAAAGATTGAGCCTTCTTCGGTCTGTTGTCCCACGGCGCGGACGATTTCCTCCGCCAGTTTGGTGGCGAAATCCTGTCGGGTGAGCGATGGCGTCAGCGGGCCGTCCCTGTCGTACACAAAAATCACGTCCACATCGCTGGAGTAGTTCAATTCCTGTCCGCCGAGTTTCCCCATGCCGATGACGGTAAACGCCGGAGTCGTCTCACGTGGCAGCTTGAACTGCGCGGCCAGCGTGTCTCGCGCGATCTCAAACACGGCCTGCAGACAGACATCGGCGAGGTTGGACAGTTCGAGGGTGGTTTCCTCGACGGTGGCCCGTCCGATGAGGTCACGAGCGCCGATGCGCAACGTTTCGCGCCGACGAAAACGGCGGATGATGTCGTATTTTTCCGTCGGCACACGGCTGGCCAGCATCAGGCGGGTCAATTCGGCGTGAAGCCAGGCTTTGGATCGGGGCGCGCGCAAGGTTTCCGGGCTGATGAGGAAATGGAAGTATTCGGCGTTGCGGGCCAGCGTGTCGGAGAGCGCCTGGCTGTGGACGAACACGCGCACAAGCAATTCGAGCGCCTCCGTCGCGTCGAGCAGATAATGGTAGAGCATGTTCGGGTGAGGCAAGGCCGATGCCAGCCGTTCGAAGTTGAGGAAGGCACGATCGGGGTCCGCCGAGGCCGCGCAGGCTCGCGCCAGACGGGGCAACAACAAGCGCAGACTGCGGCGTTGCTGGTCGTTGGTGCAAAGCCGCGGCAGCGCGGCGGCAATGCTCCCCGTGTCTTGGAATCCGTGGGCGCGCAGGATTTTTTCCGCTGTTGTTCGAGAAAGCGGGCGGTCGCTGACCAGCGGGGCCAACGACGGCAAGCGTTTGGATTCGGCGCGGCGTTTCACCGTTGTTGTTTGTGCAACAGGTCGCGCGCGGATTCAAGAATCTTGCGCTCGCGCGGTGTCAGGCTTTGAATGCCGTGTCGGGAAATCTTGTCGAGGATCGGATCAATCTCCTCTCGCATGAATTCTTCTGGGGTCCGAGCGCGAGGTTGGGAAGCGCGCCACAGCCGGCGAAACCGCCACGGCCAACGCAACGGCTTGCCGTACCCGAGTACCCTCACGAAAATCCAGCCCAACGCCGCGCCGCCCAGATGAGCGAGATGGGCGACGTGACTGGAAGCGCCTTCCAGCAATGGCACGGCATCAAAGGCGACGGCGATCAGGGCCAGATATTTCGCCTTCATGGTCAACGGGATGATGAAGAACAGCAGCAGGGTCACCTCGCGTTCGGGAAACATGGTGGCAAACGCGATCACGCAGGCCAGCACGGCGGCGGAAGCGCCGACGACCGGATAGGGAGAATCCCAGTTGAATGCCAACCAGAGCAGTCCGCCCGCCAGCCCGCCGAGCAGATACAGGCGGGTAAACTGTTTTGTCCCAAGAAACAACTCCACCTCGCGCCCGAAAAACCAGAGCACCAACAGGTTGATCAGCAGATGCCAGAGACCGCCATGCAAAAACATGTAGCTCAACGGTTGCCAGAGCCAACCACGACGGATACCGCCGGCTTGAAGGGCAAACAACGCCTCAAACCAGTCCCACCCCAGCGTCCCACAAAGAAGCTGTGCCAGAAAAACAAGGACGTTCACCCAGATCAAAAGCTGGGTGACTGACCCGAAGTGCGCTACCAGACCGCTGAACGGTCGCGGCGCACCCGCATATCGCCACGTGCTCGGCATAGCGACGAAACATAGAACAGACGGGCGTCGCTGACAAACGGAATCCAAACGACCTGCTCAGGACGACGGCAAAATCTTTTTGGCAAGACGATCAATGCCTTCCCTGGCGTAGTCGCTGAGCGGATAATGGCGCTGGGCTTTCAGGTACCAGGCCAGACTGGAGCCGATTTGTCCGTGCGTTTCCAGACGCTGGGCGGTGCGCAGGCTCTCGACGAAACTGGCCGCCTCGCTGCTGTAGTTGCCGCGAAGCTGGTTCAACTTCACGTCGTCGGGAAACTGTTGCGCCGCCCGTTCAACCGCCTCCCATGCGCCCGCCGGGTCGCCGCGTCGGGCGAACTCCTGCGCGCGGGCGATGGCGGTCTCGATGACCTGCATGTCTTCGAGAACTTTTTTGAGTTTTTCCTGGCGCGCCGTGTCGGTAGCCATGGCGGCGATGAAGCGGAGTTTGTCGTTGAAAATCTGGCGGATGTTGCCCTGGCTGAGGAGCTGGTCGAAATCGGCAATGGCCTTCTGCTGGAGGTCGCTTTGGGAGAAGATGGTGCTGGACATGTCGAGTAGGGCGGGGTTGCGCGGCCAGACGGCGGCCGCCTGTTTCAGCTCGTCCTCGACGGTTTGTTTTTCGCCTGCGATGGCGGCGTTGCGCGCCTTGGCCAGGTGCATGGCGCTGACGGTCTTGGCGGTCTCCACGGCGGCGCGCGCCTTGGTGGAATCGAAGTCTTTGGCCATGGCCTCCAGTTCGTTGATCAACTGTTCGGCCTGGGTATAGTCCTTAACACTGAGAGCGCTGACGAGGCGGTTGGCTTTCTGGCTGTAGGTCAGGGCGAGGCGTTTCTTTTCGCGGGGCAGAGTGCGGATTTCGGGCATGTATTCGCCGACAAGGAACGCTTCGGAGAGACGTTTGGTGGCGCTGTCCATTTCGTTGCGATCAGCGAGGAACAGGTAGGCCTGGACTCCTTCGCGGACGTCGCGCATGGCCTCGGTAGCCAGCGACAACAGGGTGCTCACCGTCGGCGGCATTCCGAGGTCCTTGGTGAAAAACTCCTTGGTCTGACCTTCCACTTTGATGGCGGAATCGCCCTCGTTGAAAATCTGGCGATACAGGTGGCAGGCGATCTGGACATGCTGGAACCGTCGTTGGAGAAACAACTGGAGCATGAGCGCCTGAAACTGAATGCGCGCCTGCAGGGCCGAGACCTCCCGCTTGGCGGTGAGCGCGGCGATCTGGGCTTGAAACGCTGCCGCCTCCTTCAGTGCGAAACTCTGGCGCATCTCGTGCGGATTGACAACCGGCGCGGAACCGCCCTTCTTGCTGGTGTTGGCCGCGGAGGTGGAGGAATGCTCCTGGGCGGCCGCGTACATGATGGCCTTGGATTGCTCGACGTTCATCGCCTTTTTTAATTCCTCGGCGGTCTGCGCAAGCTGGTTTTGGTTCATTTGCGCCTGCCAGGCGGTGGCCACCGCGCTGGCCAGCGCATTGCAGACACCGCCATCCGCGTCATGCGCGGCGGCGCGGAACAACAGCACGTAGGCCTGATACAGCTTGGTGTTGTTGACGTTCTGCGGCGAGAGCAGTTCCAGAATGTCGCGGATGGTCTTCTGGTACTCGGCATTGGCGGCATCGGTCTGTTCGGGGGCGTTCAGGTATTTTTCGAAACGCGCCTGGAAAATGCGCTGGTTGGTGATGTTCCAGTGTTTGCCGCCCCAGGAGATGATCTCCGTGCCGGGATCATACATCGGCACCTCTTCGCCCAACGGCACGCTCGGCTCGGTGCTCGGCGATTTGTGCGGCGCCGGAATGATTGTGGTGGACGGCGCGCCGCCCGACCCCGGCGGGGCGCTCGGCGCGGGCGTGTCCGGTACCTGCGCCAGTAGCGCCGCCGCGCTCAAAATCAACAAACCACACACGAAATGTTTCATCGTGTTACTCCTTCCGCAGGCTCTTGACCCGCAGTACGCCGCCCTCGACGACTTCCACCTCGAACGTGAACCGCTGGCCTTTCTGCAAATTGACGTGATTGAGCGCCGCCGGCACCAACAGCGGCAACAGGTCGCCGTGTTTGCCCACGCCAACCTCGACGGCAAAAAGCCGCCCCGCCGTGGGCGACCAGCCCAGCGAGTTCCAGACGGTGCCCGTGACGCGATAGGTGTTGCCGCGAAGACTGTTGGCGTTCTCCAGGTAGGCGAGCACATCGAGGGTGTTGATGGTGCGATACGGGTCATTGACCTTCGACATGAGGAAATACCCGCCCGCGATGGCCGCCGCCGCCAAAAAGGCAACGGCAACAAACCAACCGGGATTCAATTTCGAACTGGCGCGACGCGGCATACGCAAACACTACCAGCGCCGCGCGCCAAGCGCAAGAACGCAGGCAATACACGTGTCATAACCCGCGAAAAACCGAGAGGCAGAAAACAGGAAAAGGGCGGGACGAAAAACCGTCTTCGCCATACCCGATTCACACGAAATGGTGGGGCAGTGGCGCCACCGCGAATCAACCCGTGCGCCAGTCGCAGCGCGCCGTCCGATGGCCATTCCCGATGTGGCAACGGGAAACGCCGAGCACTTCCTTTTCTGCTCAATCCCACCGGCTCTGGCGGCAGCCGATATAGGCAAGCAAGAGACCAAAAACGACGTGGAAGGTCAACGCCCACAGGCAAAGCGGGATGCCGGAAAGATCGGTCTGCGTCACCATTTGAACTGCGTCGTAAAAACGGGTTTCGCGCATGGTCTCAACAACGCCGGACCAACTCCAATAGGCGGCAATGAACGGGCGGCTGACGACGCTGAGAACGCCGGGCAGGGCCAGAAACGCGCCCGACAACGGGATTTGGAAGCCGACAAGGTAGATCGAGACGAGCGAGGCTTGTTCGGGCGACTTCATCAGACTGGAAATACCGAGCGAGGCGGCGGTGATGGCGGCGTTGCCGAGCAACAACAGCCAGGTTTGCAGAACAAAATCACCGGGGAAACGACAGATGAAGGTCACAAACGCGGCCATCCAGACGGATTGGGCGGTCACCAGCATGGCGAGAAAAACGGTTTTGCTGGCCAGATAGCTGATCGGACGAAGACCGCCGAGTTTTTCCTTCTCGAAGATCAGCCGTTCAGCCGCCACCTCGCGGGCCGCATTATTGGACGCCATCAATGCCAACAGGATGACCTGGAACATAATCAGACCCGACACGAGACTGCCAACCCGCGACGCGCTGATGATGTAACCGGTGGTCTCCTTCAGTTGTTGCACCGGGCTGACATCGCTCCCCATGCTCAGGCTCTGCATTTGCGGCAGACCGTTGAGAGCGAAAATAACCACCAGACAGGGAAACCCAAACAATAACGCCAGATGCAGCCACAACTGACCGCGGTCACGAAAGAAAATCGTTGTCCGCCGCCGCCACAGCACCCAAAACTGTGTCAAGACACCCGGCGGCCGTTCCGTCGGTTCCTCCTCCACTTCCGCCACGGGAACGGCGGAGGCTTCGACACGACCGCTGGGCGGAGTGGCTTCCGTCTTCTTTTCGGGAGGCGCGGTGGGCAGGCAGTATTGCGCCCGGTGTTTCTGCCAGAGCGCGTGCCACTCGACGGCGGGGCGTTTGGCCAGTTCGGTGAAGACCTGGCCGTTTTCCTCGACGCCAAAATACCGGGCGACCTCCCGGCTCGGTCCGTGATAGACCAAGCAGCCCTGGTGCATGACGGCAACGGAATCGTAGCGGTTGAGCTGTCGCAGGCTGTGAGTGACGGAAATGACCAGCCGGTTGTTCTCGCGGGAGAGCCGATGCATCAACTCGACAACCTCTTCCTCCGCCTTCGGGTCCAGTCCGCTGGTGACCTCATCGCACAACAACAACGCCGGCAGCGTGACGCTTTCCAGCGCCAGCGCCAGTCGCCGCCGTTCGCCGCCGGAGAGGACGCGCACCTGGCGTTGGGCGATGTTGAGCAGGCCGACTTCGCGCAGGATCCGCTCGGCGCGGGAACGCCGCTCGGCGGCGGACAATCCGGCCACGCGCAGGCGCAGCGCGTTGTCCATGCTTTCCCAGATGGTGAGGTGCTCGAAGACGATGCTGAATTGCGGGACGTAACCGATCTCGGTCGGCGCGAGGTCTTTCTCGGCGAGATTGCGGTCGCGCCACCACACGATGCCGGCGGTCGGTTCCATGATGCCGGCGATGACTTTTAGGAGGGTACTTTTGCCGCAACCGGACGCGCCGACCACCGCCGCGAGGTGTCCGCCGGGAAGATCGAGATTGAGTTCGTGCAACAGCCGTTGGGGCGCGGCGCCCTGGGTGATTTCCAGCGTGATTTCCTGCAACCGCAGCAACGGTGGGCCGAAGACGACGGGTTTCTCTTCGGGAATCGGCTCCGAGAGCGGTACGCTCGGTTCGGTCGCCGCGGGCGCGGGTCGGGGTTGGAAACGGAACAGTTCGCGAGCCTCGCCAAACTGGCTGAGCGGGAATCCGGCAAGAAATCCCTGCGGACGAATCAACGTGTGCGTGGGATCGCGTGGGTGTTGGTCGAGCACCACTACCAGTTCGCGGCGCGAATAGGGACCTTCCATCAGGCGACGCTGGGTGTCGCAGATAAACCATTGCGAGGCGTCCACCTTCGCTTGCCAGGCGTCGAGCCGTCGTCCGCCGTGGAGGATGTAGTAATGCGGGCCGATGCGGAGAGTGTGTTCGTGGGCGCGGTCCAGGCGGGCGACGGTGGAGATTTCCATGCCGTCCACCACCACGCGGGCCAACGGATCGCGTTTGATGAGCAGGAGGTTTCGCCCGTCCTGCTCCAAGGCGCAGTGCTGGGCGTGCGCGCCGCGGGCGCGAAGATGCGCCTTGTCGTCGGAGCCGATCTCGAACGGGAATTGTTCGATGGGATGGATTTCGCCCGTGAGACAATCGGCGATGCGCCAGCCACTTTTTCCGAGCAGGGACCAACTGCGCCTGGCGGGTACCGACGGGGCGGCGGGAGTGGCGGGGGAGAATCGAAGCGGCGCCTGGCAGGTTGGGCATTGGAATGTCTCGCGCAGGTCAAACAGCGAGATGCGGATCACGGTGTGGCATCGGGCGCATTCAATCTGCTCGGCCGGCGGCGGCACAACGCTCTCGGTGTGGCAGTGCGCGCACTCGGTGCGTTTACCCGCCTCCGTCTCCGGGACGCGGAGGTGCTGCGGGCAATGCGGGCATCTGAAAAGGATGTCAGCCATTCTCGGTTCTTGTTGGCGATTGCGTCAACGCCGGCCGCATAGTAACATCCGCTCCATGCGTTGCAAGGAATCACTGCACCGATGAACGCCGCATCCGCAAAAATCTGGCCGCGCGTGCTCGCCGGCTTGGTGGCAGGACTGGCGTTTGGGCTGGTGCTGCTGGTCGTCGGCGCGCACGGGTGGTTGAGCCGCTACCTGCACAGCGACGGTTTTCGCAAGCTCATCAGCCAGAAAACCGCCGCCGCGCTGCATGCCGAGGGCGAATACCTGCCGTTGCACTGGAGTGGCATGACGGCCTATTCCGACGGGTTTTATGCCCGCGGTCTGCCCGGTGCGGTGTTGAAGGAACTTCGCGCCGACCAGATTCGGGCCGACCTGGCCGTCAGTGGACTGTTGCGACGCCAGTGGCGCATCAGCGACCTGCAAATCCAGCGCCTGCAAGTCGCGCTCGGTCCGCCTTCCGAAAGCGTCCCTGCCGCCTCTGTCGCCACCGCTGCCGCTTCCGCCGGTGCCGTTCCGTCGGTGGGCGGTTCGTCCGCTCGCGGCGTTGCGCAGGTCGAGTTGGAGCCGATGCGGATTGATGACGCGAATTTCACATGGGCGATGGGCGGTGCTGCTTCCGGCGCCGTTCGCCGGGCGCGGATGACGTTGAAGATCGGTGACGGCTCGTGGGAGACGGTCGCCAGTAGCGGGGAACTGTCATTGGCGGAGTTGCCGCCGCTGCGGATTGAGCAGACGCATGTTCGTTTCCAACGCGACATGGCGTTCATCACCGACAGCCAGTTGTGGTTGGCCGACGGCGGCAAACTCATGGTCAACGGCCAGCTCGGTCTGGCCCCGTCGCGTGATTCCGATCTGGTGTTGCGTTTTGAGGAAGTGCCCGTGGATCGCTGGTTGCCACAGGACTGGCGCGGGCGGCTCATCGGACAGGCGCGCGGCGAATGTCGGGTACGCGGACGAATGAGCGAGCCGACGTCGCTCCGTGCCGAGGGAACCATCGAGTTGATCGGTGGCAAGCTGGAGGCGTTGCCCGTGTTGAATCGTCTGGCGGTGTTTACCGGTTCGGAACAGTTTCGGCGACTGGAATTGCAAAAAGCGCGCGCCGATTACACCTGGACGCCGACGCGGCTGACGCTGCAACGGCTGACCATGGAGTCCACGGGGCTGCTTCGCGTCGAGGGCGGATGCGTCACGGAAAAAGGTGTTGTCAGCGGCGAATTCGACGTGGGCGTGGCGGCGGCGACGTTGCGGTGGCTGCCCGGTGCGCGCGGGCGCGTGTTCACCGTCGAGCGCGACGGTTATCGGTGGACGAAAGTCAAGGTGCAAGGGACAACGGACAACATTCAGGAGGACCTCAGTACGCGCCTGATCACGGCGGCGGGGACGGAATTATTCGAGGGAACGAAGAACGTTATTCAAAAGGGCGCCGAGACGATGCTCGATTTGTTTCACAAACTCACTCAATAGGAACATGTCATGAATGCCAACATCAGTGTCACCGCGCCGGTTCAGACGGCCATCGAACGGGTGAAGAGTCTGTTGTTTTGTCCATTTGACCTTGGACGATGGTTTACCATCGGTTTCTGCGCGTGGTTGGCCCATCTCGGCGATGCGGGATTTCATGCCAACTTCAATTTCCCGTCCGAACACCCTAGCGGTGCCGACTTTCACGAGGAGATGGAACGGGCGAAAGAGTTTGTGATGGGCAACCTCTACTGGATTGTGCCGTTGGCGGTGGGGCTGATCGTTTTTTTTTTCATCGCGCTCGGCGTGGCGTTGCTCTGGCTGAATAGCCGCGGCAAGTTCATGTTCCTGCATTGCGTAGCCAGCGGGAAGGCGGAGGTGGCCGAGCCGTGGCGCGATTTTAGTCGCCAGGGCAACAGCTTGTTCCTGTTTCGTCTCGTGCTGGGGGTGCTGGCGATGATTCCGATGTTGCCGCTGGTGGTGATGATTGTGGTGGAGATTTACCGGATGCTCGCGCGCAAGAGCGTGGATGTCGCCGACATCGCGGTGACGGTGGTGTGCGCGCTAGGACTGCTTGCCTTTGGCCTGGTGTTTGCCGTGATCGGAAAGCTGCTGAAAGATTTTGTCGTGCCGATCATGTTCCTGCGACGGAGTGGTTGTGTGGCAGCCTGGCGGGAGTTTCTGCGTCTGTTGGGGGACAACCTCGGCAACTTCGTTGTGTATCTGCTGTTTCAGATCGTGCTGGCGATGGCCATCGGCATGATTATCCTGTTCGTGATTCTTCTGACCTGCTGCTGCGCGGGTTGTCTGCTGCTGATCCCGTATCTGGGCACGGTCCTGCTGTTGCCCGTGCTGGCATTTCAACGCGCCTACTCGCTCTGTTACCTGGCCCAGTACGGCAGGGAGTACGACGTGTTCGCAGTTGATGCCGGCCGCGTCATGTGAAGCAATACTGAGATTTTGCCGTGCGAGAATATTGTAGGAACATGGTAGGAAAACTCCCTACAACAGAATCAGGTTTTGCCTGATAGATAGAAAGATCGGATTCTGGTATTTCATCGCGCCAACTTGATGAGCGATTGCGGATGACGACGACACTCACATCTGGCACGATGATTGCGCAGGCAGGCAGGCAGGCAGGCAGGCAGGCAGGCAGGCAGGCAGGCAGTTCTTTCCTTAATAGCCCGTCAGTCAGCAGCCGGTTTTTGGGTTTCGGTTTTCAGGTTTTGGGAGGTGAGGGTGAACGATGAACAAGGTTCCCTCCCGGTTGACGATCTTGGCGGTGATAAGTATGCTTGCGCTGGCTTCGATGAAACTTCAAGCGGCAACGGGACCGTCGTGGTGGGTGACGCGCGGCGTCGTCAACACCAACTCTCAGCCGAACGATTTCGCTGCCGTCAACCAGGGTCAGTTGAAATGGATGGCTGTCAACGCTGCCGTGGAACTGGAATCGCAACTTCCTGGCGGCGCTGGCAACAATGTTGGACGCTCATCGAGTCCTTCCGCAATACGAACAACTTTCATTCTGTCAATCTCGGTCAACTCAAGTTTATGGCCCGACCGTTCTATGACCGTCTGATTGAAATCGGCTACGCAACGAATTACCCGTGGGCAGGCTCCACGAATCCGGCAAACGATTTCGCGCTGGCCAACATCGGGCAGATGAAGAACGTCTTCAGTTTTGATGTGGCGGGCTGGCTGGTTCTCGACAGCGACAACGATGGGATGAGTAACGGTTGGGAACTGGCGCATGGGTTGAACCTACACACGAATGATGCGAGTTGGGTCAGCACTGATCCGTGGGCACACGGGTTGAGCAACCTGCAAGTTTATCAAAATCCCAGCGTCCTGATCTCCAACAACTACAGCAGTCTCCAGGACGCTGTTCCGGACTGGTGGAAACTGACCTACGGTTACACGACAAACACACCAGCCAGCGTTGTCGGAACAAACGGTTTGACCTTGTTTCAGAACTATCTCTACGGCAGGAACCCATTGGTGGCGGAGCTGGAAGTGATCGTCAACGGAAACCGCGAGTGGACAACCAACCGCGTGGTGGAAATTTTGCCGTTGACGAGAGAGTACCCGTGGCTGTTGGTGAGCGACAACCCGCAGATGACCAACGCCACAATACTGGCCGTTGGAGCCGGGGCGTTATCCTACACGATCCCTGGTACCAACGATCGGACGTGTTTTCTCTATTTTCAATACGCGGACAACGCCACCAACAATGTAGGGTCGTTATTGGTGAGGTTTATTGGGGTGGATACAATACCCCCCGTGGTATTGATCAACGGGCCAACCACCAACGGCACCGGAGTTGGCGATCAGTTGTTTATCCACCTGCAAGCGACAGTGTATGACCGGGATCCGCAAGGCCAACCCGATCCGATGCGGCGTTTGCGTATCACCGTCAACGGGCAACCCTGCTGGAGTCGAATCGGTACGAACATAAGCATTCCCCGCTTCCGCGTGCAGGCCAATACCAACAACGTCATCACCGTTGTCGCGCAGGACGACGCGGGCAACACCAACGCGGCGACGTTAAACTGGTTTGTCGGCGGCAGCAACGATACCAACGCACCGGTGCTGACAAATTTCAACGTGGCAGCCTACACGTTATTACCCGACCTGGATCGCGTTTGGATACAAGCGGATTGCGATGACAGCAATGCAGTGGTTACCGCGCAGGTGATACCCGCAGAAGGTGACCCTGACGATCCATGGGAGATGACATGGCTGGAAGCGGGTTCGGTGGGAACATACGTGCCGTTGGCGTGGGGAACAAACACGTTGCAGTTGATTGCTTTTGACGCGACGGGCAATGCGACAACGAACAGATTTCTCTTGGAACGCTCCGATCGTTACACGGCGCAAATGAGCGAGCCGGCACCGGGGATGTTTGCGATGGGAGACGTGTACGTGAGTGGCACCATCGGGCAATGGGTGGATGTGGGATTTTCGACACAGACCAATGTGGTGGGTGCTGCGATCAACGGTGTGCCGGTGTCGTTGCTGGACGACGGCAACGGCGGGTTCACATTCACGAGCACCAATGCGGTCAATGGCAGTTCCCAACAGCGAGTCT
>CAZISE010000039.1:0-30435 GCA_964541945.1 uncultured Verrucomicrobiota bacterium
TGTTGGTCTTTCAGCATGTGCGTGGCAGGCCATGCCATTGCTGTGAATCCCCAGAGGACACAGATCAAACTAAAGCAAAGTCTCAAATCTTTCATGACTTCAAGTATGAGTACAACAGGCTGGGCAGTAAATAGCCAAAAATCGCGTTCGTGTGGATGCGGTTAGCAGATGCAAACAGTAGTCATCTGCTGTTTTGTGTCGGGTATAAGGCAGTGACAAGCCTCGGGCGTGGGTTATTTTTCGACTACCTCGTCGAATACCCTGACATAATCCACCACAAAGTAATCCGGCAGTTTGGCTTGTTTCAGTTCCGGGTCTGGGCCGCCTTTGCGATACCCTTTGCACTCAGTGCCGATAAGAATGAATTGTTCACGGTCCGAGACGACCTCGTTGAACCGCCAAGTTTCCTTTCCGTCCACGTAAAAGACATAGCCCGCACGGCTCCACTCCACGCCGAAAGTGTGGAAACCCTCCTTCAACGCAGGCTGGGGCCGATCCAAACCGGTTGTTGGGTCCTTGGTGCTTTTGTCTTTGTAGTGGGCTCCATAGCCATTCCAGATCGCCGCATGGCGTACGCCGCCGTCGCGCTGAAAGTTTTCCATGATGTCAATCTCGACACCGGAGAAGGAGGGATCCAAAGTCGAACCGATAATAGGCGATTGAAGCCAGAAGGCAGCCCACCACCCGGGTTGCTTTGGCAACATGCAGCGTGTCTCATAGTAACCGTACTTATGCAGAAATTTGGCGGGTTCAAGCTTCCCGATAGGCCAGTATAGCCCCGGTGTGAACCGCCCCCCGCCGGGACGATCCATGAAGTTTGCCCCGGTCTGAAGCTGAGAGGAGTGGTAGTGGCCATTTTTCTCGTAGAGCTTGAACAGCAGATGGCCTTTCCCATCCAGTGTCACGCCTTCCTCGGTCCATGTTTCGTGCCGGGTCTGCATGATGTGCAGACGGTAGTCCCACTTTGTTCGGTCCAGCGTAGTCCCGTCGAACTCGTCGTGCCAGACGAGCTTCCATTTCTTGCCCGGAGGCAGATTGCTTGCGAATGGTTCCGCAGCCCGTACGCTGAACGAGCACGCACAACAAATCACGACGATTCCAAACAGCCGATAGACTCGGTGCAGTTCCCTCGTCATGCCGGACCTCCTGTTGTCATTCCAATGCTTCATAAGCTTGTGAGGAGTATAATCGTCGACGCCATTTGTGATAAATGGCTAAAAATCGCGTTCGTGTGGATGCAGTTAGCGCGTGCGGGGCGGGATGGTGAAAAATGGGCCGCGCACTTGAAGAGCGTCGGCTTGAGCGAGACGTATCTGCGCCGCGCCGTCCATGCCGAGCACGGCGCGCCGAAACTCCGTCGGCGTGATTCCTTCGAGCCGGCGAAACACGCGCGTGAAATGATGCTGGTCTTCAAATCCGGCAGCGAACCCCGCTTCCTTGACCGTGGCGTTTTCCTGCCACAATACGCCTTTGGCCACGCGCAGTCGAAGCCGCATCAGGTAACGCAAGGGTGGGATACCGACCGTCCTGTGAAACACACGACAGAAATGTTGTTTGCTCAGGTGCGCCGCGTTTGCAATCTCAGCGAGCGTCAGCGGTTTGGTGACGTTCGTTTCCATGAACGCCAGGGCCAAACGCACCGGTTCGGGATATGACAGCGGCGAGCCGGTTCGCTCTTTCCAGCCACAGGCACGACGGTGAACAATTGCCAGTAATTCCATCAGACCGGCCCGTGTCATCAATTCGTAGCCAGGTGCTTTTTCCTCGGCTTCGCGGATGACGCGGTCGAAAAGCAGCGGCACACGCGGGTCATCGCGGACATTGATCTTGCGCGGCAATTTCAGTTCGCACGGTGCTGGCGGGGTGCGCCACGGGTAACGGCGCGCTTCCCGCGTCAACGAATCCATCGGTCGTGTTTCGTAGTCGCCGGCCCAGTCGTAATCGAATCGGATAAACCGAAACCACAACGGTTCGCGCGAACCGACCCGCAGCATCGTCGGCGTGCCCGCCGGAATCAGCAGCAAATCCCCGTCAGCAATGCGAACCCATTTGCCGCGGATGTGGAACTCGCCCCAGCCGCTTAACCCGTAAACAAAAATCTGATCGAAAATGTAGCGACGTTTTCGGAAATAACCCGGCGGGACCCGTACCTCGCCGGTCCATCGCACAAACGGTGCGATCCGATGTAATGTCCACTTCCTGGGCATGGCCTCCGATTTGGCATGAGCGTAGCCGCAGCATCGTCGGCAGGCAACTCAAAGTGTGTGCAAACCTGGCTTTGGCGCCCTGTCCGACTGCCACCCAAAATATAAAATCAAAACGAGGTTGCCGATCGTTTGTGCCGTATTATACTGTTTGATGTTTTCGAGTGCCTCGGCTCGGCCGATCCAAAGGTTTGGAAGTGACGAACGTATGAAATACGCCTTCGATGGCAACGCTTTAGCCCCTGCGGTCACCCGTACCGGCCCTGTGTTTCTGTTGTCGCTGGCTCTGGTGTTTGTACTTTCAGTACCTGCTTCGGTCCCGTCTGCCGAACCGCCGAGACCACCTGCTGTCGAATCCAAAACGAACGAGGAGGCCACGGCGCGCGCTGCCTACGAAGCTGCTGCAAAAGCGGCCAAAGAAGCCGAAGCGGCTATCACGCCGCTGAAAGAGGCGATGCAAAAGGCCGACCTCGCCTATGCCGCCGCGAAGAAAACTGCCGACGCGAAACGCCAGCAAGCCACCGACGCGAAACGCTTGGCGAGCGACGCGGGCATCACCGAGTTACGCCAGGCGGAGGACAATCTGATCACCGCCATTCGCGCTCTGGCCGATGCGATCAACGCGAAGCCGCCTTTGGACAAGGCGTTGGCTGACGCCAAAGCCGCCGCGCAACCGTTGCAACAGGCTTACGAAGCCGCCGAGAAAGCAGCCAAGGATGCAGAAGCGGCAGCGAAAGCCGCTGCCGACGCCGCGAACAAACTCGACGACGAAGCGAAACGTGCCGCGACCGAGGCCGCCGCCAAACGCCGTGCCGCCGACAACGCCAAATCGGCTGTCGCTCGCGCCCGTCAAAACGAACAGAACTTGCAGAATCAACTCAATACCGCTGCGCAGAAACTCGCCGAAGCCGAAGCACAGAAGAAGTCCGCTGACGAAGCGCTGGCCGCCGTCGGCAAACAGTTGGCCGATGCGACCGCAGCTTTGCAGCCTGCCGAGCAGGCGGCGCAACTTGCCGAAGCCAACGCAAAACCAGTTTCCGAGGAGGAAAAACAACAGGCCATCGCCGATGCCGCTGCCAAACGCAAGGCTGCCGATGCCGCCAAAGCCGTCGTCGCACAGGCACAGCAGAAAGAACAACAAGCGCAGTCCCAGGCCGCTGCGGCTGCGCAGAAGCTCGCCGAAGCCGAAGCACAAAAGAAATCCGCCGACGAAGCACTGGCCGCCGCGAAAAACCAGGTGGCCGCCGCCACGACCGCTTCCCAAACGGCCGAGCAGACCGCACAAGCTGCCGCCGCTGAGGCCAGAGTCATTTCGCTCGCCGAACTGGCGCAAGTCACAAACGAGGCTGTCGCGAAACGAAAAGCCGCCGACGATGCGAAAGCAGCGTTGACACAAGCGCAGCAGAAACTTCAACAAGCGCAGGCGGCGTTGGATGCCGCCACAAAAAAACTGGCCGACGCAGAAGCTGAAAAGAAAAACGCCGATCAATCGCTGGCCAACGCCAAAAATCAGGTCGCTGCCGCCACGACGGCTCTTCAATCTGCCGAGCGTGCCGTTCAGGTTGCCGCCTCGACCACCGAGACGATGACGGAACGCGCCGCCAACGCCGAGGAACAGAAACATCAGGCCGAAGCCGATGCGGCCACCAAACGGAAAGCTGCTGATGACGCGAAAGCAGCGTTGGCTCAGGCGCAGCAAAAACTCCAACAGGCGCAGGCCGCCGCTGATGCCGCCGCGAAAAAAGGGCCAGAGGCCGAAGCGGAGAAAAAGGCTGCCAACGACGCGCTGGCCGCCGCAAAGAATCAGGTGACCGCCGCTACCACGGCCTCACAAGCCGCCGAACAAGCGGCGCAAGCTGCCCAAGCTGCCGTTGCTGCTGCCAATGCGAAACTCATTTCGGTCGCGGAACTCACCCGTGTTGTTCGAGAAGAAGCCGCAAAGCGAAAAGCTGCTGACGAAGCGAAAGCGGCGTTGGCCGATGCGCAACAGAAACTCCAACAAGCCCAAGCCGCTGCCGATGCTGCCGCCAACAAAATCACTGCCGCTACTGCAGAAAAGAAATCCGCCGAAGCCGCGTTGGCTGCCGCCAAACAACAACTTGCGTCGGCTACCGCTGCGGCTGAAACGACCGAGAAAGAAGCGCAAGCGTTGGCCGCCAGAAGCAAATGGACGGCCTCCCTGTTCACACGAACCGAGCAGCAACAACAGCAGGCTGCTGCCGACGCTGCTGCGAAACGGAAAGCCGCCGATGAGGCGAAAGTAGCGTTGAGCCAAGCCCAGCAGAAACAGCAACAAGCGCAGGCGGCCGTTGATGCCGCGGCCAAGAATTTGGCTGACGCAACCGCTGCGAAAAAGACCGCCGACGACGCGCTGGCCGCCGCAAAGAAAGAATTGGCCGATGCCATCGCTGCGCATCAGGCCGCCGAGCAAGCGGCACAAGCGGCCGAGGCCAAAGCCAAAGCCATGGCGGAGCGAGCCGGCAAAACCGAGACGCAGCAACATCAAGCCATCGCCGAGACGACTGCCAAACGAAAACTCGCTCACGACGCGAAGACCGCTTTGGCTCAAGCACAGGCCGCCCACCAGAACGCGCAGAAGCAGGCGGACACCGCCGCGAAGAATTTGTCGCGTATTTCCTCGCAAAAGGCGACGCTGGAGGGCGCGTTGGCCGGCGCGAAAAAACAGGTGGCGGCAGCCGAAGCCGCCGCGCAAACCGCCGAACAAGCGGCGCAAGCGGCGGAGAAAGTTGCCGAGGAAAAGAAACAAGCAGTCGCCCAAGCCGCCGCCAAACGCAAGGCGGCGTCGGATGTCGCGGCCGCACTGGCGCAGGCACAGCAGGCAGAGCAACAAGCGCAAGCGCAACTGACCGCCGCCGCGCAAAAGCTGACCGTGGCACAAGCGGAAAAGAAATCTGCCGACGAAGCTCTCCAAACTGCGACCAAACAGCTTACCGAAAACAACACCGCCACGCAGGCTGTCCAACAAGCACAGGCCAAAGTGGCTCTCGCTACGCAGAAATTGAGTGAAGCGGAAGCGCAACGGAAGGCTGCCGAGGAAGCTCTGGCCAACGCCAAAAAACAGGTTGCCACCGCCGCCGCCGCCAATCAGGCTGCGCAAGAAGCGGCCAAGGAACTTTTGCAGTTGGACGCGGCGCGCGCGCAGACGGCTGCCGATGCCGCCGCCAAACGCAAAGCGGCCAACGACGCGAAAGCTGCGTTGGCGCCCGCACAGAAGAATCTGGAGCAAGCGGCCGTGCGCGCCAACGACGCGGCGCAGAAACTGACGCAAGCCGAGTTGCGAAAGAAGTCTGCCGAGGAATGGGTGTTTGACCTCAAACGACGAATCACTTCCGCGAAAGTTACGCATGAGGCCGACGAGAAGGCCGCCGCGGAAGCGGAAGCCGCTGCCGCTCCGTTGAAAGCGGAAGCGGAGAAGACACGCGCCGCGTACATGGCGGCGTTGGATGTGGCGGACGAAAAGCGCAACCTAGCCGAACAGGCCAAGGCCGCGCTGTATCGGTTGCTGGCCTCGCGGCAGGTGACCAATCTGCTGGAGAGTTCCGAGCCGCCGAAACCGTTGAACAAGATTGACGAGATCATTTTTGCGAAGTTGAAGTCGCTGAACATCCAACCCGCGCTCTGTTCCGATGCGGTGTTTGTGCGGCGCGCCTACCTGGATTTGATCGGCAAACTACCCACGGCGGAAGAAGCCAAAGCGTTCATTCAGGACACCGACAAGAACAAACGCGTCGCGCTGATAGATCGTCTGTTGGATCGCACCGAGCACGCGGATTATTGGACGATGAAATGGTGCGACATCCTGCGGGTGAAAGCGGAGTTCCCGGTCAAAGTCTGGCCCAACGCGGCGCAGGCGTATCATCGTTGGATTTGGGAATCGGTCGCCCAGAACAAGCCTTACGACAAGTTTGCCCGCGAACTGCTCACCTCCAGCGGCAGCAACTTCCGGGTCGGGCCGGTAAACTTCTACCGCGCCATTCAGGATCGGACACCGGAAGGCATCGCGGCGGCGGTTGGATTGACGTTGATGGGCACGCGGATTGATTTCTGGCCGAAGGAACGTCGCGCCAACATGGCGGTGTTTTTCTCGCAGGTCGGTTACAAACCCACCAGCGAATGGAAAGAGGAAATTGTTTTCTGGGACCCGCTCAAATCCACCGCTGTGCCCGGCAGCACCGCGCCGGGGGTTGACTCCGTGGCCAAAGCCGTGGCCGCATCCAACCTGATCCCCACGACGCTGGACAAACCGTTGACCGAAAACGGACCGATTCCAGCGGAATTTCCCGACGGCACCACGACAACCATCCCGCCAGACCGCGATCCGCGCGAGGTGTTTACCGATTGGTTGATTCGGCCGGAGAATCGGTGGTTTGCGAAGGCCATCGCCAACCGGACCTGGGCGTGGGCCATCGGACGCGGCATCATTCACGAGCCGGACGAGATACGCGACGACAACCCGCCGAGTAACCCGGAGTTGTTGGCTTGTTTGGAAAAGGAATTGGTTGCCAGCGGCTACAACCTGAAACATCTCAAGCGGCTCATCTTCACCTCGACCGCCTATCAATTTTCCTCGATCCCGAAAAACAAGACGCCGGAAGCGGTGGCCAATTTTGCCAGCTACCCGTTGCGACGACTGGAGGCGGAGGTGTTGATTGATGTGTTGAACAGCATCACGGGCAGTTGGGACCTGTACACCAGCGCCGTGCCGGAGCCCTTCACGTATATTCCGAAGGACATGCCCGCGGTGGCGCTGGCCGATGGCAGTATCACCAGTCCGTTCCTGACGTTGTTCGGCCGTTCCGCGCGCGCCACGGGGATGGAAGCCGAGCGCGTCAACGAACTCGCCTCACCCCAATGGCTCCACATGCTCAACTCCGCCACCATCCAGAGCAAACTGCAGAACGGCCCGAAACTCGGCGCGTTGGTTTCCACCGGCGGCAGCCCGAAGGAAATCGCCGAACGGCTTTACCTTACGATTCTTTCACGGTTCCCGACGGATGCCGACGTGAAAGCTGCCGAAGAACACGCCAAAACCGGCGCAGCCAGTGGACGCGATGTCTGGATTGACCTCGCGTGGGCGCTCATCAACACGCCGGAGTTTCTCATGAGACATTGAATTTTCACAAGGAAGACGCACCATGACTCCAAGCCACAATTCCAACTTCAGCAACCGAATCGGTCTCAGTCGGCGCGAGGTGATTCGACGGGGCGCGTTGATCGCCGTTGGCGGTTACGCTTCTCGGTTGTTTGCCGCCGAACCGGCGAAGACCCCGGAACAAAAACTCGCGGAGGAGAAAGCAGCCCGTGACGCGGCGGCCACTGCCAAGGCCAAAAAAGGGCAGACCAAATCGGTGATTCAGATTTTTCTCTGGGGCGGCATGTCGCACAATGACACGTGGGACCCGAAACCGGGCACCGGTTGGGATTATCTGGGCGAGTTCGACAAGGTGATCCCGACCAATGTCAGCGGGATTCAACTCGGCGCATTGTTCCCCAAACTGGCGCAGCAGGCCGACAAGTTTTCCCTGATCCGCAGCATGACCCACGGCAACAACGGTCACGAAACCGCCGCCTATCTGATGCAGACCGGTCACGCGCCGGGCGGCCGTTTGGCCTATCCGAGCGTCGGCGCCATCTTCGCCTTCTTCAAGAAAGAACAATACAAAGGGCTGTTGCCGCCCTATATCGTGATGTTGCAGGGCGCCGGGCGGTTTTCCGAGGAAGGGTTTCTCGGCCCAGCCTATAAGCCGTTCGCCACCGGCGGTGATCCGAACGCGGACCGTTTTGAGGTGCAGGGAATCGTCAATCGCGGCATCAACGACGGACGGCAGAAGGCGCGCCGCGAACTGCTCGACAATGTGAACACGATCGGCTACGGACTGGCCGATGCCCCCGAAATTGGCGGCGCGGAAGCGGCCAAGCAAAAGGCTTACGGATTAATTCTCGGCAAAGGGCGGGAAGTGTTCAACCTCGACAACGAACCGACGGAACTGAGGAATCGTTACGGGCGCAACACGTTCGGTCAGGAATGTCTCGCGGCGCGTCGAATGGTTGAAGCGGGCGTGCCGTATGTGACGATCAGTTTTCCCGGCGGTTGGGACACGCACGCGAACCATTTCGCCACGATGAAAGCCCAATGCGCGATGTTGGATCAAGGACTGGCCACGTTGTTGGTGGACCTGAAAGAGCGCGGGCTGCTCGATACCACGTTGGTTTGGTGCACCGGGGAGTTTGGGCGCACCCCGAAAGTCTCGTGGGAACCTCCCTGGAACGGCGGACGACATCATCATGGCGACGTGTTCACCGTGTTGGTGGCCGGCGGCGGATTCAAAGGTGGCCGCGTGGTGGGCGCCTCCGACGAAAAAGGCGAAAAGGTCAAAGAACGCCCGGTTTATCCGGCAGACCTGTTGGGCAGCATGTATTTGTTGGCCGGCATAGACGCCAAGGCCAAGCTGCCCCATCCGTGGGGACTGGATGCCTACGTGTTGGACGCCGAAAACGAAGGCATGAAATCCGCCGGGCTGTTGGAAGAACTCATGTAGCTTAAAAACAGAAAGTGATAAGCGACCCCAGTAGATTCCCGATTCTGACGCTGCCCTTATGGGTGTTGGCATCCGTGGTGATGTGCCTGTCGAATGGCACAGCGGAGCAAGAATACATTGTTTACGATGATTTCAGTTGGCCCAACACCACGCTGGACAGGACAAAGTGGTGGCGAGGCGGGTTGGCGGGGGTGGACGGAACCAATGCCATCCTGAACGAGTCCGATTTGACGTCTTCGATGATGTTTTTCGGAGGCGACTTCAAGTTTGTCATTGGTGGGTTCTCCGCCAGTTCGCAGGGGCTATTCGGGTTGGGCGACATTGATGACGGTGACCCGTACCTCATTCTTTCCGACAAGGGGGATGGATGGCGCTTTCACGTCCGAAATGGGGCCAAAATCTATACAGGCCCGGTCATTGCGTCTGCGCTGGCCAAGGGTGATGTCGTCGTGTTTCATTGGGACTCGAACGGCTCCAGTGTCTCGATCAACGGCGTGGTGAAGGATTCGCAAACATCCGTTCACCCTCCGGCGATGCCGCTCACCATGTTGGAATGGAACGATTCCACCACGAATGGCCAGATCATCATGGATTCTGTCAGCTATCGGGCTTGTCCGTTTTCCATCGCAGAACCGCCGCTACCGACAGGAAGCACGTCGGTTCTTACACGGGTCGTTGCCGCCAAGTTGGTGGAGGACACTTTTGTTGACGCCTCAACTCCGGACAAAAATTTCAATGGCAATTCGGATCAGATTTACATCCGAAACTGCCGTTATCATCCCAACCTGAGCGGAGTGGGGAGGATACGGGATGCGGGGCATCTTGGATTGATTCAGTTCCGGTTGCCCCAATTGACGGTCGGTTGGACGGTCGTTCGCGCGAGGTTGGCAGGCGTGGTTGCCCAGAACCATAAATTGTATGGTATGCCCGGATGGGCGCCCGCTCGTCCAATCGAGTTGGAACTGCTCGGTCTCAGCATAAACCCGGATCTGAGCACGGTCACATACGACACGCTCCATGACGCCACAGGACGGGGTGTGATTACCGATTACACGGCGTTGGGCAGTATCAATTTCACTTTTGGCAAACGTGCACAGTCACTGGAAATCCTGCGATTCAATACTTCGATGGCGCCGGTTGGATGCCGGTTGGAGTTTCCGGACCGAGAGGGTAAGCTCTGCGCCTTTGTGCGAGACAAAATCAGTCAAACAGAACCGAGGGTTATCACACTGGCGATTGGCCCGGGTTGCACTCAAGCTGTATCGGGAATGGACTGCGACTTTAAGTTCTACGCCAAGGAGAACACCACCGTCCAGTCCCCGATGTCGCTTACGCTGGAATTCAGAGAAGTTGGGGGTAGCTCTCATGAGTAGATTCGGTAAACTTTTAATCTTGTGGCTGGCTGTTGCATCGGCTGCTTGGGCGCAGAACCAATACATCGGTTACGTGTACCCAGCCGGCGGACAGCAGGGGACGACGTTCCCGATTCGGTTGGGCGGACAAGGACTCGCTCACGCTTGTGATGTGGTGGTCAGCGGCGAAGGGGTGTCCGCGCGGTTGGTGGACTACCATCGGGTGATGAGCAACGAGGAACTCGGATTGCTCAACCGCCAGCTCAGTGAGTTGCGGAAGAAGGAAACAACGGTGGACGATGCGATGGCGGCCAAGATGGCGTTTTTTGAGTTTCCCGCGCCCATCGGGCCGACCAGCGGGTCGGAAACAACTTCGTTTGTGTTGTGTCCGGTCTGTGCCACGGCCAATCCGCCGGATGCCACCGTGTGCGTCAAGTGCAACGCCAAACTGGAGAAACCAAAGGACACGAAACCGGGCGAGAAAGATGCGAAGACCGAGCCGCCGAAGTCCGAGAAGGAACTTGCCAAACAGAAGCTCATCGAACGCATCGAACGGATATTCGCGGAAGACGAGCGCGATCCTGCGGTGCGTTCCCAAACCGAGTTGGTGTTTGCCGAGATCACGGTGTCGCCTGACGCCAAGCCCGGTCGGCGCGAGATTCGGGTGATCACCAAGCGAGGTGTTTCCAACGCGCTGCCGTTCTACATTGGCCAGGTGCCGGAAGTCGCGCGAAAACCGATGAAGACGATGCGGCTGCCGGTGCTTGGTAAAGAGCATTTGTCACAGCGGAACCGTCCCGCCAGCGAAGAAGAGATTCGCATTACGTTGCCCTGCACGATGAATGGCCAGATCGCTCCCGGCGAGGTGAACCGATACCGATTCGCTGCCACGAAAGGACAGCGGCTTGTCATTTCCGTCAAGGCGCGGCATTTGGTGCCGTATGTGCCCGATGGCGTGCCCGGTTGGCTTCAAGCCGTGCTCCGACTTTACGATGCAACGGGCAAAGAGGTGGCCTACAGCGATGATTTCCGGTTCGATCCTGACCCGCTGATTTATTACGAGGTTCCCGAAGACGGCGAGTATTTGTTGACCATCAACGAAGCATTGTTTCGTGGACGAGAAAGTTTTGTGTATCGAATCACCATCGGCGAACTGCCGTACGTGACCAGCATCTTTCCGTTGGGCGGGCGTGTGGGTGAACCGCTCAAAATCGAGATGGACGGGTGGAATCTCGAAAAGGCCACGCTCTTGCTGCCGGCCAAAGACGCGCCGCCGGGACAACATCTCATCGCTGCCAGCAACGGCAAACACATTTCCAACTTCGTCCCGCTGGCTCTCGACACCCTCCCGGAGTGCATCGAGAAGGAACCCAACGACGACTCGTCCAAAGCGCAGAAAGTGACACTCCCCATCATTGTCAACGGACGGGCTGACCGGCCCGGCGACTGGGATGTGTTCGAGATCGAGGGAAAAGCCGGCGAGACCATCATCGCGGAAGTGACAGCCCGACGGCTCGGTTCACCGTTTGATTCGTTCGTCAAAGTCACCGCCGCCGACGGCAAGATCATTGCGTTGAACGATGATCATTACGACGCCGCATCGGGTTTGAACACCGATCACGCTGATTCCTATCTCATGGTGAAATTGCCTGCTGACGGCAAGTATTTCATCCACATCGGCGACACGCGACGCGGCGCGGGAAAGGAATATGCCTACCGCCTTCGGATCAGCCAGCCGCAACCGGATTTTGCGCTGCGCGTCGCTCCATCCCGGATTGTCATGCCCAGCAAGGGAGCCGCCAACGTCACGGTTTACGCCGTGCGCAAGGACGGATTTGACGGGCCGATTGCGTTGAAGTTCAAAGATCTGCCGACGGGGTTTGAATCGCCGGGCGCGACGCTGGCTGCCAAACAAGATGCCGTGACGCTGACGTTGAAAACCAGCCTCACGGAGATGGAGAAACCGCTCAACCTGACCGTCGTTGGCAGCGCAAAGATTGGCGAGCGCGAGATTGTCCGCGAGGCCGTGCCGGCTGAGGATCGGATGCAGGCGTTTCTCTGGCGGCATCTGCTGCCGGCGGAAACGTTGCCGGTTCTCGTTTTTAATCCGTCCTATCAACCGCCGGCGGACCGGATTCGACCGCCGATCCGCGATGAGGATCGGCCGAAGGATGCGAATCCCACGTTGACAAGGTCGTCGGTGGAATGGTACCTCACTCAAGTTGAACGTCTTTATCAGGAGTGGTTTCTGACCGATGAGTTTGCCAACCGCGAAATCGCCGGCATCGAAGCCCGGTTGATCAAGTGAAATCCGTGCGACCAACACAAATAACCTTATTTTGCTGTTCGTTGGAGGTATCATGGAAACGATGGCTGTTTCTTGTGGAGTGACCCGCCGCCAGTTTCTCGGCACGATGATTACGGCGACCGTGCTCGCCGGACTCACAAAGGATGTGGACGGCGAACGCGCCGAGTCGCGCTGGCAGATTGGTTGCTACACGCGGCCCTGGGCCAATTTTGATTATCAGGTGGCATTGGATGGCATTGCCGCGGCCGGGTTCAAGTACGCCGGGCTGATGACCGCCAAAGGGGGTAACATTGTGACGGTGAAGACAACGCCCGAAGAGGCTGCCGCGATTGGGGCGGAAGTGAAACAGCGCGGATTGAAAGTCATTTCGATGTGGGGCGGCTCGTTTAGCACAAACGACGAGTTGAAGCGGCTTATTGATAATGCGGCGGCATGCGGTTGCCCGAATCTGCTCCTGGGCGGCACCAGCGAAAAACACGCCGACGCCTACTACAAAATTGTTGCCGAGTGCTGTGACTACGCGGCGTCGAAGAATGTTGGCCTTAGCGTCAAGCCACACGGCGGCAACAACGCCAACGGCGCTCAATGCCGCAAGCTCATCGAGAAGGTCGGACACAAGAATTTTCGTCTCTGGTATGATCCCGGCAATATCTTCTACTACTCCGACGGCAAACTTGATCCCGTGGAGGATGTTGCGGCGGTGGATGGGATTGTTGTTGGTATGAGCGTGAAAGATTTTCGTCCGCCCAAAGAGGTGGCGCTCACGCCGGGGACAGGGAAGGTGGATTTTCCGCGGGTAATGGCCCGTCTGAAACAGGGCGGTTTTACCAGTGGCCCTCTCGTGGTGGAATGTCTCAATCCCGGCGACCTGGCCAGCATCAACGCGGAAGCGGTCAAAGCCCGGCAGTTTCTTGAATCCCTCACCGGGCAAACGGCGTAACGTAGGACAGATGTTTTTTTGTGATTCTGTTCTGCCCGTGCGTTGACGGGTAAACGGTCGCTGCGGAATCGCGAGTTGTCGGGAGGCGGTAACGGTGAAGCAGGGGGCCGAGGTTCTGGCGCCTGACGTGTCACGGGGCGGCTCGTTGCTCGCGACCGATCGGCTTGAAATAGCAACGGGAGCTGTAAAGGATGGCAACATGACAGACGCAAGGACATCGGTGTGGACTCTGCGGCGCGCGACGAAGGCGGATGCCGCAAGTGTGGTCGGACTGATTCGCGCCCTGGCGGCGTTTGAGAAACTGCCGCCGCCCGATGTGGAGGCGGAAGCGAGGTTGTTGGCGGACGGGTTTGGAGAGCGTCCGCGTTTTGAGACGTGGTTGGCATTTGTGGCGGAACGGTCGGAGCCGGTGGGGTACGCGATTGTATTTGAGACTTACTCGACGTTTCTGGCGAGGCCGACGTTGTTTCTGGAGGACGTGTTTGTGTTGCCGGAGTTTCGCGGACGAGGGATTGGGCTGGGGTTGTTGCGACATTGTGCGGCGCTTGCGTATGCGCGTGGTTGTGGACGGATGGAGTGGACCTGTCTGGATTGGAATACCAACGCCCAACAGGTGTACGAGACTCGTATTGGCGCCAAAAAGATGTCGGATTGGCTGCTCTACCGTCTGACGCGCCCGGAGATGGAGCGGTTATTGAAATGATGACACGCCGCCAGTTTATGGCGGTGGCAACGGCGGCCGCGCTTTGTTGTCGCGCCCGGGCGGAAGCGGCGGGACGGATGTTGGATTTCCAGATCGGGGACGGTTTTGGCGATGCCAGCAAGACGGACATTGAGGCGGTGTTGCGTTCCGCCGCGGAATCCATCTGGCGACATTGCCCGAACACGCGCTGGGAGGTGACGGGCTTTTACATTTATCACCGCAGCGATTATCCGATTTGCCTCGACGAGCATCGCGTTGACGGACGGATCGCCATCGGTTTGACGACGCAGGGGCGATATTGGGCGCAATTTGCTTTTCAGTTCGCGCACGAATTTTGCCACGCGCTGGCGGGGCACAGCAACGACTGGCGGAGACTTTGGCGGGGTGGACGACCGGCGAACCAGTGGCTCGAAGAATCGCTCTGCGAGACGGCATCATTGTTCGCGTTGCGCGCGATGGGCCGGAGCTGGCAGACCGTGCCGCCGTATCCGAACTGGAAGGACTACGCCGGTTCACTCATGAAATACGCGCGAGAACGACTGGACAAAGCCGCGTTGCCGACGGGGGCGACATTTGTCGCGTGGTTCCGGGAGAACGAGGCGGAGATGCGGAAAAACGGTTGTCTCCGGGAAATGAACAATGTGGTTGCCCGTCAGTTGTTGCCATTGTTTGAAGCCAATCCCAGCGGGTGGGAGACGATCACGTTCTACCGCCTTGGTCAATGCGATCCCGATGAATCGCTCGCGAAACGATTCGGCGTCTGGAGCGCGGCTGCGCCGGTCGCGCAACGCGGATTTATTTGTTCGCTTGCGCGGATTTTTGCGGTAGGATGACCGCTATGATGAACCGCCGCCAGTTCCTCAGAACCGCTGCTGCGTGGGCGACTGTTTCTGTGGTGCCAGCTTCGGTGTTTGGAAACCGCGCGCCAAGCAATCGGATCAACGTTGCCATAATCGGGTGTGGCAATCAGAGCACCGTGGATACGAAGGCGTTCCTGGTGGAGCCGGACACGCAGGTTGTGGCGGTTTGCGATGTGAACCACGCCAGCCACGGCTACAAAACCGAGGCGCAGTTTCTTGGCCGCGAACCCCTCCGCGCGATGGTCGAGCAATACTACGCCCGGCAGCAGCCCAACGGCGCATTCCGCGGCTGCGATGCCTACAATGATTTTCGGGAAGTACTCGCTCGTTCGGACGTGGACGTGGTTGCCATCGTTGTGCCCGACCACTGGCATGCGATCATGACCGTCATGGCCGCACAGGCGGGCAAGGACATTTATTGCGAAAAACCGCTCAGTCTGACGGTTGCTGATGGGCGCGCGATGGTGGAGGCGGTGCGTCGCTACGGTGTTGTGTTGCAGACGGGGAGTCATCATCGCTCGTTCCCGCGCACCCGTCGGGTGTGTGAACTGGTTCGCAACGGCCGTATTGGCAAACTCAAGCGTATTGTGGCGTATGTTCCGGGGTGGAACAAACAAGGCCCCGTTGGGGCGTGGGAGCCGGACCCGGTACCTGATGGTTTTGATTACGACATGTGGCTTGGTCCCGCGCCATGGGTGCCATACCACAGGGATCGTTGTCTTTACAATTTCCGCTTTATCCTTGATTACTCCGGCGGTCAGGTCACCAATTTCGGCGCGCACTCGCTTGATCTGGCCCAGTGGGCCAACGGCAGCGACCGCACCGGTCCCGTTGAGGTGGCCGACGAAGGCAGCGAGTGGCCGACGGACGGGTTGTTCGATGTCGCCAGCAAGGTTCATTTTCGTGTCCGCTATGCCGACGGTGTTGAACTGGAGTGCGTGCAGAGCGAGGAGCCTCTGGCGTGTCGGTTCGAGGGGACGGAAGGTTGGATCCAGACCGGCTACAACGGCGTCGGTTTTGCCAGCAACATTGCGGGGCTGGAGTCGTCGGCCATCGGTCCCAATGAAATTCACCTGGGCACCAGCACGAACCATTTTCGTGATTTTCTCGATTGCGTGCGAACACGGCGCGACCCCATTGCTCCTGTTGAGGTGGGGCATTGTTCCGCCACGCTCTGTCACATTGGCAACATTGCGATGCGGTTGAAACGCAAATTGCGTTGGGATCCGGCGACGGAACGATTTATCGGCGATTCCGAAGCCAATCGGATGCTTTGTCGAGCGTATCGTGCGCCGTGGCGGCTGTGAACGTTGGAGTGCGATCAAACATGGTGGACAGCGCGCTCCTTTGCAGACCTGTTTCCAGCTTGTCCACCAACGGAAGTGCCGACATCTCTCCGCCTACAACGCGAATTGGGGCAAACTAAAAGCTTTACCCCAGTGTGACGCTCGCTTCTGATCGCCCCCGTGGAAAGCTCTGTGATTGACAAGGAAGAAGGCGTCCATATACTTTGCCGCCAGAGTCTTTGGAGTGAAAAGCCGTTCCGAAGCACGAGGAACGGCGATTTCATTTCAGAAGCAATAACAACGAAGTAAGGAGATACAGAAGTATGCCTCAGGGAAAAGTGAAGTGGTTCGACACGAAAAAAGGATTCGGTTTTATCCAGCAGGATAACGGACCGGATGTGTTTGTTCATTACTCCTCCATTGGAGGGGAGGGATTCAAGAACCTGGAAGAAGGTCAACTGGTCGAGTTTGAATTGCTCGACTCCCCCAAAGGCCCCAAAGCTGCCAACGTCGTGCCGAAATAACCCTAACGCTGACAACGGAAAGTCCCTTGGTGGTATTCCCGCCAAGGGACTTTTTATTTTCGTGTCTTGCAACACCGACGCTTCCCGTTAGAGTATCTGCTGATGATCGCACAGAACCGACAACGCGCCTGGTGGACCGGCGGTCTGGTGTTGGCCGGTATCTGGATTCTGGCCGCCGCGGGTATCTGGCTGGCGCGCCATCAAACGGTGACCGCCGAGAAAACCGTGGCCTACGTCCGCGCACACCCGCTCACCTCCAGAAATCCCGACGAACGACGGGCCATCATCGAAAACGTCGCCCATCAGGTGAACCATCTGACATTTGAGGAACGACGAAAGTTTCGCCTCGAAAAAGACCTCCGCCAATTCTACGAGTCCATGACCGATGCCGAGCGCTCGTACTATCTCGATCTGACCCTGTCCAAGGGCATTCAACAAGCCATCCAGGCGTTCAACGAAATGCCGTCCGACAAGCGCAAACGGATCATCCAACGAGCCGTCAACGACCTCCAGCGCGCTCAGGCCGAGTTGAACCAGGGCGAACTGGACAAGGCGCTCTCCGACGAGAACGTCAAAAAAATCATTGATCGCGGTATTCGCGCCTACTGGACCGAAGCCAATGCCGCTGCCAAGATTGACATTCAGCCGCTCATCGAGCAGATCCAGGCCATCCTGCAGGGAACACGATGAAATCGGCCGTTGCTTTCACGTTGATCGAATTGCTCGTTGCCGTTGCCATTCTCGGCGTCCTCGCCGCGTTACTGACGCCGGTCTTTGGCCGCGTCCGGGCTGCTGCCAACTCGACGGCCTGCCTCAACAACCTCCGTCAGATCGGTATGGCGGTTCAGGTGTATGTCAACGAAAACAATGGCCGTCTGCCAATGCTCCAAAATCGTACCAACACCAGCCAGCAGGTTTCCGCCATGGACACCGTGCTCTGGCCGACCGGGACCGTGTCGCGCGTGTTCCGATGTCCATCGGACCGACAGCGTCTCTTTGAAACCACCGGCACCAGCTATTTTTGGAACTTTACCGTCAACGGGCAGGATGTGACCCGTCTGTTCTCCATTGTTGGCGGACGGGAACCGGCGCGGATCCCGCTGATCAGCGACAAGGAAGGGTTCCATCCAGAACTGAAAGACAAGGTCAATGTCTTGTACGTGGACGGACATGTGACCAAGGAACTGCAGTTCTCCACAAACCTCTCGCCATGATTCAAATCCGTGGCGCCACCAAACGATTCGGCCCGCGTCTGGCCGTGGACGCGCTCACCCTTGACGTGCCGCGGGGTCAGATTTTCGGTCTGCTCGGCCACAATGGCGCCGGCAAAAGCACCACCATCGGGATGTTGCTGGGACAGGTATTTGCCGACGCCGGCACGTTGACCATCAACGGGTACGATGTGTACGCCGAGCGGGCGCGGGCGCTGGAGCGGGTCGGCGCGATCTTTGAGACGCCGGGATTTTACGACTATCTCAGCGGCGCCACGAACCTGCGCATTTTCTGTCAGTACACCGGCCGTGTGGAGGAAGCACGTTTTCGAGAGGTGGTGCGGTTGGTGGGGCTGGAAGAGCGCATTCACGACAAGGTGGCGTACTATTCACACGGGATGCGCCAGCGGCTGGCGTTGGCGCAGGCGTTGTTGCCGCATCCCGAACTACTCATTCTCGATGAACCCAGCGAAGGATTGGACCCCGAAGGTATCCACGAAATCCGCCATCTGATCCTGCGACTCAACCGCGAATGGGGACTGACCATCCTGTTTTCCTCGCACCTGCTCAGCGAGGTGGAGCAATTGTGTTCGCATTTGGCGGTCCTGCGGGAAGGACGACTCTTGTTTTGTGGTCAGTGGCGACAGTTCGAGCGGAATCGCCGCTGGATTCGCGTGCGCGTGACCGAGAGGCAAGCACAGGCGGAGACGGGTTTACGGGAGGCGGGTTTGGTGGCGGAGTTCACGACAGATGGGCATGGGCGCCTGGCGGAGGGCGGCGAGGTGCCCGCCGTTGCCGATTGGCTGGTGCGGAATGGGTATCGCATTGAAACGCTGGCGCCAATCGAGCGGGCGCTGGAAGATTTTTATCTGGAGATGATTCATGTTCGTCACTCAGTTGCGCAATGAACTGCTGAAATTGTTCGCCCGGAAACGCACCTATATCGGGTTTGGCGCGTTCCTGTTCGTGCAGGTGGCGATTTTGTTATTGTTACAATTGCCGAAGGCAAAACGGGCATTTCAGCAGTTGCTGGAAAACAACGGTTACGGCTTCGAGGAGTACTACTCCGGGTTGACGCTGGGGTTGTTGATCATTTTGTTTACCGTGGGGATGCTCGGCGCGCTCTATCTGGCGTTGGTTTCGGGTGACGTCGTGGCCAAAGAGGTGGAGGAGGGGACGATGCGGATGATCCTGTCGCGCCCGGTCAGTCGCCTGCGGGTGTTGACGGTCAAGTTTCTGGCGTGTGCCATCTATTCGTTTGTGTTGTTGGCATTCATCGGCATGACCAGCCTGTTGGCGGGAGTGATCTACCGGGGCGGGTTGGGCAAACTGTTTGTGTACGCTCCGCACGAACAGTTGTTTGCGTTGTTCGACACCCGTGAAGGGCTGTGGCGGTTTGTTCGCGGCATCGGTTTCATGGGGATTTCGCTGCAGGTTGTTTCGACGTTGGCATTCATGTTTTCCTGTTTCCAGATGAAACCGTCAGCCGCCACCATCCTGAGTTTGTCGGTGCTGTTTGTGGACCTGGTGCTTCGCAATATCCCGTATTTCGCGGGATTCCAACAATGGTTTATCACCTATCACACGGCCTGTTGGGTGCGCACCTTCAATGACATCGTTCCGTGGTGGAGTATCGTCCAGTCGTTGATCTACCTTGGCGCGCTGAATCTGACGTTCCTGGTGGTGGGCGCGATGAGTTTTTGTTCCCGCGATTTCAAGGCGTAAGGCGGCTCTTCTTCAAGCGGCGGAATTCCTCCGGCTGTTCCCGCTTGGTGATCCGCCGCTCGCGCACGCCGGTTGCGTCGCAGGTCAACACCAGCGCGTGCGCCTTGTAGATTCGGGCGCGCCCGATGGCCTGGGTCCCGCCTGCCGCCACGGGGCGACGATCAATCGCGAGATAACTCACCGGCAGACTTCGCAAATCTATCCCCGCCAGCTTCGCAAATCGTGCCCAATCGCCGTCCATGAACACCTCCGGCGGCGATGGCGCGAACTGGTGACACCAGTGTCGTTCGTTCTCCGCCGCCAGCATTCCGCACGGTTCCTGGTGGGGGCAGGGGGCCACGATGTTGAATTCGCCGCGCAATCGTTCCCGCAGGGCGATCAGGCGTCGGCTGACTTCGTATGTTCCCGGTTCGACAATCAGGGCCGCTTGCGCCTCGCACGGCAGGGTGAACGGGTCCGGTTGTTCGGTCAACGCATGGCTGATCAGCAATACCGCCACCGAACGAGGCGGCACCGATTCCTGCCAGACTTCCACATCTCGCACCTGGCGCGCCGCAAACCGCATCGCCAACGGCGAGCGATCGCACAAATACAACCGTCGCACAGCAGGGAAGTGCTCCAGAAATTTCCGGCTGGCCATACCCGTGCCGCAACCCCAATCCAGCACATCGCCCGGCGGTGGCGACCAGCCGCGACGTTTCAACTCTCGCAGCACATACTCCCATTTCCAACCAATGCGCCGGGCAAACGTCTGGTCGTACTGATCCAGATCGCGTTCGTCCCGCCAGTAATCGGCCTGTCCCGCCGAACCGTCCAGAAAACCGTTTCGCAGCCGTTCCAGAATTTTCCAGTCAATCGAGCGCATGATGTTGGATGCCGAAGAACTGCCGAAACCGTTCCAGCGTCTCCTGACGGCCGGGTTTTTCGGTGCGGATGGCGGCAATCATCAGGTTTTTCGGGGTGTGTTCGCTGGCGACAAACTCGAACAGTTTTGTTCGGTACCCCGCCGTTTCCAGATGCAGTGCCCGTAGTCCGTCGGTGACCCATTCGGCCATTCGTTCGGCCATGATGCCGTGTTTGAGCACTGCCGCCAACGGTTCGGGCGGGGACAGTTGCGGGCGCAGTTGTTTGTGGCAGCACGGCGCGAGGACAATCAGTTTGGCGCCCAGTTCGATGCCGCGTCGGATGGCCTCATCGGTTGCCGTGTCGCAGGCGTGCAATGCGATCAGCACGTCCAGCGGCGGCAGGACGACGGAACGGATGTCGCCGGCGACAAACTCCAGTCCCTCCGCACCGATTTGTCGCGCCAGGTTGTTGGTCATGGCCACCAGTTCCGGGCGTGTTTCGACGCCGATAATGCGCACGGGCCAGTGTCGGACCCGGTGGAACAGGTGCCAGGCACCGAAGGTGAGATAGCCTTTGCCGCAACCCATATCGGCCAGGGTCAAGGCAGGGAGCCGACCCGACGTTTCGTTGTTGTTGTGAAAAAAAGTCGGATCGGCGCGGTCGCCCCAGCCGCAGTCGGCAGCGAGGTGCGAGAGGATTTCGAGGTAACGGTGGATTTGACGGCGTTTGTCCGCCATGGACGGGCGCAGGAGGCCGAGGCCGTTGAGCCAGTCGCGCGCCGAGTCGTCAAGCCGGGTCTGTTTTGGCAGGTCGTGGGTTCGTGGTGGGGTGATAGTGGTGCTGGGTTTGTGTCCGACGAGCCCCTGGGGTGTCAATTGCCAGTCGCGTTTTGTGGTGCACAGCAGCGCCGAGCGGACGCCGCTGGCAAGTTGTTGTTTTACCCAGGCGATCGCCTCGTGGAGGGGGAGGTTTTGGGTGACGTCATTTGTCGCGTGGCGGAAAGTCAATGACAGGTATGGCGCGCCTTTCAACTCGATCAATCGTCCGAAGGTTTTTTCTTTGCCCGAGAGGATCAATCGCACGAAGGTTCCGTCCGCAAGGCTGTTGGTGAGTTTGTCGAGAAACCGGGTGTGGGGCATGTCAGGAATAGTTTGCCTGCTTTCGGTGCATTTTCCAAGATTTGTTGTATGGTACTGTCCGATGAGTTCATTTAGTTGCCAACATTATCGGGTGGCCGATGATGATTGTTTGCTTTTGAAGACGGACTGTGTTCCCGGTCGCAAGGGATGTGTGTTGAAGGGGACCTGCAAGTTTGCGGTGCCAGCAGAGGAACGGATTCGTCTGAAAGAAGCAGAGAAACAGTCTCAACGCGATCGCATGTCCAGACAGACTAGGTCGCCGGGGATGGATTTGCAGTAGAGCAGGCCGTTGGCGAGGACGGGCATGCTCCAGCAATGGCCGTCGAGAACCTTGGCGTGGAGCCGTTCAGTGTAGGCGCTGGGAGTGGCTTCGACGATGACGAGGTCGCCTTTGTCGCCGAGGATGATGAGGTTGGCGTCGGCCATCATGAGGGAGCCTTTGCGGATGACGGTGCCGCCGGTCCATTTGACTTCGCCGGTGGCGAATTCCATGCAGGTGAACACGTCTTCGTTGATGCCGTAGAGGTGTCCCTGCCAGAGAATGGAGGTGGCGAGTTGGTTGCGCATTTTCTTGTTTTCCCAGAGAGGGGTGAGTGTGCCGTCGCGGAACCGCAGGAGGGTGGCGCCGCGGTTGTAACCGGAGGAGATAAAGATGTTGTCGCCGTCCACGATGGGGGTGGCGGCGTTGACGCCGTAGGAAGTTTTCCAGGGGTGATGGGCGAGGAGTTTGCCAGTGTCGAGGTTGCGGAGGCTGAGTCCGTTGGCGTTGAAGAGGAGGACGATGTTGTGGAAGGCGGTAATGGGGGAGCTGTAGGCGGGCGGCTCGTCGCTTTTCCAGAGGAGGGCACCGGTGGGTTTGTCGAGGGCGACGCTGTCGAGGATGAGTTTGTCGCCGACGATCAGCGGGGAGCCGGCGTGACCCCATTCGGGAGGGGTGATGGCAAAGTCGGTGGCGAGGTTTTTGGTCCAGATGGGGTTGCCGGTGTCGGTGCGCAGACAGAAGACCTTGCCGGATTTGCTGATGGTAAAGAGACGGTCGCCGTCAACGGTGGGAGTGGCGTTGGGGCCGCCTTCGTAGAGTTTGGGGGCGAGAGGTTCGGGGTATTGGTATGTCCAGAGTTCCTGGCCGGTGGCGGCGTCAAGGCACCAGACGATGTCGGTATTGTTGCGATTGCCCATGGTGTAGAGGCGTCCGTTGGCGATGGAAACGGTGGCGCAGCCGGTGCCGACGTTGGTTTTCCAGAGCGGTCGTGGCGCAGTGGTGGGGCAGGTAAATTTTTCGGTGGAGATGCCGGTGCGTTGGGGGCCGCGCCAAGCAGGCCAGTCGGCGGCAGGGGACAGGGAAGCGAGGAGCAGGAGGGAAAAAAAGGCGTAGCATGAACGGTGGTTCATGCCTGACAAGTACAACGGCGCCGAATGGCTGTCAACGTGGGGTTACCAGATGTTTTCGGTGGGGGCGAGGATGGCGCCTCCGCGTTTGGCGGCGGGTAGGTAGGCTTCGAGGGTGTAGTCGCGGACCATGCGCGCGGTGCTGAAGCGCGGGACGACCGTGGCGATGGAAGCTTTCATGTGTTTGATCCATTCGCGGGGGAGGCCGTTGGCGTCGCGCTGGTAGTAGAGAGGGGCGATTTTGTTTTCGAGGAGGTCGTAGAGGGATTGGCTGTCTTCCTGATCTTGTTGGTCGGGATTGGGGTAGGTCTGGCCGTTGCCGATGGTCCAGCCGGCGTCGGGGTTTTGGACTTCGCACCACCAGCCGTCGGCGATGGAGAAGTTGATGCCGCCGTTGATGGGGGCTTTCATGCCGCTGGTGCCGCTGGCTTCGTGGGGACGACGGGGGGTGTTGAGCCAGACATCCACGCCCTGGACGAGCATGCGGGCGACGCGCATGTTGTAATTTTCGAGGAACACGATGTGGCCGCGCAGGTCGCTGTTGCGGGAGACTTCGAAGATGCGGCGGATGAGTTCCTGGCCGGGTTTGTCGGCGGGGTGGGCTTTGCCGGCGAAGATGATTTGGATGGGGCGGCGCGGGTTTTTAAGGATGGCGCGGAGTCGGTTGAAGTCGCGGAAGAGCAGGTCGGCGCGTTTGTAGGTGGCAAAGCGGCGGGCGAATCCAATAGTGAGCCATTCGAGGTTGAGGAGGTTTTCGAGGTCGCGCAATTCGTCGGGGGAACAACCGTGGCGGGCCAGTTGGGTGCGGAGGCTGGTGCGGGTGTAGCGGATGAGGTTTTCTTTTTGGAGGTTGTGGACTTCCCAGAGTTCGGTGTCGGGGATGTTGGCGACGCCGCGTTTCCAGAAGAGGTCGTCCATGAGGTTTTGGCGCCAGGCGGGGGTGAGGTATTTGTCGTAGAGGTCGGCCATTTGCCAGCCGAGCCATGTTTGGGTGTGGACGCCGTTGGTGATGGCTTTGACGGGGGTGTCGTTGGGGGTGGTTTGGGGGAAGACGTGTCGCCACATCTCGTTGCTGACCTGTCCGTGGAGTTGGCTGACGCCGTTGCAGTAGCTGGAGAGGTGGATGGCGAGGACGGTGAGGCTGAACGGCTGCGGGTCGCGGCCGGGGTGGGAGAGGCCGAGGCGGATGAGTTGGTCCAGGTCAATGCCGATTTCGGCACAGTAGTCTTTGAAGTATTTGCGGATGAGAGCGAGGTCGAAAGCTTCGTTGCCAGCGGGCACGGGGGTGTGGGTGGTGAAGACGGCGTTTCGGGCGACTTGTTGGCAGGCGTCGGAAAAACTGGTGCCTTGTTTGACCAGTGCGCGGATGCGTTCGAAACCCAGAAAGGCGCAGTGGCCTTCGTTCATGTGCCAACAGGCCGGCTCGATGTTGAGGGCTTGAAGAACGCGGACACCGCCCATGCCAATAACGATTTCCTGGCAGATGCGCATTTCGCGTCCGCTGACGTAGAGTTGGCCGGTAATGGGGCGGTCGGCGGGTTCGTTCTTCGGGGTGTCGGTGTCGAGCAACAGCACGGGGACGCGGCCGACTTGGGCCAGCCAGACCTGGACATGGACGTCGCGGCCGGGGAAGGGAACGGTGACGGTGAGTTGGCGGCCGTTTTCGCCGAGCAGGGGACGAAGGGGAAGGCGGGCGAAATCGTAGGCGGGGTAGAAGTGTTGTTGGCGTCCGTCGGGTTCGATTTCCTGTTCGAAGTAACCGTGTTTGTAGAGGGGGCCGATGCCGATGAAGGGTAATCCGAGATCGCTGGCGGACTTGCAGTGGTCGCCAGAGAGGATGCCGAGGCCGCCGGAGTAGGTGTGGAGGGATTCGTGCCAGCCGAATTCGGTAGAGAAATAGACAAAGGGGCCTCCCTGGTAATTGGGGTAGTTTTCCACGAACCAGGTGGGCACGGTAGGTTTCATGTAGGCGTCGAACTCGCGCAGGACGGAACGGTACATGGTGAGGAAGATTTCGTCTTGGAGAAGTTCTTCCCAGTGATGGTGTTCGAGGTTGATGAACAGCTCGATCGGGTTGCGGTAGATGGCCCAGAGGCCGGGTTGGATGTGGCTGAACATGCGGCGGGCTTGTGGCGACCAGGTCCACCAGAGGTTGTAGGCGAGTTCGCGCAGACGTGAGACTTCCTTGGGGAATTCGATTTCGGCGAGTTCAGTCGTTGGGAATCGGGGTAGGGATCGGTGCATGGGATGAGGTTCTCAGTGATTGGCGATGATTTCGTCCACATTGACGCCACGCAACGCAAACAGCCGTCGGACCGTGTCGTCAATCAAGTTGTTCGGACAGGAGGCGCCGGCGGTGATGCCGATGGAGACGGGGCCGTCCGGCAACCAGTTTTCGGTGAGTACTTCCTGTTGTTGGTGGAGGTTGAAATGGCGAATGGCTTTGGCGGAAAGGATTTCGTTGGCGTTTTTGATGAAAAAGGTTGGCACACAGGCCTCGCTCAACTCGGCCAGATGGGAGGTGTTCGAAGAGTTGTAGCCGCCAACGACGATCATCATGTCCAACGGTTGCTTGAGCAATTCGATCAGGGCGTCCTGTCGTTCCTGGGTGGCGCCGCAGATGGTGTCGAACATACGGAAATGTTTGTCGAGATTCTCCGCGCCGTAGCGGTCGAGCATGGCCTGCCGCAGCCGCCGCTGAATCTCTTCGGTCTCGCTGCGGAGCATGGTTGTCTGGTTGGCCACGCCGATGGCGACCAGATGCTGGTCGGGATCAAATCCCGGCGAGCACGCGCCTTTGAATTTTTGAAGAAACGCTTCCTTGTCGCCTCCGTTGCGGATGTAATCGCAGACAAAGTCGGTCTCGGCGACATTGAGGACGACGAGATAGTGTCCCCCTTCGATGGCAATCGGGCGGGAACTGGTGGCCAGGGTTTCCTCGTGTTTGGATTTGCCATGGATGATGGAGGTGAAACGTTCTCTGGCGTTTTGGGTAACACGTTTCCAGACGCTCATCACGTCGCCGCAGGTGGTGTCCACCAGTTGGCAGCCTTTGGCGTTGAGTTTGTTCATGATCTCCATCTGAGCGCCAAACGCCGGGATGATCACAACATCGTCGGCGGTCAATTGGTCAATATCGGCGCTTTTGTGCGGCCCGGAGAGAAACTTGATGCCCATGGCCAGAAGCTGATCATTGACTTCGGGGTTGTGAATGATTTCGCCGAGGATGTAGATGTTGCGGTCGTGAAAAACCTTGCGCGCCGCATACGCGAGGTCAATGGCCCGCTCCACGCCGTAGCAAAAACCGAACTCCTTGGCCAGTCGCACGGTCAACCCCGCCGCTTCCAGCACGCTGCCGCGCTGGCGGAGTTTTTCGACAATCTGGCTGCGATAGTGTTGTTCCACCTGTTCCCGCACCGCCGCCATCACATCGGGGCGGCGCAGGTTCACTCGCTGTGCCTTGGGTGTTGCGTCGGGACTCATGGGCGGGGGATATGTACCCCAAGGGGCGGCGCGATTCAACCGCGAATCACCGGGCCAAACGGCAAAAAATTCCGTGGTGTTGTTTTCATCGCTGGAAAAGAAACCGATCCACGGTTACCATGTCGCCCATGATTGTCCCCGTGAAATGGTCAATGCTCTGGTGCGCGGCGCTGTTGTCCTGGAACGTCCTCTTCGCAGCGCCTCCTTTCGCCATCAAGGTCGTGGATGAGCAGACAGGACGCGGCGTGCCGTTGGTCGAACTGGAAACGGTTAACCATCTGTTGTTTGTGACCGACAGCAACGGTCTGGTGGCATTCGACGAACCAGGATTGATGGGGCAGGAGGTCTTTTTTTACGTCCGCAGCCACGGCTACGAGTTCCCCAAGGACGGGTTCGGTTATGCCGGCATCCGTCTCATGGTCAACCACGGCGGTCGCGCCGAGATCAAAATCAAGCGGCGCAACATCGCCGAACGCCTCTATCGGATGACGGGCGAGGGGATTTACCGCGACACCGTTTTGCTCGGCCTCAAGCCGCCGATACGGGAGCCGTTGTTGAACGGGCAGGTGCTCGGTCAGGACTCCGTGCAGGTCGTGCCGTATCGCGGCAAACTCTACTGGTTTTGGGGCGACACCAACCGCCCGAAATATCCGCTCGGCCAGTTCCAGACCTCCGGGGCCACCTCCGAACTGCCGGGATTGGATCCGAGCACCGGCGTGGACCTGACCTACTTTGTGGATGCCGACGGGTTCAGCAAAAAAATGGTGCCATTCAAGGAACCCGGCCCGATCTGGATTGACGGCTTGTTAACGGTGGCCGACGAGTCGGGACAGGAACGGCTCGTGGCGCATTATTCTCGCATGAAAGACCTCGGCACGGTCCTGGAACACGGCCTGATCCTCTTCAACGACCAAACCCAACAGTTCGACAAACTCGTCGAGTTCGACCTGGCCGACAAAAAACGCTGCCCCCAAGGCCAAACCGTTCGCGTCGGCGACCACTTTTACTTCGCCACCCCGTTCGCCACGGTGCGCGTTCGCGCCACACTGGCCGACTTGAAGAAACAAGAAAACTACGAGCTGTTGCCATCGGATCGAACAGTAGTGGATGCCGATTCGGGCAAAAAAATCAAACTCCACGCCGGCTCGATCAACTGGAACGACTACCGGAAAAAATGGATTCTCATCGCCGTGCAAGAAGGCGGTTTTTCCTTCCTCGGCGAGGTCTGGTACGCCGAGGCCGATCACGTGACCGGGCCGTGGAGCAAAGCCCGAAAAATCCTCTCCCACCACCGCTACTCGTTCTACAACCCGGTTCACCACCCGTTCTTTGACCAGCAGGGCGGACGCATCATCTACTTCCAAGGCACCTACGCCGAAACATTTTCGGGCAACCCATCGCCAACCCCCCGCTACGACTACAACCAGATCATGTATCGGCTGGACCTCGCCGACCCACGATTGCATCTTGATCCGCCATGAACGACCACGATCTCATCCGACAATTGCTCCAAAACCGCGACCGCGAAAATGCCGACCTCGCCGAAGACATCATCCAAACCGCCCTGCGCCTGCTCGACGAAAAGATGGACCGACGCGACATGCGCGTCATCGCCTCCGCACTGAAGGAACTGCGTTACGCCGCCAAAATCTTCGCGCCATACCAGAACCACCGCAAGGTCACTGTCTTCGGCTCCGCCCGCACCCGTCCCGATACCCCGCCGTACCAGCAGGCGGTCGAATTCGGCAAGGCCATCGTCAAACGCGGTTTCATGGTCATCACCGGCGGCGGCGAAGGAATCATGGGCGCCGCCCAGCGCGGCGCGGGCCGGGGAAACAGCTTCGGCCTGAACATTCGCCTGCCGTTCGAACAGGAACCCAACGAGGAGATCGCCGGTGACAAGAAACTGATCTTCTTCAAATACTTCTTCACTCGCAAACTCTGTTTCATGAAGGAGAGCGATGCCATCGCGCTGTTCCCCGGCGGCTTCGGCACGCACGACGAAGGATTTGAAGCGCTCACGCTCATGCAGACCGGCAAGGCCCAGCCCAAACCGCTGGTGTTCGTGGACGCGCCCCGCGGCCATTACTGGAAGACCTGGTGGCGGTTTGTCGAGGACCAGTTGCTCGGTGCCGACCTGATTGACAAGGATGACCTGGCGCTGTTCAAAATCACCGACGACGTGGAAGAGGCCTGCGACGAAATCGCCGGCTTCTACCGCAACTACCATTCCAGCCGCTACGTCAAAGACCTGCTGGTGCTGCGCCTCCAGCATCCGGTCACCGAAACCCTTCTCCGCACCCTGAACGAACGATTCGCAAAAATCTGTCGCCCCGGCGGCACCTTCCAAGCCTCCACCCCGTTGCCCGAAGAAGAGAATGAACCGGAAACCCTCTCACTCCACCGAATCGTCTTTCCGTTTAACCGGACAAATTTCGGGCGGCTGCGCCTGCTGATTGACGTGGTGAATCAACACTGACCCCGACCTTGCCGGCGGACATCCAGCCGTCATAGATGCGCCGCAACTCCGACGGCGGCAGACGCAGAAACGCCAGAAACCGAATCCAGACATCCACCAGGCTCGTCCGCAAAACACCGTGCGCATGCCACCGGCGCGCGCTGACAATCAATCCATCAGGGATAAACGTCAGCCGCCCCGCCCGACGCAGCCGACGCGCCAACGCGCCGTCTTCAAGGATAGGGGTGTTGGGAAAACCGCCAATCTTCTCGAAAACCTGTCGCCAAACGAAAATACCCTGTTCACCACGCGGCAACCGCCACAACCGCGCCCAGGCGCTGCTCAAACGGCTCACCACCCGGCAAAGCCAACGGGGCGAGTCCATGTGCAGATCAAACGCGCCGCCCACCGCGCTGGCGGCAATGATGCGCCGCTGGAGTTCCAGCGTGGCGCCGGACAACAAAAAGGTGTCGGGATGCAAAAACAACAAGATGTCACCGGTGGCATGACGCGCACCATCATTCATTTGGCGGGCGCGACCGGGATGTGACACGAACACATAAGGGGTAAAGCGGCGGGCGATGTCCGCCGAGGCATCCGTGGAACCGCCATCCACCACGATCAACTCGACATCGGGTTGCTCCCGCAACTGTTGCAAGGTGACCGCCAGATGAGGCGCGTGATTGAATGTTGGCACAATGATGCTGACCAGCATGGACAACCTCGCTTGTCGTATTACTACCATAAACGGGCCGTCTGTGCTATCGTCGGTTTCATGCAACACAAAACAGGGGTCGTCGTGTTCACACATGGTTCCCGTCGGAAGGAAGGCAACGATGTCATGCTGCGTTTTGTCGAGCGCCTCCGAGCGCGCCTCGGCTACGAACACATCGAGCCGTGTTTCATGGAACTGGCACAACCGTCCATCCCCGAAGCGCTCAATCGTCTGGTGGCCAGAGGATGCAATCACATTTACGGCTACGCCTTTTTCCTGGTGCCCGGCTCGCATCTGCGGGAGGATGTGCCGTTGATGTTTGAGCAGACACTGAAGAAGCATCCCGGCGTCACCTGGGAAATCAGTCCGCCCCTGTTGGAAGAACCGGCCATGCTGGAGTATGTTGCCGACCGTCTTCGGGCCGCACTTTGGACTGGCCAATGCGGCGGCAACGGCTAGAGTCGTTCGCGGTTTGGGCGCTCCCGTAGCTCAGATGGATAGAGCATCGGTTTCCTAAACCGGTGGTCGCAGGTTCAAGTCCTGCCGGGAGCGCCAATCATTTGAGGATGCGGTTGTGGAGAACAGGTTCGTCAGTCGAGGGGGAACTTGTGAAAACGTTGGCGGAGGCAACGCCGTGAATCGTTGCAGGGCGATACGACGCCTCTCGTCCATCCCCTTGTAATGCAGAACAGTCCATTACCGACCTGTCATGACCTCCCTACAATAACCGCT